>JAZRKU010000001.1:0-84464 GCA_045646485.1 Acutalibacteraceae bacterium
TGTAAGAGCCTGCAACGTCTTTTATGAGCTGAATGTGGTCGAAATATGCGTGGTTTGACTGGTAGTTATATCTCGGCATAACCATAATGCTTTTTGGTGTGTAGGTTTTTCCGCTTTCAGGATTTTTCATTTTAAGCGAAAATGCCGACGTTGCATATTGCCAACCATTAATTGTTGTGTTAAATGTGGCAGAATCTTTATATTCATTAACTGTAGTTACGTTACCCTGTGCATCCTTGCAATCGTAAGTAACTCTTACGGCAATTTCAAAAAGTGCATTTGAATGGTAGGTGTTATTAACCGCATAAGCGTTGCCCCAACCACTCACTATATATGTGTCGTTTTCATTTGCCTGAACGGGAACCGTCTGATAAATTCCCTTTGAAGTTGCTTCAGAGCCCGTAATCTTTAAAGATTTTGTTCCGTCTTTATATGCCGTCGTTACAACCGTGTCGCCTGAGGCAAAGTTTAACGCAGTCCATTTTTGTGGCAAGCCCGAAGAAGTTTTTTGAAAACTTCCGTTTTCAAGAAGATTACAGCTACTTGCAACCGTGCCTTCTTCAAGCTGAATTCCGTCAAAAAACACCGTACCCGTTACGTCTCTGAGGCATAAATATACCCGAAGCATTGCTGTGTTTTGCGGTAACGAGGTAAACGTTGCAGAAAGCCTTCGCCAGCCGTTGTTTATGGCTGTGTCTGTTTTTGAGGTTAATCTTTCAGAATAAGCGTCTCCTAAATGTCCGCCTGAACTGTCATATGCTCTCAATATTAAATATGCACCTCTGTCTGCATTGTTATATGCAGTAGTTAATGCACCAACTCTTACGTAGGCTGAGAACGTGTAGGATTTGCTTACAGAAATACCTGTAACATCCTGGTGGTAATAGCTTAATGCTCTGCTTGTGAAGCTGTTGTTTCTTATGGCAATTGCTTTTGTGCCGACGTAGCTTGAGGTGTCTGTAACATATTTTGTGGTGTTTACACCCTCACCGTTTGAAGCAATCCAATTATCAAGACTTTCGGCAATACCGTTACTAATTAAATTTTCAGTATTTTTGCCCAACGAAGCACTCGAATCTATTTTATTTGCAGAACCAAGTGTGCCCGAAGTGTAGCTGTAAGAACCTGCTCCGACTTCTTCGCCCGAGCCAAAACTTACTTGCTGTGAAACAGTTTTACCTTCGTTGTCAAATTGCAGGGTGGTAACTATGTCGTCTGCACCGTTATTCGGATAAAGGCTCACGTGGTAACCATCTACACCGCCACTTCTTACCTTCATTTTGTTATATGCACTTCTGTCAAATGTTACTATTTGACCTAAAGTTGAGTCACTGCCCGCTTCTTTAACGGTGTTAACTCTTGCCTGGTTATTTGTTAAATCGTAATCAAAATTGAGGCTATATCCATTTTTACTTGTTACGTAATTTATTAAACCTGTTGCCGCTGTTGAAGTTTCATAAACAATTGTTGTTGAAGAAGAATCATAATACTTAACGCTTGTAAGATATCCGCCATTCATTCCGAACTCCAAAGTACGGTCTGAGTTATCGGTAATTGAAGAAATATAGTCGTTATCTGCGTTGTTTAATTGGTAATAACTAAACGTGTAGCTATGACCTGCTCCATCGGTGATTTTTGAAATTCTCGTTCCGTAAGGCAAGCCGTTTGCGGTGTCTGCCGCTTTGTAAGATATTGTAAGGCGGTTTCCGTTTATATCTTTAATAACTCCAAGGTTACCTCGTGCATTAAAGTAATATATGGTTCCCGATTTATCTTTTATTTTATATGTTGCCGTTATACCGCTGTCTTCTTCTGAAAGCGTTGTGTAAAGCGTAAGACCTAAGCCTTCATCATCTTTATATTCAATAGCGCCTTCATCATTTGTTCCTTTTCTTATGTAGTGCTCAGTTCCGTCACCGTCGGTGTAAACGTAAGGCCAGGTTTCGAAAGCGGTACCCGTTAAGCCATATTGGTCTGAAGGTAACACGGTTTGCTGAACGTTAAGCCTGAAGCCTTTACCAGCTGAGGTTCTTGACGAACTGCTTTTTCCAACGCTCAATTTCTTATTGGCATCATAAGAATTAAAATATGCTGAAAGAGTGAGTGGCAAAGCCTCACCCGTGCCCGAAATGAGTGGCAAACATAAAACAAGGTTTCCGCTGTAATCGTTTATATTTGCCGTAGCTGCACCATCTATTGAGTAACTTGAATAACTCCAATAATCTTCAATACCTTTATTGTTGCGGTACTCAACAAGTATCTGCGGATAAATTTCACCTGAATAATTTTCTGCAGAGTAAAGCTGAGCACGGTTTACAACACTTTCGTTCGTCGATTTTATTGCTAAGCCGTAATTCACACCGCCGTCATACCACGTTTTTACAAGTCTTGTTATATCAAAACTATATGAAGTACTACCGCTTTTCATTTTAGCGTAGTCAACAATTTTACCTTCATCTGTAGGGTGACTGTTCCATTTTACCGTGCCATCGTTTGACCAGTTACTTGTAACTTTATATACACCAAGGTAACCGGCTGTAGAAGACAAATCGGCGCTTCTTTGTGCCACATAAAGCTTTGCATTTGTAATTACACTGCAATTGTCGGGTAACTGCGGTAAACCAAATTTAATAAACGTTCTTGTTTTGCCTAAGCTACTGTGACCTGCGTAAAGGTAATAGTCAGTTGGGAATGCTGTGTTGGGCTGACTTGCATCCACATAGCAGTCTACTGTGTTAAGTCTGCCTACGTCAAGAACTATTGTCGGGTCTATTACCACAGGATATTTTCTTTCATCTGAATTCAGCCATTCTTCAGAAGCGGTTACGGTTAATTTATATTTTCCGCTTTCTTCTTTAATATTCATACTCACGTCATATGAATACACATCATTTGAGTCAAACATATATGGCTTCATTATTAAAGATACTGCTTTTTTGCAATCTTTATCACTGTAAAGTACTATTGAACCATCTTTTTCTTTTTTCGGGTAGAGACCATCTGTATCTATGTAGAAATCAAATGTGTTTTTATCTTGCTTTTTGTCTAAAACAATGCTTTCTTTTATTGTGTTTGAAGAAACCTCATATTCTAAATCTACATTTTTATATACATCTTCATACACAAATGCACTTTTCTGGTTTTTTAAGATTAATTTTTCATCTGTTTCTTCAGTTGCATTTTCACTTTCTGCTGAAAGTGCTGCTACTTTTTCGTTCGAAGTTAATTCAGCAGAATCTTTTACTTCACCCTTTACACTTGTGCTGAACACTTTTTCTTCTGTTACAGGTGTGAATTTTATGTTGTGGCCGTTTGTTTTAACTTCTATGTTTGCAGTATTATCTTCTGTGAGTTCTTCAGGAAAGGATATTTTATTATCTGAACTCTTTGTTGAAAATACATTTTTACTTGTGTTTTCTGTCATTGAGTAGTCATATTCAACCCATTTTCCACCACTTTGGTAATGAACAGGCTTTGCATACTGCACCGCCATATATGACCCGTCTGACATTCTGAAATATTTTTCTGATTCTGTACGTAAAGCCGTTATTTCAGAAACTATTTCTTTTTCTTCTGAAACTTCTGTTTCTGCTGTTGTTACAGTTGTTGCTTTGCTACTCGCATTCGTTTGCAATTCTGCCGCAAAAACAGGAGTCGCAGTCGACATTACACCTATCAGTATTACTACTGCAAGTAATATCGACAACGATTTTTTAATCATTTTACCACATCCTTTTATTTTGCTTTCATCTATATATGACACATTTCTTGAAAAGCTACAAAATTTTTTTGATTTTTTTCATTTTTAGCGAAATAGATAAAACCAAAGGAGTAGTTTTGTTAATGTTGCTACCTCTACAACCAACTATTACAATGAAAACTGCATTGTTTCGTTTTTATGTTATCAATTAATTAAACTCACTGAAAACGGGCAACCAAAGGTTTGCCCCTACCATAGTGTGAGTTAATTTTTTCGTTTCGTTTGTAGCAAGTTGAGTTATTCGGTGTGTTATAAATAAATGGACAAATTCACCCATATCATTGTAGGGGCTAAGCTTTGCTTGCCCGCTATAACGAATTTTAACAAACAATAAAATAAAAATGATAGATTGGTAGTTTGTGGCGTTATCATCCAAATGTAATTATACAATTCAGATGGTGGCAAAGAACTCTCCACCATCGCAAGCGACGGCCCCCCTCTCTTCGAAGAGAGGCAATTGTTGCAGTTAATTTTTCGTTTCATTTATAGTAAGTTTAATTTTTAAAATATTGGAAAACGAGCGAATAAGTTAACCAATATAATTTACAATCAAACGCGAAGCGTTTCCACAATTTTCCATTTTCAATTTTCACTTAAAGAAACAGAACTCGCCGTTCGCCTCACCCTACACCTGTTTCCTGCTTCCTAAAACAAAAATCCTATCATTCGTAAAATGATAGGATTTCATTTTATTTATTTGTTTTATTAATCTGATAAATTACTTCAGAGCCTATCTGGTCTAACGGAAGCTGACGGGAGATACCGCCGATTTTATAAGCTTCCATAGGCATACCGTAAACAACGCAGGTTTCCTTATCCTGACCAATTGTGTATGCACCTGTGTCCTTCAGGAATTTAATACCCTTGGCACCGTCGGCACCCATACCGGTAAGAATAACACCAACTGCGTTTTTACCCGCTGTTTTTGCAACTGAATCAAACATTACATCAACTGACGGGCAGTGTCCGCTCACCTTTTCACCGCGTTGGCTTCTGATGTAATAGCCTTTAGCATCTTCTTTTAATGTAAGATGATATTCACCGGCAGCAATAATAATCTGACCGGGAACAACTCTGTCAAAATCCTCAGCCTCTTTAACGCGCATTTTACAGATTTTGTCGAGCCTTTGTGCATAAAGGTCTGTAAACTTAGGTGGCATATGCTGAACAATTACAACACCCGGCGAATTTGCAGGGAAGTCTTTTACAACCTCAATAATTGCTTCTGTACCACCTGTTGAAGCACCAATAGCAATAACTGACTTACTGCTTGCTTTAACGTTAACCATTGAGGCAAGAGCACTTGTAGCCTGAGTTTTTTGTGTTACCTCGGCAATAGGCTTCATTCTTTTAACCTTTGCCTTTGAAGCAACCTTTACTTTTTCTGTTAATTCAATAAAAAATTCTTTTATAGCTTCCTGACTTGCATCAGGCTTTTTAACAAAATCAACCGCACCGGCATCAAGAGCATCAAGTGCATTTATAGGTAACGAACTTACAACAACTACAGGTATCTGTCTTTTTGGAATAAGTGTTTTCAAGAACTCTATTCCGTTCATACCCGGCATTTCAACGTCAAGTGTAACTACGTCAGGGTTAAGCTCTTCTATTTTTCCCATTGCGTCTTTTGCGTTGATTGCACTGCCTACAACCTCTATATCCTTATCCTGATTAAGAGACAACTGCAGCTTAGTTCTGAAAATAATTGAGTCGTCAACAACAAGAACACGAATCGACAACTACTTCACCGCTTTCTTATTTTTTCGTGATTTTTTGATATGTGGATGGTCTGACATAGGTGTAGCCTGTGCGCTCCTTATCTATTGACTCTGAATGACCAATAAACAGGTAGCCACCTTCAGACGTTGCATCATAAAATCTTTTAACGAGCTTATTTGTCGTTTCAGCATCAAAGTAAATCATAACGTTACGACAGAAAATAATGTCAAAAGGTTTTTTATAAACAATTTCATCCATAAGATTAAAGACTTTAAAAATAACTTCTTTTCTCATTGCTTCAGAAATCTGATATGTACCATCCGGTTGCATTTTAAAATATTTTGAACGCCACATCGGTGGTAAATCAGTAAGATTATCTGCTGTGTACGCACCGACCTTTGCTCTTTCAAGCACAGCCGTAGAAATATCTGTTGCAAGAATTCTTGTATCCCAAAGATTTTTTCTTGAACCAAAATATTGGTCTATTGTCATAGCAATGTTATATGCTTCCTGCCCTGCAGAACAACCCGCACTCCAGATTCTGAGTTCTCTTTGTCTGCGTTTTTCAAGGTCCGGAAGTGCAACATTTTGAAGAAAATCAAAGTGCTCGTTTTCTCTGCCGAAGTATGAGTGGTTAGTTGTAATTTTGTTTAAAAACAAATTCATCTCTGTGCCACTCTTATCGTCAAGAAGCATCTTAAAATATTGATCAAAACTTGACAAGCCCTTTGTTTTAATCGTCTGAGAAAGTCTGCCTTCTATTAGCTGTCTTTTTTTTCTTAAATCTATACCATACGTTTTGTAAACAAAACCTACGATTTTTTCAAATTCCGCATCGGTAATGCTTACAATAGGACTATTCTGAGCAATCATTCCTATTCCCCTTTAATCACCTGTTATTATAATTGAAGTGAATTAACATCTTGCTCCAAGAATTTAACACAATCAATATTAAGAACAATTTTGTCTCCGATTTCAGAAACAGAATCAAGATAGTTGCTTACAACATCACCCATATCAGGTGGTGGAACAAGTTGGTCTTGCTCAACTGTAACAACCTCAGAAACACGGTCAACAATTAAACCTACGCTTGTTTCGTGAACATCAAGAACAACTATACAAGTCTGGCTGTCATATTCACGCTCAGGCATAGCAAATTTAAGACGAACATCAATAACAGGAACAACGCCACCACGAAGGTTGATAATTCCTTTAACGTATTCAGGTGTACCTGGAATATCTGTAATTTTAGGAACCTGAATAATTTCTCTTACTGATGTAAGTGATAAACCATAATATGCTTCATCAATTCTGAATAATAAATATCTGTTGCTTAATTCCTCAATAACATCTGTGTTCATAGTTGTATTTTCGTTCATGATAAATAACTCCTTTATTAACGATTATGATTATCTCTTATTGTTTGCTATAAGTGTTGCAGCATCAATGATAAGGCTTATGCTACCATCACCAAGAATACTACAACCCGAAAGACCCATTTTCTTTAATCCATAGTGGTTAAAGAGTACAGGGAAAGGTTTAACAACAACCTGATATTCACCTAAAAGTTCATCGGCAAAGAAACAAGCATTGCCGTTACCACTTTCAACGTGAATCAGAAGACCTTCTGTAAACGGCTTTTCCTTGTCACCGATATCGAAAACTTTATGTAATCTGTAAATCGGGTAACATTCGCCACGAATCATAATCATTTCGGCGCCGTTAGTATTTTTAACAATTGAAGATTCATCTGTTAACCTGAACAACTGTTTAATAGATGTTATCGGTAAAGTAAACACATTATTACCCAGACCTATATTCATACCATCAACAATTGCAATTGTAAGTGGAATTTTAATTGTAAATGTTGTTCCTTGATCTTTGACACTGTTAATAGAAATCGAACCATTTATTTGTTCAATATTTTTTCTTACAACGTCCATTCCGACGCCTCTGCCAGAGAATTCAGTAACAGTAGAATTTGTTGAGAAACCTGCAGCCATAATAAGCTGGAATGCTTCTTTATCTGTATATTCGCTTTCTGGTTTAGTTAAAATACCCTTTTCTTTTGCCTTGGCAATAAGCTTTTGCGGGTCAAGACCTGAACCGTCATCTGTAACGTCAATTAAGATTTCACCGCCTGCATTACGTGCATAGAGTGTAACTGTACCTGTTTCAGGTTTACCTAATTCTCTACGACGTTCAGGTGATTCAATAGCGTGGTCAACAGAGTTTCTTACCATATGCATAAGCGGGTCAACAATTGTGTCATTGATTGTTTTATCAACCTCTGTATCTTCACCTATTGTAACGAGTTCAACCTTTTTATCAAGTTTTTTACCCATATCACGAACAATTCTGCTCATCTTATGGAAAGTACCCTGGAGCGGAACCATTCTGATTGACATAACAATATCCTGAAGCTCGTCAGTTAATTTATCTAACTCACGAAGTGATTTTGTGAAATTGTCAAGTTTTAAATCCTGAATATCAGGGTTACGTGCAACCATTGACTCGGTAGTAACAATTTCACCTACAAGGTCCATAAGTTTATCAAGCTTTGCCTGATTAACACTTAAAAGACTCTGTTTTGCATTTTCTTTTGCAACTGCCTTTGTATTTGGTTTAGCTTGCTGTGGAGCCTGTGCAGGCTTTGCTGCCTCTGCTTCTTTTGCCACAATAGACTCAACCTTGATTTCCTGAATTCCTGCTGCTTTTAATTCTGCATCAACCTGTTCAGCTGTTGCTGTCTCAGATTCTTCTTTAACTTCTTCACCCTTAGCAACAACTTCATAACTCTTAACACTTAAAGCAGATTCAACTGTTTCTATTGCTTCTTGCAAAGCATCTGCAGGTTTGATTGTAATGAACAAACCCTTTTTCTCTATTTCTGCCGCAGTTTCAGGGTCTGATTCAATATTTGCAGGAACAGTCTTTACTGAATCGCAAATTTTTTCAAGTTGATTAACTATCATAAAGCCACGGATATTTTCCATCTGGCAACCATCATCAAAGAAAATATGAAGTGTTTCTGAATCTTCATCGGCTTCAACCTGAACATCACTATTTTCTGATGCTTTTTCTTCTGATACTTCTGCAGGTGCCTCGCCCTTTAACACTGCAACCTGACCGTGAATTTTGTCAATAAGCTCAGAAGGGTCCTCAGGTTCGTAAACACCGGTACGAATCTGATTGAGTTCATCTTTAAGAAAATCTGAAGATTGGAATACAAGATCGAAAATTGTATCAAAAACAATTTTAAGCTTCTCAGGATTATCTCTGAGTATGTAGAACACGTCCTCAATAGAGTGTGCTAAGTTTGACATACCCTCAAAATTCATCATCGCTGCAGAACCTTTAATTGTATGTGTGATTCTGAAAATAGTATTTATATTGTCATCATCAATATTATGAGCCTTTTCCGATTCAATAAGAACTTCGTCTAATTCCTCTAACATTGTATCAGTTTCATGGACAAAAACATCCAACATGGCTTCCATTCCGGGTTCAACTATACCCATATTGTAACGACCTCCTTAATTTTTGATGTTACCACATAACATCCCTATAATATATTTATAACATTTTTTCGGAAAAAATCAAGGGTTTTTTAGATATTTTGACAAAACAACTTGATTTTGTTGTTTTTTTTGTGCTATATTATACTATATACTACTATGGGACGTTTATGTTCGCATGAAAATCAATCTTGTAAGGAGTAGTTTCATTGGCTGACGTATTAAGAATTGTCACTCCATATGTAAACAAAAATCAGTCCGCTCAGTTAAAACCACAGGTAGAGCCGACTGTACCGTTTAATATACAAGACCCTACAAAAGTTATTCAGACTCACAATCAGAGCGAGATTCTCAAGCATAACACTAACTTTTTGGAGGGTCAGGATGCCCCTACCCTTTTACTCACGCTTTTACGTGACCCTGCGGTAGCAGCAACCTATCTTAAAAATATTTATCTTTTAGAAGAAACGTTCAAATTGCTTTCTGCTAAAAACACAACCACTACCGAGCAAATAGAGCAATATATAAGTGATATGTTCGTACCAACTGAGGATATTGCAAACGAAATGGTTCGTCAGGAAAAAGAATCCTCAGGCTTCAAGGGTGAGATTTTTGATTTTCTGAGAAGAATCTGCTCAGAAAACCCCGATAACACACCTCTTTTAAGAGCAGTAGCAAACGAGCTGAAATCAATCAACAACCTGTTGTATAAGGATGATATATTGGGTGCCGTTATAAACAACCTCACTTTCTTGAAAAACAGCGTTGCAACAAGCTCGGATTTAACAACAAAGCTGAATAATCTTATAATTAAATTCTCGTCAAACGAGGCTTATGAAAATTTTCCGGATTTGAAGGCTGAAACTTTGGCTGTATTAAAAGAAATCGAAGAAAGCATACTCTTCACACCAAAGCTTGCAAAAAACATTTCTATTACAATATATAATCTTTCGAGATTTAACGATAGTGTTGATTACTTCAAAGAGGCAACCTACAATTTAAAAAGGCTTATAAATCTCGAAGACAGACGAGAACTGACAAAGTTGCTTGACGATTTCACGTCAAAATACCAGGTGGGCGGACTTCACAGATTGACGTCAAAGACTTCACCATTCCACTCAAAGGTTATTGATTCACTTGTTTCTTTACTTGACTTTCAGTCTTCAACAAGCAAAGAGAGCTTAATGGATGTTGCAAAAACAGAAAAAATACTTCACAGTCTTTTATCTTCACCCTGCAACTTCACACCATTGCTGCACTATATAATTCCATCTGTATTCGGCGACATTCGTTCCTTCGCCGAAATGTGGATAAATCCGCAGAGCGATGAAACCGACTACCCCGAAGGCAGTCACAAAGGGAGCGGTATTCATTTCTTAATGGTTATGGATATTGATGGTGTCGGGCGTTTCGAGGTTGAATTTTTCGCACACAATACCACAAAGCTGATTGATTTGAATCTATATTGTCCTAAGGGCTTAGAGTCCCAATTCACAACTATGGTTCGTTCGTTACCCGCTCTGCTTCGTAACGCCGAATATAGATTAGGTAAAGCAAAAATAGATACACTCAAAGAGCCTCGCTCTCTTATGGATGTTTTCAAGTCGCTTCCATACAGACGTGTTGGCGTTGACGTGACTGTCTAATAAATTTTTGGAGGGTTTAAAATGATTAAATATTTAAACAAGATGACTATCAGGGGAAAGCTTATGTCAGCATTTGTCGGCGTTACCGTGCTGGTGCTTTTTATGGGTGTCCTCACAGGTAAATCTACAGCTTCATTAAACAACGGTTACTACGACGTTGTTGTAAACGATGGTTTCGCACAAGGCGATATTGGTAAAGCTATTCAGAATTTCTGCTTAGTTGATGAATACATTCACGATTACATATCTTACTATGACGAAGATCGTCGTGAATTCTGCAGTTCACAATTAGATATGTATTACGGCAAATTTAAAACCTCTCTTGAAGCGGTAAAACCATCTTTAAGAACACGGGAAGAGCTTAAAGCTTATGAAGACGCTTTGACAACATTCGATGTTTATTGGGAAATTGCAACTGACATAATGGAAGAACGCGAGTTAGGTGATGACCGCGAGACAATTGAAAGATTACAGGCAAGACTTATTGATGAGCTTGACGTAGAATACGATAAAATTGACTCTGCATTAAATTTATTACTTGAAATAAAAGTAACAAATGGTGATGCGACCGTAGCATCTGTAAAAGCAGAGGGTAACAAAATGGCTATACTTGTTATGGTGCTTGTTCTTATTATCAGTGTAATTTCAATTACCTATGGTCTTATCCTTTCTAATATGATAGCAAAACCTGTAAAGAAATATGCCAAAAGACTTGAATTACTTGCTGAAGGTGATTTAGAAACTCCTGTGCCTTCTACCAAAGCTAAAGATGAAACAGGTACACTCTATAATGCAACTGTTAAAATTACTGAAAATATGAGTAATATCATAAACGACCAGAGCAAGCTTTTAGGTGCAATTGCAAGCGGTAATTTAAACGTTACTTCTGAAAGCCCTGATGCTTATAAAGGTGGCTTCCAGCCGCTCCTTACCTCACTTGATAAAATTGTTGTTGACCTTACAGACACAATGTATCAGATTTATCAGGGTTCAGAGCAGGTTGCAAACGGTTCAGACCAGGTTGCAAGTGGTGCACAGGCACTTTCACAGGGTGCTACGCAACAAGCAAGTAGCGTGCAGGAACTCTCTGCTACAATCGTTGAAATTTCTGAACATATTAACACAACTGCTAAAAATGCAGTTGAAGCAACAGAACAAGCTACTATCGCCTCAAACGGCATAAATGAAAGTAATGCTCAGATGCAAGAAATGGTTGTTGCAATGAATGACATTACCAATACATCTAACGAAATCAGCAAAATAATTAAAACAATTGATGATATTGCATTCCAGACAAACATTCTTGCTCTTAACGCAGCAGTTGAAGCAGCAAGAGCGGGTGCGGCAGGTAAAGGATTTGCGGTTGTTGCTGATGAAGTTCGTAATCTTGCAGCAAAATCTGCAGAAGCAGCAAAGAGTACAACAGTACTTATCGAAAGTGCTATTAAAGCAATTGAAAATGGTACAAAGATTGCAGACGAAACCGCAAATTCACTCTTAGAGGTTGTTGAAAAAGTTAATGCAGTTTCTGCAAAAATCGATGAAATTGCAACAGCTTCTGAAGAACAGGCAACAGCAGTTACACAGCTTAAAGGCGGTATTGAGCAAATTTCTGCAGTTGTTCAGACTAACTCTGCAACAAGTGAAGAAAGTGCTTCTGCTTCAGAAGAACTTTCAGGTCAGGCTCAGATGCTTAAACAAATTATCGGCGCATTCCAATTAAAGGACGTTTCAACACAAGCAAGTATGGAAATTCCTTCAATAAATAATTACGATTCATCTAAGGATTACAACTTCGATAGCTACGATGACAAATATTAATTAATTTTATAATTACATTACAGAAAGGATGGTGTACGTGAGTCAGGATAAATCAAAACAAGCCGTTGCTCTTAAATATAATCAGGAGCAGGATATGGCACCTATTGTTATTGCTTCAGGATATGGCGAAGTTGCTGAACGCATAATTGATATTGCAGAAACCGAGGGCATCCCTGTTTACCGTGACGACAGTGCATCTTCAGTTCTGTGTATGCTTGATGTCGGTACTCAGATACCACGTGAGCTTTATGAGACGGTTGCAATAATTTATGCACAGATTCTCGCAACTGCATCACAAACAAAGCAAACTAAAAATCCGAATATCAAAAAATAAAATTTTTTCTATTTAAAATCTTTGATACAAAAAATGGGTTCTTACAAGTTTAGTTGTAAGAACCCATTTTTATTCACTTTATTTTCAGCCTATCATTTTCATTCTTTTAGCCTTTTCTTTTTCAGGTAAAGTTGCATTATAGAGTATAGTCCACAAAGCAACAAAACCAAATAAACACGGAATCATATAAAACATAGGTGCCAAAGAAACCTCTTCTACCTGAGCAATAAATGATGCCCAGAAAGCCTCAATAAACGCCGACATATCAATTTGCCCTGAAACAATAGGAGCTACAAATGCTTCAAACGTCATCATAAAAAACCAAGAAAGTCCAATACCTGCAATTGAAGAAGCAATAACCTTTCTGTTATCCTTACAAACAATTGCGAGAACCGCTGTAACAACAGCACAAACAGCTATTAAAGCAAATGCCGCAATCATTACATATAAGCTCGGAAGGAGGAATTCAAGCTTTTCGTTTGGCTCCATTTTTCCGTCGCTGAATCTGTTTATGATTTCTATAACTTCAGAAACCGAAAGCGTGTCTGCTATACCATCCGGAATCTGCGTCATATCATATTCTTTCATTGCTGCTTCCAACGACTGACTTCCCCACATCTGTGCCAGAGTCAAAATTCCCTGAAGTGCAACTGATGTTATATGATAGTAAATCGTAGGAGAAAAAATCATTGCAGGTAAAATCAGAATTGAACAAATTGCCGAAATAATTTTATAAACGTATTTCATTTTTTTGCCTCCTTATTTTCCCCAGGAAGAATTCAACTGAACGGTTCTGTTGAAAACAGGATTCTCAGGAGTAGAATCTTTATCAACACAGAAATAACCGTTTCTCATAAATTGGAATGAACTTTCAGGAGCGGCATCCTTAATTGTCTCTTCAATAAGACAATCTTTAAGAACAATAAGTGAATTTTCATTTATTACACTCGGGAATTCTTCATCTGAAACCGAAGCAGGGTCTTCAACGTTAAAGAGTCTGTCGTAAAGACGAACCTCTGCCTTGAATGCATTAGGACCTGCCCAGTGGATTGTACCCTTCACTTTTCTGCCGTCAGGTGAATTACCACCCTTTGAAGCAGGGTCGTAGGTACAATGAATTGCTGTTACCTCGCCGTTCTCATCTGTATCATAAGAAGTACAAGTAAGGAAATATGCACCTCTGAAACGAACCTCGTTACCCGGATAAAGTCTGAAATACTTTTTAACAGGCTCAATCATAAAGTCAGATTTCTCAACAAAAACTTCTTTACCAAAAGTAATTTTTGCTTTGCCTAACTCTGGTTTTTCAGGGTGAACATCTACCTCAATAACTTCTGTCTGACCTTCAGGGTAGTTATCTATAATAACCTTAAGAGGGTCTAAAACCGCCATTGCTCTTGGTGCAGACGCATTAAGCTCATCTCTTACACAAGATTCCAAAAGACCGTAATCAACAACGCTGTATGCCTTTGAAACGCCTACTTTTTCGATAAACGTGCGTATTGCAGATGCAGGATATCCACGTCTTCTCATACCACAGATAGTAGCCATTCTCGGGTCATCCCAGCCACGAACCATTTTTTCTGTAACAAGTCGTATATTTTTACGTTTACTTGTAATGCAGTAGTTGATGTTAAGTCTTGCAAACTCAATCTGTCTTGGTGGCTCTTTAAAGCCGATTTGCTCAATAAACCAATTATAAAGAGGTCTGTGATTTTCAAATTCAAGTGAGCAAAGTGAATAGGTTACTTCTTCTTTTGCGTCTGACAACGGGTGAGCAAAATCATACATCGGGTAAACGCACCATTTATCACCTGTCTGGTGGTGATTTACATGAGCGATTCTGTAAATAACAGGGTCGCGCATATTCATATTAGGTGAAGCCATATCAATTTTTGCTCTTAATACCTTTTCACCGTCTTTAAATTCACCTTTTGTCATTCTTTCAAACAAATCAAGGTTTTCTTCTACGCTTCTGTCTCTGTAAGGGCTATTTTTACCCGGTTCTGTAAGAGTACCGCGATATTCTCTTATTTCATCTGCAGAAAGGTCGCAGACGTAAGCTTTTCCGTCTTTTATGAGTTTTATTGCACACTCATAAATGAAGTCAAAATAGCTTGAAGCAAAAAGACATTTATCCCACTTAAAGCCCAACCATTCAATATCTTCTTTGATTGATTCAACGTATTCGAGGTCTTCTTTAGCAGGGTTTGTGTCATCAAGTCTTAAATTACAAACGCCGTTATATTTCAACGCTGTCATAAAGTCGATGCAAATAGCTTTCGCGTGACCTATGTGCAAATAACCGTTTGGTTCAGGTGGAAAACGGGTCTGAACGCGTGTATTCACACCCTCTCTTAATTCTTCATCGATAATGTCGTGAATAAAGTTTGACATACCTTCTGCATTTATAATTTCTTCCATATTTACATCTCCTCAGAGCTTAATCTTTTAATCACTTCAGCTTTACCCAGAAGCTTCATTATTGTGTAAAGGTCGGGTGTATTTTTTCTGCCTGTCACTGCTAAACGGATAACAGTTGAAACATCCCCAACGTGACCTTTGAAGCTTTCGGGATTCTGTTTATATTCTTTTACGTTTGGTGTAAAGCCTAAAGGCTCACAAAGAGCTTTGATTTTATTAAACCACGTATCTTTGTCGTCGCCCTCATCATACACCTTGACGTACTCATTAAGTATCGCTTTTGCATCTTCTTTTTTAATGTTTTCAGGAAGCTCAAAAGACGGAGTATAGTACTCGTTAAACATATATGAGAAGTAATCCTTTACCTCTTCCCATTTAGCAATATCCTTTCTCGGCTTCGGGCTTTCTCTGTCAATGTTAACCATTTCGGTTGAAAATGCCTTGTCCTTTGTGAACACCTTGTAAAAATATTCATCGTATTTTTTCGCCCATTCACTTACAGACTCGTAAACCTCATCTGCCTTCATTACAGAAATTACGTTTTTGCTTATATCATTCAATTTAACAAGGTCGAAAAGGCAACCTGACGGACTCATCTTTTTAAGATTAAACGGGAATGAATAGATATCCGCTGTCGGATTCGCTCTTCGCCAATCTTCAAAGTTTGAATTTATTAAAGTTAAGAGATATTCTAAAATACTCTCTTTAGGGAAGCCTGCCTCAAAGAAATAGCTCACTGCTGCTTCAGGGTCTTTTCTTTTTGATATTTTTCTCTTGTTGCCGTCATCCTCATCAAGCTTCATAACCTGTGAAACGTGTGCGTATTTAGGCACCTTGAAGCCACACGCTTTAAATATTGCTATGTGCTTCGGCACAGAAGACAACCACTCCTCTGCACGGATTACGTGAGTCGTTCTCATAAAATGGTCGTCACAGATATGTGCAAAGTGGTATGTAGGTATTCCGTCAGATTTAAGTAAAACCTCATCAATTACATTTTCGGGCATTTCAATTTTACCGCGAATCATATCTTCAAACATAATTCTTTTATCTTCACTACCCTGAGAACGGAAGCGAAGCACGTAAGGCTTATTTGCTTTAAGATTTTCTTCAATCTGTTCTAACGTCAAATCACGACATTTTGCATATTTCCCAAAGTAACCTGTAATTAAAGCACCCTCTTTTTCTTGTACAGAACGAAGCTCTGTCAACTCCTCTGAGGTACAGAAGCAAGGGTAAGCAAGTCCGTTTTCAACCAATGCTTTTGCAACAATATGATAAATCCCCGCTCTTAAGCTCTGGGTGTATGGGCCATAATTACCACTTTCTGTTCCAAAGCCTGTTACACCTTCTGTGAACTCAACACCAAAATCCTTGAAGCCGTCTACAATTGCAGAAACACCATCTGTAACCTCACGCTTTTTGTCGGTATCTTCAATTCTTAAATATGAAACACCGCCTGAAGCATTTGCTGTAAGCAAATTAACAAGTGCAGTGTAAAATGCCCCTATATGAAGATAGCCTGTAGGACTCGGTGCAAAGCGTGTAACTCTTGCACCCTCTTTTAAATCTCTTTCAGGATATTTTTTTTCTAAATCCTCTACTGTTTCTGTTACGTTCGGAAACAGCAGGTTTGCAAGAACCTTATAATCGTAACTCATAAAATACTCCAATCAATTATATCAAAATATAATATATCATCTTATTATCGCAGAAAATTAAAAAAGTATCAATAGATTTATGCAAAAAAATCTTTATTTTTTATAAAAAATAAGAAAAAACCCGACAAGCTTTCTCACTTGTCGGGTTTCGTATTATTTTGTTACTGAATTACTTGCAACGTAACTGCTTCTGTAATTGCCATTTACTGCTCTTACTGTATAGCGATAAGTCACACCGCTTTGTACACCTCTGTCAACACAGCCTACGCTTGTAGCAACACCTGTGCCAACGTTAGTCCAACTTGACCATTTACCGTTCTCATATACTGAGCGATAAACCGTGTAGTTCTTAACGCCCGGAACCTTGTTCCATTTTACTGTAATTCCGTTTTCGGAACTTTCTGCTGTTACTGTCGGTTGAGCTAAATACATTATGTTTGCAGATGCCTTATAAGTGCTCTTGAATGTACCATTCACTGCTCTTACTGTATATCTGTAATATGTTCCGCTCTTTGCAGTTTTATCAACCCATGCTTTAGTTGCAGGCTTTGCAGTTCCGCGATATTTCCAACCTGTCCATTTTTTAGTCTTTGCGTTGTAGGTTGAAGAATATACTGCGTAGCCTGTTGCATTTGCTGCTGTAGTCCAGGTAACCTTCACACCCTTTGCAGCATTTGAAGTTTTAACTACAGGAGTTACGTTATATTTAAGACCTTTTGTTGCAGTAAATGCACTTCTTGTATCTTCGTTAACCGCTCTTACTGTGTATTTGTAGTAAGTGCCAAGTTTTACGGTTGTATCAACATAGCTTGTTCCTGTGTAACCATTCTTGAGAATTTTCCAGCCAGACCATTTTTTAGTCTTTGCGTTATAAGTTCTCTGGTAAACTATGTAACTTTCTGCGCCCTCTATTTCGTTCCAGGTAATTTGCATACCCTTTGCAGAAACAGAACTTTTAACTGTAGGAGTTGCTAACTTACCAACTACAGGAACCTTATATGTTACTGTAAATTCTTCATAAGTACCTGCATTACCATAGAAGTCCATTGATGCTACTGCATATGTGTAAGTTTCACCATCTTTTACATTTACATCTGTAAAACTTGTTGTGTTTACGTTTAATACTGCTACTGTTTCCATTCCGTTTGCAGTCTTTTTAAACACCATATAACCTTCAATATTGTTTAATTTATTCCAGGTTATCTGCACACCATTTTTAGTTGAAGTCTTGCCTGTTACTGTTGGTTCACCGATAAAGATTACCATACTCTGTGTACCATAATCTGTTTCTTCACCGTTTGCGGTTGCAGACACAGCATATCTGTAAATGTGACCTAATTCAACACTTGTATCTTTGTAAGATGTAGCGTAAGAAGCAAGTGTTTTTACCTTCTTCCATGTAGTCCATGTGCCGTTAATCTGTTCTGCTTTATATACGTTATAGCCTGTTGCGTTAGTTACCTTTTCCCAAGTTACGCTTACACCGTCTTTTTCTCTTGTGAAATGCTGTACAGGAATTTCTAACTTAACTAATTTTGCTATAACTGTTACTTCTGTTCTTGCATCGCAACGATTACAATGCTTTGATTTTTCACCTGTTTCTTCGTATGTTGCAGGTTTATCTATTGTAAAGTTTTTCTGCCAATCGTGACCAAGTGCAGAAACTGTAACTTCCTTGTATTGACCACAAGATTTACAAGTACCTCTTTTAAGACCGTCTTCTGTACAGGTTGCTTCTTTCACTGTTTCACTTGAAGCAAATGAGTGACCTGTTGCTTTTATAGCTTCAGTCTTCTTGTTTTTACAAGTAGTACAAGTAAACGTCTTTACACCTTCAGCTTCACAAGTTGGTTCTTTTGTAATAACACCAGCATCATAACTGTGACCTAAAGCAGGAGTGGTTTCTTTTTTAGTTGTAAAACAACCTGAGCAATAGAGACTCTTTGTACCTTCTTTTTCGCAAGTAGGTTTTGTTTCTGAGATTGTTGTGAAGTTATGACCCTTTGCAGGAATTGTTTCTGTTCTTTTGCCTTTACATATTGAACATGTATATGTTTTAACACCTGCTTCTTCACAAGTTGCTTTTGTTGTTTCTTTACCTGAATCCCAACTGTGCTGACAAGCAAGTTGTGCGGTAATTTCTGCTGATTCTGCAGACTTGTCGCTTTCTGTACCACCCATAGTTACAGAAACTTTATACTTATACTTTGTGTTGGTTGTAACAGTTGTGTCGAGGTAACTGTTTGTTGTTGCAGTGCCAACTTCAGTATATGAGTTATAGCCTGCACCAAAGCCCATAAAGCCTTCAGAATATGTGCTTCTGTAAACTGTGTACTTTTCTGCACCTGAAATTTTATCCCAGGAAACTTTAATACCATTATCATCAGTTGAAACTTTAACGTTCTTAGGAACCGCTACTGAAACCAAGCCCTCTTTACTTTCGAGCTTTCCGCCGTAAGTATAACGACCACGAACTACAAGACGAACATATTTGCCCATATCAGATGAGGTGAGTGTATATGAATCACTTGTTGCACCACTTATTTTCTCATAGTTCATATTGCCGTCGCCGTCTTTTGTGCCACGTTCCCATTGATATTTTACATATTTAATTAATGTACCGTTATATGCAGAAGCAGGTGTAACTTTACTCATATCTGCAGTAAGCTTTTCACCAACCTGGAAATTACCAAGAATGCTTACAGTACCTGTAATAACTTCGTTTACAGAATAGTGAGCAGGTAAAGTTAATGCCTTGCCCTCCCAGACATCTTCGAAGTTAAAACCGGTTAATTTTTCATTGTACATATCACTTAATTTTTTGCCTGTCGCAGTAGGTGTTGAGCTACCACTGCTACCGCCGAAGCCTTGTGATGCGCTACCATTTTCAAAATAGCAATATTTTGAAGAGCCTGTTGTGTAACCTGCAATAGCACCGCAATATGTACCCGCAGTAATTGTACCTGTGTTATAAGATGTTTCAGTTGCTGCACACTGACCTGCAAGACCACCTGCATAAGATGAGCCATTACCACTTGAAGCAGTAACGTCTGCTTTGTTATAGCAGTCTGTAAGACCGGCAGATGTTTTACCTGCAACACCACCTGCATAAGCGTTACCGCTTACTTTACTGCCTGTATATGTTGCAGTAACAGCACCTGATTTATGTGAGAGAATTTCTGAAGCAATCATTGAACTGCTGTTACCTATAACACCACCTGCATAAACGTTTGCGGAACCAATGCCCCATGTAGCTGTGCAGTTAAGTGTCGCCTTAACTTCACCTGAAGTTGAACAGCTGTCAATTGTAGCAAACCAACCGCTTACGTTACCTGCTAAGATACCTGCATAAACGCTTGATGCATTACTAACAGATGCGTTCAAAGTAACACTACCTATAACGGTAAGGTTTTTAACAGTACCTGAAACCTGACCAAAAAGACCGGCATAAGTACCGCTTGCATTAACTTTTAAACCTGAAATTGTCTTGCCGTTACCTTCAAATGTACCTGAAAAAGCACTTGAAGAACCAATCGGAGTCCAATTGTCATAGCTACTGAGACTTATATTTTTTGTAAGCTTGTAGCTACCATTAAGTGGATAGTTATCGTTACTACCAATTGCAGCTAATTGTGCCGCATCACTGATTACAATAACATCTGCCGCAGAGACAAATGTAACAGGAAATGCTGAAACAACGAAAACTAATGCGAGTAAAAGTGATAATACTTTTTTCATTTCCATTCTCCTTTTAATATAGAATTAATAAATGTACATATTCATACATACTACCACAAGTGCATTATATCACTACAAAACCAAATAAACAATAAGCATTTTCAACAAAAACAGATGTTGCGAATTCGCAACATCTGCCCTTTTATTTTTATTTCTTTATTTTTTACAACAAAACATCTGTTTTTCGTAGCATATTAAATAAAGTCTGTTTTTCAGATTTTATTTTAAAACTATGCTGCTTATTTTTTCTGCGGTTGATTTATCAAAGGATGTAATTACATTTCCGTATTGAGCAAATGAGTACACGACGTTATCAATATAAGTTGTTCTATCCACCGCTTTTTCGTTGATATAATTGTCCGTTCCCCCCAAAGTTTTTTCGCCATAATCGTTAACCTTTATAAGTTCTCCGTTTTCAGCATCAACCTTTAACGCTAAAACACCGTTGTAATAACCATATTCAGAATACGAATAATAACTACCCTCTTTTGTGTTAAACACTTCTGTTGTTGACGCATACGGAATATACATAATCAAATTTTTACTATCCCAGCAAACCGCTCTATGGTCTCTAAAAGCAGCCGAAGTCAAACTACGGAATACGTTGTCTGTACTCGGTTGTGGTACCAACTCAAATTTCGCAACCTCTTTCGGATTTTTCTTATCGCTCACGTCGAAAAGAGAAACCTTCATTCCGTTACCCGCACCATTTTCATTGCCGTTTACACCAATTCCCAAAAGATATTTTTCAGAAACAGGGTGAAGATAATTTGAAAATCCTGGTATTTTCAATTCACCAAGAACCTCAGGCAACTCGGGATTTGCCAAATCAATTACGAAGAGTGGGTCAGTCTGTTTGAATGTTACCACGTAAGCAGTATCTCCCATAAATCTCACAGACTTAATTGTTTCGCCCTCTGCCAGACCTTCAACCATACCAACAATTACCATACTCTCATCAAGAACGTAAAGGTTATTTTGGGCACCCTCGAAGAAACCTGTAGTTGTGGCAATTCTCAAGTAGTTGTTGTACTCGTCAATGCTGAACTGATTTAGTGCAGTGCCATTCACTTTACCCTTTGTCTTATACTCAACCTTTTCACCTGAAATATCAAACTTCAATATTTCTGTTGTGTAAAGCGATGATGAATCTATCATAAATATTTCTGCAACAACGTCATCGCCTACACTAACGGTGTTTTCATATCTGCCACTTGTTATATAGAGATTTTCTCTGCTGCAATAAACGTTTTCTCCGCCACCTAAAACCGCAGTTGAATTAAAGCTTTCTTCGCAATTTGTTACGTCAAGTGAAGAAACCACTACGTATGAGCTGTCTCTTACTTCACCCATTATACATATGTCACTTGCAGGAATTCTACAAGCATTTTCACCGAAATACACCTCAGGAACGCAGTAATCCTTTATTTCTGCACCATCTATAAGAAGCGGTACGTAATAATTAGAAATTGTTACTATCTTATCATCAATTTTTCTTGCTGAAAGATAATCACCATCCTGATAAACGCGCCACTCTTCAACAGGTGCATTTCTGTTTGTAATGTCGTAAGAAACTATGCAGGTAACCATTTTATAGTCACCGTAAAATCTGCTTGAGCTTTCTTTAGAGCTACTATCGTCTGAATATTCAGAATAGCAATCAAGAATTGCAACAAGTCTGTTACCGTCAACAAAAATTTCTTCTACCTCAGAATATTTGATTTTTTCGTTTTTGTGTTCACCTATATTTATTGCAGAGCTTTTCTTTAAAGCCCCCTTTTCATTTGTTCCGATAATGAAAACTTTATTTGTGAAATCTTCCTCTGTCAAATTTTTGTAATTTTCTTCATTCGGATTATAGCCAGGTGAAACATAAACAGAATCTTCTGTTACAGTTCCGTTTGCAGATGTAGTCTCTTCTAATTCTTTGCCATATTCAAGGAAGCTAAGGTAGTCCCAATAAGTTTTCTGTTTCGGCACCACGTAAATATATTTGCCGTCATTTTTAAGAATATCTGCTTCATTTACGCCCTCGACCTGTTCATTTGTTTCGCCGAATTCACTTGATTCAGTCTTACCAGGAGCACTGCCTGTATTACCCGTTCCTGCATTCATATTCAGACCTGCATCACCGACTGCAAACTCCTCCTTAACCGCCGAATCGACTAATCCGCCGAACAAATCAAATGCATTGTTAAACAACTGGCTTTTGCGGTAATTAGTCTGATATTCTTCAAACAAGCCCTCAACCTCAGAATAGTCTTGTATAACTGTAACCTGCTGATTGTTGCCCGGTTTTTTCACATTGTTGTTATTCCATGGTTTTGCAACAATAATACTTGTAGCAACAATTGCAAAAACTGCTGCAGCCGCAATCATTCTTTTAAAGAGTTTTTTATCCTGCTTTTTTAATTCCTTTGTTTCTGTCTCGAGCTTTTCTGTCTTAGCAGACTCTTTTTTCAATAAATTTTCTATATTTTCTTTACTAAGTTTTTCAGATAATTCTATATCCTCAGAAGATTTGAGTATTTCGTTAAGCTTTAAAAGTTCTTCTTCAGTAAAAACTTCTTCGTTTACAACCTCGTTATTCATTTCTTCATTTTTCATAACACACTTACTCCTTTCTCAGTTTGATAAAGCGATTCTTAATTTTTCTAATGCCCTCTTTTGCTTTGAGCGGATTGTTGATGGTGAAAGATTATAAATCTTTGAAAGTTCATCGCTCTTAAAGCCACCTATTATTGAGAGTAAAACAATCTGCCCGTCAGGTGGTGTGAGTGACTTTAATGCCTCTACAAGCTCCACGCTGCTGAATTGTGTGCTCACACTTTCATCTTCCATTAAGAATATGTAATCGTCTTCCGGTAATAAATCAGGATTTTTCTTATTCTTTTTAAGCTGGGCTTTACATTGATTAGAGAGTATTTTAAAAAGCCACGATTTAAAAAGCGAGTCATCTCTGAGATTACCTATTGATTTAAATGCAGTTATAACTGTTTCTTGCACCGCATCTTCTGCATCTTCTTTAGAATTCAACATATACAGCGCAAAACGATACATATCTTCACTGAATATTAAATACAACTCTGTAAATGCAGTTAAATCACGGTCTTTTGCTTTTTTTACTAAAAAGGATATATCCATTTTTCTCACCCTCTTGTTACTCTCTACTTATAAGAGTGTTTAAAAACACATTTTGTTGCAAAAAAATTTAAATATCTTAAAAAATTTAATACGTTACCTGAAGTTCTTTTCGTTTTTGCTTTGAAACACAGAGTTTTTCTTCTGCTTTCTTTAATATATCAAAAACCTGTAAAATTGTAAACAGAGAGTAAAATTGAAATAAAACATTTGCAATACTATATATAATGTGTTATAATATCTTTTAATTATTTTTAAATTTCAAAATGAAAGGACAAATGGGAATGTCTTTATTTAAAAAACTTTTCGGAGATTATTCAACAAAAGAAATCAAGAGAATTTCGGGTCTTAAAGACAAGGTTCTTGCTTTAGACGAAGAATACTCAAAACTTTCTGATAGTGAACTCCAGGCAAAAACACCTGAATTCAAAGAACGTTTAGAAAACGGCGAAACACTTGATGATATTTTGCCTGAGGCTTTTGCCGCTTGTAGAGAAGCTGCATGGCGTGTGCTTAATATGAAACACTACCCTGTTCAGATTTTAGGTGGTATTATCCTCCACCAGGGCAGAATTGCAGAAATGAAGACAGGTGAAGGTAAAACTCTTGTTGCTACGTTACCTGCTTATTTAAACGCACTTTCAGGTGATGGTGTTCACATTGTTACCGTTAACGACTATCTTGCAAAACGTGACTCTGAGTGGATGGGTAAGCTTTATCGCTTTATGGGTCTTACTGTTGGTCTTATTATTCACGAAAAAGATAACAAGGAAAGAAAAGAGGCTTATGCTTCTGATATTACTTTCGGTACAAATAATGAAATGGGCTTTGACTACCTTCGTGATAATATGGTTATGTATAAAGACCAGCGAGTTCAGCGCGGTCATGCCTTTGCCATTGTCGATGAGGTTGACTCAATTCTCATAGACGAGGCAAGAACACCACTTATTATTTCGGGTGTTGGCGAAGCTTCTACAGACCTTTATAAAATCGCTAATGATTTTGTTAAAAGACTTAAAATGGTTAAGGTTAAAGAGCTTGACTCAAAAACTAATGCCGAAGAATTAACAGAAGAAGAAAACGGCGATTACCTCGTTGACGAAAAAGCAAAAACAGCTACACTTTCAAAACAGGGTATTGCAAAAGCAGAAAAGGCTTTCGGTCTTGAAAATCTTATGGATGCCGAAAACCTCACAATTCAACATCATATTAATCAGGCATTAAAAGCCCACGGCACAATGCACAGAGATGTTGACTATGTTGTTAAAGACGGTCAGGTTCTTATTGTTGACGAATTCACAGGCAGAATTATGCTCGGAAGACGTTACAGCGAAGGTCTTCACCAGGCTATTGAAGCAAAAGAAAACGTTAAGGTTGAGCACGAAAGCAAAACTCTTGCTACAATTACCTTCCAGAACTATTTCCGCCTTTACAAAAAACTTTCAGGTATGACAGGTACTGCTATGACTGAAAGTGATGAATTCAAAGAGATTTATGCTCTTGATGTAGTTGAAATCCCTACAAACAAACCGCTTATCCGTCAGGATAACGACGACGTTCTTTATAAAACAGAAGAAGCAAAATTCAATGCTATTATCGATATAATTCAAGAATGTCACGAAAAAGGTCAGCCTGTTTTGGTTGGTACTGTAAACATTGAGAAGAGTGAAAAGCTTTCACGCCTCCTTAAAAAACGTGGCATAAAGCACGAGGTATTAAATGCTAAATTCCACGAAAAAGAAGCAGAAATTGTTGCTCAGGCAGGTAAATTTGGTGCTGTTACAATTGCTACAAATATGGCAGGTCGTGGTACCGACATAATTTTAGGTGGTAACCCTGAATTTATGGCAAAGTTAGAAATGCGTAAAAAGGGATTCCCCGATGAGCTTATCGCAGAAGCAACAGGCTTTGCAGAAACAACTAATGAAGAAATTATTTCTGCAAGAGAAACCTTCCGTGAATTAGAAGCGAAATTCAAAGAAGAAACAAAAGAAGAGGCAGAAAAGGTAAGAGATGCCGGCGGTCTTTACATTATTGGTACAGAACGTCACGAATCAAGACGAATTGACAACCAGCTCCGCGGTCGTGCAGGTCGTCAGGGCGACCCTGGTGAAAGCCGTTTCTTCCTCTCTGCAGAAGATGATTTATTAAGACTTTTCGCAGGCGACAGATTTTACAACACACTCGACGCTTTCAAATCAATCGGCGATATGCCTGTTGAAGCAAAGCTTTTCACAAGCACAATTGAAAACGCTCAGAAAAAGGTTGAAAGCAATAACTTCGCTGTTCGCCGTAACGTTCTTAAATATGACGACGTTATGAATAAGCAAAGGGAAGTTATTTATGGTCAGAGAAACAAAGTTCTTGACGGTGCAGATATAAGTGCTACAATTCAAAAAATGATTGTTGACACCATTTCTGAATCAGCTGACTTCTATTGCCCTGCTTCTAACAGTGTTGATGATTGGAACTTTAAAGGTCTTGCTACAAAATATAATTGGCTTATTACAGAAGACGAGGTTAAAGACCTTACAAAAACCGACGATGTTGCCGAGCTTCTTCTTGACAAAGCACAAAAGCTTTATGACGAAAGAAAAGAAGAATTTGGTGAAGAATTAATCAAAGAAATCGAAAGAAGTGCTCTTCTTCGTAACGTTGATATGCGTTGGATGGACCACATTGACGCTATGGACCAGTTAAAACGTGGTATTTCTCTTCGTGCTTATGCTCAAAAAGACCCTGTAATTGCCTTCAGAGAAGAAAGCTTCGATATGTTCGACGAAATGACAAACGAAATAAGAGAAGGTACTGTTGACTTTGTTCTTAAAGTAAGAATAAGAAAAGAAGAACCCGTTGAAAGAAAGCAAACAGTAAAAATCACTTCAACGTCAGGCTCTGACGACCAGACAGTAAAAAAACAGCCTGTAAAAAAAGACAAGAAAGTCGGCAGAAACGACCCTTGCCCTTGCGGTAGCGGTAAGAAGTATAAGAAGTGTTGCGGACTTCACGAAAATTAATAACCATAATAACAAAACCCTTACAAAGTAAAAACTTTGTAAGGGTTAATTGTTTTATACTCTCGCTACTTCAATAGCAACGTTTTCGCCGTTAATATCCCATTCTTTAGCATTAGCTGTGTCGCCAACTGCAATAGAATCTGCAAGAACAATTGTAGAAATCGCATCTTTATTCTTAAGTGCGATATCAGCAATTTTTTCGTTACCTGAAAGTGTAACGTTAATATGGTCTGTAACATTGAAGTCAGAATCTTTTCTCATTGTCTGAATCTTACTGATAAGTTCTTTTACAAAGCCTTCTTCAATAAGTTCTTCTGTGAGTTCTGTATCAAGTGCAACAGTAACACCTTTATCAGAAACAGTGAACACACCTTCTTTCTGAACTGTGTCAATAAGAACATCTTCAACCGCTAATTCTACCGCACCGCTTGCAAGGTTAAGAACGAGTTTTCCGTCAGAATCAAGTGTCTTTTTCGCATCACTTGGTAATTCTGCTAATGCGGTTCTTATTTCACCTAATTGTTTACCATATTTCGGACCTAATGTCTTTAATTGTGGTTTGAATGTGTATGAAACAAAAGATTCAGCATCAGCATCAAAATCAACATTTTTAACATTAAGTTCTTCACGGATGATATCAATAAAATAGCCTTCAACCTTTTTATCGCAATTAACATACATTGTGTTAAGAGGCTGTCTGTTCTTTAAGTTAGAGCCGTTTCTTGCAGCACGACCAAGAACAACTATATCAACAACTTCATCCATATTCTTTTCAAGTTCCTTGTCTATAAGGTCTTCTCTTATAACAGGGAAATCGCAAAGATGAACGCTTTCAGGAGCACTCTTATCAACATTACAAACAAGGTTTCTATAGATTGCTTCTGCCATAAACGGAATCATAGGAGCAGCAGTTTTTGCAGTAACTGTAAGTGCTGTGTAAAGTGTCATATATGCAGCAGTCTTGTCTTCTGTTTCACCCTGTACCCAATATCTTTCTCTGCCACGACGAACGTACCAGTTACTCATTTCATCGGTGAATTCCTGAAGTGCTTTTGCTGCTTCCGGAATCTTGTAGTTAGAAAGATTGTCGTCAACAGCCTTTACCATTGAATAAAGCTTTGAAAGAAGCCATTTATCCATAACGGTAAGCTTGCAATCCTCTAAAGTATATTTAGTCGGGTCAAACTTATCAATGTTCGCATAAAGTACGTAGAAAGCGTAAGTATTCCAGAGAGTACCCATAAACTTTCTCTGACCTTCAACAACTGTCTTACCATAGAAGCGATTTGGAAGCCAAGGTGCTGAGTTGGTGTAGAAATACCAGCGTATTGCATCTGCACCATAGCTTTCAAGTGCATCAAACGGGTCAACTGCATTACCCTTTGATTTACTCATTTTCTGCCCATTTTCATCTTGAACGTGACCTAAAACGATAACATTTTTATATGGTGCTTTGTTGAAGATGAGGGTTGAAATTGCAAGAAGTGAATAGAACCAACCTCTTGTCTGGTCAACTGCTTCAGAAATAAAATCTGCAGGGAATTGTGCTTCAAATAATTCTTTGTTTTCAAAAGGATAGTGATGTTGTGCAAACGGCATAGCACCACTGTCAAACCAGCAGTCAATAACCTCAGGTACACGGTGCATTTCTTTACCGCAGTCAGGACATTTAATTGTAACAGCATCAATAAATGGTCTGTGAAGTTCAATATCATCCGGGCAATTGTTACTCATTGATTTTAATTCTTCAATAGAGCCGATTGAATGACGACAGCCACATTCACATTCCCAGATGTTAAGAGGTGTACCCCAATATCTGTTACGTGAAATACCCCAATCCTGAACGTTTTCTAACCAGTCGCCGAAACGACCCTTACCAATGCTTTCAGGAATCCAATTGATTGTATTATTATTTTTTATTAAATCTTCTCTTACCTCTGTCATTTTAATAAACCATGATTCTCTTGCGTAATAGATAAGAGGAGTTGAACATCTCCAGCAGTGCGGATATTCGTGTTCAAATTTAGGTGCATCGAAAAGAAGTCCTGCTTTTTCGAGGTCAACTAAAACTAATTTGTCAGCATCTTTAACGAATGTACCAACATAAGGTGTTGGTTCAGCCATTAAACCTGCACCGTCAACTAACTGTACAAACGGCAAGTCATATTTTCTGCCAACTTTAGCGTCATCTTCACCAAATGCAGGGGCAATATGAACAATACCTGTACCATCTGACATAGTAACATAACTGTCAGTTGTTATAAAGAAGCCTTTTTTGTTTTGCTTGTCGCAAAGCGGTTTTACATAATCGAAAAGCGGAACATATTCTTTGTGCTCTAAATCTGCACCTTTCATAGTTTCAAGAATTTCGTAAGCTTCTGTTTCCTCAGTTTTTAATTTACCAAGAACTTTATCTAAAAGTGCTTCAGCCATATAATATGTGTAGCCGTCAGCAGCTTTAACCTTGCAATAAGTGTCAACAGGGTTTACGCAAAGTGCAACGTTCGACGGAAGGGTCCAAGGAGTAGTAGTCCATGCAAGGAAATATGCATCTTCGTCTGCTACTTTAAAACGAACTACTGCAGAACGTTCTTTTACTGTTTTATAGCCTTGTGCTACCTCGTGAGAAGAAAGCGGAGTTCCGCAACGAGGGCAATAAGGAACTATTTTGAAACCTTTGTAAAGAAGATTTTTTTCATAAATCTTTTTAAGTGCCCACCATTCCGATTCAATAAAATCGTTATGGTATGTAACATATGGGTCTTCCATATCTGCCCAGAAACCAACTGTACGTGAAAAATCCTCCCACATACCTTTGTATTTCCACACACTTTCTTTACAATGGCCAATAAATGGCTCAAGACCATATTCTTCTATTTGTTCTTTACCGTCAAGACCTAAAAGTTTTTCAACTTCAAGTTCAACAGGAAGACCGTGAGTATCCCAGCCCGCTTTTCTCGGAACCATACAACCTTTCATTGTACGGTAACGTGGAATCATATCTTTAATAACACGTGTTAAAACGTGACCGATATGTGGCTTACCATTCGCTGTTGGTGGGCCATCATAGAAAACGTAAGGTGTTCCGTTTTTTCTGTCCTCAATACTTTTTTCAAAGATTTTTTGTTCACGCCAGAATTTTTCAATTTGTTTTTCCTGCTCAACAAAATTCACGTTTGGTGAAATTGGGTCGTACATTTTACTACCTCCTAAAAATAAAAAACTCGCCCTGTAATAACAGGACAAGTATACCTTGCAACCACCTTTATTACTACGTACTGTCATACGCCACTCTTATAACGGTGAGTTACCGTAAAGACTTACTTTTATTTCAGTCTTTCAGCTCAGAAGTGATTTTCAGTCCTTTAAATCTACCGGGCTTACACCGCCCCCGACTCGCTTTGAGATTCTTTCAAAAACCTACTGTCTTCGTCAATGCCTTTTCATACATTTGGTATAATAACACATTAAATAATTTTTTGCAAGTAGTATTATATTTTTATTATTATATATAATAATTTAAAACTATGTCTTTACAATTTGCATTTTTTTAGTTATAATTGATATTTGGTAAAATATGTACTAAATTTTTCCCGGAAAGGAATTTTTCATATGCTTCAATTTGAAGAATTAAACTTAGAATTATCATCTTATGAAGATAAGCTTACTGACTTGGCTGACGCTTTGGGTCTTAAAGCTATGGCAGAAGAAGTCAAAGAATTAGAAGAGCAAAGTGCTCAGGATGGCTTCTGGGACGACGTTCAGAACTCTCAGAAAATAGTTCAGAGAACTGCAACTTTAAAAAACAAAATAAAGGCTTATGACGACCTTAAAGCGATTTTCGATGACACTCTCACCTTAATAGATTTAGCCAACGAAGAAGAGGATGAATCTTTATTTGATGAATGTCGCAGTAGCGTTGACTCTTTTATAAGTCAGCTTGATGCTATGACACTTTCAACACTTCTCACAGGTGAATACGACTCTAACAACGCTATTCTCACCTTCCACGCAGGTGCAGGTGGTACAGAAGCTCAGGACTGGGCTCAGATGCTTTTCAGAATGTATAACCGTTGGGGTGAAAGACACGGCTTTAAGGTTTCTACTCTCGACTACCTTGACGGCGACGAAGCAGGTCTTAAATCTGCAGTTATTCTTATAGAAGGCGAAAACGCTTACGGTTACATGAAGAGCGAAAGCGGTATTCACCGCCTTGTTCGTGTTTCACCATTTGACGCTTCAGGCAGAAGACACACATCTTTCGCTTCACTTGAGGTTATGCCTGAAATCGATGACACAATCGAAGTAGATATTGCTCCTGAAGATATTAAAATGGACGTTTATCGTTCATCAGGCGCAGGTGGTCAGAAAGTTAACAAAACATCTTCTGCTGTTCGTCTTACTCACATTCCTACAGGCATTGTCTGCTCTTGCCAGGTTGAAAGAAGTCAGCACCAGAACAGAGAAGTTGCTATGCGTATGCTCAAATCAAAGCTTATTGAAATCAAAGAAAGAGAGCACCTCGACAAAATCAGTGATATCAAGGGCGTTCAGAAAGAAATTGCATGGGGTAGCCAGATTCGTTCTTACGTATTTATGCCCTATACTCTTGCAAAAGACCACAGAACAAACTTCGAAAACGGTAATATTAACGCTGTTATGGATGGCGATATTGATGGATTTATAAACGCATATTTAAAATCACAGGCTAACAAATAATATGGATATAAAAAAAGAATCTTTAAAAAAACATTATGAGTGGAACGGCAAAATAGAGGTTGTTACCCGTTGCCCTATTGAAACTCGTGAAGATATGTCTCTTGCGTACACCCCGGGTGTCGCTGAAGCGTGTCTTGAAATCCAGAAGGACGTTAACAAATCCTTCGAGTTAACAAGAAGAAACAATCTTGTTGCCGTTATAACAGATGGCACCGCAGTTTTGGGACTTGGTGATATAGGTCCCGAAGCCGGAATGCCTGTCATGGAGGGCAAGTGTGCACTTTTCAAAGCATTCGCCGACGTTGATGCTTTCCCTCTTTGTATAAAATCAAAAGACACAGACGAAATTGTAAAAACAATTTCTCTCCTCTCAGGTAGCTTTGGTGGAATTAATTTAGAAGATATTTCAGCTCCGAGATGCTTTGAAATTGAAAAGAAGCTTAACGAATGTTGTGACATTCCAATATTCCACGATGACCAGCACGGTACGGCTGTTGTTGTTTTAGCATCTCTTCTTAACGCCTTGAAGGTTGTAAACAAGAATATCGAAACTGCAAAAATCGTTGTGAATGGTTTAGGTGCGGCAGGTACAGCAATTTCTAAAATGCTTATTTCTGCAGGTGCCAAAAATATGGTGCTTGTTGACAAAAAAGGCATCATTGAAGAAACTGATGCTTGTTTAGGTGAAGAAAGACAAGCACTTGCTAAAATAACAAATAAAGAAGGCTTAAAAGGCGACCTTTCTGTTGCAATAAAAAACGCAGACGTCTTTATAGGCGTTTCTGCTCCGGGTGTATTAAGTGAAGCTATGATAAAAACAATGAACAGCGATGCTATTGTATTTGCTATGGCTAACCCTACACCCGAAATTATGCCCGACATCGCAAAAAAAGCTGGTGCAAGAATTGTCGGTACGGGTCGCTCAGATTTTCCTAATCAGATTAACAACGTCCTTGTTTTCCCTGGAATTTTCCGTGGCGCACTTGATGCAAATGCTACAAAAATAACTGAGAATATGAAACTTGCTGCCGCAAAAGCACTTGCAGAGCATATTCCCGAAAGCGAATTAAACGAAGAGAATATAATTCCATCTGCACTTGATAAGACAATTGCTTACGAGGTTGCAAAGGCTGTTAAAGAACAAGCGACACTTGACAAAGTGGTTAGGGAAATGCAGAATGCGTAATGCGGAATTCGGAATTGAAGGGTTTGCGACGCAATTATACTTATTTATAAATAAAAAAACATCTTGTCTTTTTACTTACTTCAAACGACAAGATGTTTTATTTTTTGGCGTATTATTTTTTCTTCTCAAGAAGATTGAGTTTAAACATAACAAGTACACTTGCTACTGCTGCAACAATTGTAATAAACATAAGTGTACCTGCACCCATAGATGGTGAGAAAACAAGAACAATGCAACCAACTAAAATAGGTGCTATAAATGTCTTCCAATGCTTTGCGAAATAACCCGCTGCAAGAGCACCGAAAAGTGCAGGAAGAACCTGGTCAAATGCAGGTTTAAATGAACCGCCTGTTATTGCAGGAAGAATCGGACCAAATGCAAGAACACCTACAGCAATAACAACAGTTGTAACTATTGCAGAAACACCGATTGCAATAGTAGAAATAACCTCGCCTTCTTCTGTGTTAGCACGAACCTTTGCATTTTCCATTGCCTTAAGTCCGCAAGGAAGTTTGAGGTTTGAAATGTTACCTGTAACGAAACTTAAATATGTACCACCTGCACCAAGCATTGGTACGTAAGTTATAACTTCAACAATTGCAGTAAGCCAATAAAGTGCCATTAACTTTGGCATTATTGCTAATAACGCTTCACCTGATGGCCATGCACCAACATAAACAGAGATTGAAATGGGAATACAAAGAAGCATTATAAGTGCACCAAAATTCCAAGCTATACCCCATCTGTGAACTCTATCAAAATAATTCATATTAAGAGTCTCCTTTCATCAGTTAATAACTGAGCCTATTTCATACCATGTAAGATTTACTATATCTGCAGGAAGAACATTTGTAAGTAATATTGCCATACCCATTGCAATAAACATAGCAAGTGGCATTGTAAACGGCTCGAGTTTAGAAAGTTTTAATTTTTTGCAGATTAAATCAAGCAAAAGAAGACTCACCATAGCAGTTATAAGAACAAGTATTGACATAGCACCTGCTGAACCCGTAATACGTGTTATTTTTTCAACTGCACCATCGGCATTCATAACTACATTTCCTGCTGCATCAAGTAATGTTTCTTTAGTAGTTGTTCTACCATTTATTTCTCTTGCTACAAAAGCAGAAATAATACCTATAAAAGCTGCGGCAGAAATTGAGTCGCCCAGAACTTTGCTTTTTTCACTCTTGTTTACAACATCGCCGACTTTCTTCTGAAGTTTTTTACAGAGGAAAGGTAAAAGGAGTAACGGAGCCATACTACCAACAGTCATAGCCCAGGCAATTGTTGAAAATTGTTGTGGGTCTTCTACAGCATTTTTCAAAGATGCTCCCCAAAAATCAAGTGCTGTCTGTGCGGCTGTGGTTTCGTAAGCAAGGTTACCTATAACTGACAATCTTATCCAGGGAATAACAATACCCAAAGCATTTGCCAAAACAATAACAGTTGCAAGAATTGAAATTGCAGGAGCAATTGTAAACACAGCACTGTTTATAACTGTATTTTTAAGAACCTCTGGCTTTATGCCAAGTTCTTTTGCCTTTTTCCACGATTTAGCAATAAAGAAAACTGATTGAGAAAGAACGAACAAAACAACAACAAGACCAATTATGTACATAACACCACTGTTACGAAAATCGGTATTGTCGCCGATGCTCAATGTAACGAAATTCATCGAATCTCTCCTTTAGAAAAAAATATAGAAATATTCTAACATTTACCATTTAGAATGTCAACAAAATAACATTATAAATATATTTATTTTACTCAGAATAACTTTTTATGAAAACACATTACACCGTTTTCCATAATATCTATTACACCATAGCTACCATCTTTTATACTACCGGGGTTAAAAAGATGAAGCCCATCCTCGTAGCTATAATATTTTTCGTGAGTATGACCGAAAAGTGCTATGTTGCAACCGTTTTTTCTTGCCTCTCGTTTTATGCCCACGAAAGAAAGCTTAACGTTTTCAGAAGCTCCGTGCGAAGCGTAAATTTTACAGCTGTCTACACTTCTTATATCGCAAAGTGGAACTGTATCAATAAAATCACAGTTTCCTCTTACAACAACAAACATTTTTTTACCCTCAAAAATGCACTTCACTTCATCCATTTCGTAAGTGCCGTCACCTAAAAAATAAACTATTTCTGCAGTAGGCTCGTTGCTTACCGCCTCCACAAGATTTGCAATATGTTTATGAGAATCCGAAAGTACAAGTATACGCATTCATATTTCACCTTACTTTTTCATAAATCTATTACTGTATTGTATTACAAATACTCTATAATTATATTTCATTTAAAGGGTGATTTCAATGTTTAAAAATGAAAAAAGCAAAATAAATATAGACGATGTAAAAACGAACGACTCGTTAAAGGATTTCATAAATGAAAATCTGAATGAAAGTCAGACTGAAAAGCTCAAAGAAGTTCTTTCAGATGAAAAGAAAACAAAAGAACTTTTAAACAGTGACCTCGCGAAGCAATTATTTAAAAAATTAACGGGCGGTGATTTTAATGGCAGACCTTGATATCAACGGAATTTTATCTTCACTTTCCGCCGAAGATATCAATAATTTAAAAAACGTTGCCAATTCTATTTTGGGCGGCAATGAAGAAAGTAACGAAAAGCCACATGAGAAAAACGCAAAGCAAAACAATTCTCCGTTGCCTGATTTGAGCACCCTGGGGCTCCCCGATATGTCTGTTTTTCAAAATTTGTTGCCACTTCTTTCAGCACTAAATTCACACGATGAAAGAGAAGACTTTATTTACGCCTTAAAGCCCTTACTTTCTGACGGCAGAAGAAAAAAAGCGGATGAAGCAGTTAAATTTATAAAGCTTTTATCTTTAATACCTTTACTTAAGGAAAAGGGGTTAATGTAATATGCCTGAGTATTCATATAACGACATAATGCGAATGCAAAACGATGCAATACGCAGAGTAAACGAGATGCAGAAAAAAGCAAAGGAAATTGTTAAGGAAGAAAACAACGAAGCACCGCCACCAAAGGTGACGGTGCAACAAAATTCTTCTGATGTAAATCGTGTTAAAATGCCGAATGATTATCTTGAAGAACTTAAAAATTTCGCCTCTACATCTTCTTATTTTGAAAATGATAAAAGTTCCCACGACCACGAAGATAACCCCGAGAAAAAAGAAAGTAAACCAAAACCTCAGAATTCCGACTCAAAAAAACAAAATGATATTTTCAAAAATATTCTGGGGGATTTCAATTTAGATGAAGACAAAGCTCTCATCCTTTCTCTTGTGCTTCTTCTGAGCGAAGAAAAAGCAGATGAAATGCTTATTTTAGCACTGTTATATATATTGCAATAAGCCGTAAGAATAAACCTTATTAATTTTCTTCGTATTCTTTATAAACATCATTGAGCGAATCTCTGTCTACAGTAACGTTATTAATACTGCTGAACGTTATTGTGTATTCAGTAAATAAAAATTCGTTCAATAAATCATCGTCATCTGAAACTATTTCTAATTTCACTTCATTCAGATAATTGCCTGTTACAGAAAAGCTTATGTAAACCTGTGTATCTTCTACGCCCTCTTCATTTTCAATGATTTCGTCAAGGTTCTCGAAAGCAGACTCATCATCGCCGAGTATTGGTGACATAAGAGTTTTCAAAGTATTAACCGCAGGAACAAAGTCTATATAATATTCATATAACGTATCATCTTCATTTTCAGTTACCTGATATTCTATATCCTCTGACATATTACCGTCTTCGTTTAAAATATCAAAAAACGCACCAAGCACCTCTGCTGATTTTTCGAGGTTATATTCTTTGATTTTTCTGTTATCGAAAAGTGAAGTGTCGCCCAGAACCTTTTGCGCATCAAAGCTACCAAGGTCATCAGAAGCACCTATTTCACTCAGAACAAAATAACCATCTACAAGAGAATTTATATCATATCTCTCGGCACTTCTTTCTCCACACAAGTAAAAGTACCCGTCAAAAAGAGCTATTTCTTTAAGTTCTGCTTCTTCATTTGAAACGCTACCATAAAACAAGACATCTTCATTTTCTCTGTCTATTTGGTAATCAATTTCCCAATTAATTTCAGATGAAGAAGTTGAGTTTTCTGATTCTACTTCCATTGAAAACGACTCTGCAGTCAGGGTATTGAAAATCGCTTCGTGTGGCAAAACATCTGGTGCGAAAGCTGGTGCTACGCCGCCGTTTTTATCGATTACAATTTTTGTTATTATACCTGCAAGAATTGCAATAACAAGAAATACTGATACCAAAGATATTATTAATTTCTTTTTTGAACCCTTTGGTGATTTTTGATTTTTCACCTTTGTCGCAGCCTGATTTCCTTCTGGAGCACTTGGCTGTACAAGCACTGAATTCTGCTGAACACTTTGAGTAGTTACAACTGATGCTCCGCAGTTTGTGCAAAACTTAATTCCGTCACTAATCTGAGAACCACAATTAGTACAAAAACCCATAATAAAAACTCCTTTTTATATTTTTACAATTCCGAGTGCATCTAAAACAGATGAAACAAGAATAAGAACGATGCAAATAGGTGCAAAATATTTTATTACTATTAAAAATAATTTTTTCCTTTTGAATTTTCCCGTTAATTCAATTTCTTCTATAAACATATCCGGTTTCATAACATAACCTACAAATATGCAAGTTAAAAATGCTACAACAGGCATTAATACGCTGTTACTTATAAAATCGAAGAAATCAAGGAACGCCATACCTATAATTTTTATGTCGGACAATGTACCATAACCAAGTGCAGAAAGTGTACCTAAAATTATTGAGCCAATTAAAACTATAAGTAATGTTTTGTTTCTTGAAAGTCCTGTTTTATCTTTTACAATAGAAACAACTGTTTCCATAAGTGAAATTGAAGATGTAAGTGCAGCAAAAAGCACTAACACAAAGAACAGTAAACCTATTATTGTACCGCCCGCCATACTTTCAAACACCTTAGGAAGTGTAACAAACATAAGCCCCGGACCTTTACCTAACGCACTCTCATCTCCACCAGAGAAAGAGAAAACTGCCGGAATAATCATAAGTCCCGCTAAAAATGCAATACCTGTATCAAAAAGTTCAATCTGTTTAACAGAGCCTTCAAGGCTTACGTCTTTTTTCATATACGAGCCGTATGTAATCATAATGCCCATTGCAAGTGACATAGAGTAAAAAAGTTGACCCATCGCCGCAAGAACTGTGGTTACAGAGAATTTTGAAAAATCGGGCATAAGGTAGAACTTAACACCCTCTAATGCTCCCGGCATAAACATCGCATAACCTGCAATAAATATTGTAAGTACAACTAACACGGGCATCATAATTTTACTTACTTTTTCAATTCCTTTTTCAACACCAAGGAGAACAACTAAAGCCGTTAAACCTATGTAAATTGCAAACCATAAAAGTGGTTCTGACGGTGCTGAAATAAACGAATCAAAAAAGCCATCTGTTGCAGCAGAAGATATATTGCCCGTTATAAACACAGTGCAATATTTAATTATCCAACCGCCGATAACCGAATAATACGGAAGAATTATAATCGGCACTATTGAGCAAAGAATTCCGACAAATTTAAATTTCTTGTTTAATTTATTGAATGCCTCAATAGCACTGACGCCTGTTTTTCTGCCTATTGCAATTTCAGCACACATTAAAGCAAACCCGAATGTAAGAGCTAAAATAAGATAAACAAGCAAAAATATCCCGCCACCATATTTTGCCGCAAGGTATGGGAAACGCCATATGTTACCAAGACCTACTGCCGAACCTGCCGTTGCAAGTACGAAACCTAATTTCCCTGAAAATGTACTTCTTTTTTCTGCCATAAATATTTTTCCATTCCTTTGAATTTTAACATTAACATTATACATACGTTTTATAGATTTTACAAGAGGTTACATATAAAATCCCTTCTGTTTCCTTTGTTGTAAAAACTGCTTGAACGAAAATATGTGTTTTTTCTGATTTTTGATGCAGAAGGCTTTTTCTTCACCCCGATGGCATACGAAGGTACGTCGAGCGGGTGAAAAAATGACTTGTGCGCAAAACCTTAAACTTTTTTCTGATTTTTGATGCAGAAGGCTTTTTCTTCACCCCGATGGCGTACGAAGGTACGTCGAGCGGGTGAAAAAATGACTTATGCACAAAAATCAGGAAAAAGAAAACCCCACCAATTTTGGTGGGGCATTTCTTTGGAAAGAGAAAATGTTTGGTTAGGTTAAGCAACCTTAATGTCTATATTTTATATACCAAATCAATTTGTTGCAAATTTCATAAAATTATGAACAAATTGTTAACATTTTAAAATTTTGTTAAAAAATCAGTTATTTAACCATTAATTCAACCATAAGTGAGCTTAATTCAGCAGGGTCTTTTACAGAAACACCACTTATAAGGCAACCTTGTGCATAAAGAAGTTTTGCATATTTCTTAAGGGTATCTTTATCACTGTCATAAAGATTTTTGAGTTTTCCTGCTAACTCGTGATTTGCATTTATTTCAAGTACAATTTCCGCTTTAACTTTTTGTTCGTTACTTGGCATTGAATTCAGAACTTTTTCCATTTCAAGTGACAAATTACCTTCACTTGTAAGGCAAGAAGCATAGTTTTTAAGATTGTTTGTGTAACGAACCTCTGAAACGTCACCGTTTAAAGCTTCTTTAATAAATAAACGCATATCTTTGTCGGCTTCGTTTTTCTCTTTAAGTGCCGATTTTTCATCCTCTGTATTCAAATCGAGTTTTTCATCACAGATGTTCTGGAATTCCTTACCATCATATTCGTGAAGCATTTTAACTGTAAATTCATCAACGTATTCTGTTAAATAAAGAATTTCAAAGCCTTTATCTTTAACTGCTTCTGTCTGAGGCAGCATTTCGATTTTATCTATTGTTTCACCACAGGCATAATAAATTTTCTCCTGACCGTCTTTAAGTCTGCCTATATACTCTTTGAGTGAAACCAGAGCTTTATCTCTTGAAGAATAGAACAAAATCAAATCTTTGAGATTATCCTTGTTCATACCATAGCTGTTATAAATGCCAAATTTAATCTGCATACCAAAGGTTTTGAAAAACTCTTCGTAAGTTTCTCTTTCGTTATTGAGCATTTTTTCAAGTTCTGATTTTATTTTCTTTTCAATTGTTTTTGCTATAAGCTTCAATTGAGCATCCTGCTGAAGCATTTCACGTGAAATGTTTAATGATAAATCCTCAGAGTCAACAAGACCCTTTACAAAACTGAAATAATCTGGAAGTAAATCCTTACATTTTTCCATAATTAAAACGCCTTTCGAATAAAGCTGTAAGCCTTTTTCAAAATCCTTTGAGTAATAATCAAAAGGAGCGTGCTTCGGAATAAACATAAGTGCGCTGTAGGTTGCGTTACCTTCTGTTTTAGAGTGAATCACTTTTACAGGCGGTGCAAAATCATAGAATTTTTCACTGTAGAAATTATTGTAATCCTCTTCTGTTACCTCATTTTTATTCTTCTTCCATATAGGCACACGACTGTTAAGAGTTTTATCTGTAATTACAGTTTCATATTCATCCTCTGTGCCTTCTTTTAATTCACTTGTTTCTACATACATTTTAATAGGATGTCTTATATAATCAGAATATTTTTTTACAAGTGCCTCAATTTTATATGTTTCAAGATAGCTGCTGTAATTATCCTCTTCTGTGTCTTCTTTAAGTTTTAACGTAATTACTGTTCCGAATGAATCCTTTTCACATTCCTCAATTGTGTAACCATCTGCACCTGTTGATACCCAACGAAATGCTTTTTCGCTACCGAACGCTTTACTTTCAACTGTTACAGAATCACTTACCATAAATGCAGAGTAAAAACCAACACCAAATTGACCTATAATATCAACGTCTTCACTCTGCTCATTTTCTGTTTTAAACGCTAACGAACCGCTTTTTGCAATTGTTCCCAAGTTAGTTTCCAGCTCTTCTTCTGTCATACCGCAACCGTTATCAGCAATAGTAAGAATACGGTCGTTTTTATTTACAGATATACGAATACAAAAATCATCTTTGTTAAGCCCTACCGATGAATCTGTAAGTGATTTAAAATATAATTTATCGAGTGCGTCACTCGCATTTGAAATAATCTCACGGATAAAAACTTCTTTATTGGTATAGATAGAGTTAATCATCATATCCATAAGTTTTTTAGATTCTGCTTTAAATTGTTTCTTTCTCATTTGTATTACTCCTTTAGTTTATATATAATTTTAGGTTTTTGTTCTTTCCCGTAATTCTTGCTCGCGTCGTTCCAACTCTTTTAATTCTTGTTCTCGCTTTTTTTCATCTAACCACTCGTTACGCCTTCTTTTGCCATCATTGCAAATAACTTGCATTTGCTTCGCAACTTCAAATGCGTTTTTAACACCATGAACCTTTATATCTCTATCTATAAGCCCCACAACAATTGTACCTGTTTTAAGGAGTCCGAATGTCGAACCCGTAACATTTATATATCCATCAGGGTCTGTCGGAAGACGATAACGATAGCTTGAATAACTTCGGTATATCCATTTAGGTATTTTAAGCATATCTTCATTCTTTCTTATATCAATACACAAAACTTCCTCGTAAAGAACATACCATGTTTTATTAAAAGGCAAATTAAGATAAAAACCTTTATCATCACATTCAATTAAATCCCTCGGCTGAACGATACGTTTGTTAAAAGCATATATAGAATAAACTCCAATCAGAACACCATAAAGTGAATAACCGAAAGGGTTAAGCATCAGTCGTCCCCAACCTCTTCCATATGAACGGTTTATTGTATATTTTTCTATAAGCTCTCCCAATCGCTCAACTGACTCAATATCATTATTCTCTAAAGCTACCCCGTAGTCGTGTAACATCTGACCGAAATAGATTGATATTGCGGTACAAACCAAAAACACTACCGGATAAACAAATAAACACATATTCGCTCTTTTGCCTAAAACCTTCATATTTCTCTCCCTTTAAAAAATACAACAAAAATAATATCACAAAAAGCCACAAAATACAAGATTTTACTTTATTTTTATAGTCTTTTATGATATAATTGATAGGTATATTATTGTTAGAAAAGGAAGTATTATTTTGGATATTGTAAAACAATTAAGCCAGGAATTTTCAATGAGCGAGGCACACATTACAAACGTGATAAATTTAATTGATGACGGCAACACAATCCCCTTCATTGCCCGTTACAGAAAAGAAATGCACGGCTCTTGTGACGACCAGAAATTAAGAGATATTTTTGACAGACTCACATATATAAGAAACCTTGAAAAGAGAAAAGAAGAGGTTACAAATTCTATTGAAGAACAGGGCAAAATGACTGAAGAGCTTCAGGAGGCAATTGCTAAGGCAATTACTTTAGCAGAGGTTGAAGATATTTATCGTCCATATAAACAAAAGCGTAAAACACGTGCTTCTGTTGCTAAAGAAAAAGGACTTGAGCCACTCGCAGATTTACTTTTCGGCTTCACCTTAAAGGGTGTAGATTTAAACGAGATAGCAAAAGAATACGTAGACGCTGAAAAAGGTGTTGAAACAACAGAGGATGCTTTACAGGGTGCTTCAGATATTATTGCAGAAATAATTTCTGACTCAGCAGAAGCAAGAAAGCTTCTTAAAGAGCTTATAGACAAAACGGGTGTTATACGTTCTGTAGCAAAAAAAGAAGAAGACAGCGTTTACTCAATGTATTACGATTACTCAGAAGCGGTTAAAAAAATACCGAGTCACAGAATTCTTGCAATTAACCGTGGTGAAAATGAAGAATTTTTAAAGGTTTCTGTTGAAGTAAATGAAGATGAGGCAATTAAAATTTTAAATAACCTTTTCATTACAGAAGGCAGTTCTTCAACAGATTTCTGCAAAGAGAGCGTTAAAGACAGTTACTCAAGACTTATTTTTCCTTCACTTGAAAGAGAAACAAGAAGCAATTTAACCGAAAAGGCTGACGAACAGGCAATTAAAATGTTCGGTAGCAACTTAAAGCCGTTGCTTATGCAGCCACCTATTAAAAACAAAACAGTTCTCGCAGTTGACCCTGCTTACAGAACCGGTTGTAAGCTTGCTATTGTTGACGGTAACAGCAAGGTTCTTTTCACAGGTGTTATTTACCCTACACCACCACAATCTAAAATTGCAGAATCAGAAAAGACAGTTTTAGGTCTTATTGAAAAATATGAAATCGACTGTATTTCCGTCGGTAACGGTACCGCAAGTAAGGAAGCTGAAATTTTCGTGGCAGATACAATTAAAAAGGCTTCACGTCCTGTTACCTATATGGTAGTAAACGAGGCAGGTGCTTCTGTTTATTCTGCATCAAAATTAGGTGCAGAGGAATTTCCTGATTTTGACGTATCTGTTCGTTCTGCCGTTTCAATTGCAAGAAGACTTCAGGACCCACTTTCTGAGCTTGTTAAAATTGAACCAAAGAGCATTGGTGTAGGTCAATACCAGCACGACGTACCACCGGCAAGACTCAACGAATCTCTTACAGGTGTTGTTGAAGATTGTGTTAACTCTGTTGGTGTAGACTTAAACACTGCATCTGTTTCACTCTTAAAATATATTGCAGGTGTTTCCTCTGCAACCGCTAAAAACATTGTTGCCTTCAGAGAAGAGCAGGGCGGATTCAAAAGCAGAACAGATTTAAAAAAGGTTAAAGGCTTAGGCCCTAAAGCATTTTTACAATGCGCAGGTTTCTTAAGAATTCCAAACGGCAAGACACCGCTTGACAACACAGGTGTTCACCCTGAATCATATGACGTTGCAAAAAAATTGCTTTCTCTTTTCGATTATTCTGAAAAAGAAGCTACAAAAAACGGCGCCGATAATTTAAGAAAAAAGGTTGAAGAAGCAGGCTATGAAAAGGTTGCCGCAGAGTGTGGCACAGGTGTTCCGACACTCAACGATATTATTGGCGAATTAGAAAAACCCGGCAGAGATATCCGTGATGAATTACCAAAGCCTATGTTAAGAACTGACGTTATGGATATGAACGACCTTAAAGAGGGTATGATTTTAACGGGCACTGTCCGCAACGTTATTGACTTTGGTGTATTTGTGGATATTGCAGTTCACCAAGATGGTCTTGTTCATATTTCTCAAATCTGCGACCGTTATATTAAGCATCCTTCTGAGGTTTTAAAGGTCGGAGATATTGTAAAAGTTAAGGTTATGTCAGTTGATGTACCTAAAAAGAGAATTTCACTTACAATGAAAGACGTTGAGCAATAAAAAAGTAGTGACAAATCTCTAATTGTATGTTATACTCATTTCTGTTATTTAAAAATTAAATGCGAGGTAATGAAATGCTTGAACTCGATTACGCTCTCAACCTTATTGTTAAAGGGTTAGAAGGCACCACAAAAGAATTAGGCTTTAAGGTAGTTTACCCTGAAGGTGTAAAGCCTCCTGAAGCACCTGTTTTTAAAGATAAAGATACGTCATATATTTCTTACACAGGCGAAAAAGGGAGAATAAGAATTGTTTTCAAAAAGAATCAGCTTGCTTTGCATTGTGCAACTGCCGATGAAGATGACACACCTGATGACGATATGAAACGTGTTTCGCTCTCTCTTTTAGAGTTAGAGGAATATGACGAAAGAGACCTCTCTTATATCTTTGATGAATTCACCGATTCACTTTTAAACACATATAAAACAAAGCGTGAATTAAGAAGCGACGTTAAAATGCCTACACCTGTTTCTAAATCAAAGGCTAAAAATGGTCTTCAGTCTTTTGATGACGTTACGTTAGGAAGCAGATTAGGCGGCGTTTACCCTGAATTAAAAGAAGAATATAAGGCTAACATTGCCGAATATGGTGAATTTCTTTCTGAAGAATTCTTTATTAAGCACGGAAATAAATACATTGAAGAAACCATAAGAGAAAACGACAAACAAAAAATGCGTAAGCTCTTCAACATTCTCAATGAAATTTATGATGACGGCACAAACGACACACAAAGCCTTATAGGTGTCACAATATTAGGTACTATTTTAAGCGAAAACCCGGACCTTTTACCTAACGCTGAAAATTATTTTGGCGACGTTATGAAAGAGCCTGTTTTAGAAATCATTAAATACCTTTCTTCACCAAGAAGCAGAGGTGCTAAAATGAGACTTCAGAACCCACCTATTTACAAACCAAAAACAAAAAAGAAAAAAGGCTTTTTTCAAGAAATGATGGGAATACAATAAAAACAACAAAAAATCACTACCGTTTTCGGTAGTGATTTTTTTATTCTGATTTAACGGTACGTCGAGCGGGTAAAAAAACATCTAAAAAGGCACTACCAATAAGGTAATGCCTTTTGTTCTACGCTAAAATACAACAAATTTTCTTATCTGTTTAATTTAGATGTAGAAGATGTTTTCTTCACTCCGAAGGCGTACAACGGTACGTCGAGTGGGTGAAAAAACATCTAAAAAGGCACTACCAACAAGGTAGTGCCTTTTGTTCTACGCTAAAATACAACGAATTTTCTTGTCTGTTTAATTTAGATGTAGAAGATGTTTTCTTCACTCCGAAGGCGTACAACGGTACGTCGAGTGGGTGAAAAAACATCTAAAAAGGCACTACCAACAAGGTAGTGCCTTTTGTTCTACGCTAAATTAAACGACAAGAATTAGTCTTCTTTCTTTTTGCGGGTTAATACAAACGTTGCTGCCGCAGCTACACATACAGTCGCCGCTAATGCTACACCTGCATCACCTGTTCCTTCTGAGCCTGAAACTGAACCTGCAGAGGTTGTGTCGTCACTACCTGCGCCGTTAGTTGTCTGGTTTGCAGTTGTATCTTCACCGCCACCAAAAATACCTTCGAAGAAATCAATAATCGCATTAAGTATATCTTCGAATGAATCGAAGTCGAGACCTAAGCCTTTAAGTATTTCAAGGAATGCATCACCTATGCTGAAAGCACCATCAACGAGTTGTTCAATCATATCTGTGATTTCTGCATTACCAACAAGGTTAAGAATAGCATCTGCATAATCTTCAAATGTAACACCGTTACCTGCAAGTAAATCTCTGATAATCTGAACAAGAGCATTTGTGCTTTCTGCATCAGCAGGATCATCAGTTGTTTCTACTTCGTTAGGATTTGTTGTTATCTGTTCTGGAAGATTTAAAGTAACTATCTGAGACTCAGCAAGAACTGTTGTAACAACCTCGTTCTCGTCATTGCCGTCTTCAGTAAGGAATTCATTAATATAAATGTTGATTGTTGTCGCCGGTCTTGTTGAATCAATAACCTTGAAAGTAACATAAATCAAATCTTTTGCAGCTTTCTTTGAAACACCGCTTGTTGAAATGAAACCGAAAGAATATTGATATTTATTTGATTTAAGACCGTGAGCCCATTCACCGCTGAAGTTAGCAACAAAATTACCATCCGCATCTTCAGCACCAACAGGACCTGCTTCGAGAACCTTGAGCTGCTCTGTGTCAAAATCAACGAACATATTAAGACCAACAAGCTTTGTAACTGCCGGACACTTAACAATAATTGTGAACGTGTCTGTTGTTACAGCAGTAACACTTGATGCATTTGCGTTATAAGGACCCTCAATTATTCTTGTGGCAAGACCCGGTGTTGCTACTGCAAAAGCAGTTGGCATTATTCCGACTACAATCATCACCGCAAGAAGGACCGCGAGAAATTTCTTCATTCAAATCTTCCTTTACTAATTCTTTAAAGCAAACGTCTAAATCCCATCAGGGCATAATTAGACACCTATAATTCTTGAACCATTATATTACATTTTGGTAGTGAATGTCAATAGAAATTTCGTTAAATAATTATAATTTTCAATTTGTTTAAAAATTAGCAACCCCTCAAAAACCGCATAGATTGTGGTTTTTTTTAAGTTTTCGTCACATCACACAAAAAGTTGTGTATTTTTTTGTCGCAAAAAAATTACTTATTCAACAAATTTTTTAATGCTTCAAACGATTCAACGACGCTTTTATCACCTTTAAAGTTTTTCAAATCGCCCGTTACGTAAGAAATTAATGCTTCGTCTTTGGAATTTTCTATTGCAACCTTGCCAAAAACACCCACAGAGCACGATTTTCTCAAATCTGAAGGAATCATTTTAACAGTTTTACCATTAATTGTCCGCTGTGTAAATTCACAGGAATTTTCACATCCATTGCAAATTACCTTTCTTTCAAGATATGGTAAAACAATATTTTTGACTGTAGGCGTACGTGACGTCAACGCCCCTGTAGGGCAAACACTGACACACGCACCACAAGAAATGCAATTACTCTCTTTTAATGGTAAATTGAAGGCTGTTACAGGTATTGTAGAAAAACCTCTTCCGAAAAGTCCTAAGTTCTCAGTGTGAGAAACCTCGTTACAAACCCTCACGCAAAGTCCACAAAGAATACATTTATTATTATCTCTCACAATAAACGGATGTGATTTATCCTTTTTATATTGCACAGTTTTACCGCTTACGTTCATTTCCCAGCTTTCATATTCTCTCATAAGCGGAAGCAACTGACAATCATAAACAGAAGCACAGCCACACTCAAGACAACGTGATGCCTCCTTCAAGGCTTCTTCCTTTGTTAAAACCGATGCCACCTCAGAGAAATTATTTTTTCTGGTTTCTGCTTTTTCTAACGTCGGGGTTACCCTTTCGCATCTTTCAGTACCCTCTAACACAAGCGGGTCGAAGTTTTTGTTTTCTGCGTAAGGCAAAAGTTCGGGAGTCAACTCAACACCATTCAGATAACAGTCTATACTTTTAGCGGCATTTTTACCACCTGCAATCGCTCTGACTGCAATATCAGGACCTTTATTTATAACATCACCTGCCGCAAAAACGCCTTCAATTGACGTTGCAAAGGTGTTTTCATCAACTAAAATTGTACCTTTTTTTGTAAGTTCAAATTCTTTAACGTCATCTGAAATAACCTGTTGACCTATTGCAGATATAATTGTATCACAATAAAGAGTTTCTGTTTCACCCTCTATTGCAACAGGACTTCTTCTGCCACTTGCATCAGGTTCACCCAAACACATTTTCTGAAGATTTATGCCTTTAACCTTGCCGTTTTCGGTAACAACGTTAAGTGGTGCAACAAGAAACCTGAAGCTTACGCCTTCTTCTTTTGCATCTTTAATTTCATCTTTTTCCGCAGGCATTTCACTTTCGGTTCTTCTGTAAATCAAAGTAACCTCTTCTGCACCAAGACGAACTGCAGTTCTTACCGCATCTATTGCGGTGTTACCACCGCCGACAACTGCAACTCTTTTTCCTATTGCAGTTTTTTCTTTATTAGCAACGTCATAGAGCAAATTTATACCGCCGACAACGCCTTCTGCGTTGTCACCCTCGCAACGAAGTGAGCTACTCTTCCACGCACCTGTTGCAACAAAAACTGCATCGTAATCATTTTTAAGACTCTCAATTGTAAAATCTCTGCCGAGTCTTTTATTATATTTAAAGTCAGCGCCCATTTTTTCAATGTTTTCAATTTCTTTATCTAAAACATCTTTAGGCAATCTGTAAGAAGGAATACCAAAACGAAGCATACCGCCCGCTTTGCTTTCCGCCTCAAAAATATCTACAGCATAGCCTTTTATAAGCAAAAAATATGCACACGAAAGTCCTGCAGGACCTCCACCGATAACAGCAACTTTTTTTCCGTTTTCAACTTCACACTCGGGAATGTAATCCTGATATTCATCACCTGCAAAGCGTTTAAGTGAGCAAATTGAAACAGCACCCTCAAGGTTATTTCTTCTGCAGGCATCCTCACAAGGATGAGGGCAGACTCTTCCTATAGAACGTGGCAACGGATTATCCTTCTTTATAACCTTTATTGCCTCTTCTGCTTCACCGTTTGCAATAAGTCCCACATAGCTCTGGATATCCTGGTGTGTAGGACACGCTTTAAAGCAAGGTGCTTTACAGTCACCGCTATGTGCAGAAAGAATAAGAGATAGTGATACTTTTCTGCTTTTTTCAAGAGCTTCTGTGCTCGTTGTTACCTTCATTCCCTCTGTAACGGTAGTTGAACACGCTCTGAGCGGTTTGTTGACACCTTCAACCATTACAAGGCAAAGTCCGCAACCGCCGTAGCTTTCTATTTGCGGATTATGACAAAGGTGGGGCAAATTGAAGCCATTCTCAAGAATATTATCCAAAAGAGTTTTTTCTGTGTCTGCTTTACACTCTTTTCCGTTAATAAAAACATTAACAATACTCATCACTCAACCCCACTTTCTATTTTAATTGCGCCAAATTTACAGCCCGAAATACACTGGCCGCAACGAATACACTGCTCTGTATTAATTACAAACGGCTTTTTGATTTCACCGCTTATTGCGTTATTTGGGCATTTTTTACTACAAAGAGAACAACCCTTGCAAAGTCCAGAATCAATAGTATAGCTTATAAGAGAAGTGCATTTTTTAGCCGGACATTTCTTCTCGTTGATATGAGATAAATATTCGTCTTTGAAATATTTTATTGTTGTAAGTACGGGGTTCGGTGCAGAGTTGCCAAGACCACAAAGTGTGCCTACTTTAATGCTCTCGCCGAGTTCAATCAACGTATCAATATCACTTTCGGTTCCCTCGCCTTTTACTATTCTCTCTAAAATTTCGAGCATACGTGTAGTACCGATTCTGCAAGGTACACATTTACCACAGCTTTCTTTGCTTGTAAAATCCATAAAGAATTTTGCCATATCTACCATACAGGTGTTCTCGTCCATAACGACCATACCGCCAGAGCCCATAATTGCACCTGTTTTTGCAATACTCTCGTAATCTATTGGTGTATCAAGCATATTTTTAGGTATGCAGCCACCTGACGGACCACCCATCTGGACAGCCTTAACCTCAGTGTCATTTATAATTCCACCGCATATATCAAAAACAATTTCATTGATGGTGATTCCCATAGGCACTTCAACAAGTCCGCCGCGCTTAACTCTGCCCGCTAAAGCGAAAACCTTAGTGCCCTTGCTGTTTTCCGTACCCATTTTTGCAAACTCAGTGCCACCATTTTCAATAATCCACGAAACGTTGGCAAAGGTTTCAACGTTATTTATATTAGTCGGTTGTTTTCTGAAGCCTTTTTGTGCAGGGAACGGAGGTTTGGTAACAGGCATGCCTCTATTACCGCTCAAAGATGCCAATAATGCAGTTTCTTCACCGCAGACAAAAGCACCTGCACCCATCATTATTGAAAAATCAAAATCGAAGCCACTGCCGAGAATGTTTTCACCCAAAAGTTTTTTCTTTCTTAATTCTTCTATTGCAAGTTGAAGTCTTTTAACTGCCAAGGGATATTCTGCACGAACGTAAATAATGCCCATAGCCGCCCCTATAGCAATCCCCGCAATCATCATTCCTTCGAGAACTCTGTGAGGGTCACCCTCTAAAACAGCCCTGTCCATAAAAGCACCCGGGTCGCCCTCGTCAGCATTACAAACAACGTATTTTTCGTCTGAAACAGAATTTTTTGCAGACTGCCACTTGAAATGTGTAGGAAATCCTGCACCACCTCTACCACGAAGTCCCGAAAGCTTTATTTCTTCAATTATTTTTTCTGAACCCATTTCGAGTGCTTTTCTGAAGGCATTATAACCACCCGCAGAAATATATGAATCAATACTTTCAGGGTCAACCCTTCCACAGCCTGAAAGCACAATTCTTTTCTGACTGTTCAGAAATTCAAGCTCATCCTCGGTGAATTTATTTTCTTGTGGCAAATCACCCTTTAAAACACACTCTGCAAGATGCTTACTGCTTTCTTTATTGAGTCTGCCGTAAAGAACTGAGTTGCCGTTATCATCAATAACCTCAACTATAGGCTCTGCGAAGCAAAGACCGTTACAACCGACCTTTTCAACTGAATATTCAGTATTTCTTAAAGCTTCGTTAAGCCCCTCCAAAACAGAATCTGCACCTGAAGCAATACCGCACGAACCATACCCAAGTAAAAACCTCATTTTGTTGCCTCCTCTTTTCTTATAGACTCTATAATTTCAATTACTTTTTCGCTTGTCAATTTACCGTATGCAGTGTCATTTATCATCATAGCAGGTGAAATACTGCAACAACCAAGACACGCAACCTCTTCCCACGAAAAAAGACCGTCTTCCGTAATATCGCCTGCTTCAATATTCAGAACTCTTCTTAACGTGTCGGCAACTCTTTCGCCACCGTTAACGTGACAAGCTGTACCCATACAAACCATTATTCTATATTTACCTATAGGCTTAAGACGGAACCCTGCGTAAAATGACGCAACACCTAAAATTTTGCTGCTACTTATTCCTGTTAATTCTGTAATACATTTTACGCTATCTTCAGAAACAAATCCGACCAGAGACTGTACCTCTTGCAAAATTGCAATAAGGCTTTCAGACGGATTATTATATTTATCAATAATTTCTTTGATTTGTGTTTTTAATTCACAAAGCATTTTCATTACTCCAATCAAAATAAGAATAACTTATATATTACTACATTTTTTATAAGTTTTCAATAACATGTTTTTCTTAATACCTATTTACTTTTTAGCTGATAACAGTTAAAATATCTTCGGTGATAAAAAATGAAAGAATATGAATATTATATTTTTGATTTTGATGGTACTTTAGTTGACTCAAGTGAAGGGATTTACAATTCCATCATTTATGCGTTAAAAGAATTCGGTATTGAAGAAAACGACAGAGAAAAACTCCGTTACTTCATAGGTCCTCCGCTTTTTCATTCTTTTAAACACATCTACGGAGTAAACGATGAAGAGTCAAATTGGTTAGTTGCAAAATACAGAGAACGTTATAGAGTCAAAGGATGTGCAGAATCCCTCGTTTACGATGGTGTTCCCGAAATGCTCAAGCAATTGAAAGAAAAAGGTAAAAAGATAGCAATTGCCTCATCTAAGCCCAAACAGTTTGTAGATGAAATTTCTGAGCACCTTGGAATTTTTAAGTACTACGACTATGTTTCTGCCGAAAGCTTTGATAAGACACATTCAAGCAAAGAAGATTTAATAAATGCTGTATTAGAGCATTTTGGTAATCCGCCGAAAGAAAAATGCTTAATGATTGGCGATAGATTTTATGATATCGATGGCGCAAAAGCAACAGGACTTGACTCTGCGGGTGCACTTTATGGTTTGGGCGAAATTGAAGAATTAACAAACGCAGGAGCAACATATTTGTTAAACACACCTTTTGATTTATTGGAATTTTAAAACTCAATATCACATAATACAAAAAAGTTCTGTCATTTTAGTTCTTAAAAACTTTAAATGACAGAACTTTTTATATTTTATTTGTGACAAGAACAATTACTTTTGTTACTGCATTGCTTTGCATTCGGGCAACCAATACATTTTTCGCCATTCTTTTTAGCTTTTATAATATACCCTATAGCAAAACCTAAAATTACAACAAGTACTGCTATAATTATAATATTTTCCATAACAAACTCCGTATTTATTTTGTAATTACATCTCTCACGGTTCCTACAGTCTGAATTTTTTTATTATTTTTAATAATAAGTACAACAAGAATTGCAACAAAAACCAATACTGCAATTAATCCGTAAATAAATCCGTTACCTACTACACCCATTTTAATAAGTGTTCCTATCTGATAAACTAAGAAACCAACGGTAAAGCCCGTACCTAATTGCAAAGCGATTCCACTCCAGAACCATTTTGCACTCTTCATTTCTGAACTCATTGCACCGAGTGCTGCAAAGCAAGGTGGTGTATAAAGATTAAACATAAGGTATGCAAGAGCCGCTGGCGCTGTGAGCCCCATTGTAGCAGCAACTTCTGAAGCACCGCCCTCTAAAACAAGCTCATCAACATTTATAAAGTTTGTAATGCTGAAGCAAACCGCAAGAGTACCAACAACATTTTCTTTTGCAATAAAACCTGTAACGGCTGCTGCCGCTAATTGCCAGGATATAATTCCTACAACAGGAAATACAATATATGAAAATGGCGAAGCAATTGATGCTAAAATTGAACTATCCGCACTTTCTGCAACCTGAAACTTCCATGTGAAAGACTGCATAATCTGAACCGCTGTATTACAAACAAGAATAACTGTCGTTGCTTTCACAATATATGCCCATCCACGACTACACATTGACATAAACGCCCTTTTAAGACTCGGTAGTTTATATTCAGGAAGTTCAATAATAAAGAATGATTTTCTTACTTTATAACCTGCAACCTTATTAACAAGCAATGCACCAAAAAAAATGAGTGCTATGCCAACAAAATACATAACCGGACCTACCCATTTCGCATCACCGAAAAACACACCTGAAAAAAGTGCTATAACCGGAAGTTTTGCACCACACGGCATAAACGGTGCGAGCATAGCAGTCGCTCTGCGCTCACGCTCGTTACGGATTGTTCTGCAAGCCATAACGCCGGGAACCGCACAACCTGTTGTTACCACAAACGGAATAATAGATTTGCCTGAAAGACCTACTTTTTTGAAAATAGGGTCTAAAACAACTGATGCACGAGCCATATAACCGCAGTCTTCAAGAAGTGCTATGAGGAAATACATTACCATAACAAGTGGCAAGAAGCCGATAACCGCAATTACACCGCCGATAACACCGTCAACCAGGAGTGCTGAAAGCAACGGATTTGCATTTTCTAAAGCACCGCCTACCCATTCCTGACCTATTTCGAGCCAGCCCACGAGTAAATCTGCAATCCACACACCCGGACCATATTGTGAAATCCAAAGAACCAAAAACATAACGATTGCAAAAATCGGAAGTCCTACCCACTTATTAGTAAGTACTGCATCTATTTTATCTTGCGAATTTCTGTCTTTTGTGAAAAAGTTTCTTGTTTCAACCTCTTTTATAACAGATTTCACAAACTCAAATCGTCTTTTATCTTCACTTTTAACCTGACTTTTATTTGTCAAATCAATGTCAGCTTGCTTATATGGTGGTTTCTGCACTTCTCCGACTATCTCGAGAGCTTTTTTCACAACATTTTCTAACCCGTCGGAAGAAGTTGATATAGTCTCTACAACAGGACAATTAATCTTTGCACTTAAAAGTTCTACATTGATTTTGTTTTGTTTTTTCTTATTCAAATCACTTTTATTAAGCGCTATAACAACAGGAATATTAAGTTCTAAAAGCTGCGTAGTAAAGAAAAGACTACGACTCAAATTTGTTGCATCAACTATATTTATAATTGCATCCGGCATTTCGTTTTTTATATAATCACGGGTAACGCTTTCTTCGCTTGTAAAAGGAGACATTGAATACGCCCCCGGAAGGTCAACAATAATCAACTCTTCTTTTTCATTGTAGAAACTTTTTTTAATAGCGTGTTCTTTTTTCTCAACAGTAACACCTGCCCAGTTACCAACTTTTTCGTTAGCACCTGTTAATGCATTAAACATTGTTGTTTTGCCGCTATTCGGATTACCTGCCAAAGCAATTCGCATAAAATATCCTCCTGATTTAGTTACCCTTTGCTAACTTCAAATTAAAACAAAAAACTCAAACTGTAATAGCCTCTGCCAGCGGTTTGTCTATATTGTATCTGCCATCTTTTATAGCAACAATCAGACTCCCTTTCAAACGAGAAATTACCGTAATAGGCTCACCACTATAACAACCTAATGTAAAAAGAAATGAATCAATTTCATCATCATTAGTTAATATATCTTTTATAATATACTCTTTTCCAATTTCAGCACTGAAGAGAGTCATAAAATCACCTTCTGTCGAGTTAGCCTTGACTAACTCAAGGCTTTTAAAAACAATTAGCCGTTGCTAACTGATATCAGTTTACCATCGTTTCTAATATTTGTCAATGAAATTTTGTCACATTTTAAAACATTTTCAAATTTTGTCAGTTTGCTCAATAATCCTTTTTCTTTTCTTGATTTTTTTAGTTTAATATGTTATTCTAAACAAAAAGAATTGCAGAAAGGAGACTCACTATGGTTTTGAAGGAATCGGGAGAAATGTATCTTGAAACTATATATGTGTTAAATCAAAAAAGCGACTCAGTACGTTCAATTGATGTGTGTGAATATATGGGTTACTCAAAACCGAGTGTTTCTCGTGCAGTTGGGCTTTTAAAGAATGATGGTTTTATTACCGTTAGCAAAGAAGGCTATTTAAAACTCACAAAAAGCGGTGAAGAAACTGCAAAAAAACTTTTTGAAAGGCACACAATTCTCTCAGAATTTTTAATTTCTTTAGGTGTTGATGAAGAAACCGCTACTGAAGATGCGTGCAGAATAGAGCACGTTATAAGCGATAAATCGTTTGAAGCAATAAAAAAGAAAGTCAATCTTTGATTGACTTTCTTTTTTTTGTTACATTCCTAAAAATTCAAATACTGAACAGAAAAGCGGTACAAAAATAAGTGTGGGCAATAAATTTGCCACTTTTATTTTTGTTACACCTATAAGGTTAAGTCCAAGAGCGGTAATCATTACAGACCCCGCACAAATAAGCTCTGCAACTGCAAACTCGCTGAGAAACGAACCAAGAAGCATTGAAAGTGCTACGAGAATCCCCTGAAAAACAAATACAAATACTGACGCACACATAACACCGAAGCCGAGTGAAGCCGCCAACATACTTGAAGAAATTAAATCAAGCACCGATTTTGTATAGAGCATCTCATTGTCGCCCGTTATACCTGCATTCATTGAGCCGACAATAGTCATAGCACCAACGCAGAAAAGAAGTGATGCTGTAACAAAGCCTTGTGAAAATGTATTTTCTTTGTTTTTGCTTTTTTTAGCTAAGTTATCGCCAAGCTTTTCGAGTCTTTTGTCGATATCTATTAACGTGCCGACAATTGTTCCGAAAACCATCGACAAAATCATAACAAGCTGGTTCTGACCTTTCATAATTCCTGCAACGCCAATAGCAATTGTGCAAAGACCAATAGCTGTCATAACAGCTTTATTAAGTCTTTCAGGAATCCCCTTTTTCAAAAGAAGTCCGACACCGCTACCTATAAGTACAGTAATTGTATTTACAATAACACCGCTGAAATGCATAAAAATTTCATTCATTCAAATCACTTCCAAATAAATCCCATGGATAATTCATTTTATCAGGAAATTCTTTAAAAACCAACACTTCTTTTGTAACAGGATGTTCAAAACTTATGCAGTGTGAAAAGAGCGCAATTTCGCCTTTTCTGTCTTTACTGCCGTATTTCACATCTGAGCAAAGCGGTGTTTTACGTGAAGAAAACTGAACTCTTATCTGGTGAGTTCTGCCTGTATGTAAAGTGACTTTTACAAGAGTTTTCTCTTCTGCTTCACTTAAGACTTTATATTCAAGAGACGCTTCTTTAACACCCTTGCGGACTCTGTTTACTACATAAGAACGATTTTTAGTGGAATCTTTAAAAAGCAAATCCTTATAAATCCCCTGTTTTTCTTCTATAACACCATCAACAACTGCGAGGTAAGTTTTCTTAAACGTATTGTCTTGTATCTGCTTTGAAATAAAAGCGGCACTTTTTTTATTTTTTGCAAACACCATAACACCGCCGACGTTTCTGTCAAGGCGGTGTAAAAGATATATTTGTCCGCTATAAATTTCTTCATTTATTTTTGAAAGAATTCCCTTTTCGCCGTTTTTTGTATCTTCACTCGGTAGACCTATCGGCTTTACTAAAACGAGTATTTCGCTGTCTTCAAATAAAACTTTCATTCTTCTAAAATGTATTCCTTATATTTTTCTAATGCAAAAATTTCTGCGGTTGTGTCTAAAAGAAGTCCATCAGCCGTATATTCTTCGCTATGAATAACACCTGTTTTTCTTATTTCTGCCGCCGCACCGCCTTTGCTGAATGGCAAAAGCATTTTCACCCTTTTTCTTGTAGGAGGTAAAGCCTTTGCTATTTTTTCTAACAACTCATCTGTACCCTTACCGTTTAATGCAGAAATTCTCACGGCATTAGAAATAAGCGGAATATTATCAGGAGAAGCAATATCACTTTTATTAAGCACTGTTATAATCGGCTTATCCTGGCAGCCGAGTTCTGAAAGAAGCTCAGTCGTAACCTTAAAATGCTCTGCACATTCTTCTGAAGATGCATCACAAATATTAAGAATTACATCAGCATCCACCGCTTCATCGAGTGTAGATTTGAACGCTTCGACTAATTTGTGAGGCAAACGGCGGATAAACCCAACGGTATCTATTAAAAGAACTGTATTACCATCCGGTAAAGTCAGTGCTCTTGCAGTAGGGTCAAGTGTTGCAAAAAGCTTGTTTTCTGCAAGAACGCCTGCATCAGTCAATTTATTCATTAAAGTTGATTTACCTGCATTAGTGTAACCAACAAGTGCAACTGTAACCGTGCCTTCTTTTTTTCGTCTTGCTCTGTAGCGACTTCTTCTTTCATCAAGCTCTTTAAGATTCGCTTCAAGTGCAGAAATTTTTCTTCTTATATGACGTCGGTCCGTTTCAAGCTTTGTTTCACCCGGACCCCTTGTACCGATACCACCGCCAAGACGTGAAAGTGCCGCACCCTTGCCTGAAAGTCTCGGGAGCGTGTATTTGAGCTGAGCCAATTCGACCTGCAATTTACCTTCACCGCTTAAAGCACGCATTGCAAAAATATCTAAAATCAAGGTTGTTCTGTCAACAACTCTTACATCGGTAATATTTTCTATATTGCGTTGTTGCGATGGTGATAACTCACCATCAACAATAATTAAATCCGGTTCATTCATCTCGCAGAATTCAGAAAGCTCTTCTAACTTACCTTTACCAATATACGTTGCAGAATCAGGTGCCTCTCTTCTTTGAGTAATTTCACCTATTACCTCTGCACCGGCAGTTTTTGCAAGCTCTGCTAACTCTAAAAGTGATGAATCAATGTCAAATTCACCTGTATCTACCGACACAAGCACAGCAGTTTCTTGTTTTTCTGTATTTTCAAAAAAGTTGTTCATAGGGATTCCTTTCACTTTATAATAGTTTTGTAATTTGCAATTCTTATCGCAAATTCAAAAGTTTTCTTTTCTATTATATTTTCTATTACTTACAAACCTTTATTCTATAAACATTTCATATTAAATCATTATTAAGAATAATTATAATCAAACGTGCAGAATTCCTTAATTTTTAATTCGCAATTTTCAATTCAATAAAAGCACTTTGCCAAAGCAAAGTGCTTTTATGTTATTCTTCAATCAATTTTCGTCTTCGGTATGAATGAACTCCGACTACAATCAAACCTGCAAAGGAGCCGACGCCCATTATAATGAATGGAATCTGGTCGATTAACAAATCCGGCTCAAGAGCATACACTGCAATTGAAACAAGCGGTTTTAAAGCTACTCTTACAACTGCCTTGAGTGGTTCACTTTGACTTATGAAATCTGCTATTGGCGGAGATATTGTGTAGTATACTTTAACAAACATTCTGCCTAACGGATTTGTTAAGAGACACTCGTCTCTGAAATCGCAAAGCAAACCTACCTCGCCTGTCGCTTCGCCGTAACCGGCAGTAGCAATAAAGCAGAAGCTTGAAACAGTAAGTGCAGAGTTTGCTTCATCTGTAGAAATTGAAGTATCCATTGTAACTCTCAACACCTGACCGTTAATGTCTTCGGCTTCAACTGTATCCCCTGTTAGACCTGATTCGTTATAAACATTAGCCCTGTCTTTTATGTTATTTGTGTAGTTTACACGCATCTGTTCTTCTGAATTCACCATATTAGGAAAATGGTATGAAACAGGCATACTGAAATAAATATAATCTGCAATATCTTCTGCCTCATCAATGTTAAGAGATTCAAGCTCTTCATTTGTCTTATATTCATAATCATTATCAACTGCAGCAATGTTAACCTTTATGCCGCACTGATTTCTGACTTGATCGTCACCGACAAAATCGTAATCCTGATAAACCGAAAATGTAATGTAAAGAGGAACGTCTTCATTAAGGCAGACTGCGTCAGATTTTTTCTGACCTCTTTCTAATTTATAAAGATAGTAACCGTCAATAACACCGTCGCCGTCTTTATCTGCCTTTTCAACGTAAATATAAGCGAAAGCAGTGTCAGCACCTGCCACAGTAGGAACCACACTTGAATCAGGATAAATTTCTACCTTGGTAGCCGCACCTATTCTTATAGAGCCCTGAAGATATTCAGCAACTGACTTTACAGCCTCTTGCTTTGCATAGCGTTCGCTACTCTTTGAAAATGTGCGGTAGCCTGACTGAAAAAGGTTAGCGAGGGCTACAACACCAAAACCCATAAGCACTATAACAATCATAAGTTCAACTAAAGTAAAACCTCTTTTATTTTTCAACATAAACTTATACATATGGTCTGCAACCCCCTTTTATTATTAATTTGAGTGTCCGTCGATAGCAAAAATTCTATCGCGTAAGTTTTCGTCACCAACGAAGAGTTTGTCGTTAAACGGAATAATTCCGCCGTTGTCTAATCTGCGAAGCTCTTCGAGTGTAACTGCGTAAAGGAAACCTCTGTGAAGGTTAGGATTTGCAACAGAAACACCTGCAATGTAAACGTAGCCGTCAAGAACAAGCATATCCTCTGTCTGATAAGCCGCGGCACCCATTATTCTTAAAAGCTTCCACTCAACTGTGTTTGAAGTCTGGTCATCTGACTTATTAATATGACCTACAACAATGTTAAAATTGCCGTCTGCTGAATGTCCACTTACTAAGATATAGTCACCCGAACAGGTTACTGTTGTAATTTTACTGAAGAATTTACCCATTGACATTCCTTCAATTTTAATTTCTTCCATGTAAGACGGCGCCGAGCTCGGAGTCGACTTATCTGAAATATAAGAAACCATTTGAGGTGTACTTGGAGTTGTTGCGCCTTTAGCAGTTGTTTTTGTAGCAATAAGAGATTTATATAATCTACCTAAGTTATCTGCATAATATGCATAATATGTTGCCACTTCAGAATTACCGCTTACTGTATACTCAATAGATATATCCACTGCAGTAAACTGAACACTATTACGTGTATGAGTACCGTAATCGATACCGAAATAGCTATTATAGCTGTCCGCTCCTGAGAAATAAGGAACTGAATCGTCTGAAAGCGATGTTTTATCCATTGAAATGTTATCTTTATAGTAAAGAAGATTTGTGAAGGATGCATCTTTACCTAAAACCATAGCGGCTAAAACACCATCGTTATAAACACCGCCAAGACCTGTTGAAACGTTGGTTTTTGCTGCACTGTCTACAGGGTTTATCCACGTGTAGGTAGAACCTGCAACTGCATAACCTACAGAAACAGTAACACCGTCTTTTGTTGCAACCTTGGTGAGGTTATACATTTCACCCGGGAACCATACGTTGTAATAGTCATTCTCAGTTGAGTTAAGATATTGACCTGTAACCTGTGCAGTATCAACTGAGGCTGTCATATAAACGTGTGGTACGTGAGTATCTGTTAAATCATCATAGTGTGATAAGAAATAAAGCGGTTCGCAGAATTTATTAGCCTCTTTAACAGCACCTGTGCTGTCTGCACCATAAACGATTTTTGAGAAAACCATTTCTCTATTAGAAGCAAAGCCCAAGGTAAACTGAACGTCGTTAAAGAGCTGTACCGCTGTTCCGCCTGCAGACCTTGTAACATAGAATTTATGGCTTTCTGTACTATTTGCTTTTACACCGGCTCCCGTTAATATAGAAGCATCCGTTTTATTTGAGAATACAGTACGTATGCCGTCTGTTCCCTTACCTGAGGTTGAATATTTATAAACTGTTGTGTTGGTACCCTCGGCATTACCCATAAGGTAATATGTTGACATACCACCGCGGTTATCTTCACCATTGTTACGAATTCTTTTAGCATCATTTGCATCTGTTGACACGTTGTCTGCCTGTTGTAAATATGCATAAGCGGCAACCGTACCAACGTAGAACATACCGCCACGTGTTGTTGCAGTAGGTGGAAGATAAACCGCATCTGTAACAGCGATTTTTGACTTGTTTACGTTTTTATTGTAAGCAAATTTAACACTGCTTTGTTCTTTATCGAAACCATCCGATTCACCATTGGTTTGGTCCATCCAACGCCAATAAAGGAAGTTCGGGTCTAAGGTTGTAAGACCTTTAAGTCTTATCTGTGCCCAGGATTCGTCACCCCAACGGCTCTCTTGACCACTCGTATTAGCCGCAAAGAATACCGGAAGAGTGTTTACATGGTCATCAGAAAACTTATCGTTATCCTTATTAGCCTGAACAGCAACACTTCGTGGAAAATCCTCACCATCTTTATAGTAGTACCAGCCTTGTGACGTAGTTGAACCCCAGGATGTGTGTTTGAAACCACTTTCTTTCTGGCTTTCCCAAACAGTAGGACTCTTCCAGACAATCGGTCTTTCCCACATTCTGTTAAAGCTCTGGTCGAAGTCACCAACGTCATTCATATAACCGGCAACTCTTAATGCATAGTCCAATTCAGTAAGAACGTAAGAAATCTTTTTACTGTTTTGGGTATACCAGTTAAATCTCATACCGTAGCCGTTATAATAGTAACCAAAGTTTGCGAAGTTACTGTAATAACCCTGTTGGCCTTTGCCTGACGTTGAACCGTCCTGAGTATACCACGTACCCTGGTTATAATAACCCATACTTTTATCATATGATGAATAGCCGTAATAGTGTGAGAAGTCGCCACCCCATACTGACGGATAAACGAGTGTTCTTGCAGCATCGTCAAGCGTAAACGCATAGTCTGTAAGGCCAATAACATCCTGACCATTTTGAGTTGTTCCGTTAACCTGAGCATCTGAGGTACTCAGATTAACTCTTCCGACGAGGTCGTTTACACCTGTGAACGTATAAGTTCTGTAAATAGCACCATTGGTACCTGTGAGAACGTAGTAGCTTGGTTCATAGTTATATTCATTAGAGAATTCGCCATTGTTTTGCTCTGTAACCCAATTCACAGATTTAAAGACTGTACCTTGAGGAACCATTATCGTACCTGAAGCCCCTGAAACGTCCATTTCTCTGGCGTCTACCTTAAGCTCAGAATATGTAGAACCGTCATCTCGTGTTATTGTTTCAACACCCGCTGTTGTGTAGTATTGACCATAATTGGTTGAGCCTGCAAGCATAATAGTAGGTGTTTTTATTGTAAGGTAACACGATGTTGTTCTTACCTTGTCATTTTCATCTCTGTAGGTAACCTGAATTTTTGCAGGTGAATTTGTAAAATCAAGACCTTGAATTTCTACTATAATTCGACCTGTAGCAGGGTTAGCACTTTTAACAACAACATTACCTGTTTTTGCAAGTGAATAAACTTTAGATAAAATATCTGTCGATTTATCCGGCCGCATTACAGTTATATCTATAGCCTTAGTCTTGCTGACTACAAGCGAAGAACTGTTTGCTGTAATATCGCTTATTGAATTAAAGCTTATGTTAGTAACCTGAAGTGAAACCTCTTGCTTTATCTTGTCGTCATTAATAACTTTTGATGAAACAATAGCAACGTGTGCTCTACCACCGGTAAAAACTGTTTCTAAAGAACCATAAAGTGATGAAATAGCTCTTTTACCGTTAATTGCAGCAACTTCGCCTAAATTTTTGAAGTTAACTTTAAACTGTTCGTAAACATCCATTGTATTACGCGTAGCAAGAATATCTTCAATTTCACTTTTTGCTTCGTATGTTTCCTGCGTATATTCGCCCGCAGTGTAAAGACTGTCATATGAAGAAAGCAACACAGGTGTAGAACCGACAATTACGAGCATAAGTATGGTAAGTGCTACAACAATTTCAGTAAGCGTCATACCACTTTTATCTCTTAACAGCTTTTTCATAATAACACCCTTTCATAATTTTTTGTATTTTACATTAATCTTTCCATACGGTGTAGTAATCATCAACCTCAGGATACGGAATGTTATCGCCCTCGTTAATATTACCTATAAATTTAAAGTCGTCTTCTACATATGTTCTTTCTTGCTCACCAAATGCACCCTGCATATAGTTTGCAAAAATTGCAGTTTTTGTGTTGGACCAGATTTGCCACCACTCTCCCTCTTCATAGCTTTCCATATTTGGAATATACTCTGTTTCAAGGAAGTAACCTGTAAGAGAGAGACCTACTCTTTCACCGTCTACCATAATATCTGAGTTAAAGTAGTAAACGTCACCGGCATTGGCAATTTTAATTTTTGTAAAGTCTGAGTCTCTTTCATAAACTGTTTCTGCAAGGAAACCCGACCATGCAGAAGAAGAACCATCTTCACCGTAAGGAATAATCCATAAATAGCAGTCTTCTGTAAAGAAAACTCTACCTGCTTTTACAGATTGCTTTCTTTGGTTGTTATAATAACTGTATGGTGTGCTTTCAGGAGCAGAAAGAACAATCGAGCTCATTCTTCTTGCCTCTTCATTATCTCTCTGATAGAAAGACATCATCATATCAAGTCGTTTGTTAAACTGAATTGTAGGTGATTGGAAAATCATGATTTTAAAGAGTGAGCCGTTAGGGTCACCTGCACCCAAAATGTAACCATCGCCCAATCTCTTTGCACGACAAGGGTTAACAAGAAGGTTAATCGGCATATCTACCTGAATAGCATTTGTAGAGGTGAATGCTATAAAGTTGTTCATCTGAGCAACCTCTGTAGAACTATCGTAGTTAACACCGTCGATTATTGCATAACTCGGGTCGTTGTTAGGTGTTGTGTTAAGACCAGGTTGAATACCCAGAACGAATTCCGAGTTCTGAGCACCCGTGCTGTGTGAATTACCCGAAGGGTCTTTAAAAGCAACCGGTTTTATAAGCATATTACCAACAGCAGAGTAAACAAGCAAGGTCTGCTTAATGTAGCTGTTGCCGATTGCCTGGTCATATTCAATAGGAATACGTGCACTTGCTTTTTTAGGGTCAACAAAAACCTGGTTACCACCCGTTGGAATTGAACCGCCATTTGTTTCAATACCGAAAACAAGCCAATCTTCTTCACCCGGATATGTCTGAAGAACCAAAACACAAGTTCTTGTTGAAGTTATTCCTTTAACTGTTGCAAAGGATTGAAACGTAACGTTCTTATTTTCTTTTTTTGAAACTGAATATGAAACTGTATTACCCTGTGCAAGAGCACCCTCAAGAGAACTAAGCTTAGACTCATATTCTCTCTCATCAATTTCAATAACCTCTTGTGTTTCAATTACAGTATAATAATAATGAATACTGTCATCATACGTAATCTGGCAATAGCCACTGCCAATTGCAGTGTAACCTGCATTTATGTAATCATTATATTCCTGAGAACCTTCATTAGCATATGCAATTGTTTCAGTTTCGCCTTCCGGGTCATTTTCAACCATTTCAATACCATACCCCGGGTCAATCCCCTGAATTTCCATTTCTTCTTTCGCAATAAGAAGCTCGTTGTAATATTTTTTTGAAATAGGTGTTTTTATAGTTTCACCGTTATTATTCATAATTCTGTAGTACATTGTACCGCCCTCTGATTTTAAAGAGAGCATATAAATAGTTTCGGTATTTATTTCAGAAATTGTTCCGGCAACAAGCTTTTGATATTCAGAATTAATTTTGTTATATTGAGCTAACTCATCACCAGAAATTTCAGAAGGCTCTGTACTGTCAAAGGATTTGAATGCAGCAACCGACATTTCGGTAATTGTTCTTGCAAGATATGAAGAACGCTGACGGTCTGTACCTTTAACTGCTATGCTCAGAGATGTATCAGACATACTGAACATTACAGGTATAAACATCGAAATTAAGAGAAGTATTGTTAACACAGCAATAAGTGCAATACCATTTCTTGCCTTTAATATTTTCATCTGACACACCTTCCTTTTTCTCAGATTTGCAAAAATGGGGACAAACGTATTCTGTTTGCCCCCCTTCTACTTTTATAATATCATTTTTTCGCACTTAAATATTTCTGTTTTGGAATATTAAGTGAATAAAATATGAATTATACAAGAACACGGAGAACTTCTTCAACAGATGTTGTTCCTTCGAGAATCTTATCGATACCCTCCTGACGAAGTGTATGCATACCTTGTTTTACTGCAAGGTCCTTGATTTCTGCGGCACTTGCTCTTTTAATAATAAGCTCGCGCATTTCATTTGTAACTTGTAAAAATTCAAAAACACCCTGACGACCTTTATAACCTGTATTGTTACATGAGATACAGCCTTTTGCTTTATGAATCTTAATTGTATCTGTCAACTTTTTACCCTCATGCGGGAAGTCAGGCATACTTTCTAAAAGCTCTTTATAAGTAATTTCAACTTCTTCTTTACAACGTGGGCAAAGCACACGCACAAGACGCTGTGCCAAAACACCAACAAGTGAAGATGCTGTAAGGAATGGTTCAACGCCCATTTCATCAAGACGGGTAACCGCACCTGGAGCATCGTTTGTATGCAAGGTTGAGAAAACCATATGACCTGTAAGAGCTGATTCAACGGCAATTTTTGCAGTTTCGCCGTCACGAATTTCACCGACCATCACTATGTCAGGGTCGGCACGGAGCACTGAACGAAGTGCGGCAGCGAAAGTCATACCCGCTCTTGCGTTCATCTGCACCTGACAAAGACCTGCCATACGACGTTCAACAGGGTCCTCAAGTGTAATAACGTGCTTCGAAATATCACTAACTTCTGCAAGTGTTGCATAAAGTGTTGTTGATTTACCACTACCTGTAGGACCTGTAACAAGCAAGAATCCATAAGGCATATGAATTGTGTGAAGGAACTTTGCTTCTTGTTCTTTTGAGAAGTTAATATCTTTAAGCTGAACAGATTTTGAACCACGTTCGAGAAGACGCATAACGATTTTCTCGCCATAAACTGAAGGCAAAACTGCAATACGAATATCAAACGTTCTTTCGTCAACCTTAACTGTTGTACGACCGTCCTGAGGAATTCTTCTTTCGGCGATATCCATACCACCAATAACCTTAACACGTGACGCAACTGAAGCATGAAGCTTAATAGGCTGAGTCATTACCTCGTGAAGAACGCCGTCAATACGAAGACGAACTCTGAGAGTTTTTTCCATTGGTTCAAAGTGAATATCAGATGCACCTGAACGAACCGCATTTGTAATAACCTGGTTAACAAGCTGAACCGCAGGTTTTTCGTCTAAATCATTATCAAGTGCTTCGAGTGCATCGTTCTCTTCTTCTTCCTCTTCAAATTCATCAACGTTTATGTTGTTGAGAATTGTGTCAAGAGCGGCATCGAGCTCAGTATCAGTAACAATAACCGGAACGATCTCCATACCTGCAAGAACCGAGAGGTTATCCCTCGTAACAACGTCGTTAGGATTTTTCATCGCAACAAAGAGCTTTCCATCCTCTTCGTAAAGCGGTAAAACGCCCTTTTTAACGCTATATTCAATAGGTATCATATTTGCTATTGCAAAGTTAACACCAATCTCTTCAATTGAAACATATTTACAACCTGTTTTTTGTTCAATCGCTCTTGAAACATCGGCTTCTGTGCAGTAACCTAAATCAACAAGAATCTGACCCAAAAGACCTTTTTCCTGTGCTTGTAACTCAAGTGCGTGAAACAGTTGTTCTTCTGTGATTATATTCCCTTTAATTAAAAAATAACCTATACTACCGGGAATTACTACATTATTTTCAGCCAAAACATTTTTCTCCTTCGCTTAGGGTGAAAGGAATTATCCGAACCGTGTTTTTTATAAACGGATTTCCGTTCACTCTTCGTTAAAATACTCGCAAATCCGTAAAGGATTAGCTGCGTTTTTGCCTCGATTGACCAAAAATACGTTCTATAAAAAATCTTCGACCTATAAAGCGAAAGATTTTTATTGGATTTTTGGTATTGAGGGTGAAGGAAGGCTGACGCCTTGCAAGACCGAAATGCCGAAAAGCCTTGGAAATACTCGCTTTTAGGCAGGTTCGGATAACTCATTTCACCCTAAGAGTGGGACGAGGGGTATCCGCTCTTCACTTTAACTTTCCACATTAAAGTGAATTATTCCATAGGTGCTATAACTCCTGAAGCACCATCCTGTGAAAGAATGGTTATTGTGAGTTCCGCAGAATAAACTCCCGGAGTTGTTGAAACGAGACTTATTGAGTCGATTCTGTGAATCTGACGCAACGTTGTAACATATTGCATAAATAAAACTATATTTGAAAATGAACCATCTACAGTCATCTGCAACATCGTTTCTTTTGTATCTGCATCTATCTCAGTAGGCTCCTGGAAGGTAGTAACAGTGAGTCCGAAATTGTTGCAGATTTTTTCTACATCCTCAGAAAGAACGTAAACGTCATCTAAATTGTCCGGCAACACCTCTTTATAAACTGTGAGCTGTTCTTCTGCCTTCTGGCTCTGAGCTCTGAGTTCTTCAAGTGTTGCAATCTCCTGAATATGTGCTTTGTAAGAATTGCGAACTTCTACAAGTTCTTTTTTTGTATCTACAATTGTGTAAACTGAGTAAGAAATTAAACCTACTACAATAAGTATTACTAATACAAATAAAATCAACACAAATTGAGGCGACTCTTTAAAATCCTTGAATGAAATTTCTTTAATGTTTTTATTCATAGTATTTCACGCCTCCTTACTGTGCTGCTGTTGTGGCTACGGTTGTAGAAACAGGAACAGTAGTTTCAACAATCTCTACACCACCGCTTACAGAAACGCTTATTGTAAATGTTGCGAGGTTGCCCTCTTCGCCACCAACATTTGATGTGTATGAAACACAGCTTACAGAAGTTACACCTTCAATTTCTGAAAGTGCCTTTTCATAAGCAAGATATTGAGCACGTGTCTCGCAAGTACCAACAATTGTGCATAAACGGTCTGTTTTCCAGTTAGTACACAAAATAGACTCGACACTTACACCGGGATGGTCAATATCGCTCCAATCAAGTATAAATTGATAGAGATATGGTTCTGTAACCTGAATTTTATCAAAAAGCTGAATTCGCTCTTGCAATGCCGCGTGAATGTTGTGGTAAGAAGAGAGATTCTGAATTTCTAAAATGCATTCCTGGTCAAGTTTCTGAACCTCTTTGAGCTGACTTCTTGCGAAAACATTCACAGCAAAAACTACTGCATAAAATGCAAAAAGAATTGCTAAAACTACAAGTGATACTGATTTGATTTTTGATATAGTCTTACGGGCATTGATTTGATTTTTTCTGCTTTCAGGAAGCAAACTAACTTTATATTTCACTGACTTAACCCTCCAATGCGACCTTTGCAAGACTTATGCAACCCGAGTAACCTACGGGATTAAAATTATTTGTCATATAATTTGCGTGAAGCTGTGGTAAAGTAACCGGAACATATGACTTCTGACTGAGCATTTCAAGCAAATTGGGTTCTAAAGGTGTTGAAGCAGATAAAATGATTCTGTTTATCTGGAAACCATATTGCATCTGGAAATAGCTCATTGAAGAAGAAAGCTCCTGATACATAAAGTCCACTACTGAAACAACCTCTTCTTCTACTGTTTCATAAGGATTTTCAAAAATCTTTTTAACGTCTAATGCTGCACGATCAGGGATAGTAATAGAACGAACCATTTTAATATCGCCTTCAACAATAACAACAAAGTTAAGAACGTCATCTGTTAAATTAAGAAAACCATAAATTTCTTCCGGAGCCGCTTCCTCCATTGTTGCACGGCACCAAGCCAAAAATGAACTGTCTATATCAATAACGTCAAACTGAGATTCATTAAAGCAACCAACAAGGTTTTCAAGCATCTGATTTCTTGCACCGATAAGAAGAACGTTTATAATAGGCTGGTCGTCATCATCTGTTGCCTCATTAACAACAACAAAATCAAGACCTAACTCTGCAACCGGTACAGGAATAAAGTCACCTGCCTGCATTGTTATAACGCCTCTTAGCTTATCATCAGGTACTTTAGGGAACGTTGCGTAACGCAAAATAACATTTTCGTTATTTACACCAACAACAACCGGTACCTTTTCAGAGAAACCACCATTTTTGAAAAGGTCGCCTAATATTGATGAAAAAGTTTCTGTATCAACAATCATACCCTCAGAAATAACACCTTCAGGAATCGCCTCTGTATCATAAGCCGTCACTTCAAAAAAACCATCAGGTTTTTTTACCAACTCAACCGCCTTAATCTCGTGCGAATTATATTCAATTCCAATTGCGCTGTTTACTTTAGTCATTATATATCAATCTCCTATAGCAGGGGGTTTTGATTTTTATCAGCCTGTAGATGTAGATGCCTGGAAAACAGGAAGATAAAGTGCAATAATAAGGAAACCAACGATACCACCAAGCAAAATCATCATCAAAGGCTCAAGTGTCGAACCTAAGTTTTTAGAAAGTGCCGTAACGTCTTCCTCATAGAATTCAGCAACCTTGTCAAGCATTGTCGGCAACGTACCGGCTTCTTCACCGATTGCTATCATACTTATAAGCATTGGCGGGAACATTTTTGTTTCGTCAAGTGCTTCGTGAATTGTTCTACCATTTTCAATCTGCTCAATTGCATTTGTTACCGCATTTGAAACAAGCTTTGAACCGGATGTAGGACCCGCTGTTTCAAGTGCCTTTATAGCCGTAACACCACCTGCAAGAAGTGTTGAGAAAATACGGCAAAAACGAGCAAGAACTGTTTTGTTAATAAGCTCACCAATAAGTGGGAAGGTCATTTTGTTCTTTTCCCAGAATGCCTGAATTGGTGGTGATTTAATAATAAATCTTATTACGAAAATCGCAATAACCACACCAACAATATAAATATACCAATATGCTCTGAGCGAGTCAGAAAGAGCATAAATCATTTCTGTAACGGGGTTAAGCTCTTCAACGGTTGCCGTCATTTTTTTGAACATCGGCACCATAAAGATAATCATAACTATACAAATTACAACAGCAAGACCACCAACCATTTTCGGGTAAGACGTTGCAGATTTAACAGCATCTTTAAGTTGCTTGTCTTTATGTAATTGGTTTGACATAGCGAGTAGCGTCTTGTCGAGCATACCACCGATTTCACCCGCAGCAACCATTGAGCAATACAAATCCGAGAACACAGGACGCTGATTTAAAAAAGCATCCGAAAGAGCGGCACCGCCCTCAACATCCTCAGCAATTGTTCTTACTGAGCTTGCAAGAGTCTGATGGTTTGTCTGGGAAGCCAATGTTGAAAGTGCCTGTGTTACAGGAATACCTGCATCAAGCATCGCAGCAAACTGACGGCTGAACATTGACATATCGGAAAGAGGGACTTTTTTGCCCTTTTTCTTTTTTGTATCTGTTTTTATCTGGTCAAGCTTTGTTACAACAACACCCGCCTCACGAAGTCTTTCGTGAGCTTCTGCCGTACTCTCTGCAGTAACCTTACCGCTAACGGGTTGACCTTGTTTATTAAGGGCTTCGTAATTAAATTCCAAGAATGTCCCTCCCGATAGTTAGAATCTTCTAAAAATTAATAAACCTGCATCTGACGAAGAATATCTGCACGTTCAATGCAGTTTTCAAGAACACTTTCTCTTGAAATTCTCTGTTCTCTGAGAAGTTTGAGAAGAGATTGGTCCATTGTCTGCATACCCTCTTTCTGAGCGGTCTGCATTGTGCTGTAAAGCTGGTGGTCCTTTCCCTCACGAATCATATTTTTAATAGCAGGGGTATCCACCATATATTCAATAGCAGCTACACGGCCACCGCCTAAGCGTGGCAAAAGTTGTTGAGAAATAACTGCTTTGAGTGTGTTAGAAAGCTGACTTCTTACCTGGTTTTGCTGTGAACTCGGGAATGAGTCAATGATACGTGCAATAGTAAGAGGAGCAGTTTGTGTGTGCAATGTTGAAAGCACAAGGTGACCTGTTTCAGCTGCGGTAAGTGCAATTGAAATACTTTCAGGGTCACGCATTTCACCAATCATAATAACGTCAGGGTCGTGACGAAGAACTGTTCTTAAAGCATTGTTAAAGCTTAAAGTATCACTACCCAATTCACGCTGTCTTACGATTGACTTTTTATGTGAGTGTAAGAATTCTATAGGGTCTTCAATAGTAACCATATTATACTCAAAGTTAGTATTCATATAGTTAATCATTGCTGCAAGTGTTGTTGACTTACCACTACCTGTAGGACCTGTTACAAGAATGAGACCTCTTGGTAACGTACAGAGTCTTCTTACATCGGCAGGTAAACCAAGAGTTTCGAGAGCAGGAATTTCAAACGGAATTGCTCTGAAAACTGCTGCCAAAGTACCACGCTGTACAATGATGTTACCTCTGAAACGAGCACATCTCGGAACTGAATAAGAAATATCGAGCTCAAGGTTTGTAAGAAGATTTTGTCTGTCGCGAGGTGAAAGCACCTTCATAAGCATTGCTTCAACATCCGCCGGCATCATTCGCGGGAAATCCTGCTTTATAATGTCACCGTCAATTCTAATGCAAGGCTCCATACCAACAACAAGGTGCAAGTCTGAACCTTTGCTTTCAACGGTTAATCTGAGCAAATCATCTAAAGAAACAGGATAGTTACTCTCCTGATTTAAAAATTCTAACACTAAATTTCACTCCAATTTGTTTTACTGAATCAGCCGATTGTTTCCCACATATTTGAAATCAAATCAATGTTTTCTGGTGATTCACATACATAAACAATATATTTAACGCCTTCAGTTGGATCAAGGTCTTCAGAAACAATAAATGAATCTGTTGTAATAGCAGGGTTGTTAAGGAATTTAACAACAAGTGCTTCCTTAGTAGCAAGAGCTGAAAGTTCCTCATCTGAACTGATTGTTGCAATCGGATAATACATTTTACCGAGATTACTATCAAGAGTTGCAATTACGTTTTTAACGCTTTCAACTTTATTTGCAGGACAGTAAACGATAATTGATTTTGTGAGTTCAGGGTAAGAACCGAAGTAGAATTCAACTCCCTCAACATCCATATTTGCGATTTTGTTCTGCAATTCAGAAGCAACAATATTCTGTAAATCGTAAGTAAATGAAACTTTTTCTGTGTTATTGCCTGAAATATCGTGTTCTTTAATTTGTTCTATTGCTTTATTAACTTCCTCAGTTTCACCGCGGAGCCAGAGGATTTTTTCATAAAGGTCAAGACCAAGAACGTCTACTTTATAGCCAAATGTTGAAATAATGTTCTGAGCAGCTGCTTTATTAATATATTGAAGTTCAATTTTAACAAGTGATGTTTCGCCGTCACTTATAATAACGTCTGAGGTTGTACCACCGTTTCCGTTGTCGTTACCATTGTTACCGGTGTTGTCACCTGTATTGTTATTACCGTTATTATTGTTATTTCCGTTATTATTGTTGTCGCCGTCAGCTGAGCCGTCTGTACCTGCTCCTGTTGTATCTTCTACAGCATTAGCATCTTTGAAGTCAACAAGCTTCTTGATATTCATAATGTCAGTAAGTGCCTCACCTGAAACATAAACATATAACGTCATAGGATGTGAGTTCATTGTGATACCTGCATGAAGACCAAGTGTTGAAAGAAGTGAACTGAATTCACTTGCTGTTATGTATTTCAACTCGATTGCTGTAAGGCTTGAGCTGATAGCAGCACTACCTGTAGTAACGTGCTTTTTGATATCAAGTGTTTTAATTACTTCGCTAACCTTCGCTAACTGCATTGGGGTACCTGTAATCCAGAAATCACGTTTGTTATCTTCCATCTTAACGAGTGTAACGTTAACACCGAGAGTTCCGAGCTGTGTCATAAGAGTATCCACAGAGATGTAGTTAAGTGAGTATTTTGTAAGTGCTTGTTTATCAACAAAACTTTCGTTAAGAGTAGCAGCCGTACCTACATAAATAATATTATCGTGTTTAATATAAGTCATATCAACCATACGAAGAACATAGTCGATAGCTGTAAGAGGAGATACATTAGGAAGAGAAATAGAAACTGTAGTTGTAGTTCCTTTGAAAATCATTGTGTAACCTGTATGTGCAAGAATTGTTTCAAGAACACCTACAAGGTCAGCATTTTCAAACTCCAGAGAAATTGTGCTTGAAGTACCAAACGCAGTTGTGGAGTCTTCGTGAACAGATGTTGCTCCCGGAATATTAAGAATCTGCCCCGGGAAAAGTGTTGATGAAGCAGAAATGTCATTCTCCTTAACAATACTTGCCACTGTTACACCGTATTTTGCTGCAATAGAAGCGAGTGTGTCGCCTGATTTTACTGTATATGTAGTAACATATTCCTCAACGGAGCTACCTGCCGCTGACATCGGCAATATTGCTCCTGCAAGTAAAATCATTGCAAGTGTAAACATAGTAATTGATCTCAATGCTTTGTTTTTAAAACTCATCTAAGTAGTCCTCCTAATATAAGACCTAAATTTATAATAAAACTTAATAAAAGATATTTATTGCTGATTATTTGTTAAGCTTTTTAGTTGTGTCGCCAGCTTTGAAAAGAACGTAATCTTCGTTGATTTCAATTAATTCCCAGCTTGATTCGCCAACTGTTTCACCTACTGAAAGAACAAGTATGTCGTTATTACTGCCTATTTCAATAAGTGCTGTTTTGAGTCCGCTCGTTCCACTTGCATAGCCTGTGTATTTTGCAGTGGAAAGAATGTCCGCTGAAAGAGGGTCTTTATTAATAATATCAAGCACCTCTTCGTCAGTGATATCATTATCGCCCGGGAGCACCTCTACAATGTTGGAGTTAGGATTTTGCATACCAACGTCAGTATCAGGGTCCTGAGTGAGAATTTTATCACCAAAGACTATTACTAAAAACACAACCACGATTATCAAAAAAGCGACAATCGGAATTATGATTTTCATTATAGGATTTTTCTGAAAAAACTCCTCTACCTTCTGGAGTATATTCACCTGCGGTTTTGGTTTCTTTTTGTTACCGCCTTTTTTGGTTAATTCAAGCGCCATAATTAAGCCTCCGAATAAAGCAATAAAAAATTCGAATTTTAAAATTCCTATAAATGTATGGGTATATACATTTACTATAATTCTACTCGATTTTTGTAGTAAAAATATCCAAAATAACTTTGAATTTTGGGCATAATACACCTATCTGAGTATATCTCATTCCTTATCATACTACAGGTTTTGTAAATAATCAATCTTTTTTTTTGATGAAGTGTAAAAAATACACAAGTTTTTTTGTTTATATTTGCCAAAAAAATGTGTTTTTCGACTATTTTTAACATCTTTTACTATGTCAATCTGAAAATATTTACATTTTGTTCATATTTCTACTATTTCGATTTTAAATTAAATCGAATTTTTCCGGCATTTATTTTCTCGTCTTAACAAAGAAAAAAGCCGTCAGAAACAGAGCGTTTCTGACAGCTTTTAAGTTGTTATTTTGAACCTGAACGTCTTGACGTAGAGGAATTGGACGATTGCTGACTTCTGTAGTAGCTCGAAGCATAAGAGCTTGCATATCCGTAGCCTGATTTGTGATATCCACCGTAAGAGCCCGAGAAATAACCTGCTCCACGGTGTGAACCCATAGAGAGTAATTTTGCATCGGCATAGTTATAAATACAACCAAGAATATCTGACTTGGTAGTCATAAGGTCAGACAATGCATACTCAACCTGAGAAAGAGAAACCTTGCCCTCTGATGCAACGAAAATAATTGAATCTGCATAGTTAGAAACAATCGCAGCATCGGCAACAACACCAGCCGGAGGACAGTCAATAACAACATAGTCAAAATTCTTTCTCGCCTCTTCTACAATCGCCGCCATACCTTTAGAAGCAAGAACTTCTGAAGGGTCAACAGTCTGTGTATCAGAAATAAGAAGATAAAGATTATATCTTTCAACGTATTTTACTGCTTCGTCAAAGGTTTTCTGACCGCTGACTATTTCATAAATACCTCTGTCGCCGTCAAGTGTAATGCCTAAAGTTTTACAAACTGCAGGACGTCTTAAGTCGGCATCAATAAGAATAACCGATTTACCACTCTTAGCGAGAGAAAGTGCTATATTTGCAGAACAAGTTGTTTTACCTTCACTTTCAGTAGAGCTTGTAACAGCAAAAACAGAGAAGCCTTTTTTGAGCTTAACATTTTCAAGCTTTGTTCTTATGAGCTTAAAGGTTTCAATAAACGGAAGACCAACATTTCTGTCAGTAATAAGAAGCTTTGAAATGTTTGATTTTTTGACGTCGATTTTTGAAACGGTTGCCATAATGCTGACACCAAATCTGTTTTTGATATCTTCACTTGAAAGTAATATGTTCTTAATTTTACTTTGAATAATTAAAATAAGAATAGAAAGAATTGCACCGAAAATAAGACCTGCAAATGTATAAATAAAGGTTGATGTATCAGGAATCAACTCTGCAGGAGTCGGCTCATCAGCAACTGTAAAATTAGCTGTCGGGAATGCTTTTGTTGTAAGCTCGAGATATGAACTTTCAACTGCCTTTGAAACTGCATTAGAAATATCTTTATCGCCTGATGTAACTGTAATATAAACCAAAGTACCATCAGTAAGAAGTGAAACTTCAAGCATTTTACGAATTTCTTTAATATCGTAATCTTTACCTGTTGTTTTTTTCACTTCTTTTTTAATAGCAGTAACGAATCCATTACCGTTTTCAACTAAGTTCTGGAAGTTTTTCGCAATCATCGCAGAAGCCTGTGCGTCAGACTGTGTAACGTAAGTAGCCGCAGCACCTGCAATCTCTTTATCCTTATTTGAAACATTGAAAATAATCTGAGAAGAATATTGCTCGGTATAGGTAAGTCTTGCAAACATAAAACCAAGCATAGCAAAGGCGAGCATAAACGCAACAACTACCCACCATTTTTTCATAAGAATATTTAAAAGTCTCAGAAAGGAATACAAACTTGTATCGTCTTCATAGTTTGTTTTTTCTTCGTAAGCCATTTTTTTCACCTGACCTTATAACACTCTGTAATATAATCATTTTAAATAAAATTCGTTAAAATGCGTTCAAAAGAACACATTCGCCTTATTATAGCACAAGTAATACTATTTCTACAAGAGTTTTTTTAAAAAATTATAAACCGACATTATTTAAAAATTTGTTTTGTTTTTCTTTGTTTTCGGTTTCTACCCCGGCAACTCCCGTTGCCTCGTTTTTGATGCGTTTCACATCAAAAACAGTACTGAAAATTCTTATTACCCAGAACACGGGTAAAAGCACCTTGCATTTTTTTAATACAGGGTATCTGTAACACATAGTTTCATATTTCGGGAAAAGACGACTGAGAAAATAACTTTTTTTGTCACTGCTTATTCTCAGAACGCTGTTGACGTAATAATTAATTCCCGTTCCGTAAGCACCGCTTAAAATAATGTAATCGCCCATCTGAGAAGTAAGCTCATCGCCTTCTTCGCCCATAAACCATACACGACAGAGCTTTGAAAAGGTTTCGTTAAATAAATCAAGCCCGCTTTCTTCAAGATATCTGCTTAAAACGTCTTTGTCGCACCTCGGAACAAGATTTTTCATTATATAGTAATGGTCAATTACGCTTTTAATGCCTGTGCCTGCAGTTGCAAAGTGATGTGCCGTGTGCGAAAGCAGATAAACATAAAGCTCTTCGCTTGTCATCGTTTTTTCATAAGAATCAGGCAATGTTATAAGTCTTTCATAAACGTTTTTATAAAACTCATAGCCCAAATCATAATCGTATTTCAATTCTTTGTGTAAATCTATATTTAAAAACGGCTTTTTAGAAAGTGACAAATCCTTATCATCTGCCGAAATTTCTTCGTAGCCTCTTTTTTTCATTAATTCTGTTGCCAAGTCATATTTTTCGTTGTTTATATAAATATCTATATCGAGCATAAAGCGCATTTCGGGAACGTCGTAGAGTGAAGATATTTTTAAACCTTTCAAGAAACAATGCTCTACTTTTTCTTGCGAAAAAATTGCAGAAAGTTCCTTGATTTCACGCTCCTGAGCGGTGTGACGTGCGGCAGTTTTAAAAAGCTCTGATTCAAACTTTTTAGCAACCGCTTCGGGGAGATTATAATTTTTGACACCATAAGCAACAAAACCGCTTATTCTGTGTGCAAAAGATAGCTTCAATAATTTCTCGAAATCTGTTCCTTCGGGAATTTCTGCTACAGTTTCATTTATAATTCCGCTGATAATTTTTATAAGCGTTCTGCCCGTTTCAAGACAAGCAGCAGTTTTCTGTTCTTCAATTTCTTTTGCGTTACTCAAAACTACCGCCCACTTTCTAAAATATAATTTTTATTTTAAAATTCTGACTTTAATATTGTGCAATAAATATCTGAATCGCCTTAATGGATAACGAAAAGCAAAGAATGTTACCCCTCTTTTAACGTAACTCTGATATTTTTTGTTTGTAACGGAAAAATTTTTTCCATCTCTTGTAATATCTGTAACGACACCAATCATTTCATTATCGGTAATACCTGTTTCTTTAATGAATTGGTTATCACCGCACAAAACATAGGTGCCGTCGTTATTCACTTTTATAATTCTGTGAAGTACAAATGCGCCATCTTTTCTGCGATATAATGGCAAATCACCAACCTGTAATGGTGACTCAATCTTTTTAATGGTAACGGTATCGCGCCCCTGAACCAGGAGTGGCAGCATACTTGTACCCGTTATAGGAATAGTAAAAGTTTTATTATTATCAAATGCTTCTTCAATAAACGGAAGAAGCTCTTCCATAGTCACTTTATTACTCATATCAGTCAACTAAAATACCATATTCACGAAGTCTGCCTAAAAAATATTGCAAATCTTCTTTTAAGGTTTCTTCAGAAACGTTTGCAAATTCTTTTTTCATACTGTCAAGAATTCCGTCAAAATCCTTATTTTCTTCAAGAGCCTTCCAGATTACCTCTGCTGACGGATTAAGCTTAATCATACCGTGAACCTTGCTTACTGCGTCGCCTACCGGCATAACAACCGGAGAACCTGCAATTCTTTTAAGAACAAAATTTTCACTAAGTTTCATTTTTATCTCCTCGGCTTCATTGCATTGTAAGATGTTTCAACCGCTTCCATTGATATGTTGCACTCAAAGCGGTATAAAGGAACGTTAGAAAGTATTCCGTCAACAATCTCCATAAAATTAATCATATAATCTCTTTTTACGGGGCGAACAGTCTGATTCATAAAATCAATAGTTACACTGTCACCCGTTACTTCAGATATAACGTTATTTTCGCCACGCGACAAAAAGGTTATTCCTGCAATTTCAACCTTTTCGTTTTTGCTTTCATCATATTTTCCGCTCCATGGTGTTCCATAAGCATAAAATTTGCCGTCTATGAGCCGAATTGCAGGTTTATCATCGTTTAAAATTTCTGCTTCGGGGAATTTTTTGAGCCAAAGGTGGGTGTGTGTTGACTTCCCTGTTCCTGAATCTGCAGAAAAAAGATAAGCAAAATTATTGTAAGTAACGGCAGAAGCATGAAGCATTACACCGTTGAACTTAATAATTTCAGTATAAAAATAAGAAGCGGTGAAAAAATACTCGCATTCATCAACCGTCATATTAGGATTTTCTTTCTGACGGTCAATAAAAAACTGCTCGCTCAGAGCCACGACTATATCAGGCTCTTTATCACCATCATAAATATAAGGAACAGAACGCGTTTTCAACATATTATATTTTGGATAAATTTCGACAATTAAATCCGCAACTTTTAACAACATTGTGTCCAGCTCCTTTCATTAACGATTTATTTTAACATATATTCTTTTCTATTTCAATACACAAAATAAAACTTAAGGACTGCTACACGAATGTAGCAGTCCTGATTGTGTGTTTATTTCTTACATTAGGGATTAATACCAGTCTCCGTAAACCGGATCTTTACCGGTGTCGGATTGATAGGAGACTGTAAGAACATCAACGATTTCGAACTCTGTAAGTTCAATTTCTGGTTTTGTGTAATTTACCATGAGTTATTTCTCCTTTCAAGCTTATGTTTATCACTGAATGTCATCGAAATCAACGTAACCATCGCCACCGGCACCGCCAATATCAACGCTACCACCTGGACGTGTTGTAACAACTGAAGAGTTAGTTAAAACATCAATTACATCAAATTCTACTAACTGTAATTCTGGTGAAATATATTTTTTCATCATCATTTAATTATTTCGCTGGCATACCGTTAGCTGTACCTGCAGCGTAAGCTTGAGCACCTGTTGTTGAAATAACACCATTTGTTGCTATATAAGTTACACCGTCATAAACGATATATGCGTTTGCATAAAGTGTTGTTGCATCTTGATAACCGATATCACCAACAACTGCACGATAGAAATAACCGCCTGTTGTGAAATCATAAATTGTATAAGCCGGAGTCTTAGTAGCACCTTCTTCAGCAGTAGGAGTACTATCTGTCTTAGAGAACATAACACCGATTTCTGTAAGTTTAACGAGTTCTGTTGTAGAACCAGTTAAGAGGTCTGCTTGTGCATCGTAACCTTTAATGTTACCACGGAAAGCAATTCTGAGTTTACCTTCATCTTTATTCTGCCACTGAACCTGAGTTTTTTCAATGTTTTCAACTGAAACTGTTGCTGCAGGAGGTGGTGTTGTACCGCCTTCGATAATAACTTCTAAGTTAGAAGCCTTAATCGGAGTGCTTGACTGAAGGTTTCTGAGTGGTTGGTCATCCGGGTCAATTGTGATATATGTCTTAGTGTTGTTATCTAATAAGAAGAATGTATCTTCACCAAGAGAAGCTATATCAGCACTTGCGTAGAAACGGAAACGAACCATATCGTACCATTCGCCTTTTGTATTAACTGTTGAGTTAGAGTCTGTAACAGGAACAAGGTAACCGAAGTTAATACCCTTGTATTTAGCTTTTTGAGCATCTGTGAAGCCGATACCATCCCACATAAGGTCTTTATGTGGTGTAACAGTAACGTTACCTGTGAAGCCCCAGTCGTTAACGTAACCGTTACCAACTTCGTTGTTTTCATAATCTAAAAGATCAGGGTCATCTGTGTATGTGCCTGTGTTCTTGAATCTACCATATAATTCACGACAGTTATTCGCTGTGATATTCTGAACAGCAGTACCATTCTGACGAATGTGAGTAAGAGCTGTATAATCATAGAATGCTAAGAAAGCAAAGATTGGTGAATAACCATCTGTTTTAATAGAAACAATAACGTTAACTGTTTGACCAGCACTAACAGAAGTAATAGCATTACCATCGTTATCAACGAATCTGACTTTAAAACCTGCGTCTGTTGTGTTTGCAGCAGAAGCACAAACTGAAACAACGCTGAAAATCATAGACATTGCTAACACTAATGCTAAGATTTTGTTAAATCTTTTCATTGTTTTTATCTCCTTCGAATGAAATATATTCTAATCAGGCATTAAGCCCAAGGATTAGTAATTGGATCGCCAAGATAGTTAGCAATCTGACCGATTGTACCAGCGTCTTCAAGTGAAACAGCACCGTCGCAGTTTACGTCAGCGGCAAATGCATAAGCACCTACAAATGGGTCGCCAAGGTAGTTAGCAACCTGACCAACAGTACCTGCGTCTTCAAGTGAAAGAGCACCGTCACCGTTAACGTCACCAAAGATAACTAAAGTGTAAGTTGCGAGCGGGCTACCGCTTTTTGAAGAATCTGCATAAAGAACAAGTTGTGCACCTGTACCATTTTTCATACCTGCTGCATTAGCAGTCATTTCGATATAACCTGTTGTCTCGAAGTATGTTAATGGGTCTGCTGTTGAAGCAGGAACACCGTAAACGTATCCGCGAGCTGTATCAACAACTGCACCGTTGATGCCTGTAACAGTAGCATCTTCTGTAGCAGGAGGTGTAATAACACTACCGCTTACAGTTGCAGTCTGACCGAGAGCAAAGTTTGCTTCGTTAACTGTTACGCTGTCAATAAGACGAGCAGCAACGAGTGTACCTGCAGGATTTTTTACTGTTCTCTGGTTAGCATCAATAACAGGAGCTGAACCTGTTGCTGTGTATGTGATTGTAGCAACAACTGCATTATTGAGTGATTTACCTTCAATAGTTGAAGCTGCGCTTGGTGTAATGAGAACAAGACCATTTGCACTGCAATCAATACGAGCATTTGCTGAACCGCCGTAATAGTCAGTACCGATAACTGCGGTAGCATTAGAAACATTGTTAAGTTTAAAAGAAATAGGACCTACAGGGTAGTTTGTTGTAAGAATAACGTTTACCTTGTATTGTGAACCAGATGGAGTAGGTTCAGAAAGAGTCCATGTTTGAGTATATCTTGCTGCATCTTCTGCTGTTTCGTCTACGAGATTACCAGCTGCCAAAGCTGAAACGCTTACAACGCTGAGAACCATCATAATAGCAAGAAGAGCGGCAAATACTTTCTTTGCTTTAGACATTTGTTTGCCTCCTTAAGAACTGTTTAAATCTCTTTCCATAAGTAAGGTGAAAATAAATTTTAAAATCTAAAAACACCTTTGCAACATTCTCTTATTTTAATATAAAATCTTGCTTTTTTCAATATCAAAACACTAAAAAAACGAAAAAATATAAAGGAACTTTTTAGTGAATATCAACAAAGAGGTTTGCCCCACCCCTGAGAGCGGGGCAAACTTTAAATAATTAGTTCAGTTTTTACTGAGATTAGCTCTGGAATGCGATACCAACGATATCGTTAAGGTCGTAAATGTCAACTTTACCATCTGCTGTGAAGTCACCTGCAAGACCGTAAACGCCATTTACTGATGCATAACCATATGTTGACATATCAGCAAGTGTGCAGTCAAATACGTCAATTACACCGTCACCAGTAATATCACCGTTAACAACAACTTTAATTGTTGAGAGAGGAATATCTACGCCTGAAACTTTAGTGTAAATTGTAATTGTTGCACCTGTACCTACAAATGCTGCGCTTTCGTTGCCAAGTGAGAAGTTTTCGTCGAATGAAACAACAACTGTAACTGCGCCTGAACCGTTTGCTGAAGCAGCTGCGAATGCAGATTTAAGTGCTTCAACGCCTTCTTTAGCGCCACGTGTAGTTGTTCTTACAGTTTCAGTAACAGGGTTACCGTCTTTGTCTTCTGCACCTGTGTTTACAACCTTGTCAGTAACAGCAGCTGAACCGTAAGATGCACCCTTGAATACCATTCTTGAAAGTGCTTTCTTAAGATTGTCACATGCTTCGTCGATGTCTTCCTGATCATCTTTTTCAATTGAAACAGCATTTACATTGAGAGCTGCATCCGGGAAGATATCGTATGATACACCGTCTTTAGTGATTTCATAGCCGAGTGCTGCAAGAACTGCACCAAATTCAGCATCTGTGTTATTGTAAAGGCCGATGTTGTTGAATACATACTGTGCTTGAGCAATGAGTGCTTCAAGTTCTGTGTAATCAGCTTCCTGAGCTTCAGTTCTTAAGTTGTTACGTGCAACCTGAAGAGCATACTTAGCATTGAAGATTGTATCTTGTGATGCACTTGAAAGTGCTGCTTCTGCATCAGCAAGAGCTGTTGCGTAAGCTGACCAGCTACGAGTTGAGTAGCCCTTAGTGTTTGTTGTACCAATTACTGCTTTTGCAGAATTGATTTCTTTCTGAAGGTAAGTATTAACTACGCCACCTTCACGTGGGAGAAGACGACCTGACATTCTTGTTAAGAGGTTAGAAACCTGAGCAACGTCGAGAGTTGTAAGTCCGCCGTATTCTCTTGTAACATTTGCGAAGTTTTCTTTAGCGCGTGCTAATTCTTCTTCGTCAAGGTTCTTTAAGAGAGCTAAGATATAGTTCTCATATTGAGTATTAGAAATAACTGATTTAAGTTGATATACAGGCATTGAGCTGTATTCGAACTTCTTAGTCTGAAGACCTGCGTTATATTCGTCGCAAAGAGCAATGTATCTGTTAGCATCTTTCTTTGCATCCTGATAACGAGACCATCTGTAAAGCATAAATGTTCTGTAATCTTTACCATTGAGGCTAGAATTAATACCCTTGAGTGTTGATTCGAGTGAATTAACTGCTGCGTCAACAGTTGCAAGACCTGATGCAGCTTGTTCTGCAGGAGTCATCTTAGCAGCGTCGAGTTTTTCAATAGCTGCTTCGAGTGCAAGACGGATTGTTGTTGAATCTGTCTGGAAGCTACCGTCGATACCAGGGTTCCAAGCAACCATAATAGCGCTTGCAAGAGTACCTAAGTAACCGTTGTAGTCACCTTCAGCCTTATATGTTTCAGGTCTTCTGTTAAGGCTTGTTTCTTCGTTAACTAAAGCACGAAGTTCATCCATTGCAACTGCGTCATAAATCTTGATGTAAGTTGTAGGATATGATGATTGGTCTTTTTCATGCCAACCAGCATATTTTGTTGAACCCCAGCTTGTATATTTACTGTAAGCCTTAAATGTGAATGAAAGTGTCTGACCGCTAACTGCGTCAGGAGCTGTATAACCAGCAGGATTGAATGTAACCGGTTTGTACCAGTAATCCTTTTCTTTGTCACAGTCGCTGTTTGAAGAAGCTACTGCTGTGAAGCCGTTACCAGGCTGTGACTGTGGTTCGAAGCTGTAGTGCTTACCATTTGATGATTTTTCGTGGTAGAACTTACCATAATCCTGATTACCAACGTCTACCATTTCGTCTGTGTATGGAAGTTTGCCGTTTTCGTCAGGAGTAACACCGAAGACAATTGCCTTCTTAACGAATTGCTCATAATCTTCTCTGTTTGTGTGGTTCCATTCATTTTCATCATATGCGAAATATGTGAAGTAAGCTTTTGAGTATGACTTACCGCCATCCATCAACTGACCATCTTCGTTATAAACTTGATATGCAACATCAAGACGGTCTGCAAGACCTGCTGAAGGGATTGTACCTGTAATTGTGAATGTCTTTGATTGACCATAAGCGAGGTTACCTGCGTAACCGCTGTTAACTGTAATGCCTTGTGCTGATGTAATAGACTGAACGTTATATGAATACTGTTCGTCTTGCTTACGCTGACCGTTTTCCATATAACCTCTCCAGATACCACGAGAACCATTTGAAATAGTTACTGTGTAGTTAAGAGAGCCATTTGAAGCATAAGTAACTTCACCGATTGAAAGTTCAGGTGAGCGCATTGCCTGCTCTGAACCCCAGTCATCAACAAATGCTGCAACTATCGGAAGAGCGTTAGGAATAAGACCTGTTCTTCTGTTGTAAAGGCTCTTAAGAAGGTTTGCAACAATTGTTTTAAGGTTTGCCTGTGTAACAGCACCGTTAAGGCTTGATGTTACAGGGAAGAGGTTGAAGCCTAAGATGCAACCAACGAGTTGGTTAACAAGCTTAAGGAGACGGTCAACAACGTTTGTAACACCTAAGAGGTTATCTGTTCTGCCGTTTCTGCCGAATGTGAAGAGGAGAACCTCAAGGTCAACGTCATTAATAACGTCAATAAGTCTGTCAAATACCATCTTAACGTCAAGAGCATAGTCTGCTGATGATACGTTGCAAAGAAGACCAAGTGGAAGAATCTTATTGAGAATTGTTGAAAGAATTGTAAATGCATTACCTGCATAGTTGTTAGCAACAGTAACTTTGTCTGTCTTGTAATCATATGAAGTTACGCAACGAACAGAGTTGAGTGTTGTTGGGTCGCAACCAGCAAGAATACTTGTGTTGCCTTCACCAACGTAGTTAACTGCATAGTCAACGATTTCTTCAAGAACACCCATATATGCAGG
>JAZRKU010000002.1:0-24162 GCA_045646485.1 Acutalibacteraceae bacterium
GTCCGCTGAAATATGATAATGGTCAGGCTTTTATTGACTTCATCAATGCAAACCGCTATCTGCTCAAACACAGACCGCAGGTGTTTCAGCACGGTGATTATCACATCGGCAATATGATGATTGAAAACGGTAAGGTTGTTATTATCGACTTTGACCGCTACGATTTCGGTGACCCGTGGGAAGAATTCAAAAGCATTACTTGGTGCGCACAGGCTTCTCCCCTTTTTGCTTCAGGTATAGTAAACGGATATTTTGATAACAATGTGCCTATGGAATTTTGGAAACTGCTTGCGTTTTATATCAGCCTTGGCACAATCACTTCTCTGCCTTGGGCAATTCCATATGGTGACAGCGAAATTCAGACTATGAGAAACCTCGCAAAAGAAGTTTTGGGATGGTATGATAATATGTTCAATCCCGTTCCTAAATGGTATATAGAAAAGTTTCAGCAGTTATAAATCTGCTGACAGCAGCAAACACAAAAAAGAGCTTGGCGATTGCCAAGCTCTTTTGGTTTAATCAAGCATAAATCTGATGAAAAGACCGCCTTGTACGGTGCGATGCTGGAAACCGCGCATATGTGAGGTGTCGCAGAAATACCAGTCGGTCATCGGCACTCTTGTGCGCATAGTGTTGTAGGCATTCCACAAGGGGTGAACAAGGTGCTCAAAATCTTCTTTGCTTTCGCTCAGGCAGGCTGCCCACACAAGCCAGTCAGACTTTGTATATTTCTCTCGGCTGTCAAGAGGCACGCCAAAGGTGAGCATTTCTTTTTTGTATCTTTCAATTTCGCCCTGATAAAACTCCTTGGGGAAAAGGTCTGTTTTCCAGATTTTGTCCCAGATTGAGTTATATTTAAGGCTGAATGTGCCGGGCTTATCGTAAGCCAGGCGGAAGCTACCGTCATCATTGGCGGCATTTTTAACGAGGGATTTTGCATAATCCTTGGCAATGCTCATCATACGCTGTGCCTCATCGGTTTCGCCAAGTCGGTCAAGAATTCGGCTGAAGCCCGCAATGCCCATAATTGCCTTGATTGAAAGATTAACATTGTGGGCAAGGTGACCTGCAAAGTCATCGGTACAAAGCTGATTTCCGGGGTCTGCACCATATTCAATAAGATATTTACTCCATTTTTCAAGGATATCTATGTGCTCTTGTGCAAATGAAACATCATTTTCTGCAAGGGCAATATTTGTTTCCATAATAAGCATATTGCCGCATTCTTCAACAGGCATTTGGTATTTGAGTTTATTTTCACCATATACCTGACCATTAATAAGGGGATACTGACCGGCATCGTGAGGAGCAAAATCAAAAGTCCACGCATCGCTTAAAGCGTATTTGTAAATCGGTCTGAGCATACCTTTAACGAGTTCGGTATTATAAAGTAAAAAGAGAGGTGTTGATGGATAGCTTACATCAACAGTTGCGGCACAACCGTTAGACCAACACTCTTTTGAAATGAAAAGAATATCGCCGTTTTCATCAAGCACAAGCTTGTGTGCCGCCATAACCTGACGTAATGAAAGTAAAAGTATATCTGCGTATTTTTCTCCGCCTGATTTTACTGCATCATCATAAAGTTTTGATGAGAAATTGTTACACATAGTACATACTTCATCATAATCTTCAGCTGCTTCCTCAATTGCTTTAAGGATTGTTTTGCCGTCTTTGTTCCAGTATGATTTAAGGCGTTTGCCAAAATACTCCATACTTTCAATATCATCATAAGCAAAAAGAAAAAGTGTTTTTTCGTTTTCTGCAGGCTCTGCAACGGCGTGAATGTGACTTCTGCTTTCAATGTCGTTTTCAAAAACACTTGTGTTGCTACCGTCTACTGCGATGTGCACGTAGCCCCAGTCTATACAAATATCGTCACCGCTTTCGTGGAGTGGCTTTTGTTCAACGTTACCCATTCTGAGACCTTTAAGATTATTACTGAACGGAGTTTCCTCTATTAAAACGTCGTTCTGCCATGCTTTCTGAAGGCATAATTCCTCTGAAACGGCAACGTCAAGCTTAACGTTGTGCTCATTACCGTCCTTTGATTCCCACGTTACGTTAAGGTACGAAACAGGCCGTGTTAATATCTCGTAATTTTGTGGTAATAACGCAGATGTGAAAACAGCCTTGAGAATGATTTTTTCATTCTCGAAAATTGCGGTTGTAGAAAAAGCATCATAGCTTAAGCTTTTTTGTGTAAGCTTTAAATAATCTCTGTGATAGCCTAAAAAAGTGTATCTTTCGCCATCAATATATGCTACACCTAAAATCGAATTCTGCTTTCCTGACCAGAATTCAGTAGGAGCAAAATTTATTGTTTCGTTTGGTGACCAAACAGAAAAGTACGGGTCAATTGTTATAAGGGGTATTGCAGGTGGTCTGAGAAGCATAAAATCCTTCCTTCCATAAAAAGTGTAAATTAATTTTATCACTATTATATAAATTTTACAATTAAATTGCAATAATTATAGTTATATGTTAAAATTATTGTATATACACTTTGGAGGGGTATTATGGGAAGAAAAATTATCATTGCCGGTGGCGGACATGGTGGAATAACTGCAGGTATGCTTCTTGCACAAAATGGATTTGATGTAGAGGTTTATGAGCGTAACAGCAGGGAAAATATGGGTTACGACTGGACAGATATTTTTAATCCTCGCTCATTGGCGAGAGTAGGTCTACCCATGCCTGCTAAAGAATTGTATGAGTATAAAACAGATATGAGTTTTTACTCACCAAATGAAAAAACAAGGGTTACTCAGCACGTTCCTGACAGTGAAAAAGAAATTAAAATGGAACGAAAAGATATATATGATTATTTAATTTCTAATGCTGAAAAAGCAGGTGTGAAATTTATTTATAACTGTGATATTGAAGGGGCTATAGTTCAGGGTAAAACTGTTGTTGGTATAAAAACCGGTAATGGTGACGTGTATGGCGATTTAGTTATAGATGCTTGCGGTTGTGATTCTGTCGTAAGAGCAAGTCTTCCGGAAGAGTTTGGTGTGCAATCTGAAATGGGAGATTTTGAAAAATTCTATATTTACAGAGCGTTTTTTAACAGACCAACACAAGAGCCAGTTGCAGACCCATTTAAAATCTGCCTTTTATCAGAGGGTAAACTTGGTATTGGCTGGGTTGCAACGGAAGAAAATTATACTGACTTACTTGTTGGCAGATTTGAGCCTTTTGATATGGAAGAGGCACAAAGAACGGCTGAATATTACAGAGCTAAAAATCCATCTTTAGGAACAGAGGTGCTCAGAGGTAATTATTTTGCACAGATTCCTGTTCGTCATCCACTTTCAAAAATGGTTGCGAACGGATATGTAGCAATTGGTGACAGTGCATTTATGACGTTTCCGGTTACAGGTACAGGTATTGCAAATGCTCTCAGTGCATCTGTTTTCCTTGCAACAGTTCTTATAAAAAACAAAGATAAGGATTACACAGCAAACGTGCTTTGGGAATATCAGAGAGAGTATTATAAAAAAATCGGTAATGGTCTTGCTCCGATTGCAAAAGTTAAACTTTTACTTACACAGATTACAACAGAAGATGTGGATTATATTTTTGATAACGGCATTATTACCTCGCAGGAGCTTTCTGTTTCAGCAGAATGTTTTAAGTTTGATATCAAAGAATATCTTAACAAGCAGACTTTGCTGAGAGGCAAAGCTATTATGGCAAACAAGAGTGTTCGCAAGAAGCTTCTCGGTCTTGTCGGTGATATGTTGAAAATTGTTGTTATTCTTCAATCTATGCCAAAAGAATATGATGAGCAAAAAGTAATTGAGTGGGCAAAAAAATATGATGCCGCATTTTAAATGGAGTTATTATGAATATTTTTAAAAAACTTATAAATACCGGCACTCCTGCCGGATGGCAAACGACTAATTTGGAAAGAAAAAGCTACTATTCTTACTTTACAGGTCAGAATATTTTCTATGCGCTTATTTCATCTTGTCTTACAACGTATTTTGTTTTTATTGGTGTTGACCCTATCAAAATCGGTAGTGTTATGCTTGCGGTTAAGGTGTGGGATGCAATAAATGACGCTGTTTTTGGCGTTGTTTTTGATGCAGTGAAATTTAAAAGCGGTAAAAAATATTTGCCGTGGTTACGTATTTCATTGTTTCTGATTCCCCTTACCACAATCGTAATGTTTTCTATACCGAAAAGTGCAGGAGAGACAACTAAGATTGTATGGTTTGCAATAGCATATCTTATCTGGGATACTGTTTATACTCTTTGTGATGTGCCAATTTACGGTATCATGACAGTTATGACTGATAATGTTGATGAACGTAACAGTATGATGTCATATAAGAGTATATGGGGCGGTGTTGGTGGCTTTGTGGCACCTGCAGTAGTTGCGTTCCTTGTAAGTGAAAATGTAGGCAGTAACTATTTTATAGCAGTAACTCTTTGTTCGCTTGTAGCATTGATTACAATGGCACCTGCTTGTAAAAATTTAAGTGAGCGTAATCAGTCACCTGAAGAAGAAGCATTTTCTATATCAAAAATGTTTAAGTATCTTGTGAAAAACAAGTATCTTCTTCTTTATTATATCGGCTTTTTCTTCTATTCGAGTGTAAACTACGTTGCCGCACTTAATTTGTTGGCATCATTCTACTTGTTTAATGATTCATTATTTATCACAATTATCGGTTTTGCAGGTGCACCGTTTGCATTCCTTGGTTCAATGGTAGTGCCAAGACTTGTGCGTAAGTTCGATAAAATGACTGTTTTCAGAGTAAGTACACTTGCAACAGTAATTCTTGGAGTAATTATGTGGCTTGTTGGCTACAAAAATCCAATATTGTTTGTAATTATTTCAATTTTAAAATCAATTCCTACATCTACAATGGGTGTTATGTTATTTATGTTTACTCCTGATTGTGCAGAATATGGTAAGTTTAAAACAGGAGTTGAGGCAAAAGGCATAACTTTCTCAATTCAGACTTTTATGGTTAAACTTACAGGAGCAATTTCAGGTTCGTTATCTCTTGTGCTTTTAGGTTTAGATGTAGTTGGTTGGAAAAATGTAGAAGCAGAAAATTTTGAACAACTTGAGGCTATGGCGGTTACACAGACAGATAGTGCTCTTAATGCCTTTTGGTTTATTTACGCTATGATTCCGTCAATCGGCTATTTGTTATCTTATTTAGTATGGTGTTTCTATAACCTTAAAGATAAAGATGTCCAGATAATGGCAAAATGTAATTCAGGGGAAATAGATAAGAACGAAGCGGTAAAATTATTATCTAAAAAATATTAATAAATATCGGGCGGTGTTGATATGCAATTGAAGTTTGATATGAATAAAAAATACCAGACTTTTCAGAGTATCGGTGCAAGTGGTGCATGGTGGGCACAACTTGTTGGTGGTTGGTCGCATATTGACGCCGCTTCAGGTTTGCCTGTAAGGGATAGAATTGCTCAACTTTTGTACAGTAAAACAGATGGTATCGGTATGCAGGTGTATAGATATAATATCGGTGGCGGTTCGGTTCATTCGGGTAAAGGAGAATACAGTCAACCATTAAGGGCAACACAGTGTTTTGAAAAAGCAAAAGGCGAGTATGATTGGTCCCGTGACGCCAATGCCGTGTATATGATGAAAAAAGCGGTGGAGTACGGTGCAGATGAAGTTATTTTGTTTGTTAACTCACCTATTGAAAGGCTTACAAAAAACGGACTTGCTCACAATAAAAAATATCAACTTTTTCATGAAAATATTTCTCCTAAAAACTATTCTGAGTTTGCAAAATACTGCTTTGATGTTACAGAGCATTTTGTGAGTGAAGGTGTCCCCGTAAAATATCTTTCTCCTGTTAACGAACCTATATGGGTATGGAATGGTGGTCAGGAAGGTTGCTTTTACAGACCAAGAAGTGTAAGAAAGGTATTTGAAGTTTTTGCAAAAGAAATTACAAAACGACCTGTTTTGAAAAATGTGAAGCTTTCGGGTGCAGAGTCAGGGGATTTGAGATGGTTTAACAAAAGTTATACTCGTCAACTTCTCAAAAATCCTGAAGTATCAAAATTTCTTGATGGTGTGGATGTGCATTCTTATTGTCTTCCGATTCCTGTACCGTGTGTGCCGTCATTTTTAAATGACAGACTTGCTTTTTGTAAACGATACAAAAAATGGATGGATAAAAAATATCCTGACGTGCCTATAAAAATCAGTGAATGGACTCATATGCAGGGCGGCAGAGATTACGGTATGGATTCTGCTATTGTAACCGCTACTGTTATGTATGAAGATTTTACTATTCTTAATGCAGTATCATGGCAACATTGGATTGCCGTTTCCGAAGTGGATTATTGCGACGGACTTATTTACATAAATGTTGAAGATAAAACTTTTGAATTAACAAAAAGATTTTACGTTACAGGAAATTTCACAAAATATGTGAATCCCGGTTCAAAGCGTATTGAAATCAGTTCGACAGATGCAGACGTTTTACCGGTTGCATTTAAAAATGGAAATGAAATAACGGCTGTTATTATTAATAAAAGTGAAGAGGAGAAAAACTTTTCTCTTCCAACGGATAAAGACGTGCTTGTAAGTGTTACGGATAAAGAGCATAATCTTTCAGAATCTATGGTAAATCCTGGCAATATTGTTCTTTCACCTCGTAGTGTAACAACACTTGTATGGAGATAATTTATGGCAAGTAAAATTTCTGGTATTTTTAAAAATTTAAAAAAATATTGGCGTGTTGCTCCTGATGGCCGTTTTTTGTCATTTAAGGAAATTGCCTCTCTTGCAGCTGGCGGCATAGGTGTAAAATTTATAGTTTACTGTATTAGCTCAATGGTGCTTTGTATAGGTAACACGCTTATTGGTAACACAATAGGTTTATCGCCGTCTTCAATATATGTTATTTACGTTATAAGCGTTATTGCAGGTTTTCCGCTTACTGCTTTAAGGGCAAAAATGATAGATGGCGCTAGAAGTATACGCGGTAAATACAGACCGTATATTATTACTATGGGCATTCCTACCGTGCTTCTGGGTATCGGTTTTATATGGATGCCTTATGAGAAAATGAGTGAAATAACGCAATGTGTTGTTATTCTTCTTTTTAATATAGGCTTTCAGTTTTTCTACAATTTTCTCATTGATGCTAACGAGAGCATTATTAATGTTCTTTCACCAAACTCCATTGAAAGAACAGATGTGTATGCAGTGAAATCCGTAATTGAAAATATTTCGCCATCCATAGCAGGTATCTTTTTGCCTATTGTTGCAAAGTTGATTACAGGTGAAAATACCCTTTATAATTTAAAAGTTTACAGGGTATTATATCCACCGATGCTTATTGTTGGTTTTTTGATATCTATACTCATTTATGTAAATACACAAGAGCGTATTGTACAGCCCAAAGACAGAACTCTGCAAATGAGTTTTGTTGATGCATTTCGTGCAGTTGCAAGTAACAAATATTTCTGGATAATTTCTCTTGCGGGTTGGATAGGTTTTCTGGAAGGCTCTTTTGCTAAAATTATGGAGTGGATGTATAACTATCAAGGTGCGTGTACATCTGCACAGTATTCAATAATTGTAGCAGTTTCAGGTAACGCATCCTTGTGGCCTAATTTGTTTGCACCATTTCTTATAAGGCGTTTTGGTAAAAAGAAGGTTCTTATACTCAGTAATGTATTGAATATTATCTTTATTGCGTTGATGCTTCCGGTTGTGAGGATGAACGGTGCTAACGTAATATGGTTTTTACTTGTGTTTATTTTTGTTAACCAGTTACTTACTTCTTGTGGTCATTTTATGAACCCTGCCCTTAATGCAGATATCAGAGATTATCAACAATACATAAGTGGTGAACGTATTGACGGTATGTTTTCTGCGGTTGGTCTTATTGGTAGTGTAATAACTATGATTACAAGTGCAGTTTTACCCTTTGTTCAGGAAAAAGCGGGACTTAACAGTGTCAAGGCAGCAGAGTTAGGTTACACCAATACTTATGATGTGCTTTATAATAAGGATTTGTTTGTTTCAATTTGCTCAATTCTTATAATGGCATCTGTTATTGGTGCGGCACTTAACGTAATTCCTTTCTTCTTCTATGATTTAACTGAAGCAAAGCAAAAGGGTATGATTAACGTTCTTCGTGTAAGAGCCTTTTTTGAGGATAAAGTAAAAGGCCTCAGCACTGAAGAAGAACAAAAAGAAATTGCGGAAATTATAAAGGATGCGCAACTTCTTCATAGTGAAGAAATAGAAAAAGATACAACTAAAAATGTTCGTTTAAGAAATGAGCAAATTCAAATTGCAAAAATAGTCTGGGATGAAATTGATTATTTTAATACAGATTTCGGTAAGTTGGACTTGCAAAATGCCTTAATGCTTTCAAAGGATGATGTAAAAAATCTTCCGTTGAATATTGTGATAATAAAAAAGAATTTGCAGAGTTTTCTTGATAATACTGCTTCAAAGGATGTTCGCAGAAAAATAAAAATGCAACTTCGTGAATTGAATGCATCAGAAAATACTGTATACAGGCATTTTCCTAATGGAATAGTTTTTAATGATTATTCAATTCTTGAAGAATTTTTTGAAGAATTTGAAGCAACAGAAAAGAAAATCGATACTGTGATTTCTCAAATAAAAAAAGCGAAAGAAGAAAAAACTTCTTGCGCTCAATATTATGATGAGTTAAAAATGTTGCGTAAAAAACGTAATGAATTGAATGAAGAAATAAAAGAAGTTTCAAAAGAAAAGGTTTTTTATAACAGAGTAATGAAACCTGTTGTAAAAGCACAGCGAGTTATAGAAAAAGCAGATTGGTACAAAGATTTAGTTTATGAAAAATAAGAAGAATAACATACAAAAGATTTCTTTAACTGCAATGTTTATTGCAATGGCGTTTGTATTGCCTTTTGTAACAATGCAAATAGAATCAATAGGGGATATGCTTTGCCCTATGCATATACCTGTTATAATATGCGGTTTTGTGTGTGGCGGACCATGGGGCTTTGTGGCAGGTATTGTGGCACCGCTTTTAAGGTCGTTGATATTATGGAGGCCGGTGTTGTATCCTACAGGGATTGCCATGATGTTTGAACTTGGTACATATGGTTTTTTGTCAGGCTTTTTATATAAAAAATTGCCATCTAAAAAACCATATATATATGTCTCACTTGTAACTTCTATGATTGTGGGGCGTATAGTTTGGGGCGTAGCAAGACTTGCTCTTTTCTCCTTTGATGTAACAAGGTTCGGCTTTGAGGCATTCTGGGCAGGAGCAGTTTTAAATGCGATACCAGGTATAATTGTTCAGATTGTACTTATTCCGCCTATTATAATTGCTATAGAAAAAATATTTAAAGTGAAAAAATAGTAAAAAGACGATACGGATTTCCGTATCGTCTTTTTTGTTGTTTTACTTATCAAGTTCTGCAACCTTTTTTAATATATCCATTGATGGGCCTGGGATTCTGCCTAAATGGTCAGGCCCTACATTAATAAGGTAGTTTATACCTAAATCGTTAAGGTGCTTTTTGTTTTTGTAAAGTTGTTCAGGAGATTTCCAGTTGTGGTCCCTGTAAGAAAAGCCCCAGGAATTATTCAAAGTGCAGGCAGATTCATAAAGACCGTATTTACTTGGCTTGAAACCGTCAATGCTTTGATAATTAATACTGCTTTCAGGTACAAGGCAAAGTTTTTGCCATTCTTCCTTGCTTGCGGGGATTTCATTATCACCCAAAGAAACGTAATCGTACGCACCGTTACCAAGGCGAGAGTTAATTAAACAATCAGGCTGCAAGGCTTTAACTGTGTTATAAATTGTGGTGCTTTGTTCTTTTGTGAGTGTCATTGGCACGTCAAACCAGGCAAGAAAAATATCACCGTAGTTAGACATAATTTCTTTGATTTGGGGAAGGATTTTTCCTTCAAAGCATATAGAAAAATCTTTTTCATCTGCATTCGGGAAATCCCAACTGTTATCCCACGTAACACCGGAGCAACCCATATGATTGGAAAGGTAACCGCCGCCGTGTTTTTCGTGCCAATCAAGGTCTTGAGAGTAGTAAAAACCAAGCTTTACGTCGTGTTTTTCACAGGCGTTTGCAAGCTCATAAATAATATCTCTTTTAAAAGGCGTTGCATCTACAACGTTATATTTATCTACTTTTGAATGGAATAATGCAAAACCATCGTGATGCTTTGTGGTAACCACAAAATATTTCATACCACAATCTTTTGCAAATTTAATTATGCTATCTGCATCAAAGTAAATCGGGTTAAAAACCTTTGCAAGCTGCTCATATTCTTTTATGGGAATTGCAAAATGTGAGCCTATCCATTCTGCGTAGTTATCACCGAATTTGCCTTTGTATTCGCCACCAAGAACAGAGTATAGCCCGAAATGCATCATCATTCCATATCCGGCTTGTTTGAAAAAATCTACATTGTTCATAATTATTTACCTGCTAAAAACGGATTATTGGGTTGAGCCTTTTTGCTTGAAACAATATCGGGCAAATCTATTTTATCTATCCATTCCTCTGTGTAACCGCAGTTGCAGCAAACGTATCTGTTAACGTTTACACCGGAGAATATTGTGGATTTTGTTAAAACATTGTTGCCTGCACCGTAAGCACCGGTGTAACCGTCAAAACGCACAATGTTACTTGTGTTACATTTAGGACAAAGGTTAGTATGTTTCATAAAAAGACTCCTTTTTTAGTTTGAATTAATCCTTGTTCAAAACCTTTTTGCACCATGTACGCTTGTTGCATTCGGGACATTTCAAGTAACGGGTAGTTCCTCTATGCATAGCATTCAAGGCTTGGGAATAGGTAGGAATAATTTCGTGACCGCAATTTTTACACTTGTAAGCACCTACACTTATTTCAAGCTTCAGTGCATAAAAACAAGGTATTAAAAACAGAATGCAAACTCCCAATATAGCAATAAGTTGCCATATACCTTCGGGTATTAAGAATATACAAATCAGGCAACCCGCAAGCAAACCTAATATACTTATACTCATAATTACCCACATGGCAGTCCATATTGTTTTGTTTTTTCTTTCTACTTCTTTTGCTATATCAAGCAAAAGTTGTTCGTTTTTTGGATTATTGTTTTCCATTTGAATTACCTCTCCACTTAATAAATCTGTTACGGTGATTTTCAGAAGGTCGCAAAGTTCAAGCATTATAGATGTATCAGGCATTGCTTTGCCTCGCTCCCATTTAGAAACGGCTCTGTCAGTAATGCCTAATTTTTCAGCTAATTGTGCTTGAGTTAAATTTACGTTTTTTCTGCATTGAGCAATAAATTTGCCAATTTTAATTTGGTCCATTGCGTCTTCCTCCTTTCACTTAAAGTATATATCGAGAAGTTTTTAAAATACACATACCATTGGTTGAGTGGAGAAAATTCAACCTATGGACGATACGATTATCTAATACAGTATACCACAAAAACATGGAAGTGCACAAAAAAATATTTTAAATCTGTCGTAAAAACACTTATAACTAGTGAATTGTACCGAAATCATCGTCAGTATATTGTGCAAAACAGAGAAAGAAAAAATTTTTTAAAAAAAAGTGTAGTATTTGAATTTTTTTGACATATATAGATGAAGCAAAAATACGGCTTTAAAAATAAAAAAGAGGAGAGGTGAAAAAAGCATATTAGTTAATTATGCTGAAATTAGTGCAAATTTTTTGTGTAACAGTATGATTGCTTTTCTTGTGAAAAGTAATATACTGAAATCATCCACAAAATAATATTGCATTAAAAAATGAGGTGGTTTAATAATTTGAACTTGGTTGATTTTTTAAATGAGATTATAATGATTGTCATTTGTCGAAACGCTGTCGCGTTTCGCAAAAGCCGATTTTATCGGCTTTTAGCAAAATTGATTTTTATTAATTCAATTTTGCATTACACTCATTGAAAGGATTTTAGTCGAATTTTCTTTAAAAATTCGATACCAAATCATATATTTGGTATCGAAACAGTGTAATTTTACACTGTTTCGACTAACTATAATCGTTATAATTATAAAAAGATCGATAAGAATGGGTAAAAAAATTATATAGGAGTTAATTTAATTAATGAAAGTACAAAAGTGCTTTTGTTGATATATTTAATAAGTTAAAGAAAGGAGCATATTTATGAAAAAATCTTTTAAAATATGTATCTCAATAATTATGGTTATTGTGCTTTTGGCATCAACTGTAAATATTATCTCGGCAAAAGATTCTATTGTTACCGGCCCAATTTATAATTCTTTTACCAGTACAAATCCGGATGAAGAATACAAATTTGCTTACGAATTTAACGAAGTAAGCGGCGTTTTAACAATAGAAGGTCTTGGTATTCTTGGTAATTGTGGTTTTTACGTTTCTTCTGATTCGGCTATCAAGGAAGTTGTTTTTAAAGAAGGTATATACTTCATTGCTCTCGGATCAATGAATATTGGTTACAGCAATCCTTTTAAAGATGTTACTACAGTTACTCTTCCTTCAACTTTAAAGGGTTTTGGTTTACCGGGATTAAATGCGTTCCTCAATCTTGAAACCATTAATTATGGTGGAACTGAAGAAATGTGGAAAAAAATAAATTTCAATAAAACTAATTTAGATGCTATTAAAGGGAAAAAAATAAATTATAACGTTGATGTTCCTGCAACTGAGGGTGCAGAAAATTTCACCTGTAATATGGAAGCAAATTTTTCTGCATGGCAGGGAAAAGAAAAATTCAACCTTCTTCTTAATTTGGGTACAGGTAAACTTACCATATCCGGTAAAGGTCCGTTTAATTCAGTAATAGCTCCGAATATGTGTGCTTACAGAGATGAGGAGGGACTTCTTTCTGTGGAAGAGTTTGTTACTGACATTGTTTTTAGTTCAGGTATCACATCAATAGGTAGATTCACTTTTTATGATTTACCAAGTCTTAAGTCAATAACAATTCCGAAAACTGTTAAAAAGATTCAGTATGAAAGCTTTGGCGTTTTAAATGACCAATATAATACCGATTGGTCTAAAGTAGATTTAGACGTGTACTATCAAGGCACAGAAGCAGAGTGGAATAAAATTGATATCGGTTACAGCAACGGTCCTATAATGCGTGCCGAGAAGCATTTTGTCGGTAAAACAAAAGGGGCAGACGTTACCGTAACTCTTTCGCAAACTGATTTTGTTTATAGACAACAGCCTACACACGAGTATAAAGATTTTGACCCACATTATTATTATCTCGAACCGCTTTATGATTATCCTCAGGTAATTGTAAAGGATAAATATGGCAACGTTCTTAAAGAGGGCAACGATTATTACGTTGATATTATTCCCGTATATACAAGTTCTTCAATAGGTAGATATAAGGTAGAAGTTAACCTTATGGGTGCATACTCAGGGAAAGTGATAAGGTATTTTTATATCAGACCCGTCGCTCCTAAGGTAACAAAGATTGAAAAACGTAACGATGGTTTTACAATTTTCTGGAAAAAGAATCAACTTTCCAGTGGAACCCGCTATGGTGAAGTTGATGGTTACGAGGTACAGTACAGTACTTCTAAAAACTTCTCAAATGCACAATCTATAATTATGAAAAACAGATACAGTTATGCTAAAAATGTAAGTGGCCTTAAAACCGGTACAACTTATTACGTAAGGGTAAGGGCACGTACACATGTAGCTAGTGGTTACATTCATTCGAATTGGTCATCAACTTATAGGGTAGTTGCAGGTTAATATAATAATATTTTTTGTTCAGTAAAATAACAGAAGCATCGTAACGCTTATGCGTTACGATGCTTTATTGTTTATAAAAAAATTAATCAACAATATTATTGAGCCACACCTTTTTCTTTATAAGTGTAAGACCTACAATAACCTTTATTATATCAACAGCCTGAATTAAGGGGAATGCTACCATAATATCAAGATGGAAAATATAATAAAGTGAAAAGGCAAACGGTACACTCACAAACATTATAAAAGCACTGTCCATTAAAAAAGTGATGAGTGTTTTGCCGCCGCTTCGTATAGTGAAATAAGAGGCATTTGCAAACGCATGCACAACAGAGAATAAAGCAGATATTCTTATAAAGTACGTGGCGTATTCTTTTGCTGCGTCTGTGGTGTTATATATAGTTGGTATTAAATCGCTTACGGAAATTACAACGCCTGTCACACAAAGGCTGAGTATAACCGAAAAAGTAATCAGTTTTCTGTCGGTATCATACGCTTTTTCAAATTCGTTTGCACCTAAAAGTTTGCCTATAATAATGCTTATGGTACTGCCTAATGAAATAAACGAGATGTTTGCAAGATTCATAACTGTGGAAGAAATACTGTACCCTGCAACAACTGCTATACCGTGAAGACTGTATGCAACGCTCAAAAGCGACATTCCCAAAGACCAGAAAAATTCGTTGAAAAGCAATGGCATACCTTTTATTGTTATATCCTTGCATATTCTCGAAGGAATATAGAGGCTTTTAAATAAGCCTTTGAAATACGGGAAACGACGGTGCTTTTTAATTACGTAAATAATTAAAATCAGACACTCAACGTATCTCGAAATATTTGTTGCAATAGCCGCACCTTCAACACCTAATTTCGGGAAGCCTAATTCACCAAAAATAAGCACCCAGTTAAAGCAACAGTTTGTGGCAACGGCAATAACACTTGCAATCATTGGTGCCACAGTTTCGCCTGTTTCACGGAGTGTACTTGAAATAGTCTGGGTTACACAGAATGGCAAAAAACCGATAATAATCATTCGTGTGTATATATGAGCATAGTGTAATGTTAATTCAATATTTCCTGCATCTTCTGACTGGTGAAGGAATAAATTAATTAAAGGCTTGTCTGAAAAATAAAATATGCCGACACCTATTATGAGTAAAGCGATTGCAACGTATATTTTAAATCTTAGAGTGTAGCGTATACCGTCGTTATCTTTTTTGCCAAAGAATTGAGCGGTGAATATACCTGCACCGCTCAATGCTCCGAAAATTGCAAGATTGAATATAAAAATAAGTTGATTAACAATGGCAACGCCCGACATCTGCTCTGTGCCCAATCTTCCTACCATAACGTTATCAAGTAAACTTACGAAGTTTGTGATAATATTCTGAAGCATTATAGGAAAAGCGATAGCAAGAGTAGATTTATAAAATTCTTTAGTGCCAAAAAACTTCTTTAACATTTTATTTAATTAAATCGTGTTCTTTAATGTAATTTATTGTTTCGTCAACAGTTGTGAATGCAAGACCAACAACAGTATCTGCACCGCCGTAGTAGATAGCGATTTTGCCGGTTTCTGCATCTGCAAGGGCAGCACATGGGAAGCATACGTTAGGAACGTCGCCAACAAATTCGTATGTTTCACGAGGAGAAAGAAGATATCTGTCTGCTCTGTGAAGAACTTTCCAAGGTTCGTCTTTATCTGTAATCATAGCACCCATACTGTATGTGAAGCCGTTACAGCTTGTAAGAACGCCGTGGTAGAAGCAGAGCCAACCTTCATCTGTTTCAATAGGTGTAGGACCTGCACCAACCTTTGTCATTTCCCAGTTCATTTCAGGTCTGATAACAAAACGGTGTTTACCCCAATATGTAAGGTCTTTTGAATGGCTGAGGAAAATTTCACCATAAGGTGTGTGACCTTTGTCGCAAGGACGTGAGAAAAGCATATATTCGCCGTTTACTTTACGAGGGAATAATACACCGTTTCTTGATACAGGTAAAACTGCATTTTCATATCTTGTCCAAGTTTCAAAATCCTCTGTTGTTGCAATACCTATAGATGTACCACAAACTGTGTGGCAAACCCATGAAAGGTAATAAACGCCATCAATTTCACAAAGACGAGGGTCATAACCACCGAAGATTTTTTCATCGTTTAAATTCCAATGGATACCATCATCACTAAAGCCTGTAACAAGGTATTGCTCTCTTGTTACGTCATCCATACGGAATACGCCTGCAAATTTGCCCTTATAAGGTACAACTGCTGAGTTGAAAATGCTGTTTGCATCTTTAACGAATGAACGGTCGATGATTGGGTTTTCTGTGTAACGCCAAACAGGGTCTTTGCAGTTTTCAGGCTTGTCTTGCCAAGGAATGTTTTTGATTGTGGAATTAAGAATTTTTGCCATAATTATACCTCAACTGTCATAATAATTTAGTGTTTCAATAATAAGTGCACCGAAGTCACTTATGGTTTTTCTTCTAATTGCGGTAAGCTTATCTTCTGTAGGTGAAACTGTTTTTGCAGTGTGCTTTTTTGATGTGCCTAAAGAGCATGCTCGGAAATGATTAACTGCAAAGGGCGTGAAGGCAGATGAGCCTAACAAGCCTGTTTCCTTTGAAAGAGTAAGCTGCAGATTTTCTGCCGCTGCAGCAATTACCGATGCGATTTCTGCCGAGCCCTTGTTACCGCTGCCGTCCTTGAAAAAGACGGAGATTTTTTCTGAAGAGGTTATTTCTTCAAGGGGAATAAAAATTGTAGGAATATCAGAAAAAAGACGACGATATTTCTTCGCGAAAGCGTATGAGCCTGCTCTACCGGAATATTCTGAACCGGTAATCAGGCAACAAACCTCTGTTTTTTCGTATCTGAAGCTATCTTCGGAAAATTGCTTTAATATACTCAGAATTATAGATGAAGGAATAAGGCTTGCACTTATTCCTGATGATGCTTTTGAAGGGTTTATAAGTATTAAACCGAATATGTAAATCGGAATAAAAAGAATTGAAAGAATAAGTAAAAGTTTAAAAAACGATGAATCAACAGGTGCACCGCAAAACAGGAATAACGCCTGACTGCAGAATAAAAGTGTGTTGCCTATGATTGAACCAAAAATAGTAATGTCGGCTGCCATATTACCGAAAAGAGGTATTCTGAAGCTCAGAGGAGCATCAGAATGTGTAACAAAAACAACTCTTGTTTCGGCATTGTTACGGGAAAAGCGTCTGCCTAAAATATTTGATGAGCTTTTCTTTTTTTTGATTGTATCAAGCTTGGTTCCATCAAAAATAAATTTGTAGGCAAAAATACTGAATATAAAAATGTTCAGTAAAATTGATACAATTGAAGGGAAAATTGAGCCCTTTACTACGGAAATGGCAAAAAGAATCGCACAAAAAATCAACATAGCGCAAAGAGCTTTTTGCGTAACGGTTCCTGCACCCGGATGAGTCAGAAAAAATTGCTCCTGTGTATCATCGCAATATTTTGTGAGTTCGGAAAGAAAATGGCTGTTTACCTGTTCTTCACCTTTTTTACCTGTGCGACGTTCTTGTGTTGTGTTAAGAATTTTTTCAACATTTTCAAGAACAAAATTCACGTTTTTTTCTTCAAGTTTTGGTGGTGATGTCAAAAAAATCACTCCGTTACTTTATTTAATAATTTCCGCAAATTTTTTGTATGCGTCTTCCCATTCGTTTCTGTCGTGAGGAGAGTAAAGAGATAAGTTTTCACCTTTAGCGATTATTTTACGAGCTTCGTTTATATTTGCAATTTCACCTGAAGATATAAGTTGAATTGCTATATTTCCTAATGCAGTTGCTTCAATGGGACCGCCATAAACATCAACGTTACAACTTTGCGCAGTCATATCAAGAAGAAGCTTATCTTTTGTACCGCCACCCATAACGTGGATACGGTCGTAAGTTTTGCCGGTGCATTCCATAATACCATCAAAAGTAAGACGGTATTTAAGTGCAAGGCTTTCATATATACAACGCATAATTTCCCCAACTGTCTGAGGAATGTATTGATTTGTTTTTTTGCAATATTCTTTAACACGCTTCGGGATATTGCCCATAACTGCAAATTCAGGAGCGTCAGGGTCAATGAAGCATTTGAATGGTTCACATTCCAACGCTAATTTTTCAAGCTCTGCGTAAGAATACTCTGTTCCTTCACGAATCCATTGACGTCTGCTTTCCTGAATAAGCCAGAGACCGCAGATGTTTTTGAGGAATGCAGTTGTGTAGTCGTAACCGCCTTCGTTGGTAACGTTAAGTTTTTTACTTGCTTCGTTGATAATCGGCTCTTTAACTTCTGTGCCGAAAAGTGACCATGTGCCACAACTGATGAATGCAAAATCTTCATATTCGCAAGGTGCGGCAGATATTGCACTTTGTGTGTCGTGAGAAGCAACGCTTATAACGTCTGCCTTCGGTACTCCTAATTCTTCGCATATATCATCACTAAGTTGACCAATAACAGTACCTGTTGCAACAATATCTGTTAAAATGTTTTTGTTGATACCGAATGTATCAAGAATTTCATCAGACCAGTCTTTTGTCTGAAGGTCAACCATTTGTGAAGTAGTTGCAATAGAATATTCCGTTGATTTTACGCCTGTGAGCATATATGCAAGAAGGTCAGGCATGAAAAGAAGCTTATCTGTTTCTTCAAGTATGTACGGACGATTTTCTTTAAGAGAAAGAAGTTGGAAAATCGTATTGAAATCCATAAATTGGATACCGGTAATGTCGTACATTCTTTCATGAGACATATATTCTTTGCCTTTTTCAACCATGCCATCATTTCTTTTGTCACGATAGTGAACAGGATTTTCGATAAGTGTTCCGTCTTTTCTTAAAAGACCAAAGTCCACACCCCAGGTATCTATACCGATGGAGTCAAAACCACCGTCTTCCTTTGCTTTTAAAATGCCTTGTTTGATTTCAAAGAAAAGCCTTTGAACATCCCAATAAACAGTGCCGTTTATTGAAACAGGGTCATTGGAAAAACGATGGATTTCACGAAGAGAAATTTTTTCTCCGTCAAATTCGCCTATAATTGCTCTGCCGCTTGATGCACCAAAGTCGAATGCTAATACTCTTTTAGCCAAAATAATCACTCCGAATATGCTTATTTAAGGAAGCAGTTAATAATAATTTCTTCTGCCTCTTCTTCTGTTTTGCCCATTGTTTGTAATTTAAGAAGTTGGTCGTTGTTGATTCTGCCGATTGCCGCTTCGTGAACGATGTTGGCATCGCAATGGTTGGCGGCAATTTCAGGAATTGAACGTATTTTTGCGTTACCCATAATGATAGAGTCGCATTGTACGTGAGCACGGCATTTATCGTTACCTACTGCACGAGGGTAAAAAACTTGTTCTGAATTATCTTTTGCAACAGAACGTGAAATGATTTGTGAAGATGCGTTTTCACCATTAAGTTCAATTACCATATCAGAATGTGCAATCTGATTACCATGAGTCATTAATTTTTCAAGTATAACGAGGCTTGCACCTTTCTGGAGTTTTGCAACGGTATCTCTTTTTGTTGAATCTACACCTTTAATCTGAACTGATTCCATTTCACAATAGGAATTTTCATCCATGAAAATTTCAGTTTTAGGGTTGAGCACTCTCTCGCCTGAACCGTCGCCTTCGCCGTAGTGCTTTTCAACATATTTAATACGTGCATTTTTACCAATAAAAAATCGATGAATACCATCGTGTTCACTTTTTTTGTCACCTGAGTTGTGAATACCGCAACCAGCAACAATAAGAACATCTGCATTTTCACCAATATAAAAATCGTTATAAACTAAGTCGTCAACACCTGTTTCAGTAATTATAACAGGAATGTGAACACTTTCATTCTTTGTGTTTGCTTTAACTGTTATATCAATACCGGGCTTGTCTTTTTTACTCTCAATAATAATATTTTCGGTAGAAGAGCGCCCCATACTTTCACCGTTTTTTCGGATGTTGTATGCTCCTTGTGGAACATCGTGCAAATCTGCAATTGTCTGTAACATATGTGAATCTACTTTTTGCATTTATTCCACCACCTTATCTGAAATTACAAGCACTGTTGAATTCATTCATTAAAAGAGGGAAAACTTCATCAACAGGACCTTTTTTACTTACTGTGCCATTTGCTATTATTGCAATTTCATCAGCAATTTTCATAATCCTCTCCTGGTGAGAGATTATAATCATACTCTGATTATTTTTTGCAGAAATGTTTTTAAAACTTTCAATAAGCATATTGAAACTCCAGAGGTCAATACCTGCTTCTGGTTCATCATAAATTGCAAGGTCAACATTTCTTGCCATAATTGTTGCAATTTCTATTCTTTTTATTTCACCACCGGAAAGAGTTGAGTCAACCTCTCTGTTAAGGTAATCTTTTGAGCAAAGACCAACGTTTGTAAGGTAAGTGCAACACTGGTCCTCAGGGAGAGTACTGCCGTGAGAAAGACTCAATAAATCCCTTACTGTAAGTCCTTTGAATCTTGGTGGTTGCTGAAAAGCATAACCTATACCAAGTTTTGCTCTTTCTGTTATAGACATATCTGTAATATCAGTGCCATTCCAGAGTATTTTACCGCCTGTTGGTTTTTCAATGCCCATAATAATTTTTGCAAGGGTAGATTTACCACCACCATTAGGACCGGTAATTACAAGGAATTTGCCATCCTGGAGAGTAAGAGAAACGTCGTTTAAAATTTCTTTTTTTTCACCGTCATCATTGACTTTGAATGATAAATTTACTAATTCTAACATATAATTTCACCAATACATTATTTTTATAATATAATATATAATTATAATACAACAGATAGATTATATAAAATTTCAACAATTTATTCAAGTCTTTTCAAAAAAACCTTGTTAAATGGAAAAAAATGTGTTATAATTACAAATATGTATAATCTTATTTAGTTTTTTTGATTATTTTCGACAAAGGAAGGGTTAATGATGAAGTACGGCGGATTAAACGAAAGCGAACTCCAAAAAGTTGAACTTGAAATGATTTTGAGGGAAACTGTTGCGGGTATTGCTATGTGTTCACCACACTCTGAGGGAGTTAAGCTTGAATATACAAATGAAGGATTTTTTGAGCTTTTCGGTTATACCAGAGATGAATATGAAACACTCCCGCAGGAAGTAAGACTTAATCTTTTCCATTATAATGATTTTATGAATATTATATCCCGCGTTAATACAGATTATAAGCCGGGTGAAGTTCAGAAATTTGAATGTCGTTGTAATAAGAAAAATGGTGAAGTTGCGTGGGCGCTTTTCTCTGTAAGAAAACCACACGACGCTAAAGATGGCGAACAACGCTTTATTTGTAATATTGTTGATATTACAGAAATGAAACATCTTCAGATGAAGATTCAGGAAGAAAAAGAAAGATATGAACTTATAGAAGAAATTTCTGACGATATTATGTTCAATTACGATGTTGCAACAGATGTTCTTGAATGTTCACCAAAAATTTTAAGAACACTCCGTACCGCAACAAGAGTTGAAGATGCTATTGAATATATTACTTATGGTAATGTGTTTGACCACAGAGATGTGCCGCTCTTTATCGAGGCAGTAAGTAACGCTCTTTCTGGTAAGAGAATCAATATTTTTGATGCAAGAATTATTAATCAACGAAACGATATAGTATGGCACAGAATTAAATTTGCCGCTATTTTTGATAATGATGGTAATGCGGTACGTTTCATTGGTACTATTTCAGATATTGATAAAGAAAAGAAAGAAAAATCAAGACTTATTGCTCAGGCAGAAACAGACCAGCTTACAGGTTTCCTTAATAAAGTTTCAACTGGTCTTAAAATCAATGAACTTATTAAAGAATATCCTAATGAGCCCGGCACGATGTTCCTTATAGATATTGATGACTTTAAACTTCTTAACGATACTTATGGTCACCACGAAGGTGATGTTTTCCTTCGTGAATTTACAAGTAAATTGGCACTTGCTTTCCGTTCAACAGATATTTTAGGTCGTGTCGGCGGTGAAGAGTTTGTAATATTTGTTAATGGTCTTGGCGATGTTAAAGAACTTGTAGAAGAAAAAGCAAAAGAAATTGAAAAAATTTGCCACAGTGTTAAACTTGAAAAAGCAACAGACAGAGTTATGTCTTGCTCAATAGGTGTTGCAATTTATCCTGAAACTGGTATGGATTACAATGACTTATTTGAAAAAGCAGACGAAGCTATGTACTATGTAAAGAAACACGGTAAAAACGGTTACGCTTTTGCTGAATAAAACAAAATCCGCTTTCCATTTTTATAGATGGAAAGCGGTTTCAAAATTAATTGCGGAGAGATTATTATGTCGCAGATAATTGAATATATTAAAGATAAAAAACTTCTTATTCTTGGGTTTGGCAGAGAAGGGGTTTCTACTTATAACTATATAAGAAAGCACTTGCCCGAAAAGAAAATAACTATTGCTGATAAGAATTTTCTTAAGATTGATGACAATAATGTTGATTTGATATGTGGCGATAATTATTTATCTGATTTAGGCAATTTTGATTTGGTTTTCAAAAGTCCCGGAATTGCGTTTTTAGATAATGTAAAATATCCTGATACTACCGAGATAACTTGTCAGACTGATATGTTTTTGCGTTTTGCAAAACCTACGGTTGTTGGTATTACCGGTTCAAAAGGTAAAACCACAACTTCTACACTTATATATGAAATGTTAAAAGCAGGTGGTAAAAATACTTGCCTTATCGGTAATATAGGTGTTCCTGTTTTTGAAAAAGCAGATGAGAGTGAGGATTTAATTGCTGTTATAGAAATGTCTTCACATCAGCTCGAATTTACAACTGCTTCACCGAAAGTTGCGGTGCTGGTAAATATTTATGAAGAACACTTAGACCACTATAAAACCGGCTTCATGGGTTACGCAAACTCAAAACTTAATATAACAAGATATCAGAATAAAGATTGTTATTTTGTTTATAACGATGAACAGGATGTTGGTCACGGACTTGATATTGCAAATTCAATAGGTGATGGAACCGTAATAAAGGTTGGTTTCAGCAAGGCACAGAACGATGAATTTGTTAACGAACTCTGGAAAAACACAGAGCATTTAAAAGGTGAACATAACAGACAGGATATTGCCTACGCTTTAGCGGTTGCAAGAATTTTTAATATTGATGACGATAGTGTAAGAAATGCTATTAAGAATTTTAATGGTATTGAACACAGAATGGAATTTGTTGGTAAATTCAATAATGTATCTTATTACAATGACAGTATTGCAACAATTCCTACTGCGGTAATGGGTGCAATAAAAGCGCTTGGGAATGTTGAAACATTGATTTTCGGCGGTCTTGACCGTGGAATTGATTACACAGAATTTATTGATTTTCTTGTTGACTGCGATATTAAAAATCTGATTGGTTTACCGGAAACTGGTCACGATATATTGGACGATGTAAAATTGCACAACGCGAGTGTAAATGCAATTTACGCAGAAAATATGGAAGATGCAGTTATAAATGCGATAAAATGCACAGATGAAAACGGGGTCTGCCTTTTCTCACCAGCGGCGGCAAGTTATAATTATTATAAAAATTTTGAAGAAAAGGGTAGACACTTCAAAGAATTAGTAGTAAAATATTGTTAATATATTTTAGTGAACTAAATAAAATATCAGGAGAAGATTATGAAAAAGATTATTTCAATTTTACTTGTAGTTTCAATGTTGTTTTCACTTTCAGTGACAGTTTTTGCTGCAGGTACAGAAGAAAATGTTTTAAGATTCAGAAAAGACGGAACATTTAAAATCCTTGTTCTTGCAGACGTTCAGGACGTTTATCCTATTGATGATGCAATGGTAGCATTCATTAACGAGGCTCTTGATTACTCAAAACCTGACCTTGTTGTTTTCGATGGTGATAATATTGTTACAGAAGATGTTCGTGCTTATGAACAATTGTTATATCCACTCGTATCAAGAAATGTTCCTTTCACATTTGTATTTGGTAATCACGATGTTGAAAGAGAAAATTTCACAGCAGAGCAACAATTAGCAGAGTATCAGAAATACCCAGGTTGTCTTGCTTTTGATGCAGACCCAAGTACTCACGGTTGTGCAAACCACAATCTTTTAATCTATTCAAGCAAGGGTAATGATATTGCTTTTAACCTCTGGATGTTTGACTCAGGTACATCACTTCACGACGAAAATGGTGAATGGCTTGGTTATGACTGGGTAAGAGCAGACCAGATTGAATGGTACAATAACACCCGTGACGCTATTACAGAAGCAAATGGTGGCAAATTAGTTCACTCAATCGCATTCCAGCATATTATTCCAAAAGAAGCAGTTGAAGTTCTTTTCTATGAATCAGATATTTCTATGGGTG
>JAZRKU010000003.1:0-4532 GCA_045646485.1 Acutalibacteraceae bacterium
ATGTTTCTGAAAATCATAACAACAATTCTGCAAATAACAAAACCTAACACAAAACCTAAAAATACAGAAATAACAAGTCCGTAAATAACCTTCACCCATTCAGCACCATTAACACCTGAAAGACCACCATGAAGTGCAATAGCGCCACCTGTAAGACCTGCTATTAAAGCGTGGCTTTCACTTGTAGGAATACCGAATACCCACGCTAAAATTGCCCAGAGTACAATAGCAAAAAGTGCTGCACTGAGCGCTACTATCGCTTCCCGCGAATCCGTACCAAAATCGACCATTTTTGTAATAGTCTGTGCAACTGTTGCATTTACAAGACTCATTATAAATACACCTAAAAAGTTAAAGACTGCCGCCATCAGAATTGCAAGTCTTGGTGAAAGACAACGAGTTACAACACACGTTGCAATTGCATTTGGTGCATCCGTCCAGCCGTTAACAAGAATAACGCCTAAAGTAAGTACTACCGCCATTAAAAGCAACGGATTTGCCATCATCTGCTCCCAGAAATATGTAAAAGATAAATCCATAGGCTAAACCTCCTATATAAATATATGTTATAAACATTAAATAAAGTTTGAGAAACCAAATTTTCACGAGTATTATTTTACCAAATAAATAGCAAATCAACAACCCCCTTTTTAGTAGGGATTGTAAAATTTTTTAAAACTGTAGCAATAGTTCTTGTAAACTCTCTTGTTTTTATATATAATATAAACAAAAATATTTAAATCAGGTGAAAAAATATGGCAGAATTTGTCAAACTTCAGGCTTCTGGCCTAAAAAAACTTCGCGATATGGATGAAAGATTAGTTTCATACAATGTCGAAATGACCGAAGTTACGGGCGGAACATTCTGGAAAGCATATACCGATGCACAGGTTGATGGAACAGAAGAATTCCCTGTTATTGAAAATTGGCAGGATATGGGTAATTTACAACAATGGTATGACCCGATTGACCTTTACAACCCAAGACTTCGCAAAATGGCAAAAGAACTCGGTACTGCATGGGTTCGTGTTTCAGGTACATGGGCTAATAAAACATATTATGATTTTGATGGACATTGTAACGGTAAAGTACCTGAAGGTTTTCAGAACCTTCTCACAAAAGAACAATGGATTGGTGTTCTTGACTTTGTAAAAGCAATTGATGGTAAACTATTGCTTTCTATGGCAAACTGCCCCGGTATTCATTCAGCAGATGAACCTTATCCGTTAGAGCAGGCAGAACTTATTTTCTCATTCTCAAAAGAATATGGTGTGCCGATTGATGCGGCTGAATTTACAAACGAACCAAATATGATTGAAATCAGCGGCCTTCCAAGGGGCTACACTGCTGATGACCACGCTCGTGACCACGATATTTTCGGTGCATGGCTTAAAGAAAATTATCCGGAATGTCTTTTTGTAGGTCCTTGTACCGTAGGTGACATCAACCTCTTTGATGCAGGTATGGATAAAGCAGGTGGCGGAATTGCTTCTGCAGTTAAAATTGTTACTACTGAAGAACTTCTTGGCGACCAGAAGGTTAATATGGATGTTTTCAGTTACCACTATTATAATGGTGTTTCTGAACGCGGAGCTGCAATGGGTGGACATTGGCCTGAAGCAGCTTGTCTTACAGAGCAATATTTAGCAGTAGCTGCAAACTGCGCTCGTCAATATACTGCTCGTCGTGACAGGTATGTTCCCGGTGGTCAGATGTGGGTTACAGAGTCAGGTGACGCAGGTTGCGGCGGTAACACATGGGCACCTACTTATTTGGATGTTCCGAGAACTCTTAACGAGCTTGGTGAATTTTCAACTGTAACGGATGGTATTATTTTCCATAATACATTAGCATCTTCGGCTTATGGTTACTTAGAACACGGTACATTTTTACCAAGACCAAACTATTTTGCAGTTCTTCTCTGGAACAGACTTATGGGAAGAGAAGTTTTTGAAACAGGTGAAAAAATCCGTGAGGGTGCACACGTTTATGCACACTCAAGAAAAGATGGTAAAGAGGGTTTGGCGTATCTTGTGATAAATAACTCAAGAACTGATACAACAGATGTTGAGTTACCAAAAGAAGCTTGTGCATACATTTTGGAGGGTGAAGGAAAACTTCGCTCAAGAGTTATGACTCTTAACGGTAAACCATTGGAGTTATTACCCGGTGATGAAATTCCTGAACTCGAAGGCGAACAAGTTTCGGGCAAGGTTACACTTAATCCTGGTAGTTGTGCATTCTTTGTATTATAAAATTTTTGTTTTTTAGAGTAAAAAAAGAGGAAACAGGGTCAAAAGCCGTGTTTTCTCTTTTTTATTTTTTTATTGGTGTGCGTAAAAAAAGTTGACTCATTTTTGATGATGTGATATACTCAGTTTTGCATTAATTCTAATAAAAAAATGAGGGGAAAAGATTATGAAAAATTGTCCGATTTGTAATGCAAGTATTGACGACAGTGCAGTATTTTGCAACATATGTGGTGCTAATTTACAGCAAAACGCTAATCCACAGCCACAAGTACAGAATGCTTTTGTTCAGCAGACTCCAAATGCTTCTGTAAACCCTGAAGTGCAGAATCCTTCAGTTCAGCAGGGAGTACAGCAGCCTTCTGCTCAGCCTAAGAAAAATAAGAAGGTTTTGCTTATAGTACTTATTGTTGTTGGTGTTTTAGTTTTGGCAGGAATTGGCTTTTTTGCACAGGAATTCTTTCAATCAAAAGGTTATGGTGAAAACGTTGATGGTGCAATAGGAGCTGTTTTAACAGGCAATACCATTGAAGGCGAAGATGTATTTGACGGCGAACGCTTTGATGAAATGGTATGGGGCTATTATGAAGAAGAAAGCTATAGCTACACAGGCTCCGAAGAAGAATCCGAAACGTTTCGTGATGGTATGAAATACATTACAATGCAACACGATGATGGTAGTGAAAAGGAAGTTTCTGCATTGCCGTTGTCGATACAGTTTGGTAATTATGGCCATTTTATGGATAGCTTTACATACGACGGTGAATATTATGACGTTTATACCGAAAAGGGTAGAGTAATGTTCCGTAAGGCTTATATGGAAGAATACGGCGACCTTGATGAAAAAGGCTTTGAAAAACTTGAAGAACTGTTTAATCTGAATGTTGCGAGCTTTATTTTATGTGAAGAGGATGGCACCTCGTATTCATACTTTCTTTGCTATGCAGTAGAAAAAAATCAAATATGTTTTTATGATTTTAATGTTGATGATGAATATAATATTACCAGGGCTTCGGAACCTAGCTTCCAATTCGAAATGCTTCATGATGGTGGTAAGCTTATACTTGCAAACGAAGGCGTTCAACGTAACTATTACGGAAACGGCTACAAAGACGGCGATGATTTGAGTTTCAGTGGCTATGCATTAAATACAAAGAACCAATATAAAGATTTATCAGGAATTGCATTTTACTCAGATACAGTTTTCGTTGAATTAGCTAACGGAGACACACCTGATGATCCGGTTATGGAGTTTGACAAAACAAACGGAAGCTTTGTTTTAAGCTGGGAAGAATGCTACACCGATGAAGGATTAGTAGCTGCACCTCAGGAAATTAAGGGTACAATTATACCATGCACAAGCTACGGATTTAATGATTATTCAGGTTTTATTATGATAATAGACGGCGTGCAATACCGTTATTTAATGTCAGAACAAGAGTTTTATGAAAATCAATATGATGGCTTGGCAAACGGCGACCTTTCAGATAGTGAGCTTGAGGAATTAGCAGAGACAAAAAGAGATATTCTTGCAGAGTTAGAAAAGGCTTTCAAGGATGCAGGTATTGAGGCAACGGTTGATTATGATAGTGGCGAAGTAGTGTTAGAAGAAAGCTTCTTGTTTGCTACAAACAGCTATGAATTATCTGCAGAGGGTAAAAAATATTTAGATTCGTTTATGAGCGTTTATACATCTGTTGTTTTAAAGGAAGAATATTCTTCATATATTGCTCAGATTATTGTAGAAGGTCATACAGATACAAGCGGTAGCTATTCATTGAACCAGACCTTATCGCAGAATCGTGCAGATGCAGTAGCACAACACTGTATAGCTCAGAATCCTCAGGTAAAAGACGTTATGCAGGCAATAGGCTGTTCATACGATTACCCTGTTTATAATGAAGACGGAAGTGTTAATATGGATGCGTCAAGACGTGTTACATTCAGCTTTGTTTTTGCAGGATAAAATAATTAAAAACAATCAAATAAGTAAAAGTGGCTGTAAAAACTTTGAGTTTTTTACAGCCACTTTTCAGTTTCAAATTTTTAGGGTTCTACAGTCTAAAATTAAACTGCAGAACCCATTTCAAATTTATTATTTTATGCGGTCTGCACTTTTAACGACCACGTTCAGTGGGAAGAAAAAAAGATGCAGAACGGACAAATCGAACAAAACTAAGACGTCAGTCTTGGTTTTGCTTGCCCGAAGGCGTACGAAGGTACGTCGAGAGGTGAGATTGGTTCGTAGCATAAAGCATTATTTTTCGAGTATTTACATTTTTG
>JAZRKU010000004.1:0-19064 GCA_045646485.1 Acutalibacteraceae bacterium
AATTTCGGAAATGCTTCGCATTTGATTGTAATTAAGATTCAATAATCAAAAAGATAATCCTATCATTTTTAGTTGGCATAACACCAATTTTAGATGATAGGATTTTTTATGATGATTTATGATGAAAATGAAACGAAAAAACATCTTCACAAATTGCCTCTCTTCGAAGAGAGGGGGACCGCGCGTAAGCGTGGTGGAGAGTTCTTTGAATTGTATTAACTTAACGCAATCAGTGGATGGTAGAGGCTTTAGCTTGGTTGCCCGTCTGCGGTGAGTTAAATTAATTGTTAAACTGAAAACGAAACGACGTGTGTTTTCATTGCGAAGCTTCTTTTTTGATGTTATGATATTGCTTCGCTTTTGGTTATTGCATTGCACTCGATTGAATTGTTGTAACAAAAGATTTTCGCAATACTACGGGCAAGCAAAGCTTAGCCCCTACCATAATAATAAACCGATTCTATCATTTAAAGTTTTTCGTAAACCAAAAACGATAGAATCGGTTTTTTCTGAGAATATTAAAATCAAAACGCAAAGTATTTTTCGAATTATCAATTTTCGATTTTCAATTGACAATTATTATTTCGTACACTTAATTAATCTGCAAATGTTACATTTGCATAATCATCTTTTATAATATTGTCGTTTGTAAGCTTTTCGTCATTTGCGGTAACGTTACTTATTGTAGCGTTTATTGTATTTTGTTTACCGTTAGACGTAAACTTTGCAGGTAATTCTGCGTTATATTTAATGTTTTTATATTGGATGTTATCAACTTTAAAGTTTTCAATATCATCACTGTAAATAAGGCAACCAATAGCTCTACCTGTGTCTTTGAAAATTTCTATGTTATCATAAGTAACGTTGCTTATAGAGCCACCTGCTTGTTCTACTATAATACCAAGAGAGCAAACTCTGTCGTTATCCCATGTTGCATCACGGTAAATTACAGCAGAATCTTTAAAGGTAACATCGCTTATTGGTGTGTGTACTTCACCGAAAATACCGAAGCATCTTGCCTTGCCACCCCAACCAATGCATTCGCTGAAGGTGATGTTTTTACTGTGAATTCCTTCGTAGCCACCTAAGCCTTTTACGCCGAATAAATCGTCGCCGGTTCTGACGAAGCTTCTGCTTATATTAACATTTCGTGAACTACAGATTGCAAAACCGTCTGAGTTTATTCTGTAGCCGAAAATATCAAGGTCAACAACGTTAACGTTTTCGCAGTTGTATGTAATAAACGACCACTCAGGAGAGTTTATAATTTTAGGACCAATTACTTCAACGTTATTGCAATTTGTGAATACCATTCCGCGACGTTCTCTTCGGTCGAGTCTTGTCATATCTATGACACCGCGACCATAAAATCTTACGTTTGAGCAGTTACCGAAATTAATAAACGGCATTCTTGTAAGCCCGAGAGCATTAGAAGAGAGTGCTTCATCTTCAACGTAAAGAGCCTCATCTTCTAATGAGTTTATTTCATATTTGTGATTTGCAATAAGGTAAGCACCTTGCTTTAAGTAAATAACCGAATTGCTTTTTGTTACGTTTATGTAGTCAAGGTAATGAACACCACTGTCATACACAGTAACGTTTTCTTCGCCATACTCTTCTTTTAAAGAATTGATTGTTTCATCTTCATCAAGACGGTCTTTTACGAAAAGTGTAAAAGCAGCTTCTTGTGATTTGTTTAATACAAATGTGTATGTGCCTGTGCCTTTTATATTTGCAGTCATTGTGTTCTTGTACATATGCGAAACAACTTTTAAAGAGTCTGGTAAGCAAAGAGAGCTTTTAATTTTATAGTCTTTAGAATAAAGTGTTATTTCTAAAGGCAATTCTGTGAGCTCATCAATATAAATTTCTGAGAATGAATGTAATTCGCCTGTTTCAGTGTCACCGACAAAAACAACGGTTGAATAAACGGGAACATCGTGCCCGTTTATAGTAAGTGTGTAATATGGTGAGATTATAACACCATTTGCATCTTCGTGCCCGCGTGCTTCACCATATTCGCCGTCGCCTTCGGTAGCTCTGTTTTTGAAGGTTTCTAAGCTTATGCCGTTTTCATCTAAGGTTTTAACAGCCTCTTTCGGGTATTGCAGATATGAAAAATCCATTACACCCGGTACTGTTGGGGGGTCAACAGGGTCGTAAGAGTCGCCCATTGGCGGAGTTGCAATTAATGAGCTTATTGCTGTTATAAGGCTCATAATTGCGCTCATAATAATTTTAATAATTGCATCCATAATAAATACACCTCACAAAAGTAACTGAGTTAATTATATCACTTAGAAGATGAAAATAATAGTATAATTTTGGATAATTTACCAATAATAAAATTGGCGATAATCGCTAATTTTGAAAAAAAGGTGATGTTTATGGAGAAATACGTTTGCCCTTGCGGTTATGTTTACAAGGTAGCAGAAGGGGACCCTGATAACGGCATTGCTCCCAATACCCCTTGGGGCGAGGTTCCCGCTGATTGGGTTTGCCCTGTGTGTGGATTAGGTAAAGATGAATTTGAAAAAGAATAGAATGTACTCGCTCAAAATCAAAAGGACTGGAATTCGTTAGTGAATTTCAGTCCTTTTAGTTATCATTTCCAAAGCACCCAGAGGAGTAAGTAACCCGTAGTAACAGCTGCTAAAGTAAACGGAACACCATACTTCATAAAGGTTGTAGCCTTAACTTCGTAACCTTCTTTACGAAGAATACCGATACCTGCAATGTTTGCAGAAGCACCAATAGGTGTTAAGTTACCACCGAGTGTAGCACCGCAAAGAAGACCATAGTAAAGAAGTTTAGGGTCCATGTCAGGGAAGCCTGCGGCAATAACAGGTACAATTGAAAGCATTGTTGCAGTGTAAGGGATGTTATCAATAAATGCAGAAAGTATAACTGAAGCCCATACAATAATTGTGAAAACAATAAATGGTGAGCCTGCACCAAGACTTGCAATTAATTCACCTATAACCTGAACCACACCTGCTTTTTCAATACCACCAATTACAATAAATAAGAAGGTAAGAAGAGCAATTGTGTAATAGTCGATTTCTTTGAACGCGTTTTTGACAATTTCTTTGTTCTTTTTGATAAATAATTCACGGATAACACCAACAAGGAAGAATGCAATGCAGATAATACCATTTGTTACATCTGGTTTATAAAATGCACCGGGAGCCGCATTGCCTTTATATGGTATGAATGAAACTGCTATAAGTGCAACAACAGTACCTACGAGAAGATATGTAGGGAAGTAATCTTCAACCTTGGTTTTTGTGTCGAAGGTGATTTTTTGGTTTTCTTTTCTGAACATAAAGAAAATTATAAATGCACTGACAACAGCACCTGCTTCAACAACCCAGAACATACCAGGTTTACCACTGTCTACAAAGAAATCAGAAAAGTCTAAGTTGGCAGCCTTACCTAAAAGAATTGATGTTGTGTCACCAACAAGAGTTGCAGCGCCCTGAAGATTTGAAGAAACCGCAATGCAGATAATTGCAGGAACAGGTGAAATATTTAACTTTTTGCAGAAGGCAAGAGCAACAGGGGCAATCATAAGAACGGTTGCAACGTTGTCAACAAATGCAGAAACAATACCTGCAAAAAGAGAAATGACAACTACTACCCATTTGACGTTAGGCATTTTGGAAATGAGCAGGTCAGAAAGCAGTTGCGGCATTTTTGACTCGATGAACAAATAAACAGTACCCATAGTACCTGCTATCATCATTATAACGTTCCAGTCAATGTTGCTTAAAGCATCAGATATGCCGTAACTGAAGGTTTCAGTGCCTAAGCTGAAAAAATCTGCTCCGAATAAATCGGGCTTCATTGTTGCAATAGTACCCAATGCTACGAAGAGAAGTGCCGATACACCAACGATGTAGGGACGAATCTTTTGGAAAATTAACATCAAAAGATAGGTTATAGCAAAAATAATTAATGCTACGATTGTGATTTGACTCATAAAAACTCCTTCTTGTCTGCCAAAAAAAGCCACACCTTCAAAATGAAAGTGTGGCGGAATTCTCAAAATAAATCAAGAACTATACCTGAATAAATAACACGTATTCGTGCTATGACAGACTCCACCACTTATTTCAGGTAACTGTAATTATAAATTATAAGCCGCAAAAAGTCAATAAGCTGATAACAGGTAATATTTTACTTTTTACACAAAAATAAACGGTTAAATTTTATGCACAAATCATAGATTAAATTTGTTTTTTTCTTGACTATTAGTACTACATCTATTATAATAATATGGATAATGCAAAAGTGTTTTGTGTTATCTCATAGTAAAGATAGTTTTGTGTTTTTAAATATAATTTACATAGATATTTATATTTTTGATATAAGAGCATATGCTCAAAACAAAACTTTATTACTATATCCGAGAGAACAGTCGTTGACTGTTCGCCTTAAAATATATTTTTAGAAAGGGGCATTCCGTTAATGGATCCTATCGCAATTATCATTGCAGTCGCTTGTGCGGTTGTATTTGGTGTTGGTGGATTTGTCATCGGCGGCGCTCACAGAAAAAAGGTTGCTGAATCTGCAATCGGTTCTGCTACTGAAGAAGCAGCACGTATTGTAAATAATGCTATGACTGAAGCAGAGCAGAAGAAGAAAGAAGCAATTCTTGAAGCCAAGGATGAAATCCATAAGCAAAGAACAGAAACAGAACACGAACTTCGTGAAAGACGTGCAGAAGTTCAGAGACAAGAAAAAAGAATTATTCAAAAAGAAGAAAGCCTTGACAAAAAGGTGGAGGCACAAGAGAAAAAAGAAGAGTTACTTCAACAAAAGGTTAAAGAAATTGACGAAAAAGCTCTTGAAATTGAGACAATTAAAAAGAGTCAGTTTGATATGCTTGAAAAAATCTCAGGCTACAGCAGAGAGCAAGCAAAAGAAGTACTTCTTAAAAATCTTGAAGAACAACTCACTCACGAAAAAGCTCTTAAAATTTATGAGTATGAGCAACAGACAAAAGATGAAATGGATAAAATGGCAAAAGAACTCATATCAGGAGCTATTCAACGTTGTGCAGCAGACCACGCTGCTGAGGCAACAGTTTCAGTTGTTGCACTTCCTAACGATGAAATGAAGGGTAGAATTATCGGTCGTGAGGGTAGAAACATTCGTACAATTGAAACAATTACAGGTGTAGATCTTATTATTGACGACACACCTGAAGCAATTACAGTTTCTTGCTTTGAACCTGTAAGACGTGAAATTGCACGTCAAACACTTGAAAGACTTATTCAGGATGGCAGAATTCATCCTACAAGAGTTGAAGAGATGTATGAAAAGTGCAAAAGAGAAGTTGAGCTTACAATTAAGCAGACAGGTGAAAAAGCAGTTATTGATGCAGGTGTTAACGGCGTAAGCGGTGAGCTTGTTAAACTCTTGGGTAAACTCAAATACAGAACAAGCTACGGTCAGAACGTACTTAATCACTCTCTTGAGGTATCTTATCTTTCAGGTCTTATGGCTGCCGAGGTTGGTGCAGACGTTAAGCTTGCAAAACGTGCAGGTCTTCTTCACGACATAGGTAAAGCACTTGACCACGAATATGAAGGCTCTCACGTTGAATTAGGTGTTGAAGCTGCTAAAAAGAACAGAGAAAACGATCAGGTTGTTCACGCTATTCACGCTCACCATGGTGACGTAGAAGCAAAAACACTTATAGCAAGTATTGTTCAGGCGGCAGATGCTATTTCAGCAGCAAGACCGGGTGCAAGACGCGAAAACGTTGAAACATATATTAAAAGACTTCAGAAACTTGAAGAAATTGCTACATCTTTTGATGGTGTTGAAAAATCATTTGCAATTCAGGCAGGTAGAGAAGTAAGAATTATTGTTAAGCCCGACGTTATTTCTGATGACCAGATGACAATCGTTGCAAGAGATATTGTAAACAAGATTGAAAATGAACTTGAATATCCTGGTCAGATTAAAGTCAATATTATCAGAGAAAGTCGTGCAGTAGATTACGCGAAATAACACTAAAAAAACGGAACATCTTATAAAGGCGTTCCGTTTTTATTTTAGGCTTTAGCCATAGAATTGACGGTAAAAAAATGCGATTGTTATTTATTGGTGACGTAGTCGGAAGTAGTGGTTGTGAATTCCTGATGAAAAAGCTTCCCGACTATAAAAAAGAAAACAATATTGATATTTGTATTGCAAATGGTGAAAATTCTGCACAAGGCAACGGTGTTACACCGGTATCTTGTAAAATGCTTTATGACAGCGGCGTTGATTTTATTACACTCGGCAATCATTCATTCAAACGCCCTGAGGTAATTGAGTATTTAGATAAAGACCCGACAATAATAAGACCGTATAATTTTCCGAAAGGTGCACCTGGAAAGGGTGTCGGAATTATTGAAAAGGGCAGAATAAGAATTGCAGTCATAAATTTGATGGGTACGGTTTATTTAGAAGCACTCAACAATCCGTTTGAAGAACTTGATAGGGCTTTAAGCGAGGTTGAAGATTGTAAGACTGTAATCGTGGATTTTCATGCCGAAGCAACAGCCGAAAAACGTGCTATGGGATTTTACGTTGACGGTAGAGTTACCGCACTTTTAGGTACACACACGCACGTTCAGACTGCCGATGCACAGTTGCTTCCCAAGGGGACTGCATATATAACTGATGTTGGTATGACGGGACCTGTGCAATCCGTTTTAGGAATTGAACCTCAACTTGCAATAAAAAAAATGAAGACTCATATACCCGTAAGATTCGCTAATCCTGAAGGGCAGAATTCAATGAATGCTTGTATTATTGATATTGATGAAAAAACGGGTAAAGCAACATATATTAAAAGGGTGGTGCTTAAATGAAAAAGGTAATTTCTATTTTACTTATCTTATCTTTTTGCATTACACTCTTTTCGTGTGATAACGGCTCTTCAGGTGGTGAAGAAGCAACATCTGACGGGTGGGATTACGTTTTACCTACACCTGTTGTTAACGCTGAAGTATCTTTGCCTTTTACATCTGCTGATTCATTTAATCCGTATAAAGCTAAAAGTAAGCTCAACAGAAGTCTTATTCCGTTGGTTTATGAAGCACTTTATAATAAAACAGATGATGGTTACGGGTATCCGCAATTAGCTTTAAGTGCAACAGAAAGTGGAAACACGGTAACAGTAAAACTGAAGCAAGGTGTAGTTTTTTCTGATGGAACAGCATTTAATGCGGATGATGTTAAATATTCTTTTGAATATGCAAAAAAGAACGTGTATTATAAAAACAACCTGAAAAATATAACTGATTTTCAGGTAGTGGATAATTTTACATTGAAAATTACTTTTGATGGCGGTATGCTTTCGCCGCTTAACGTTTTGTCTTTTCCTATAGTTTATAACAACGGCAATGATTTTATAGGTACGGGCAAATACGTTCTTAAATATCTTGAAGAAACTCCGTATTTTGAGGTTAACAAGCAACACGCAAATTACAACCCCGAGTGGAATACTCAGATTGCACTTTATGATATGGCAGGCTCCTCAAGTGAGGTTTATGCCTTCAAAGCAAACAAAATAAGTGTTTTTAACGATGATTTGTCAGATGGTGCTTACGAAAATCTTTCTTCAAAAACAGTTTCTGTTCCTACAGATAAATTGGTTTTTGCAGGACTTAATATGAAATGGGCAGGTTCTATTACATCTGTTGCCTGGGTAAGACGTCTTATAAATATAGGCATAAACAGAGTAGATATAGGTGCGGCATCATTTCTGGGGCAGACTGTTCCGACAACAACGCCTTTTAAACCGAGTTTTTATAAGCTTTCGGGGCAGGAATTGCTTGACCCCGCAGGTGACCTGAACAGAGCAATAAATATTTTAGAAGAAAATGGCTACGACAGCTTTGACAGTGAAGGCTACAGAACTGACGGAGTTAATACGCTGAAACTTTCAATTTTAGTGTGTAATAACAACCCTTATAAAAAGGGTGTTGCAGAGGCTTTGCAAAAATCTTTGGCAACTTTAGGTATAAAGTCAACAATAAGTGTTAAAAATTCAAAAGAGTATCTCAAGGCTCTGCAAGACGGCCACTACGAAATTTATATAGGTGAAATTGAGTTGCCTGCAGATGGTGATTTGAGTGAATTTTTTACACTTGAAGGGTCTGTAAATTACGGAATAGCAGAAAAGCCTTCTGTACTTTATAACAACTTTAAAAACGGTACCTCAAGTATGACAGAATTCATTGAAGGCTTTTATACCAATGTACCGTTTGTGCCCTTGTTCTACAGAAAGTCGGTTATGTCTGTCAATCCTAAAATAAGTGGAATGAATTTAACCGAGGGTGATATTTATCTCTCTGTTTGCGATTGGCGCGTAGCAAATTGATACTTGTATTTATATAACAAATAATATATAATTATACCATTGTTTTAAAGGAGGCTTTTTTATGGACCCGATTAAAGTAGACTTTTCAGGTAAGGGTAAACCTACAGAAGTAATTATTCCACCTGAAAAAAAGGTTCTTAAAATTATTATCGCAATTATTCTGACATTGGTAGGAGGTGCTGTTACTTACTACTTTATGTTACCTGCAATTAATTTTAAATCGCTTGATTTTTATTATTTTATAGGTATTCTTGTTGCGATTTACGTTGTTTCTACTTTTATTTTAAGCAAGGCTTTTATGAAGCCTGAATATATTCCTTACGTTAAGAAAAGAGCAACCATTCCTGTAATAATCGGACTTCTTTTCGGTGCGGTATTACTTGTTGGTTACCTCACATCTTGTGAACTTTTCAGAGCAAAGGCATATAGCGAAATAATTGAGGTTTCAACAGAAAATTTCGGTGAAAGTGATGACAGCATTACTACAATAACAAGTCTTGAGGATTTTTCTGCTGTTCCTATGATTGACCAGTACGTTGCAGAAAACCTTGCAAATAAAAAGTTAGGTGAGCTTTCTGAATATGTTTCTCAGTTTGTTATTGATAGCACATATTCAACTCAGATTAACTACAAGGGTAATCCTTACAGAATATTTCCGTTAAAATACGGCGATGTTTTCAAGTGGTTCAATAATACACGTGATGGTATTCCTGCTTACATTGCAGTTAATATGTATACTCAGGAAGCAAATACTGTTATTCTTAAAGACAAGGGCTTAGATAATATTCAGGTTTCAACAAGCGAATATTTCAACGAAAAGCTTAATCGTGTTCTTCGCTTTAAATATCCGACATATATGTTCGGTACGCCGTCTTTAGAAATCGATGAAAATGGTAAGCCATGGTGGGTTTGCGAAAGAGTCGACAAAACTGTTGGTCTTATCGGCGGTACTGATGTTATAGGTGTTGTTTTGGTTGATGCTTCAAATAAAGACAACATTAAATATTATGACATTGAGCAGGTAAAGACAGACCCGTCAATTCAATGGATTGACCAGATTTATTCTGATGATTTACTCGTTAAGCAATATAATTACTATGGTAAATATAACGGCGGCTTTATTAATGCGTTTATAGGCCAGCAGGGTGTTGTTTCTACAACAGCAGGTTCAAGCTACATTGCTTCAGGCGATGACGTTTGGCTTTACACAGGCGTTACTTCTGTTACAAGCGACGATTCAATAGTAGGTTTTGTAATTATCAACCAGCGTACCAAAGAAGCTGTTTTCCAGAGAATAGCAGGTACAACTGAAGAGGGTGCAAGAAAGTCTGCTGAAAGTATTGTTTCTGATAAGGCGTGGGAAGCAACGTTCCCGATTCTTCTTAACATTGATGGCGAAGCAACTTACTTTATGGCACTTAAAGATAATAACGTTGTAAAGAGCTTTGCAATGGTTAGTGTTGAAAGAGTTCAGGATGCAGTAAGAAGTGAAGATGACGCAAACCCTGATATAGAAGCTTGTCTTAAAGCATACGTAAATAAAGTTAAATCAAGCTCGGGTGTTGTGCTCAATATCGATTATGATGCAGAGCTTCCGGATTCAATAAGCGGTAGCGAAACTGCTACTACACCGGGTGGCAATAATAATACAGAAGATACAGGTAACGATTCAACTGTAGCTACTGTTACGGGTGTTATTACAGATATTCGTACAGCAGTTGAAAATGGTAACAGTATTTACTATATTGAAATTGATAATAAGGATGTTTATTACTCAATGTCTGCAGCTGATGATAACAACGTTGTTATTCTTAATGTGGGTGATACGGTAACAATCACTTACAAGACACAGGATGGTAAAATCATTCCGGCTAAATCAATTAAATAATTTTTTATCCCCTATGCAAAATTGTTTTGCATAGGGGATAAGTTTTTTACTTACTGCATCTTTTTATATTTTCGTTAATTGAATTTGCTTCGATTGTGTACCCGTGAGATTCTAACCAGTTTTTTGTTTCTCTCCAAGTTTTTAATGCATTTTCAAAATCATTCATTTCTTCGTAACAACTTGCCAATGCTCTTAAAATCATGGTAAAACTTTGGTCGAGTTCCCAAGCTTTTTTATAATATTTTATAGCAGTTTTTAAATCATTTATATCTTTGTAAGCATTTGCACCATAAAAATAAATTAAATATGAATTATTGAATTTTTTAATGCCTTTTTCGAACCATTTAATTGCTTCGTGAGGATTATTATCAAGCAAATATGAAAAAATGATATTTGCATATGTGTAGTGGTCATTGGGATTTGCTTTGATTTCATTTAAACAATTTTCGATGTTTTCGGCATTTCTTCCTGTTTGATATAGCAATAAAATGTATTGTCTTTTTATCCATTGTTTAGTTTCTATATCTTCATCAATGTTTTTATCTAATCCTTGTTTAAAAATAGTTTCAGCCTTATTTTTAACATATGTCATAAGTTTCTGATACAAAATACCATACATACATAAATCTTTATTGCTATATTTACCACTTTGAATTAATTTATCAAATTCGTAATCAGCTCTCAAAAAGTCTTCTAATTTTTGAGTTTCCTCATATACTGACAATAATCTGTGAGCATAATTTTCATAAGAAATTGAATCTTCTTTGAACAAATCATCAATAGTTACACCATACAATTTCGAAATCTCAGGTAACAACAAAACATCTGGATAGGTAGACGAACATTCCCAACGACTTATTGTTTGAGTTGTAACATTAAATTTTTGAGCTACTTGCTCCTGTGTTAAATCCTTCGATAAACGAAGTCTTTTTAGATTTTGACCAAAATTCATAATTAACGAACCTTTCTTAAATCTATCAGCTGACAAAGTAAGTTTAACACTTAAAAGATGTTATTACAATATCAAAGAATGTTAGTTGTATATTATTTTCTGTTTAGTAAACTATTGTTTTTAGTAATTTAATATGTTACAATTACAAACGGAACATAAGTTCCCAAGGAACTATCCTATACGGTAAGCGGTTAGTCCTCCTATTCCGGAGGGCATTCTTTTCCCTCCTAATGAAAGGAGGGCGGTGCTCATGGTTACATACAGTGAATTGTTTTTATTGCTTTCTCTTATCGTTTCTATAATTGCACTTGTTATTGATATAATAAAAAAGAAATAACCGCCCCAGTCTCGCAAACTAAGCAGTTATTTCTTTTTAGTTATTTGCAGGACTAACCGTTTATCGGATAGTTCCTTGTTCATTTATATTATAACATAACAATTAAAAATGTCAACCGATTAAATAATCAACATTTTTTCTTCTCTCAGTTTACCATTTTCAAATACAACGGTTTTTACTTCAAATTTTGTAAAGCTGAGCGGTAATTTTGTTGAATTAACAATTATGCTTGTTTCTATTTTTTCATTACTATTATTTAAAAGACGGAAGATAGTAGCGCCTTTGTTATCAGCCTTTTTCATAGTAACAAGTGAAATTGTGTCATCATCCAATGAAACAGAAAACGCTTTTTCTTTGTTCAGAGACGGAACAGGAAAGAGGTTAATCGCATAAGGCTTTTGTGTGAATTCTTGTGCTTTTCTTTCAAGCTTATTTGTATCGGTAACTGTTAATCTGAATGAAAAACTGTTTTCGCCCTGGTCGATTTTCTTTGTGAAACGGTCGGTTGGAATCAACTGTCGGTCGTTAATAGGGTGAGCGCAATACGTAACACCGCGAACAAGTGAAACGTATAAAGCATCATTTTCAAAGTGACTACCATAGGTGCCGTTATTTATAAGCGCAAGACATTTATTGTTTTTTTCAACACCTGAAAATCTCAAAGAAACATTTTCTCTTGCATCCATAAATAAATCTTCAGTACCAAAAGCGGTCTGCCCGATTAATTTACCGTTTTCACAAACAGGTATTTTTAATTTGATGATTTTGTCAATGTCGCCCATAAATAATGTTACGTCAACGTCAATATCATCATTTAATTTATAAATTTTATATTTGATTATAGCACGGGTATTTTCGAACTCGAAAAATGCTTCTACACCTAAGAATATGTCGCCATCCTCTGTTATTTGTATGCTCTTCATATTTTTGAAAACACCGCTTGGAGTTTGTGAAAGCTCAAATGCTTTTTCGTTTGTTCCGAGTCTTTTTTGTTGCTCGTCGCTCATTCCCCAAGGGTCTGAGTTATCATCAAAAGCAACTAAACTGAAGCCATCCTTTACATAGTTGACTCCATCTATTTCATATGCTTTTAAGAGACCTGTTTTCTCATCGATTTCAACATATTTTCTGTCGTTTTTAAATATGAGACTCTGAGGCTTGCTTTTATCTTTTATTTCTTCAAACTCTACGTAAACGGAAAATCTGTTAAGCTGCAAAGGAGCGAGTTCAGCAGAAAAAGCAATTCTTTTACGCCAGTCAAGGTTTAAGTTGCTTTCTTCTTTTATAACCTGATATTTTATTTTTTCACCTTTTTCATTTAAAACAGTAAGCCTTGAATAAAGCTCGTCAGACCAATTCTGGTCCTGAAGCATAAATTCACATTCAATTGTATCAACATATTTATATGGATGTGGATTGAAAACGAAAATAGGGTATTCACCTGGTTCAGAAACACTCTTTACAGAAGAAAGAGCAAAAATGGCTTTCGTCTTAAGTCGTTCAGCCTCCAAAAGTCCGTGGTCAAGAAGTTTAAGACCGTTTTCTTCACCACATTGAATAGATGAGCCCGGCAAAACGTCGTGGAATTCTGCATTTAATAAATCTTCTGTTATTTCGTGTATTTTTGCTTCGGGGTAATCTTTTAAAAGCCCCTTGTTAAATGCTGTAGTAAGAATTTTTTCTGTAAAGAAAAGCTCATTTTCAAGTAACGCGTGTTTTTTCTTAACCCGATACATCGAAGAATAGCATCCGGGCATAGAAATTCTCAAGGATTTTTTGAATGTGAATGAAGGTTCTACCTCTTTGAAATAATTTTCAGGAGTTGAATGTAAAAATTCATCCTCTGAAGTGTTTATTAAATCGGTTATATCAGTTAAATCCTTGTCTGAGGGGCCACCACCGTGGTTGCCAACACCCCAGAGAACAAGTGCTGTTTCGTGTTCGTCGTCACTTGCGCGTTTTTCAATAATCTCTCTTGAATTACCAAGTGGGGAGTTGTAGCCGTGTGCTCTTAACGCTTTAATTTTACTTCCGTCAAGACCTTGCCAATAAAAAAGATCATCTTCTAAGTCTAATTGACTGCCGTAAGGGCGAGTAAAAATGTAACTGTCCTGACCACATTTTTTCATAATTTGTACGAGACCTACTGTATGCCCGAATGGATCGAAGTTAATTGCGGTAGTGGGGTGTACGCCAAATTTATCAGAGAAATATCTTTTTGCCTCCTGAATTTGTCTTACAAAGCTTTCACCGCTTGGCATATTGCAGTCGGGTTGTAAATACCAACCGCCCATAATGTGCCACTTGCCTTGTTTTACAAGACTTTGTATTTTACTGAATAATTCAGGTGCATACTCTTCGACAAATTTATAAACAGTAACTTCATTGTGACAGAATATGTAATTGTGTTTTTCTGCAAGATTTACGGCAGATTGAAATGTGGAAAGCACCGCACTTGCGCCTTCTTGCCAATCCCATTGCCATATTGGGTCAATATGTGCGTTGCATATAAGATGTATCTTTTTCATTGTGAACCTTCTTTAAAATAAGTAATGTTTTTGGTTTAATATAACTTGTTATTGAGGATTACCACAGTAACAGCAAAATGACGATGCCGAATTAATGCATCTTCCGCATTTTGTACAGAATTTGTTTTCCTGATTTATTTGTGGAGAATTGTCAGCAGGAACAGTAACAGGTGCATTGTTTGAAACAGAGCTGTTGACAGGAGCCTGTTGTGGACTGACGTAAGACGAAGTATTGACAGGGGCTTGAGTGTTAACTGTGGATTGAGTATTAATGTATGCAGGGTTGTTAAACGACTGTGTATTAACAGGTACTTGATTTTGAAACTGAGCATTAAAACCTTGCGTATTATTGAATTGAGGCGGTTGGTTCGCAAAGCCTTGCGTCGTAGGCATACCGTACTCCAGATAGTTAAAAAGCATATTAAGATTTTCTGTGTTTTTACCCCAGTCTATTATTTGTGTCGGCATAGAGCACTCTGAACAAATATCAACAGTTGTCTGGTTACCTCCGTTGAGTAGAGTAACTTTAATTTCTTCACCCCATGAAGAAAATGACATACTGTGATCCAAAACGACAATTACACCGCCGGGTATGGGGTGTTCATAAGAATAAGTGAATTTTTGTAAATTAAAAGCAACAGCCCGCAGTTTTTCTATGAAATATCCGATTTGTACGGGGTATACTTTCATGAGTCTTGATTTTGCCGCCATAAATGATTCCTCTTTCTTAGTGAATTAAAATTGCTTCAGTTTGTTTGCTCTAATGCAAATCGCACAGTCTCCATAGCATCCTTTGCATATTTGTCTGCGCCGATTTTGTCAGAATACTCCTGAGTTAAAACTGCGCCTCCGACGATCACCTTGCACCAGGGTGCGTCAGCCTTCAGAAGTTTTATTGTTTCTTCCATTGCAGGTATTGTGGTAGTCATAAGAGCACTTAAACCAGCAAGTTTTGCGTGTTTTTTAATAACGGTATCACGAATTGCTTCAGGGGGTACATCCTTACCTAAATCTATAACGTCAAAGCCGTAATTCTGTAATAAAAGCTTTACTATGTTTTTACCTATATCGTGAATATCACCACGCACAGTTGCAATTACGAAAACTTCTTTCTTTTCAGAAGATTTTTGTGTTGACATAAATTCTTTTATAACTTCAAAAGCACTTTTAGCAGCTTCTGCACTCATTAAAAGTTGTGGCAAATAAACAGTTTTGTTTTCAAAACCTTCACCAACGGTGTTAAGTGCTGGTATTATTTCGCTGTTTACTATATCAAGTGGTTCTTGTGCTGATAAAAGTGTTTTTGTTATTTCAGCTGATTTTTCTTTGAAGCCCTTTATTATTGCTTGTTGAAGCTCAGATGAAGCATCGGCGGAATCATTTCTTGTATCTGTTTTTGATTCAATAACGGTGGTGTTGAAATTGTTTGCGACGCTTACGTATTCCTGACAGTTATCGTCAAGACCCTTTAAGGCTTTGTAGGTGTAATACGTTTTCATCATCTCGTCAGAATATGGATTCATAATTGCACCCGAAAGACCATTTTCAAGTGCCAATGAGAAAAATACACTGTTAAGTATATCTCTGTTCGGAAGACCGAAAGAGACGTTAGAAACACCTAAGGAGGTGTGACAACCGAGTTCATTTTTAATAATATTAAGCGCTTTGAGTGTTTCGGTTGCTGCCTTGTTATCAGCACTTATTGTCATAGCGAGTGTATCAAAAATAATATTGTTTTTTTCAATGCCATATTCTTTTGCTACAGAAAGAATATTTTTCGCGATTTTTACTCTGCCCTCAGCAGTTTCAGGAATTCCGTTTTCGTCAAGGGTGAGAGCAACAACCACACCGCCGTATTTTTTTACGAGAGGGAATATGGCTTTCATACTTTCACTTTTACCGTTTACGGAATTTATTAAAGCCTTTCCGTTGTAAATGCGAAGAGCACTTTCCATAGCGTTTACGTCGGCGGTATCAATTTGTAATGGTAACTCTACAACTGCTTGTAATTCAGAAACTGCTCTTTTAAGCATAGCATTTTCATCAATATCAGGAAGTCCGACGTTGACGTCGAGAATGTGAACACCTTTTTCCTGCTGACTCACGCCTTCGTTTAAGATGTAAGCAACGTCATTTTCTATAAGTGCTTGTTTAAAACGCTTTTTGCCTGTCGGGTTTATTCTTTCGCCTATTAAAACAGGTGTATTTAAAAATTCGACTGCCTTTGCGTATGATGAAACTACCGTCAAACCTTTGTTAGTTATTTCAAGAGGCACTAAATTTTTTGACTTTTCACATAATGCTTTTATATATTCAGGTGAGGTACCGCAACAGCCACCCACAACGCGAAGCCCTTTTTTTATGAGCTTTGTTACTTCTGTGGCGAATTCATCGGGTAATACGTTAAATACGGTTTTACCGTTCTTTACCTCAGGAAGTCCTGCGTTTGGTTTGAGAATTACAGGAACAGAGGCTTTATTGAGCAACTCTTCTGCGACCTTAGCGAGTTGCTTCGGACCAAGTGAACAGTTTGCACCTATTGCAGAAGCACCCATTCCTTCAAGCATAGCAACCATTGCAGAAGGGGAAGCACCTGTCATAAGTTTACCATCTTCGTCGTAAGCATTAGAAACAAAAACAGGTAGTTGGCAACTTTCTTTTGCTGCAAGAAGTGCCGCCTTGGTTTCATATGAATCATTCATAGTTTCAATTAAAATAAGGTCAACGCCATATTTTACGCCGAGCTTTACTGTTTTTGAAAATATTGCTACTGCATCTTCAAAATCAAGATCGCCTAATGGTTTTAAAAGTTTGCCTGAAGGGCCTATATCAAGTGCAATGAATTTTTCTTTTTCTGAAACTGAAAGTTCTTTTGCTCTCTTTGCGTTTTCAATAGCAGATTTAATAATTTCTTCTAATTCGCTATCAGCAAACTTCAAAGAGTTTGCACCAAATGTGTTAGTGCAAACAACGTTGCTTCCGCTATCAAAATAACTTTTATGAATATCAGTAATAATATCCGGGTGAGTCAGGTTCCATTTTTCAGGGTGCTCACCGGCTTGTAAGCCCTGAGCCTGAAGTAGGGTCCCCATTCCACCATCAAGATAGACTATATTGTTTTTTAAATACTCTGAAAAATTCATAATACACCTCTGAGTATAAATTAATCTGTAATGCCAACAAAAGCGGTAACGGATTTTGTCGGTGTCATAAGAAGACTGTCATTTAACGTCAGACCAATATTTTTGTAACAGTCTAAGATTTTAAAAATATCAGTTTGCAAAGAAATATCCAAATCGCCGTAGCCTGGGCTGAATCTCTTTCTTAGCTTTGTCTGTAGTTCTGATTCCATATCCTTACAAAAGGTATCACAAAGCGCTTCTGCCTGTGCTGTGCCAATCGCCTGAAGCATAAGTGCTTTTGAGGGGGAAAGTGCACCATATTTTAAAATGAGTCTGTCTGCTTCAATGCCTGTGGTTGCGGCAAAAATGATTGCTCTTTTACAGCCCTTTAAATTTTCTGAGAGCTTTTTTGAATTTACTTTAAAAACGTCAAAGTCACAAAAAGTATCTGAAACTTGTAATGGCAAAATAGTATAACATATTTTGTAGGTGAGTTTGTCCTTTATTTCGCTTAAGCATATTTCAAAAAGCTCGTCGGTTTCGGGTGTTGCTTTATTGCACCGTGCATATTTTAATATTTCGTTTTTCGAAAAGGGTAGATTACTGTATGTACGAGTTAAAACTGTGTTATTCATTTTCCTATAATATCTGAAAGATTATTCTGTATTTTTTCTGCAACGTCAGGTTTGTTCATAGAATAAACGTGAATGTTAGTAAGACCGTTTGCGTAGAGGTCTATAATTTGGTCGGTGGCATAAGCGATACCCGCTTGCTTCATAGCATCAGGGTCACTACCGAATTTGTCAACAAGGCTTTTGAAACGCTGAGGCATAAACGAACCCGAAAGCTTAACGGCTCTTTCAACCTGATTTGCATTTGTTATAGGCATAATTCCCGGGACAACGGGTACTGTAATGCCTGCTTCACGGATTTTATAAAGAAAGTTGTAAAGCAGATTATTATCAAAAAACATCTGTGTTGTAAGAAAATCACAACCGGCATCTACTTTTTCTTTTAATCTTTTAATATCGTCTTTCTGATTAGTGCTTTCAGGGTGAATTTCAGGGTAACACGCACCACCAATGCAGAAGTCGGGATTTATGCTTTTAAGCTCTTTTATTAAATCTGTTGCATAGTTATAATCCCACTTGCTTCTGTCTGCATTTTCAAGCTCTGCCGGAATATCTCCGCGAAGAGCCATAACGTTTTCTATACCTGCGTTTTTTATATCTGCTATTCTTTCACGAACCGTTTCTTTAGTAGAAGAAACACACGTAAGATGTGCAAGAGTCGGCACGTTGTACATTTTCTTAATATTCTTTGCTATTTCTAAAGTGTATTTACTCGTGCCACCACCTGCACCGTAAGTAACGCTCATAAATGCAGGGTTTAATTTTGCAATTTCTTCTGTTGCATTTTTTACGCTTTCAAAGCTTGTTTCAGTTTTAGGTGGAAAAACTTCAAACGATAAAGATAATGTTTCTTTTTTTAATAAGTCGATGATTTTCATTAGTTTTTTCTCCTTTACAAAACTGCACCGAAAGGTGCAACATCACTTGCCGTAAGGCAAACTTAGTTATAGTGCGTATTACTTTTAAAAATCTTTTAAAAGTAATACGGCACTATATGCCGGGACAGTTACAGAATCAGTAACTGGCAAGTCTTTTGTGAGTTCTACTGTGTTATGAAATTCATAAGGAAGATTATAGGTTATATCGTGATTGTTTTTATTGGCAATCACGAATATTTTTTGTTCTTTACTCTCTCTTATATATGCTACACAAGAGAGCATTGCAGAGTAAGGAATAAATCTACCATCTTTAAGACAGGTGAGTTTATGGCGTAATTCACCTA
>JAZRKU010000005.1:0-17259 GCA_045646485.1 Acutalibacteraceae bacterium
TACAAAGCCGTCTGCAACCTCACCGCTGAATGCAGGATAAGTCCAGTCCCCCTCAGTACCGGGAGAAACAGGAACTACGTCCTGGTGAGCAAGCATACAAATAGGCTCTTTTTCAGGGTGAGCACTCTTCCAATGGATCACAAGGCTCTTTTTAGAAATGATTTCTTTTTCAAGCTTTGAATGAATAAGCGGATATGCTTCTTCTAAAAATGCGTGAAATTCATCAAATTTTGACCAGTCAACTAAATCGTTATCAAAATTTGAAATTGTAGGGATTTGAATTGCTTTTGAAAGATTGTTTATATATCTTTCAACATCTGCATTTTCTACCGGATAGCCTTCTGCATCTTTCATTGGCTTTGCTTTGTAAGTTGTAGCAGCACGAAGCATACTTACACCCACACCTGCAGCAGCCGCAATACCAATGCCACCTGCTATCATAGAACCGATTGCCATAATAAACACACTCCTATATATTTATCAATATTTTTAACTAATTAAAACAATGACATCTGGTCACTTTCTGGTAAATCACCAAAAGCACCACAGTTTTTAAGAATTTCAATTGTTGATTTACCTGCTCTTGCACGGTCCGCAAAATCTTCAATTGAAGAAAATTCTGGTCCGCCATCATTTCTTGCATTTGCAAGTGCTTCGGCAGCAGCATCACCTACACCTGGTAATGCAGAGAACGGCATTCTTATTTTTCCGTTTTCAGGTACATAAGAATGAGCTGTAGATTTATAAATATCAATTGGTAAAAATTCAACACCACTGGCCATTGCTTCATGAACAATCATCATAATTGTCTGCCTGTCTTTTTCAACATTTGAAGCAGTACCCTCTTTTACCTTTTCTTCAATTAATTTTAAAAGGGATTTCACAGAATTTTTACCTTTAGACATTGACTCTGCATCAACATCTCCACCACGAACTGTAAGATATGCACAGTAATACTCAAGTTTATAATAAATCTTGAACCACGCAAGTCTTAACGAAGCAATAATATAAGCGGCGGCGTGAGCCTTTGGGAACATATATTGAATTTTATCGCAAGACTCTATGTACCACTGCGGAACGTTATGAGATTTCATTATCTCTTTCATTTCGTCATTGAGGTACTTGTTTTTCTTACGCACGGTTTCCATTATATCAAACGCCTGCTTCGGTTCAAGACCGCAGTGCATAAGATAAACCATAATACTGTCACGAGTACCGATAACTTCTGAAATTGTACAAGTACCTGCCTTGATAAGCTCTTGTGCATTACCAAGCCAAACGTCAGTACCGTGAGAAAGTCCTGCAATCTGAATTAAATCGGCGAATGTCTGAGGTCTTGCCTCAAGCAACATTCCCTTGGTAAAATCTGTACCCATTTCAGGAATTGAAAGTGTACCTGTAGGCCATAAAATATCCTCTTCTGTAACACCTAATGGTGCAGGTGTTGTGCAAAGCTCGTAAAGTTTTCTGTCACTTATATCTATATCCATAACATCAATACCCGTTAAGTCATAAAGATGCTTATAAATGGTAGGAACATCGTGACCGAGCTCGTCAAGCTTTAAAAGTGTATCGTGCATTGAGTTAAAGTCAAAGTGAGTAGTAATAATACCCTTTGAACCATCCTCTGCAGGGTGTTGAACAGGTGTAAAATCTTCAACATCATATATGTTAGGAACAACAACCATACCGCCCGGGTGCTGACCTGTTGTTCTCTTAACACCTGTGCAACCTAACGTAAGTCTGTCAATTTCTGCTTTTGTATATGTCAGACCACGTTCATCAAGATATTTTTTTACGTAGCCATAAGCAGTTTTTTCGGCAACACCTGAAATTGTTCCTGCTTTAAACACGTGTGTTTTACCGAACAGCTCTTCAGTATATCTGTGTGACTGACTCTGATATTCACCCGCAAAGTTCAAGTCAATATCAGGTGATTTATCGCCAAAGAAACCAAGGAAGGTTTCAAATGGTATTTCGTGTCCATCTCTTACAAGCGGTTCACCACAATCAGGACAATTTTTAGGTGGCAAATCGAAACCGGAACCATATTCACCGTGCAAGAAAAACTCGGTGTAGCGACACTTCGGACAACGATAGTGTGGCTGAAGTGGGTTAACCTCTGAAATACCTGCCATAATAGCAACAAATGATGAACCAACTGAACCACGGGAGCCAACGTAATAACCGCATTCTTCTGAGTGCTTAACCAGAAGTCGGGCAATCATATAAAGCCCTGCGAATCCGTTACTGATAATAGATTTAAGTTCTTTTTCAAGTCGCTCTGAAACGACCTCAGGCAAATCATCGCCATACCACTCTCTTGCTCTGTCCCAGCAACATTTTGTCAGGTCTTCTTCTGCACCGGGGATTTCAGGGTTAAAGGTACCGTCCGGAATAGGAAGAATACCGGGCTCTATCATATCTGCAATCAAGTTAGTATTGGTAATAACAACTTCTTTTGCAACATCTTCACCAAGATAAGCAAAGTCATTAAGCATTTCTTGAGTTGTTTTAAAGTAAAGCGGTGCCTGATTGTCTGCATCCTTATACCCTTGCCCTGCTTGTAAAATCGCTCTGAATTTAGCGTCACCTTCATTAAGAAAATGAACGTCACCTGTAGCAACAGTTTTCTTGCCTAATTTATCACCTAACGCGATAATCTCTCTGTTTATCTGCTCTAAATCTTCAAAAGAATTGACTCTGTCATATTCTTCATCATTTTTAGTTATCATAAAGCTATTATTTCCGTTAGGCTGAATTTCAAGATAATCGTAAAACTCTGCTATTTTTACGAGTTCTTCAGGTGACTTTCTCTTAAGAAAGGCACTATAAAGCTCACCTGCTTCACAAGCGCTACCAATAATTAAGCCTTCACGAAGCTCAGAAACAAGGCTTTTCGGCATTCTCGGTCTTTTATAGAAATAATCTAAGTTTGAAGCAGAAATAAGCTTATAAAGATTTTTTAAACCAATCTTGTTTTTTACAAGTAAAATACAGTGATAGGTTTCAGATTTCTTTATAGCCTCTGCATCCTTTTTGTTGCCGTTTTCGTCGTAATCATCAACAAGATAACATTCACAACCATAGATTATTTTAAAATCTGTACCCCTTGCTGTGTTACATGCCTCAGGGAAAGCTTGTACACAACCGTGGTCAGTAATCGCAATAGCCTTATGCCCCCAGTTCATTGCTCTTTTAACCAATGATTTAGCACTACTCATTGCATCCATTGCAGACATGTTGGTGTGAAGGTGAAGCTCAACACGTTTTTCTTCTGCATCGTCGGTAGTTTCAAACTTCTGAACTGTTGACATCGCTCTCGGACGAATTATGTAATCCTTCTTATAATCATCGTAAATAATAGTACCACGGATTATAACGGTTAAACCTTCCTTGAGTTTATTCTTAAGTGATTCTAAATTTTCTTTTTCATCAAAGAATTTAACTCCGTAAGAATAAGTGTAATCTGTAACGTTGAATTCGAGTATAAGACGTTTGCCATCTTTGGTTTCTTTGCTTTCTAATTTAAAAACATCACCCCATACAACAACTTCACCATCTTCAGGAGAAATTTCCTTCATACTTACAGGGTCTTTTTTTATTACGTTACCGAAAATCGGTGTAGCAGTTTCAAGGTAAAGCGGAATCCCCTCTATTACCCTTCTTTCCTTTGGCTGAGATAAATCAACTACAGGATTGTTTACAGCATCAATTTCTTCCTGCTTTTTTATAAAATCATCCATAGAACTGTTTTCGCCTTCAAGCTGAACAGTTATGCGTTTGTTAAAATGCTCGTAAATATAATTTTCTAAGAACGTATCGGCAGCGGCATTTTTACAAATATCGCAACCGCCTGATAAAAACTTTATTGTTAAAACATCATCTTCAAACGTATATTCAGAATTATCCAAAAAACCGTTTGTCTGAGGTACGTTTACCTTTAACACCTTTAAAAGCATAGGGAAACAACTGTAATCCAACGCTTCGGGCGGTAAAATAAAGTTGAATTCCACTACCTTGAATCTTAAAGCTATTTTTATTTCATTTGCAGTAGCTTTAAGACACATAATATTTTTAAATTCTTTAAAATAAAGATTTGCTGTAAGCTTCAAATCCTCTTTATGTATATAAAGGTCAGAAAACGTCGTTTCTTTTAACATTTCTCTGTATTTCGGTTCGCTTATATACTCGCCGAATACATCTAAAAACAAATTGCTCATATTTTCTCTATTTCCTTCAATAATTCACTGACAATATCTTTTTCTGCTACTTTTCTCAGAATTTCTCCTTTTTTAAATATGAGTCCCTCACCGTTACCACCTGCAACACCGATATCTGCTTCCTTTGCTTCACCGGGACCATTGACAGCGCAACCCATAACAGCAATTTTTATGGGTTTTTTAATATCTTTTACTGCGTCTTCTATTTTATTTGCAAGTGAAACCAAGTCTATTTTTGTTCTACCACAAGTAGGGCAAGAAACAATTCTTGGTGTTTCAACTCTTAACTCAAGTGCTTTTAAAATGTCAAATCCTGCATAAACCTCTTTGATTGGTGTATCTGTAATTGAAACACGGATTGTATCGCCTATGCCATCTAAAAGAAGTGAGCCTATTCCTATTGATGATTTAATAAGAGAGCCACGTTCTGTACCTGCTTCTGTGACACCTAAATGCAACGGATAATCGCACTTTTCTGCAACGATTTTATATGCTTTTACCATTTTAGTTACATCTGAAGATTTAATTGAAACAACTGTATTATAAAAATCACATTTTTCGAGTAAGGCTATGTGTCTAAACGCACTTTCAGCCATAGCCTCAGGTGTTGCACCACCATATTTCAATAACAAATCCTTTTCGACAGAGCCTGAATTAACACCAATTCTTATAGGCACGTTTTTCTTAGCACAGGCATTTGCTACTTTTTCAACGTTTGAAATATCACCTATGTTACCCGGATTGATTCTGATTTTGTCAACACCCGCCTCAAGGCTTTCAAGCGCAAGCTTATAATCAAAATGTATATCCGCAACAAGAGGTACTGTTGTATTTTCTTTTAATTTGCCAAGAACTTTTACAGCATCACTATTAGGTACCGCCATTCTGACAATTTCACAGCCTGCCTTTTCTAATGCTTTTGTTTGCTCTAAATTTTTTTCATAATCCTCTGAGGGCACGTTAAGCATAGACTGAACTAAAACAGGCGCACCGCCACCGATTATTTTATTACCGATTTTTACTTGTCTTGAAGTTCTTGGGTTCATATAAATTCACTATCCTAAAATACTTTTATAATATCGCTTATTGAAACAATCAGCATAAAGAGCAGAAGTATAACTAAACCTACAGTATGAATGATACCCTCTTTTTTAGGACTTATAGGTTTTCTTCGTATCATTTCAATAAATATAAAGAACAATCTGCCACCATCTAAGGCAGGAACAGGAAGAAGGTTAAACACACCTACGTTTATTGTAATATAAGAAAGAAGTGTGAGCGCGGTAAAGAGTTTATCTATAGCGGTAGGTCCCTGTGCAGTTGAATCTGCAATTGCAGAAATTGTACCAATAGGCCCTGAGACGTCTTTCATACCATACTTTCCTGTGCAAAGGTCTACAAGACTCAAACGAACCATTTGCACTATTGATGCAGAATCAAGAATTGAGTTTTTCAGCACGTTAAAAAACGTGTGGTCCTCACCTACAATAATAAAATCCTGCTCAATATATAATTTGCCATCGAACTCAAACTGTTTGAACTGAACGTCTTTAAGCTCAACCTTTTCGCCGTCACGTATAACCGTCATATCAATTTTGTTATCGCTATCACGAACCATATTAAAACCGATTCCTCGACTTGAATAAATCGGTGTATCGTTTATTCTGATAATTTCGTCACCCGGCTGAAGACCATAATTACAGCTTGTTGCATTCTCGTAGAAGCTGTGAACCATTCTTGTGCCGACAAGACTTTGCATTGAAATGCAAATAGAAACAACAACGACACCAAGAATTAAATTGAGAATTGCACCTGCTGCAACAATTATAAATCTCTGATAAGGCTTCTTTTTATTGAATGCTCTTTCGTCATCACTTTCGGTATCCTCACCCTCCATACTGACAAAACCGCCAATAGGAAAAAGACGAAGTGCATATTGTGTCTCACCAATTTTTTTCTTGAATATTGCAGGACCCATACCGAGTGCAAATTCATTAACCCTTACCTTGAAGAGCTTCGCAAAAAAGAAGTGACCAAATTCGTGTATGGCTATTATTACACCAAAAAGCAAAATCGCCACTAAATAGGGCCAGACATTGCCCCATATATTTGCAATATTTTCTGCGACACTTAAAGTATTTATAGAAAACACCTCTCTAAGATCAATTATTTGAAAGCTTTCTGACTGCTTCTCGCATTAAAACGTCAGTATTATAAACGTCCTCTAAAATGTAATCCTGCTTGTTTTTCAAAGTAGCAGAAGCTTCACTAATAAGGCGAGGAATATCATTAAAGGATATTTTACCCTGCCTGAAAAGAAGGTTAGCCTCTTCGTTTGCACAGTTTACTGCTGCAGGCATTAAGCCACCCTCTCTGATTGCATTTTTACATATATCCATACAAGGGAAGTTTTCGTAATCCGGTTTAAAGAAAGTAAGATTTCCAACCTCCCACAAATCGAGTTGCTTTTCAGGAGACTCGAATCTTTCAGGATACGTCAAAGCAAATTGTATTGGTAAACGCATATCGGGATGACCTAACTGTGCTATAACAGAATTATCATCATACTCAATAAGCGAGTGAACAATACTTTCTCTATGAACAACAATGTCAATCATATCTGGCGAAACTGAGAAAAGCCATACCGCTTCTATCAATTCCAAGCCCTTATTGAACATTGTAGCACTGTCTATGGTAATTTTTTGCCCCATTGACCAGCTCGGATGCTTTAATGCATCCTTTAAAGTAACACTCTTTAACTCTTCTTTTGTTTTACCGAAAAACGGCCCACCTGAAGCGGTTAAAATAATTCTTTTTAACGCTTTGTTTGATGGTTTACCTAAAAGACATTGAAAAATTGCAGAATGCTCACTGTCAACAGGAAGAATTGAAACACCTTTTTTATTTGCGGCATCTGTAACTAATTTACCACCTGCCACAAGCGTTTCTTTGTTGGCAAGAGCAATGGTTTTACCTGCTTCAATTGCATCTAACGTAGGACCTAAGCCAGCCATACCAACAACAGAGTTAAGGGTTATTTCGCCCTTCGCCTCTGCACCGCAAAAAGCAACTCCTTCCATACCTGAAAGGACTTTTGTGGTAGTATCCTTCACTCTCACTTTTAAATCCTGTGCCGCTTTTTCATCAACCAATGCGGCATATTGTGGTTTGAATTCTCTTATTTGCTGTTCAATTTTATCAACGTCTGAAAATGCTGCAAGAGCCTCGATTTTATATCCTCTGGCTCTTGCAACATCTAAACTCTGAACGCCGATTGAACCTGTTGAACCTAATAAATTTATAGTTTTCATATGTTACTGTTATTCTATGTCAAAAAAGGTTTATTATGTAAATTAACGAATAAAGAACGGGTAAAACAAACAACAGACTGTCACATCTGTCCATTATGCCACCGTGCCCCGGAAGAAGTTTGCCAAAATCTTTGATACCAAAATTTCTTTTGATAGTTGAAGCGGCAAGGTCGCCAAACATACTTATAACAGAAAGACAAACGCTCATTATAATTACAGAAACGTAATTGAGTCCCGTTTCGTTTTCGAAGAAAAATCTTTTGAAAACAAAAAGTAAAGCAACGTTTAAAAGAACTGCACCTACAACGCCACCAACAGCCCCCTCAACACTCTTTTTAGGACTTATTTTAGGACAAAGTTTGTGTTTGCCGAATTTGCTTCCAACAAAATAAGCAAAAATATCTGTAAGCCACGCACAGAAACAGGCAAAGAGTATAAGGAAAATGCCATCTACTTTGGTATATGACGAAATGCGGTCGTTTATGTCGCGGAAAACGAGAAACAAAGAAAATGAATAAGGAATTGCAACAGAAGCAAAAATTGCAGTAACAGCTTCTTCAAATTTTGTTTTCTCAAACTGAACAAGCATAAATATAAAGGTCAAAACTACATAAATGCCACCAACTGCTGCGATTGGTACGTCAATATTGAAATGTGTCAGCACAGGTATTGCAACCGCAAGTGCCAGACTAAGAATCATTATAGGCATATTTTTTAAGGAAACCGCTTTTTCTACCTCGTAAACTGCGATTGCAGACATAAGAGATAAAACTAACGCAAAGAAAATTGTATCCATTAAAAATAAACAGCCTATAAACAGCACCGCACAAATTGAACCGGTAATTATTCTCTGTTTCATCAAAAACCCACTCTCAAAATAGAAATTTTTCTAAAATTCACACGCCACCAAAACGTCTGTGACGTTTTTGGTAATCTTCTAAAACTGCATCTACGTCGTCAGTTGTAAAATCAGGCCACAAAATATCTGAAAACCAAAATTCAGAGTATGCAGACTGCCAGGTTAAGAAGTTTGAAAGTCTGTACTCACCGCTCGGTCTTACAATAATATCAGGGTCAGGCTGACCGCTTGTGTAGATATTTTGTGAAATTAAATCTTCATTGATATCATCAACAGTAATTTCACCATTTTTAACTTTTTCGGCAATTGCTTTGACAGAGTGAACAAGCTCTGCTCTGCCACCGTAATTCAAAGCGATATTAACTGTGATTTTATTATAATTTTCAGTTTCTCTTTCTGCTTTTTCAATAAGCTCAAGAAGTTCCTCGGGAAGTCCTTCTCGTTCACCGATAAACTTAAGCTTCATCTGACGCTCTTTGTTCTCTTCAAGGCGTGAATCGCCATCAATTAAATAATCGATAAACAAATCCATAAGGCCTTGAACCTCTTCCTGAGGTCTCGACCAATTTTCAGTTGAAAAAGCATAAAAGGTTACACACTCAATGCCTAAATCGGCACAGTATTCACCTATTTTTTTAAACACCTTGGCACCGGCGATGTGACCCTCACCACGTTTAAGTCCGCTGTTTTTAGCCCATCTGCCGTTACCATCCATAATAAATCCTATGTGCCTTGGTAAAACTTCAAATTTTTTATTTTCCATAGGGCAATCAGATTTCGAGAATTTCTGCAGTTTTTGCAGCACAGATTTCATCAATTTTCTTTACGTATTCATCAGTAATTTTCTGAAGCTTTTCTTCGCCTTTTTTCTGATCATCTTCTGTAATTTCAGAATTCTTTTTCATTGCTTTAATTTTTTCAATAGAATCACGGCGAATCTGACGAACTGCAACTTTACTGTCTTCTGCAATTTTAGAAACATCTTTGCTTAACTGCTTTCTTCTTTCTTCTGTAAGTGCAGGGAAAACAAGACGGATTGTGTGACCATCGTTTGACGGATTAATTCCGATATCTGATGCTAAAATTGCTTTTTCAATAAGACTTAAAGCACTGCCATCCCAAGGTTGGATTGCTAAAACTCTTGCTTCAGGAACAGAGATTGCAGCCATTTGATTGATTGGTGTTTGTGTTCCGTAATAGTCAACAAGAACCTTATCAAGAATAGCAGCATTTGCTCTGCCTGCTCTGATTGAGTTATATTCATATTTTAATGAAGAAATAGATTTTTCCATTCTTTCTTTTGTGTTCTGATAAATTGTTTCCATAATAAAGCCTCCAATATATTATATAGTTTTTGTTTTAGATTATTTTACAACGGTTCCTGTATTTTCACCGCACATAGCCTTACCGATATTTTCTGGATTGTTAAGGTTAAATACAAGAATCGGTATGTTGTTTTCCTGACAGATAGCGGCTGCTGCTGTATCCATAACCGCAAGATGTCTTTCTAAAAGTTCGTTGTGAGAAATTTCTGTAAATTTAACTGCATCAGCGAACTTGTTAGGGTCTTTGTCATAAACACCGTCAACGTTTGTTGCTTTTAAGAGTACATCTGCACCAATTTGTGCCGCTCTTAACGCTGCACCCGAATCAGTTGAGAAGAACGGATTACCCGTGCCACCTGCAAAGATAACCAATCTGCCTTTTTCTAAGTGTCTTACTGCACTGTCTTTGTTAAACGTTTCAACAACACCTGTAATCTGAACTGCAGATTGTACACGTGCATCAATACCTAACTGAAGAAAGGTTTCTTGTAACGCAAGTGAATTCATAACAGTTGCAAGCATACCGATGCTGTCGGCTCTTGTTCTGTCCATATCGCCACTTGAACGACCACGCCAGAAGTTACCGCCACCAACGACAATGCCGACCTCTGCACCAGCATCAACAACCGTTTTGATTGCTGAGCAAATGTTATTCATAACATTAAAATCGAAGCCGTGACCTTTGTCACCTGAAAGCACCTCGCCGCTTAACTTGAGAAGCACTCTTTTGTACTTTAAGTCCATAAATACAACTCCTTTTCGCACTTGTTTTCATATGACAAATGCGTCTAAATATTCCACATTATATTTTACTATATATGGATAAAAAAGTAAAGAGTTATTTTGTGAACGCAACGTAAAAAACGAGCCGCGAAAACACGACTCGTTTCATCTCTTTATTAAATATCAGAGCAACAAAATTATGAAGTTTATCGCCCACACAACAATTGACACAATAAGAGAAGTTTTGCACTTCTTTTTCATTGCCTCTGTTTTATATTTCGACATACCAACAATACTTAAAATAAGACCTATAAACGGAATAAGAATAGCAAAGACTAATGCCGCAGTTGCTAATCCGGTTTTTTCTGGTTGTTGAAATTCAGGATACCCCATAGGTTGCCCATAACCTTGGTTCATCGGCTGTCCATAACCTTGGTTCATCGGCTGTCCGTAGCCTTGATTCATTGGCTGTCCATAACCTTGGTTCATTGGCTGTCCATAGCCTTGGTTCATTGGTTGAGAGTTAGCAACCGTAGCACCACAATTAGGGCAAACCATTGCTTCATCAACCATTTCTTTACCGCAATACTGACACAATTTCATTTAACAACTCTCCTTTAAAATAATCGTATGTTCGACAAAAACATTATAACTTTACTTAAAAAATATGTCAAGGAAATAATCCTCTAAGATATTTTCACATTCAAGAAACAATATTCTGACATTTTGTTTTTATAAAACTAACAAACTGCCCTCTTTGCTCTGGTGACTTAAAGGCAGAAGCAGGTATCGGGTAAGCAAGACTCTTATTAACGAACAATATAATAAATTTTTCATTAATATAAACATCTTCTACTGATGAATAATTAACCTCGTGCTTTCCGTCTGCTGAAACATCTGTAAAAATATCATCATAGAACTCCATAACAGAATCCTCTGAATACGGTGGCTTTTTGGTGTTCGAATCCGTTAAAGCTTTAACTGTAGCTTTTAAGCTTAAATTCATAAGAGGCTTTTCAATAAAAAAAGACAAGCCATAAAGCACAAGCAAAATAAACACACCAATAAAGCTTGCAGGTGAAAACTTATAATATACCATTACACAAAAAGCAGCAATAGCAAAAAGCACTGCAAAGAGAATTCTTCCGCTTTTCAAAATTTTCTTTCCGCTTTGTGTTTCAAACATAACAATTTTATTAAACTCAAGATAATCCTGAGGTGTAAGACGTACATTGAATCTGAAATTCATATTACCCTCCTATAAATCACAAAATTTTTTATTTTCAATCAGCATCGGGTTGTTGACCGTCGTGTGCAAGCCATTTGCAGTCCGTCATTTTCATATTGGTGAATGTAGCTTTAAACGAAGAAGCCTCGGGACTGCAAGCATAAACGCCAAACCGGACTACATCCTTCACGTTAAACATATGACATACACGCATTTGCTTGAAGCTTACACCATCAGCTGAACACTCAACGCAAAAATCATCTTCTCTACGACTTAACCTGTAGAACATAGACTTTATATTTGCATCAATTTCAGTTGTTGCCCAATCAGAATAGCCGTTATTCGTAACAACCGAACCGAGATGTTGAAATCTCTCATTTTCATATTCAATTGAAGCCTTCAACCAATTATCACTATCAAGATAAACAACAACACCACACTGGTCGAATCTGTGCTTACTATCAAATTCTGTTTTCACCATAAAAGAAAAGAATTTTTCATCCGTTTCCATTTGTAAAACAGGTGCATTGTCATTTCTGAAATGATAATATGTTCTCTGCCACAAATCAGTATGAGGTTCTGTAATGATTTCTATCTTATCTTCTGTAATTGTATATTGCTTCGGCTCTCTTGTCCACTGCAGTTTATTAACATCAAATTTCATAGTTTGCACCTACAATTTTTTATTTTCCGAGATGATTTTATCACAGATAATCTGTAATTACAATCGGGTGCGGGTGTATACTGTGAAGTATTCTGCTAAAGAAGAATATGAAGTTGTACTTTTGGCACAGTGAAGTTTTACACCTTCGGCGTAAAATGAAGTTAAGTTTGCCTTTCTAACTAATCAAATAATGCTTATATTCAAAATCCACCCCACAAATCAATATGGTTGCAACGATTATGCTCTATCTATGTTACAAAAGAACGAAGTTACTGTTCAACTTTCTTAATAAGTAACTTATATCAAATGGAATTTATCTTCGCCAATAAATGGAATTACAGTAGTTTTCGCCTGACAAAAAGGAATAACACTTTCTATTACATCTTGATATTCTTCGCCTATTACAACAATCTTTATCATATTTCCTTTCAGTTTTTTTCTAAATTTATTTTTTAATTTCTGCTCTTCTGTTGAAAAATACAAATCATACATATTACCGTCGCCTCTCGTTTTACCCGAATACGAAAGACCATAATCCTTAACATTCATCCAAGCAATTTCCTTTTTATAGGAAAGAAACATAACAGTAATACCATTCGCATCAACGACAGTCCTTTTCAAAATATCAAATACAAGATAAAGGGACATTACACCTACAACTGCAGTCCACAAACAGGCAAAAGCGAAGCCAAAAACATCAAAACCTGTATAACCTTCTTCAAACGGTATAAGCCCTAATACAAGTTGTATTCCACTCACAAACATAAAAAGTGGAATAATTAACATAAACAAATTAAGTTTATTACAATCAAATATGATTTTATCATCCAAAATTTCAAAACGAGTTTTCATTTTACCACTCCCCCAAAAAATAATTTGCTATCTCACCTTTTTGATTGTATCACAATCAAATTTAAAGTTCATATTTTCACTTCTTAATCTGTACTCATTTCAATAAATTTTATCAATATGAAAAACTAAACCTATCTTTACTGTCAAATTAACAATAATTCGACAAATTGGGATTTAATTACTCAATATGCTTAATAGAGATAAATATCTTTCTGTTTTTTTGCTAATATCATTTTCACTGACACCATAATAGATATACAAATCCTTTGCTATTTTTTTGAATTTTCTCATTGCTTTTTGGCTTCCTGAAAAAGACACACCAAAAGTGTCCCTTGTATAATCTATTTCGATTTCAAGACAATTACAACCTTCTTTAATTTTGTAAATATTGGTAACAACAGGAAGGTCATTAAGATCTTCAGCTGACTCTATCGCACCATATTTATTCGTTGCATATGCAATCACCTCTTCAAGTGTATGCACACCCGCAACTATTTCTTTCTCCGTTTTTTTGCGTTTATAGTTGTATATATATTCTTTTATTCTAAACTTAAAAGACAACTTTGCATTTTTTTCATTGACTAAAAAAATACTTGTAGGACCATCTTCACCACCTATTATGGCAATAGATTCAGCGTTTTTATATTCACCTCTCACAGAATACACCTCTCTACAAATTTTTATTTTCCGAGATGATTTTATCACAGATAATCTGTAATTACAATCGGGTGAAGCATTCTGAAAAACAGAACTGTGCTTTTCATATCATAGAAAAAAGCGACTTAAAAAACAAAAGTATTGCTGTAAAAAAATTAGCATCCGAGTCCGTTGTGTTATCGGTTACTTCAAAAGAATCAATAATTTCATCTGTGTCGGTGCGATAAGTTGTTCCGACAATCACATTATCGGTAAATGTAAACGCTGTATATGTAGGAACACGCACATCAAATGCCGAAACAGTAAAAGAAGCGGTAGATTCAGGAAGCGGATCATAGTTACTGCCTGAAGCTGAGGAAGACTGAACATATACTGTTCCCTCGCCGTCTGTTTTTCCGCCTGCATACATAGCCTCTGTGCGCGAGTAAAAATGGTCGTGCCCACTCAGACATAGGTCTATATCATATATATCATAGAGCGATGAAAAGAAAAGTCGTTCTTCTGAAAAATCCTCATCGCTTAAAGAGGCTGAATAAGGGTTATGGTGCATTGTAACAACTCTCCACTTCGTGTCAGGATAAGCCTCTGTCGCTTCGCGCAAAACCTTGGCTGTATCAATCATAAAGTTGTTATTTGAGTTAATTGTTATAAAAAGCGCATCACCGTAAGTGTAATAATACCCTGTTCCGGCTTCACCAGGTATAAGTTCATCGACCTCGTTTGGATTGTTAAAAATCTCGCCATAAAGCGAAGAATCATTGTCGTGGTTGCCGATAGTGTTTGCAACCGGCAACGAACGTAAGGCTACAGGAGAAAGATAAGCCTTCATCTGCACAAGACTATCAGGAGATTGAAACTGATCGCCTCCTGAAATTGCAAATGCGGCATCAGGATAAGCTGTAAGCATTTTCTCAACCGTGTAGTTCCAACCACAAGTGTCACGAACGAGTATTTCTTCAAGTGTTTCGTCTCCGGAACGTCCAATTTGTGCATCAGAAACATATAGAACAGTAAATTCATCATCTGGTTGAATTTTAAACGGCTGTGCCTTGCTCCACACACCATTTTCAGTATATGAATAATAATAGGTTTCACCTTGCTCAAGTCCTGTTACCGTAACCTTGTTTGACCTGAGGTTTTCAATAGCTTCGGTGGTAACAACCTCAAACTCTTCAGCGACGGACATATCACTTTTTTTAGAAACCTTAAAACACGGATTACTATCTGTTGAGCTTGAGAGCCACGCAAAACGGAGTTCGCCGACTGCGGTGCCCGGTGCAACAGAAATCACCGTGTCATCTGACATTATTTGTGACCAGCTCGACGAAAACTCTGTAAGTACTTCCGCATTGTATGCAAAGCCCGACTCAGCAAAAGCCGTAATATTCATAACAAAAACAAGAACAAGAACAACCGATATTATTTTGATTTTTTTCTTCATATTTCCGCCTCCAATTCCATATTTATAATTTAATACTAAAGTCAGAATTTGTCAATGCAATAAAAAAGCAACTCATTTTCTGAGTTGCTATGAAAAGGGATTATTTTTATGATTATAATTCATTTTCTTAAAATCGAGCGATAAGTTGAATTTTGTCATTTTACAATATCAAATGCCGGAAACAATTTGTTGTTTGGATAGGACGCGATAATTGATTGTATATATTCTTTGATGTCAGAAAGCGGCATATTTTCCATCTTGTCTTTATATATGTATGTTTCTGCATACATATATAAAGGATTTGTCTTGTCTATGTATCCACCACCGCCAAGAGAATTCTTCTGTTCACTGACACGAACATACTCAAACCACAAAATCGACTCAACACAACCTCCTTGTGCAAACAACAATTCCACGAAAGTTTTTTTGATACACGCTATGCGTGATGATATACCATTGCTTTCGCAATGGATAAAAAACAAAAGACTTCCGAAGAAGTCCTTGGTTTTTTGGCAGTACGTCTCATTTTAGAACCATATATTAACAATTGGGAACCAAAGAGGAAGCACAACATTAAATGCCAAACCTCTACCGATGTTATAAATGATTGCTGTTGTAATCATTCGGTTTACCTCCTTTACTAAAAAAGCCGTTAATTTTTTCGTAACGGCTATGTAACTTTGTTGATATGAGGTAGGGGTTTTAAGGCATAAAAAAAAGACCTATTTTTTCAGAAGTTAATCTTCCTTAAAAATAGGTCTTATGTAAGAAAATATTAAACTTTAGTGATTTCACCGGTTCAAATCCGAGTTGTTAATAAAAATGGTAATTTTTAGACTTTTGGTCTAAATTAAGATCTCACCTGTGTTTACAACTTGTTTTTGTCAAAAATTGAAATCACTCAAAACAGCCCGATAAATTGGAATTTGTCTAACTAAATGATTAAAATTTAAAATCAAATCCTCTAAAATTTTGCACACCATCTGATTCTTTATCAACAAAATTCTTTCTAATGGTTACCATACTTAAAGTATCATAGCCTAATTTAAAATAAAGTTTTAATGCTTCAATATTTCTCGGAACAATATCAATACACATTGCGTTATACGGAGGTTTATTGCTTACAATAATTTCCGCTTGCCTGATACTTTCAGTTGCAACTCCTTTATTACGATATTCTTCATCGACAAATATATCTTCTAACCAAGCTACATTGCCACCTCTGTATCCGATACGCAAAAATCCTATGACATCATTTTCGTACATAATCATATATAATTCGTTGTCTTTTGAAAGCCAATTGTTCAGATTTTGAATGCTAATATTTTCGTCAATTTTATCAACTAATGTTTTATCTGATAGTCCTACATGAAAACCGAAAAATTTTGCAATGCGGTTAATCATCTCCGATTTATAATTATCACTATATATTTTCAAATGTGTATTCATATAATTATTCTCTCCACCAAATTCTTATTTGTCGGGCTGATTATAGCACAACAATTGTTATTTTACAAGGGTATGCGTTTGGTAATAAAAAAGATCTATTGTTTAGAAGCTTAACTTCTTTAAAAATAGGTCTTATGTATGGAAATATTCAATTTTTAGTTAATTCCCCAGTTCAAAACCGAGTGGTCTTAAAAAATGGCGATTTTGGTTCTATCGGTAAAAGGTCAAAAAATTGTCCTTAAAAATGCTGAAAACCCTTGATTTCTCAAGGGTTTTCGGGGAGAGGTTCTAAAGTGAGACCTCATCATGGAGGCGACACCCAGATTTGAACTGGGGAATCAGAGTTTTGCAGACTCGTGCCTTACCACTTGGCTATGGCGCCTTATACTCTATTCTATTGTAAAAGTCGCTAAAATATGAATTACTTTAGCGACTTTCTTGTGGAGCGGATGACGGGGCTCGAACCCGCTACCTCCACCTTGGCAAGGTGGCGCTCTACCAGATGAGCTACATCCGCAACTTTTAAT
>JAZRKU010000006.1:0-18955 GCA_045646485.1 Acutalibacteraceae bacterium
ATTTCTTTCTGTGAAGATGTATTGAGCCATTTTTGGGTTCCATCTTCTTGTTTGGTGACCGAAATGAACACCTGCTTCGAGAAGTTGTTTCATTGATACTACTGACATATTATTGTCCTCCTTTTTGTTAAACCGCCGCAAGGTATCAACTCAGAAAAACCACATCTTTTCAGATGCACCTGGCATTCCTAATCTCCCCTGCGTGAGTTTTTGCTATGAAAGTATATCACTACTTCATATAAAAATCAATAGTTTTTTGATATTTTTTTAAAAATATCCGTAATTTGTAAAAATATATTTTTTACATTTCAGACTTTTTGCTATTTTTTCCATCCTTAACTCTTTTGCATATTCATTAAGAAACATCTGACCATTTGATTTCAATGTAATTATAGAATACTCTTTTGTCCCTTGAGGTAATTCTCTAACAGGTAATTTAATCAGATTTTTTTCTCTGTCATTTAATCTGCAAAGAGCATATTCGCCTTCAAAACGTTCTACAAAAATATCCATTATTACTCCTCATCATTTTCTGTGTTAACTGCACCACCAAAATAATTATACTCAGTTGTTATTGATGGTTCTTCTGCATCTGTGTGAGGTTCTTCTGCAACATAATCAAATGTTGGTGCAGAATTAACTGACTCTTCTATGGTAAGTTGCTTAGGTGTTGTGCTTGCGGAGCGAGCCTGCATTTCATACCATTGCTCTTTTGTTATTAAAACTTTTCTTGGTTTACTGCCTTCATAAGGACCTACAATACCTTTTTCTGAAAGCTCATCAATAATTCTCGCAGCACGAGCATAACCCAATTTAAGTTTTCTTTGAAGAAGCGTTGTAGAAGCCATACCCTGTTCCAATATAACTTCAATTGCCTTTGGTATCATCTCGTCGCCATCTTCACCTTGTCCGGTAGAATCAATTGCTATATCAGAAGATTTTTTCTTATCATCCTTCGCCGCAGCGTTACGTTCAATCTCCTGAATTACGTCATCATCATATTTAACCTCACCCTGAGATGTTACGTGAGCAATAACTCTTTCAATTTCGTCGTCAGAAAGATAAGAACCCTGAACTCTGACAGGTTTCGAAAGACCTACAGGACAATAAAGCATATCGCCATTACCTAAAAGTTTTTCTGCACCCTGAGTATCAATAATTGTTCTTGAGTCAATCTGTGATTTAACTGCAAAAGCAATACGACTTGGAATATTTGCTTTAATAAGACCTGTAATAACATCTACCGAAGGTCTTTGTGTTGCAACAATCAGGTGCATTCCCGCTGCTCTTGCTTTTTGTGCAAGTCGGCAAATTGAATCTTCAACTTCATTTGATGCAGCCATCATTAAATCTGAAAGCTCATCTATAATTATAACAATCTGTGGCATTTTAGGAAGGTTTTCTGAAAGAGCATATGCATTATAACCTTGTAAGTTCCTTACACCCTTTTCTGCAAAAATTGCATATCTCTTATCCATTTCACCAACTGCCCATGATAAAGCAGCGGCAGCTTTTCTTGCGTTAGAAACCACCGGTACTAAAAGATGAGGAATTGAACGATAAACTGTAAATTCAACTTTCTTCGGGTCAATCATTATAAGTTTTACTTCATCGGGTGTTGCATTGTAAAGTAAACTTACAATCATAGCGTTAAGACACACAGATTTACCCGAACCTGTTGTACCTGCCACAAGCAAGTGTGGCATTTTTGATAAATCAGCACAAGTTGGAACACCCTGAATATCTCTACCTAAAGCTACGGTAAGCTTTGATTTTGCATTTTTATATTCCTGACTATCAACAATTTCTCTTAATGATACCATTGTTTTTTCTGAATTAGGAACCTCTATACCTATAGCGTTTTTATTTGGTATAGGAGCTTCAATACGAACACCTGAAGCCGCAAGATTCATTGCAATATCATCTGCAAGGGCTGTAATTTTGCTTATTTTAACACCGGGATTAGGTTGAAGCTCAAATCTCGTTACAGAAGGACTCTTGCAAATATCTACAATCTTTGTACCAACGCCAAAAGAATCGAGTGTTTCGACAATTCTTTCAGCCTTCGATTGTAAATCTCTGCTATCGTCGCTTCCTGCCTTATTTTTAGGCAAATCAAGACAATCTATCGGCGGAAGTTCATATTTAAACGCGATTTCTTTAGTTTCAGGAACAGTAAACTCTTCGTCATCTGGCTCATCTTCTTCAAATTCCTCAACAGTAGTTTCAGAAACAATTTCCTTCTGAGCCGCCTGAACACCAATAGTGAAATCAGGTGTTTCCTGATAATCTGATGTTTTAGTGTTAAGGTCGTTTACGGCTTTTTCGAGTATTGCATCTGCTTTGACTGCACCAAATTCTGTAGGTGCAGAATCATTATCGCTATATTCGTCTTCAAAATTATCTAAAAGTTCAATTTTTTCTGTAGAATCCGTGTTAAGCTCAGATACGGTTTTGTAGGCACCTGTTTCAAAAACATTATCAAGTCCCATATCGGGCTCACTATCATATTCACCTATCGGAACATCTATACTAAGACGCTTTTTGCGTGGATTTTGCTGATCACGCAACGCCCTGCGTTTTTCAGCATTTTTTGCCTTAATTTCCTGAACATCCTGAGAAACTGTTTCATAAGTTTCTTTCATACTGTCAAGCTTTTCTTCTGCATAGTCTCCTACAACCTCAACAGGTGTTTTTAATGAGCGCAAAAGCTTTAAAAGCGTTGTTCCGCTAAAAATCATAGCTAAAGCAAAAATTATAATAAACGTTACAATACCAGCCGCAAGCTTGTGCCCACCTGTAAACATAAGAGGCAAACCACCAATCAAGGCACCGTACACACCAGTTCCAAAACGTGGCCCCTCACCGCTGAAGCTCTTATAAATTTCATAATTTGCTTTAATCTGTTCACCATATGTAAGTGTTTCATCAACAGAAACTATATGAATGAAAGCCATTACAAACGAAAAAATAACAACACCTTCAACAACGCGGTATTTATATTTTTTTGAATCTTTGCCAATTGCCGCAACAACACTTACAAAAATTAAGAAGAACGGAATAATAAAAGCACTTCCACCAAACAAACCAAAAAAGAAGTTTCTTAAATATCCCCAACCACCATCAGCATCAATAAAAACAACTGCCGCCATAAAAATTGAGAAAATAAACGTGCCTAAGACTATACCTTGTTTTCTGCTTGAATCAGTAACAGAGGTCGTTTTCTGATTTTTGCCTTTTGAATTTGTTTTAGCCGAATTAGTTTTTTTTGTGGATTTTTTTTTCGTAGCCATTTTCACACCCCTTGTTTCATTAATGCTTCTACGATGCCGATTACTGTTGTAATAACACCTAACGAAACGCAATATATTCCAAAATACTTAAATTTATTTTTCTTAAGAATAAATTTGAGCAAACTTATCGAAAAAAGACCTACAACAGCAGATGTCACAACACCTACAATCAACGGAAAGACAGGTATATAAGTAGGTGTTTTAATTGCCTCAGAAAACTCAACAAATCCTGCTGCAAAAATAGTAGGGATACTTAAAACAAAAGAATAAATTACCATATTTCTTCGACTTACGCCACAAACAAGACCCGTTGAAATTGTCATTCCTGAGCGTGAAATACCCGGAAAACAAGCCGCAACAGCCTGAGAAATACCGATTAAAAACGCCGATATAGGACCAACGTTTCTTTTTTTCTTGTGCGCATTATCTGCAAGAACACCGAGTAACAACACAACACCCGTTACAATAAAGCAGACCCCCTCAGCCAAAATTTTTTCAACAGAAGAAAAAACTGTTAACGCTTCCATCATGTTTTCTTCAGAATTAACGGGAATTAATAAGAATAACAGCGGTATGCACGAAAAAACAAACATAAACAACATTTTTCTTGTCGTCGACATTTCACTGAATTTAAAAGTAAATCTTTTTTTGAAAACATCTTTTATGCAAAGAACAAACTCAACGAACAACTCGTAAATAGTTTTGTAGAAATAAATTAAAATTGCTATTAAAGTTCCTATATGTAACATCGAGGAATATAACCCCGATATGCCTGTATCAATATTAAAAAAGTGACTGAAAAGAGATAAGTGACCGCTACTTGATATTGGCAAAAACTCAGTTAACCCCTGAATTATACCCATAATAAACGCTTTAAGAATATCCAATTTCAATCACCCCTCACTTTTTTCGTTTTTTATATCGTTTTCAGAACCAATCATTTCAGACAGGCAATTTAAAGCATCTGACAACCCACCAATAGAGTCAATCAACCCTTCGCTGACAGCATCCTCACCTAACAAAACCGTTCCGAAATCCGAAATCAATTCATCGCTGTTAAGCATTAATTTCTTAAATCTTTCAGGCTTAATTTTAGCATTTCTTGTGATAAATCCAACAACGCGTTCCTCCATTTTTTTCAGATAAGAAAACGTTTGCGGAACGCCTAACACCAAGCCGCTCATCCTCACCGGATGAACCGTCATAGAAGCCGATGGAACAATAAAAGATTTTTTAGCACTCACCGCAAGCGGAATACCAATAGAATGACCGCCACCTAAAACCAGAGAGACCGTAGGCTTTGTCATCCCTGAAACAAGCTCCGCAATAGCAAGTCCTGCTTCAATATCTCCTCCAATTGTATTCAAAACAAGTAACAAACCAGATATGTCTTTATTCTCTTCTATTGCTACTATTCTCGGAATAATATGCTCATATTTTGTGGTCTTTGTTGTCGGTGGTAATGTGTAATGGCCTTCAATCTGACCAATTATCGTCAAACAATGAATATACTTACCATCAACATTAATGGTTAAACTACCGTCACTTTCATCTTCGTTTACACTATCGTCAATCTCTGCATCAATCGAATCTGTTGAGGACTCAGTCGGGTTTGTTGCGGTAAAAGATAAAAACTGATTTTCTTCGTTTTCATAAATCACAATATATCACCGACTGTATTGTGCCCCAAAACTGCGAAAATAAACAAACTACATAATAACATATTTTTCGAAGAAGTTCAAGATTTTATCAACTAAATAAATTTTTAAGTTCAGTTTTTAAAATTCATTTACATATATTGTATATATTATATAAAAAACATTGTAATTTAGCAATAAATTTACACTTTTAGTTGCATTGTTTTCCGTTGACAAAAAGCGTTAAAAATTATACAATATACATTGTTAAAAATTTAAACAAGTTCGTTGGAGGAATAACAATGGGTCTTACTTTATGTGAAAAGATTATTAAAAACCATCTTGTTGATGGCGAGTACAAAAAAGGTAACGAAGTCGGTATAAGAATTGACCAGACTCTTACGCAGGATGCTACAGGTACTATGGCTTACCTTGAACTCGAAGCAATGGATATCGAAAAGGTTAAAACAGAACTTTCTGTTGCATATATCGATCACAACACTCTTCAGACAGGTTTTGAAAACGCCGATGACCATAAATTTATTCAGAGTGTTTGTAAAAAACGTGGTGTTCGTTATTCACGCCCAGGTAACGGTATCTGCCACCAGGTGCATTTAGAACGTTTTGGCATCCCCGGTAAAACACTTATAGGTTCTGACAGCCACACACCAACCGGCGGCGGTTTGGGTATGCTTGCTATGGGTGCCGGTGGTCTCGACGTTGCAGTTGCTATGGGTGGCGGAGCTTATTATATCACTGTACCTGAAGTAATTAAGGTTAACCTCACAGGTAAGCTTTCACCTTATGTTGCAGCTAAGGATATTATTCTTGAAGTTTTAAGAATTCTCTCTGTAAAGGGTGGCGTTGGCAAGGTTGTTGAATATGGTGGTGAAGGTGTAAAAACACTTTCTGTTCCTGAAAGAGCAACTATCACAAATATGGGTGCCGAACTCGGTGCTACCACCTCAATTTTCCCTTCAGATGAAATCACATTTGAGTTTATGAAAGCTCAAAGCAGAGAAAAAGATTGGGTTGAACTTCTTCCTGATATGGATGCAGAATATGACAGAGTTATTGATATTGATTTATCTTCTCTCAAGCCTCTTGCGGCAATGCCTCATATGCCTGACAATGTTAAATCAATTTCTGAAATCGGAAAAATCAAGGTTGATCAGGTACTTATAGGCTCTTGCACAAACTCATCTCTCTTAGATATGATGAAGGTTGCAAAAATACTTAAAGGCAAAAAGGTTAATCCTAACGTAAGCCTTGGTATTGCTCCGGGCTCAAAGCAAGTTCTTAATATGCTTGCTTTAAACGGTGCTTTGGCTGATATGATTGATGCAGGTGCCCGTATTCTTGAAAGTGCTTGCGGTCCTTGCATCGGTATGGGTCAATCACCTTGTTCTTCAGGTGTTTCTTTAAGAACCTTCAACAGAAACTTTGAAGGCAGAAGTGGTACTGCTGATGGTAAAGTATTCTTAGTCAGTCCTGAAACTGCAGCAGCATCTGCAATTACAGGTGTTCTTACAGACCCTACAGAGCTCAGTGATGATATTTCTGTTTCTCTTCCAAAAACATTTATTATAAATGACAATATGATTGAATTACCTGCAGAAACAAAAGCAGAGGCAGATGCAGTTGAGGTTTATTATGGTCCTAATATTAAGCCTTTCCCGAAAACCTCTCCCCTTGCAGATGCAATTTCTGCAAAAGCAGTTCTCAAGGTTGGCGATAACATTACAACCGACCACATTATGCCTGCAGGTGCAAAAATTCTTCCTTATCGTTCTAACATTCCGTATCTTTCACAATTCTGCTTCCGTCAATGCGACGAGAATTTTGCCGAAAACTGTAAAAAGGCAGAAAGTTGTATTATAATCGGCGGTGCAAACTACGGTCAGGGTTCTTCAAGAGAGCACGCTGCCTTAGTTCCACTCTATTTAGGTGTTAAAGCTGTTATTACAAAATCTTTTGCACGTATCCACAAGGCAAATCTTGTTAATGCAGGTATCATTCCTCTTAACTTTAAAAATGCTGATGACTACGACAGAATTGATGTAAATGATGAGCTTGAGCTTCCAAACATCAAATCTGAACTTTCAGCTAACGCTGATATTACACTCGTAAACAAAACCAAAAATGAAGAGTACAAGCTTATTTGTGATGTATCTGACAGACAAAAAGATATCATTTCAGCGGGTAGCCTTCTCGATTTCACAAAAAAGGAGAATAACTAATTATGAACGAAGTACAAATCAATGCAGCTCTTGAGAAATTCAAAGCACTTCTTATAGAGCAAGATGAAAGAAACCAAAAAATCAAATCAACTAAAGAATTCAAGGATTTCAAATCTCTTGATAAAATTGTTATCGGTGTTTGTGGCGGCGACGGCATTGGTCCTATAATCACTAAAGAATCTGCAAACGTTCTCAAATACATCTTAAAGGATGATGTAGACAGTGGCAGAATTGAATTCAAATACATCGACGGACTTACAATTGAAAACCGTGCAAAGGTTATGAAAGCTATTCCTGATGACGTAATGGAAGAGTTAAAAGCTTGTGACGTTATATTGAAAGGCCCTACAACCACACCTCAGGCCGGTGACGGACTCCCAAATATTGAAAGCGCAAACGTTGCTATGCGTAAAGCACTCGACCTTTTTGCAAACGTTCGTCCTGTTAAAATTCCTGAAGAAAACATTGACTGGACATTCTTCAGAGAAAACACCGAAGGTGCTTACGCTGTAGGTTCTAAAGGCGTTGACGTTGACGGTGAACTTGCTTTTGACTTTGTTGTTACAACAACTGAAGGTACTGAAAGAATTGCAAAGCTCGCTTATGAATATGCAAGAAACAACAAAAAAGAACGTGTTTCAATCATTACAAAAGCAAACATTATTAAAACAACTGATGGTAAATTCCTTAACCTTTGCAAAAACATTGCAAAGGATTACCCTGAAATCATCACTGATGAATGGTATATTGACATTACAACTGCAAAATTAGTTGACAAAAAACGTCGTACAGATTTTAAAGTTTTTGTTCTTCCTAACCTTTATGGTGATATTATTACTGACGAAGCTGCTGAATTCCAGGGTGGTGTTGGTACCGCAGGTAGTGCAAACATTGGTAAGCAATACGCTATGTTCGAAGCAATTCACGGTTCTGCACCACGTATGGTAAAAGAAGGTCGCGGTCAATATGCCGACCCTTGCTCAATGCTTCGTGCTTCTGTGCTTCTTCTTTCACATATCGGCAAACAAGAAGAGGCCGATAAACTTGAAAAAGCACTTGATATCTGTATGATAACTGAAAAGAAAATGACTATTACAGGTCGTGACACAGGTTGCACTTGTGAAGAATTCGGCCAATATGTAATGGATACGTTAAAAACGCTTTAAATGACTGAAAAGGTACTTGATATATTATGAAAAAAAATGAACAAGTTTCTACTCCCGTTATAAAACGACTTCCGAGATATCACAGATATTTGGAAGAATTGAAAAAAATGGGTGTCATAAGAATATCATCAAAAGAGTTATCTTCAAGAATGGGGCTTACCGCTTCTCAGATTCGTCAGGACCTTAATTGCTTCGGCGGATTCGGTCAGCAAGGTTATGGTTATAACATTGAACAACTTTATAATGAAATTGGTAACATTCTTGGTTTAAGCAGTAAATTCAAGGCTGTTCTTATTGGTGCAGGTAACCTCGGTCACGCGGTTGCAACTCATTTAAGATTTGAAGACAGAGGCTTTGATTTAATTGGTGTTTTCGATAATAATCCAAATGTTATAGGGCAAAGTATTGGTAACCAGATTGTTTTAGATGAAGCAGATTTAGAAAGCTTCTGCAATGAACACAAGCCAAGTGTTGCCATACTTTGTATTCCGAGTGAATTTGCAGATTCAACTGCCCAAAAATTAGTTTCATTGGGAATTAAAGGCTTCTGGAATTTCACCCAATATGACATCGCAAATAATTACAAGGATGTTGCCGTTGAAAACGTCCATCTCGGTGATTCTCTTATGACATTATGTTATCAAATTAATAATATTGACAATACAGACGAGGAATAAAAATGAAAAAATTGATGGATATTGATATTGCAGATATTATCCCTTTTTCGAAAGGGATAATCGTCGCAAGAAAAGATACCCTCAAAAGTGGTGAAACAAAAATTTCATTCATAACCTACGATGTTAAATTAGAAAGGCCATCACAAAGCACTAAAGGTGCATATTTGTTTAATAAGTTTGGTGATGCCTATGAAAAAATCACAGAAAAGCTTGGTGATTACCTCTCCTGTGACGCTACAATTTTACCTAATAAACATGTTGCTGTCGCCTACAAAACGGGCGAATTAGGGTTATTTGATGAAAACGGAACGCTTTATTGGACAGGCGATTTACAATATCGCGACTGCCCTGTAAGCGGTGTTGCCGCTGAAAAGAAGTATCTTTGGTGTGTTGTTCCTGACAATAACTGTGTAATTCGTTATTCCCCTACAACTGAAAAAATCGTTTTAAGAATCGGCGGAGATTCTTCAACTGCATTTTTGAATCCCGTTTCTATTACAAATTACAATAACATTCTCTATGTTTGTAATTATCAGTCCTGTAAAATCAGAACAATTGATTTAAAAAACTTTACTGTTGCTGATTACAAAGAATTTGAAGAACCTGTTTATAAATATATCAGAACAAACGACCGTGAAATTGTTGAACTTGATTCCGGAGTTTATATGATTTAATTCGGAGGTTTTATGGAATTAAAAGCTGTTTTAATGGATGAATCTGCGATTAAACGTTCATTGACACGAATTGCACACGAAATTATTGAAAGAAATCGCGGAACTGAAAACGTTGCAATAATTGGTGTAAGAAGTCGTGGGGTTCCGTTAGCCAAAATAATAGCAGACAATATTAAAAATATTGAATCAGTTTCAATTGAAGTTGGCGAGCTAGATATAAACCTTTACAGAGACGACTTGACTCAGGCACACGAATTACCTGAGGTTAACACAACAAAAATTGATTTTGATATCAATGGTAAAAATATTATTCTTGTTGATGATGTTTTATTTACGGGCAGAACTGTTCGTGCTGCGATTGAAGCACTTTTTAAATTAGGCAGACCTGCAAGTATTCAGCTTGCTATACTTTGTGACAGAGGGCACAGAGAGCTCCCCTTCAGACCTGATTACATAGGAAAAAACATTCCTACCTCACTCTCTGAGCATATTTGTGTTGAGTTGCCTGATTATGATAACAACACAGCAGTTAAGCTTTACAAAATCTGATTAAAACTTTATAAAATACAATTATAAAAGCATTCCGAATTTTCGTGATGCTTTTATTAATAGAAAAAGGAGAAATTCAAATGATACATAGTGTTTCAAATGAACATTTTACTTTAAGTGTTAAAGAAATGGGTGCTGAACTCACTTCTTTGAAATCAAACAAATCAGGTATAGAATATATCTGGTGCGGAAATACTGATATCTGGTATGGCCAGTCACCTGTTCTTTTTCCAATTGTAGGTAGACTTCTCGACGACAAATACCGACTTAACGGTAAAGAATACACCATGGAAAAACACGGAATTGTCAGAAAAAAAACGTTTAAATTAATTGAAAAAACGGACAGAAAATTAGTTTTCTTGCAAAGCGATGATGAAAACTCATTAAAAATATATCCATATCATTTTGATTTGATTATTACATTTTTATTAAAAGATAATTCTTTAGAAGTTTCGCATAAGGTAGTTAACAAAAACGATACAACTATGTATTTCTCATTTGGTGCACACCCTGCTTTCAATTGCGAAATTGGCGATTACCTTGAATTTGATAATCCACAGACAGTTTTAAATGAACAAATTGATGAAGAATCCCTTTTACTCGATAATCAAGTTGAATTATTAAAGAACGAAAAAAGAATTAATATAGAAAAAAACACTTTTGATAATGATGCTCTTATAATAAGCGGTTACACAGACAAAGTAATTTCACTTAAAAGCGATAACCACGACAGAGTTGTAAGATTTAATTTTGACTCCCCTGTTTTAGGCATATGGGCAAAACCTAATGCACCATACGTTTGTATTGAACCTTGGTGGGGAATCAATGATAGCCATGATAAAAAGGCTGATTTCAGCGAAAAAAGAGAGATTATGGCATTAGAGCCGAAAAGCGAAAGAACCTTCAAATGGTGTGCTGAAATATCGGAATAATTTACTGTTGACTTAAACAACAAAAAAGTTTAAAATTATAATAGAAAGGTTAAGGTGATATTTATGTCAGATAATTTCAATGAATTTGAAAACATCAATGAAGAATATGGTCCTGATATTGTCTCTGTAGTCGATGACGATGGTGTTGAACATACTTTTGAAGAATTAGACAGAATTGAAACCGATGAAGGTAAATTCGTTGCTCTTTTACCGGTTTATGATGAAGCCGAAGAAATTCTCGACAGTAATGGTGAACTCATAATTCTTCAGGTAACAGAAGAAGATGGTGAGCTCTATCTTGAGCCTATTGAAGATGATAAACTCTTTGATAAAATCGGTAAGTTGTTTGAAGAAAGACTTGCAGATATTTTTGAATTTGAAGACGAAGAGTAATTTATTTAATACTTAAATTCCTGCGGTGTTCGATAAATGCGGATAATATTAACCCTATGTCAATTTAAAGGGAGTTCGGACTTCTGTGGCGGATTGCAGACCTCCCGCCTTATGCGGACGAAGGGAGCGTGAAACCATGGAGAGAACACCCACCTGCAACAAAGCAGGTTTTTATTACCGCATCCGGCATTGTGGGAATTTAAAAAGAGGTTGTAAAAAACGATAACTTATCGTTTTTTACAACCTCTTTTATTTTATATTTCAAATTGACTTTTATAAAGATTATAATAAAAACCTTTCTCACTGAGCAGCTCGTTGTGATTACCTATTTCAACAACTTTTCCGTCTTTCATAACAAGAATTTTATCCGCATCTTTTATAGTTGAAAGTCTATGAGCAACCACAAAAGACGTTTTACCTTTCATTAACAGGTCAAATGCTTTACTGATTTGCAATTCTGTACGGGTATCAATAGATGATGTTGCTTCATCTAAAATAAGCATTGGTGGATTCATAACCATAACTCTCGTTATGCATAACAGTTGCTTCTGTCCTTCAGATAAAGAGCCACCCTGTTCGCCTAAAACAGTATTGTAAGCGTCGGGTAATCTTTTTACAAAGCTATGTGCTTTAGTGAGTTTTGCAGCTTCTATAATCTGTTCTTCGGTTGCATTTGGTACACCAAGCTTTAAATTTTCAAGAACGGTTCCGCTCTTAAGCCAGGTTTCCTGTAAAACCATACCAAATTCCGAGCGTAATTCTTCACGGCTTATATTGGTAATATTTTTACCATTTATAAGAATTTCGCCCTTCTGAACATCATAAAAACGCATAAGTATATTAATAAGCGTTGTTTTACCGCAACCCGTAGGACCAACTATTGCTATTGTTTCACCTGATTTTACACTCAAAGAAAAATCTTCAATAAGTGGTTTTTCAGGACTGTATGAGAAATAAACATTTTTAAATTCAACCGTTCCGTTATTATTTTCAAAATGCTCAGAACCATCTTTACTATATTCATCCTCATATATTAAATCAAAAACTCTTTCCAGACAAGCAATAGCATTCTGAAGCTCTGTTATAACCCCTGAGATTTCATTAAACGGCTTGGTGTATTGGTTTGCGTAACTTAAAAAGCTTACTAATAAACCGACCGTAAGACCGCCACCGAGCACAAAGAATGCACCAATTAAGGCAACAACCATATAAACCATACTGTTAACAAATCGCGTAACAGGGTTTGTTAACGAAGAATAAAAAATAGCCTTTAAAGAAACTTTACTTAATGAATTATTGATTTCATCAAAATCAGAAATCGCTTTATCTTCATAATTAAATGCTTTAACAGTTTTCTGATTTGTTATCATCTCTTCTGTTAATGACGTCTGCTCTGCCCTTTTTTCGGATTGTGATTTAAACAGCTTATATGTTCTTCCTGAAATAAACTTTGCAGCAAACATCGACAACGGTGTTAAAAGTGCAACTGCAAGTGCTATTACCGGATTTAAACGCTCCATGATAAATAATGTTCCGAGAATTGTTGCAACACCTGTAAAAACTTGTGTGAAGCCTAATAATAATCCATCAGCAAAAGTGTCAACATCAGTTATAATTCTGCTGACAATTCCGCCGTGTGCATTGCCATCTATATATTTGACGGGTAATTTCATAAGCTTGTCAAAGCAAAGCTTTCTTATATCACGTACAGTGTTATAGGTAATATAATTGTTTATAATACTCATCAACCACTGAGCAATACCACCAAGAAGAACTATTATTGTGATTTTCACAAGAACAGGCATCAATAAAGTAAAATCAACGTTATTTTTCCCGACGATAGTATCAATCGCTTCACCAACGAGTATTGGTATATATAATGATATCACCACAAACACTAATGCTAAAAAAATTGTCAGAGCAAGCATAAATTTATATTTGCCGATTATTTCAAACAATCTTTTAAATGTTCGTTGCTTTGTATTCATTATTCTTCACCCCCAAACTGAGAGTTGCAAATTTCTTTATAAATCTCGCAGGAATTCTGTAAATCCTCATGGCTGCCAATTGCAACTAATTCACCATCATCCAAAACAAGAATCTTGTCAGAATTCATAACTGCAGAAACTCTTTGAGAAACAATAAACACCGTAGGATTTTCGGGTAACTCTTTTATTGCCTTTCTGAGCTTAGCGTCAGTCGCTAAATCAAGTGCTGAAGCACAATCATCAAGTATAAGAATCGGTGCATTTTTAATTAATGCACGTGCTATAGCGAGTCTTTGCTTCTGACCACCCGAGAGATTTTTACCATACTGCTCTATAGTATAATCCAATCCCCCGTCCTTTTTCACAACAAATTCTTCTGCCTGAGAAAGCTTTAACGCTCTTTTCAACTCATCTTCAGAAGCATCCAGTTTTCCCATTTTGATATTATCTCTTATTGTACCTTTAAATAGCTCAGATTTTTGCGGAACAATCGCTATATTTTCTCTTAAAAATTTTTCTGTAACCGAATCTACCGACTTATTAAAAACCTTCAATTCACCATTTGTAATATCATAAAATCGTGCTATAAGATTAATCAAAGTGGTTTTACCTGAACCTGTACCACCAATTACACCTATCGTTTCACCTTTTTTAACAGCAAAAGAAATATTCTCAAGAGAATTTTCATTTGAGTTCGGATATTTAAACGAAACATTTTTGAATTCAACTGCAAGTTCTGAATTTAAATCAAATGAATCCTCGGGATTAGCAACATCCTCTGTAGAATCCTGAACGTCAAAGATTTTAGAAATTCTGCCTGCACTTGCAATGGATTTTGTAATACTTACAATAAGATTTGCAAGCTTTATAAGTTCTACAAGAATCTGCGCCATATAATTATAAAGTGCAATAACTGTACCCTGTGAAATATCACCATTATCAACTCTTAAAGCGCCGACCCAAATAAGAACAACCGCTGAAACATTGACAATGATAAACGTCATCGGATTTGTCAGACTTGAAATTTTTGCAACCGAGCGTTGCGCAATATTCAAAAGAATATTCTTTTCATTGAAATTTTCAGTTTCATTCTTTTCTTTGCAAAACGCTCTTATAACTCTTACGCCAGAAAGATTTTCACGGGTTGTGAGCAATAAAGAATCGAGCTTTTCCTGAACATTTCTGTATTTAGGAATTGTTACAGCCATAACTGTAAAAACTACTGCAGAAAGCAATGGAATAGTAACCACGAATATCAGAGCTGATTTTATGTCTAATGTGAACGCCATAATCATTGAACCGAAAACAATAAACGGCGAACGCAAAAATAATCTTAACGTAAGATTAACACCCGATTGAACCTGATTTATATCGCTCGTCATTCTTGTAATAAGCGTTGTTGCACCTGTTTTTTCATGCTCAGCGTAAGAGAATTTTTGTATATGACGAAACAAATCTGCTTTTAAATCTGTTGCCATACCAACCGCGGCACGTGCAGACATATATTGTGCTGATACAGAAAAAAGTAAGCCAAACACGCCTAAAGCAAACAATATAACACATTGATTAATTACATATTCACGACCTTCGTTGACGCCGATATCAACAATATTGGCAATTACAATAGGCACAAATAATTCAAGAAGCGCCTCCGACATTTTCAGCAGGGGCGCAAAAATAGTTTCTTTAATATACTTTTTTAAATAAACTAAAACTTTTTTCATTAAAAAGACCTCAATTTAAAACCAACTCAACGAAACTTTGTGGCATATTACTTTTATAAGTTTCGCATAAAAATTCGGGAGATACCTTTTTATCACAATTCTCTATAACGAACTTTTCAATTAGTACCGAAGCTTCATCTGTTGTTAAATCTTGCTCATCAAGCAATAAAGCTAACGGAAACTTCTCTAAATAATATGAACCCGGTTCATTCTTTATAGGCATTGTTGAAATAATAGGTTTATTCCAAGAAAGATATTCAAATATTTTTGAAGGAGTCATATTTGTAAGTGTATTTCCGATATTCAAAAACACTGTTGCATCTTTTTCAAGCTTTAAAACCTCGCTGTGAAAGCATCTGCCGCTATAAGTAATTCTGTTATCAATATCACTATAGTATTTTAAATCCGGTGAAGAATCATCTCCTACAAAATGAAGTCTTAATTTATCGTTTTTAATTTTAACAAACGATTCAAGAAAAAACTTTGGTGACCTCACACTGTTAGGGAGCGTACCGGCATATAAAATATTGATAAAATCTGATTTTTCTGAATTGTATACCCTTTCCTCAAAAAGTGGTAAATCAAGATATGTAATTTTTTCATAATACTCTTCGTTTATACATTTAGAATCATAGTGCTTCTTTGCGGATTCCATCATTACGATTTTATCAGAATTATCAAGAAGTTTTCGTTCCCATTTAACGCCTCTTCTAAAAATCCATTCATCTGAAAACATTTTCGGACCATAACCACCTGAAAATGAATCTAAAAAATAAGGAATATACTTAATTTTGTCGTTCTTATTTTTTATTTTATGTGCCGCAATTAACGTATCCACCTGACTGTAAACAGGCACAATACATTCAATTTTGTGTTCTTTACAAATTTTTTCAGCCGTTTTAAACATTCTGTTTGCATAAAGCGGAGAAACTAACGGCCAGATGGGATAAATCATTAAAAGCTTTATTTTATTAATTACAAAATTAAACTTTTTTAAAATTTTACAAAGCAATGGCTTCTTTTTACTGTTTTCAAGTATAAATGAATTGATTGCATAAATAGTCCTGGGACGAACGGTGTAATAATTCACAGATTCCTCAATGAATTCATCTTCTTTTAAATTTGCTTCTTTATTTGTAACACAGAAAACATTATCGCCGTTTTTGCAAAACTCTCTCATTATAGCTTTGCAACAAATGCCATTGGCAGACATACTTTCTGTCACTAAAAATAAAATATTCATTTCAGACTAATTTCCTTAACAGTTTTTTGTCGCTGCGTTTATTGTACCCATAGAAAATAAGCATATATATAAATGTGACAATTATGAAGTTTTCGGTTGAAAACAATAACAAAGTGAAAACGAATAATGCAATATTAGTAATAAATTTATGGCTGTTAACAGTAAAAAATCTTATACAACCTATAATAGGTAAAACACCACCGGCAACACCAAAAAGGCAAAGCCAATTTACAAAAGTACAGGTTGCCATATCATTACAAAAGCGTGTTTGAATAAACAAATAATCGTCGTAACCCACACCTAAAAAGGGTTTTTCTAAAAATGCTGATAAGGGATAAATAACAGCGTTTATTCTGACTGTTGTAGAATCACTGACATTGTTGCTTGACATATCTAACTTATCAAAAACGTGGAAAAAGAAATCTCCACCGAAGAAAAGCAAGCCCACTAAACCTAAAGAACCAAGGGCTAAAATTACACCTTTTGTTTTACTCGAAGCAATTTTGTTGCTGGTAGTAAGAAAGGCAGCAAATAATATAACCATACAAACAATACCTAATGTTGAAAATGTTGTTAGTATAGTAACAGCATATAAAATGATTCTTTTAACATTAAATTTCTCTTCAAACAACTCAAAAAAGAGTGCAATGTTTAAATAGATAGAATAAGCACCCGGTTCCCAGAAAATACCAATATTTCTTTTAAGATAAGTACTTTCTGAAAGCACCGAAAAAATTGCATTACGGAAAGAATCACCATCCGCTCTTACAACCTCGGGTAAAAGATAAATAAAATCAGGGAAAATTAAACTTATAGCAAAAGTAATTAAAGAATAAACCGCTAAAAATCTTATTAGCAATGAAAAAATATCTTTAAATTCATGGTAAGAAACAAATAACGTAAATAAATAACCAATTGACCACGCCGCAACCATAATAATCATTTGCTTCATGTTAAACCTACCATACAGCAACGGCATAACAAGTGATAAAAGAAAGAACACAAATGTTTTTCGTAAGCGTGAAAAAAATGGATTTGTCATAATTGTTTTCTGCAATCTTGTAATTACCAAAAAAACAACTGCTGTTGCCGCAATAACAAGTCTTACTGTACCATTCATTACTGCACTCGAATAAAAACCAGCATCTATTGTCAATAAGAAGAACAATGATACCATACATATTATTTTGTTGGGAGTTAAAAATTTATTATTCATATCGTACCAACTCAAAATATAATATAATCAAAAATAACCATCAATAAATTATAATATGTATACACTGAAAAGTCAAGGTTTATAAGGATAGATAAATAAAAATAAACCCCGAAAACCTGAAGGTTTCGGGGTTTTTGAATACTCTTTGAAATAAGAAATTATCTCTTTGAGAACTGTGGTGCACGACGTGCGCCTTTGAGACCGTATTTCTTTCTTTCTTTCATTCTTGGGTCTCTTGTAAGAAGACCTGCTTTTTTAAGAACAGGACGAACTTCGTCTTCTGATTGAAGAAGAGCTCTTGCTATACCGTGACGGATAGCACCAGCCTGACCTGTTACACCGCCACCTGCTACACGGCAGATAACATCATATTTTTCAGATGTTTCTGTAAGTGCAAGAGGCTGACGAACGATGAGTTTAAGAGTTTCAAGACCGAAATAATCGTCAATATCTCTGTCGTTGATTGTGATTTTACCTGTACCCGGATAAACACGAACACGAGCTACAGATTTTTTTCTTCTACCAGTACCGTAGAAATATGGTTTGCTTTCGTACATTGTTTATTGCCTCCTCACTTAAAATTCTCTAACAATTGGCTTCTGAGCCTCTTGTTTGTGCTCTGCACCTGCATAAACGCGGATACGAGACATAGCATTTCTACCGATTGTGTTGTCAGGAAGCATACCTTTAACAGCTTTTTCAACAACGAATTCAGGTTTCTCTTTCATAAGAGTACCGTATTTAACAGCCTTCATATTACCGATATAACCTGTGTGGTGATAATAAATCTTATCATTAAGTTTATTACCTGTAAGAACGATTTTTGAAGCGTTGATAACAATAACGCTGTCACCGCAATCTGCGTGTGGTGTAAAAGTTGGTTTATGCTTGCCGCGAAGAATAGTAGCAGCTTCTACAGCAACTTCGCCGAGAGTTCTGCCTTCAGCGTCAAGAACATACCATTGACGATCAACAATATCGCCTTTAGGCATATAAGTAGACATAACAGTTACCTCCGTAATATTTGGGTTTCCCCTTCTTTAATGCCTTGATATATTACCACACGGCATATCAATTGTCAACGATTTTTTGCAACAAATTTAAAATAATCAAGACTATCTTGTTTTTACTCTTTTTTTCTCTCGTTTTCTTGTTTTTTCTGAAATGTAAATTTCAAAAAAATTAAAGGGTAGCAACAATTTTTGCTACCCTTTTTGTGTATT
>JAZRKU010000007.1:0-14894 GCA_045646485.1 Acutalibacteraceae bacterium
TTACTTATATTTGCAAATTTGTCAAGCACTCTGAGAACTGCAAAAACACCCTGAGTGGTTTTGGTATCCGCTAATTTTTCTGCTATTTCTGTCGAAATAATAAATGCTTTTTTTGTTGATTTTAAAATAATATCTATATATTCACGATACTTTTCATTAGCATCATCTGTAACAAACAGCATTTCAATTTCTGCACCACTAAGCGCTGCATCTTGTATAAGTCTTGCACTTTCAAGAAAGAATTTTTCTTCTTTTTTTCTGAAAGCTGCAGACTCTCTGAGCTTTACTGCATATTTAATTTTATCATTACTTTTTGATGAAATAACTTCCATAACTTTTTCCTTAATTGAATGCAAAATTTATTTTATATAGAATAGCTTATGAAATAAATTTCGCACTCAAAACACCAATTTTCTTCAAAATACGACCAAATTTTAGTGCCCTTAATAAATGCCTAACGCTCGGTCAGAACCCTGACCGAGCGTATTTAAATCAACTATTAAAGAGCAGCCTTTGCCTTTTCAACAAGAGCTGTGAAGCCCTGTGGGTCAGCAATAGCAATTTCTGAAAGCATTTTTCTGTTAAGGTCGATATTTGCTTTCTTAAGACCATTGATGAATGTTGAGTAGTTGATACCATTCATCTTGCAAGCAGCTGAAATTCTTGCAATCCAAAGACGGCGGAAATCTCTTTTCTTTTGTTTTCTGCCGATGTATGCATAGTTACCGCTTTTCATAACAGCTTGTTTCGCTGTTTTAAATAATTTACTCTTTGAGCCATAGTAGCCTTTAGCTAATCTAAGAACTTTATTTCTTCTTTTGCGAGTCATTGTCGCACCTTTAATACGAGCCATTTAAATTTACCTCCGTTCTAATCTTATTTATAAGGAATAAGACGCTTGATTTGCTTTGTGTTTGTAGCGTCTGCAACTGCTGTCTGACGAAGACCTCTTTTACGTTTTGTAGTCTTCTTTGTAAGAATGTGAGACTTATTTGCATGACCACGTACAGGTTTACCATTTTTTGAAAGTTTGAAACGCTTTTTAGCGCCTGAATGTGTTTTAAGCTTTGGCATAATTTTTCCTCCTTAATAATAAATCACTTAACCATTAATCATTTAGTTGTCTTGGGTACAAGGAACATAAGCATTGAACGTCCCTCAAGTTTTGCAGGTTTTTCTACAGTTCCATTTTCTGCACAAGCCTCTGCAAATCTATCCATAATTACGTTACCATTTTCGGCATGAGCCATCTCTCTACCTCTGAAGCGAATAGAAACTTTAACTTTATTTCCATCGCTTAAAAAGCGTCTTGCATGGTTTGCTTTTGTGTTAAAATCGCCGACATCAATATTGAGAGATAAACGAACTTCTTTAATATCCATAACCTTCTGGTTTTTCTTCGCTTCTTTTTCGCGTTTTGCCTGTTCAAAGCGATATTTACCATAGTCCATGATTTTGCACACAGGTGGATTTGCACCCGGAGCAATTTTAACAAGATCAAGATTAGCCTTTTCTGCTAACTTAAGAGCATCCTTTGCTGACATAATGCCAACCTGCTCACCCTCTGCAGAAATAACTCTCACTTCTTTATCTCTGATTTCTTCGTTGATTTGAGTTTCCTTGCTAATACCAAAACACCTCCTGAAATAATAAAGCGTGAACGGATTTCCGTTCACGCTAAAAGACACAACACTACTGTTGTAAAATCTAAAAGGTATTGTACCAAACAATACTCTCGTTTGGTGAGAACGGAAAAGTTCTGCTTTGTTGCTCAAATATAATAACAGTAACTTACCCGTTTGTCAATACTTTTTTAAAAATTTATTGTGCGACAACATCGTTTTCGCCATTATCGAGAGAAGAGTCATCTTCTGAACCTTCATCCTGAGGAACGTCAACCGGTACATCAGAATTATCTTCAGTAGGCTCTGACGGCTCTGTTGTAGGCGGTGTATATTCACCATAACAGTAAATTACAATCTTCTGACTCGCGTCAATTCTTCTGTCACTCGGAAGCTCTGCCCAATCGCCTGAAGCTTCAGGGTAATAAACCACGTCGTAAACCTTGTTTGAATCTGTTTCGACGTTAGCAACGTTACCAACAACAACCTCAACGAGCTTAAAGCCCTTTTCTTCTAATTCTTCTTTCGCCTTTGTTGCATCATCGCCAATTAAATCAGGCACAAGCAAACCATTACTTACCTTAAGAGTAATTGAACGTGGATTAATAGAAGAAACAACTGTTCCCGCAGGTAAATCCTGACCTATAACCGTACCCATAGGCTCATCGCTGTCTTCATAGACGGTGTCTATAACAAGAACCGCTTTATAAGTCTCGTCTTTCTTTATTTCTTCAATATCTTCACTTCTGAAATCGGGAATGGTAACGTTTATAAAATCTTCTTCTGTTTCATCAACTATACCTAAAACGTTTTCAGAAGGCTCGGTCGTGATATCATCATCCTTATCCTTACCCATTCCGCTTATACCTATTATTACTGCAATAAGAATTATAAGGCAAACCGAAACACTTGCAACGAGCGTAATTATCGTGCTCTTCTTCACACCGCTTTGGGTTTTAGCAGTGTTATGCGTTTCTTCCTCGTAATCTTCCTCTAAATCTTCTGCATGAAACTCTTCTATTTCAGGTTCCTTCACAACAGAACGTCTGACTGCCGCCATTGAAGAATAAGCTTCTGCCGCACTCACTGCCGCCGAAGGCGAAGCTGAAAGGTCGTCACGAAGTTCCTCAACATTTTCTGTTCTGTCCTCAGGTAAAATCTGCAAAGCATTCACCAATGCATTAATAACATAAGCAGGTATAATTTCTGCAAATTTACCAGGAATCATAAGCTTATCATTAGCAGCTCTTGAAACCGAGCTCATAGGGGTACTTCCGACAAGAACTCTGTAAAGAACGGTTGCAAAGCCGTAAATATCAGTCCATGGGCCAAGACCGCCGTCAGCAGCATATTGCTCAATTGCGGCATATCCTTCGACTAATTCAACAGGAAGTCTGCCACCTTTAAAACGAACGTCATCTATGCTGTAATCTGTTATTTTAACCTTACCGTCTTTGTCGACAATAAGCGAATTCGGAGATATAGCCCCGTGAAAAACGCCTCTTTCGTGAAGAGCCCCCAACGCAGAAAGAACAGGCATAAGAAGAACTCGTGCATCGTCCCACAGAATGTAGCCCTGTTCATTTCTGAGCAAGAAATCTCTTAAGGTTTCGCCTTCACCAAGATATTCACTTACAGCATAAGCTGTTCCCAAATCTTCAAAAACATCTAAAACAGGTACGATTGCAGAATACCCGTTTATACTTTTCAATGCACTCCACAATCTTGTGAATTTTGCCTTTGCATCAATAAAAGCGGCTGCTCTGCCCACATTAACAAGACAGTAGTTATCATCGCCCCTTGTTACTTCACCCTCAGGGAAGCATTCACGAACCATTACAGCTTGTTTTGTATCCAAATTAAAACCATAATATGTTGAGCCGTCACCATTTGAAGAAACTAACTTTCCTATAAGATACTTTCCGCCGACAATGGTCTTAAGTGGCAAATATGGTGCTTTCTGCACCAGAGTGCTTTCATCTTTGCAATAAGGACAAACATTGCTGTCGCCGATTTTTCTCATACAGCGTAAACAAAGCTTCTCTTTTTCCATTGTTGCTTTCTCACCTTTTGCATTTTTTGTCATTATATATTGCACCGAAACGTCGCCATTACGGTTTACTATATAATACACCTTACCCGTCTATATCAATCAGTCTAACTCAGGTCTTGATTCACCACTTGCACTGAGAGCATCTCTGAGGCTTTGTCTTAACGTTCTGATATCATTAACGCTTCTTGTAAGTGTTTCGTCGGTATCTTTAATTACGTTTTCAACGTAAGCACTTGCATTTCTGCGCATATCGTTAGACCAACGCTCAGATTTATCCATAATTTCTATTGCTTTGGCTTTTGAAGCATTTATAAGTGCATTTGACTCATCCTTTGCTTGTTGCATAATAGCCAACGCCGCTTCTTTAGCTTCTTTGGTAATCTGATGTTCTTCAACCATAAGGTCAGCTCTCTGACGTGCTTTTACAATAATCTCTTCTGCTGCTGCATCTGCCGCATTAAGAATATCACGTCTTTCAGCCGCAATCTTCTTCGCCTGAGTAATTTCAACAGGCATATTGAGTCTGATGTCTTCAATAATTCTTCTGAGTTCATCCGCATCTACTGCAATTTTGCTTGAAAACGGAACTGCTCTACCATCCTCAATAATAGTGTCCATGTCGTTAAGTAAGGTATCAATACTCATATTTACCAACCTTTCAATAATTAATATGTTTAATAATTATTTATAACTTATTTTGAAAGACGCTCTATTATATCGTCTTTAATCTGAGACGGAACAAAATTTGAAACGTCGCCGCCCAATTTACAAACCTCTTTTACAACGCTTGAACTAAGAAACATATAGTCGGCACTTGTCACCATAAATATTGTTTCAAGCTCACTGTTTAACTTCTGATTTGTTAGAGCCTGACGAAACTCATCATCAAAATCAGAAATAGCTCTGAGGCCCTTTACTACTGCAGAAGCACCTTTTTCTTTTGCGTAATCTGCCAGAAGACCTGAATGACTGTCAACAGACACGTTTGGCAAATCTGCTGTACAGCGTGTTATAAAATCCATTCTTTCTTCTACAGTAAAGCTACCATTGTTTTTGCTGAAATTTTTCATTACAACAACAATTACGTTATCAAACAATTTCGACGACCTTTTTATAATATCCAGATGGCCGATAGTGAGCGGGTCGAAGCTACCCGGACAAATTACGGTTTTACCCAAATTACTCACCCTTTCTGTAAACAGTTAAAGCGATTTTACCGTATTTATATCTCTTTGATGTAAAGCCTTCTATGCTTTCGGGCAAAACCTCTTCGCTGCCCGTTTCGCAAACAATTACACCATTTTCATTCATATGCGGCGCAATTCTTTCAATTGCATCCTCCATAAGCCCTGCTTTATATGGCGGGTCGAGAAGTGCAATATCATATTTTTCAATAACTCTGTCTAAATAGCCCAATGCATCTGAACGGACTGTTTTCGCTTTTTCTCTGAAATTTGTTATTTTAAGATTTTCTTCAACAACTGCAATTGATTTTGAAGACGAATCAACAAATATGCATGAATCCGCACCACGGCTTAACGCCCCAATGCCCAACTGCCCTGAGCCTGCAAATAAATCAATAACCACAGCATCAGGAACGTCAAATTGAATAATATTAAAAATAGATTCTTTAACCTTATCGGTTGTCGGTCTTACACTGTCACCTTCAAGGGTCATAAGTTTACGCCCACGTTGTGAACCTGTTATTACTCGCACAAAAACACCTCTGACTGTAAAACGTCATATTTTCGCATTATATATAATCACTATATTATTACATTTTTTTATGTAGTTTGTCAAGTTTTTATATAAGGAATCACAAAAGAAGCTGTAAAAAACGAATGTTTTTTACAGCCTCTTTTAAGGGGATAGGAAAAAAGATGCAGAACGGACCAATCGAACAAAAACAAGGCTTCAGTCTTGTTTTTGCTTGCCCGAAGTCATACATAGGTACGTCGAGTGCTGAGATTTGTTCGTAGCATAAAACGAAAGAAATTTGCAACTTTAGTTTTTTCCATAATCTATAGGGGTTCTTACAGTTATCTGCCCTGTAGAACCCCTTGTTCTATATAGTTTTATGCGGTCTACGCTTTTTTACATTCCCGTTTCAACTTCTTTTTCCTTCAGTAACGTATCTTTCAACCTTTAATTCAAGCTCGTATTTATCTTTCAACTCTGCTATTTTTTTCATCTCATCAGAATTATGATGATAATGCAAGGCGTCGTCGTCCTCCCAACGGTCAACGAGCAACAGAGTTTCTTTATCTCTTACAGAAGTAAAAAATTCATAACACTCATTACCTTTTCTGTTTCTTATTTTATCTGCCAGACCGCTTTTTTCCATTTCGTTCATAAACAAATGGGCATTACCATTTTTACCCTTATAATATAAATTCAGTGCTACACTCATAAAATCACCTTTTTTCTGTTTTCAAGTATTATTTCGCAAAACAGGTATTTTATTCACAAACACCAAAACAAAATAAAATTGGCGTCGCAGTGAAAAACTGCAACACCAACTCTGATTTTTTATCAAGCCGCCTGTGAAAGCATAAAAATAAGAATAACTAAAAGCAAAACAGAAATTGTTGAACCAAAAAGAGCAATTGTGCCTTTTATTGATTTTAAAATCTGCATCTGACGCATTTTTAAAAACTCATTCATTTCTCTCTCTGTTAAATCAGGGTCATAAACTGTATAGAACTCAGTCTCTGAATTTTTTCCGTCACTGTTTCTGTAACGGAAAACGCCCTGTGGTAAATCCATACCGTCATCAAGATAACGCTTGAACGCTCTATTTTCTTCTTCGCTGCAAGGAATTCTTTGTAATAAATCAAATTCAAATTTCATTGTACGAAGCTCTGTTCTTAAATCTTTTCTGCTATTAGCCATATTCACTCCACCTAAACATTATATAAAATATAAAAACAATAAACATTATTTTAACACTTTGATAAAGAATATGCAAGTGTATAATTAATAATAATGCTCAAAATACTAAATAAAATAGTCGAACAACGAAAACACGAGTATTATCACCACCGAAAAAGCAAAACCGATTATAAAGCTAAGCTTATATTTCTTTTTCAAGCACCTTTCATATAATTACAAAAAAATTACGTTATTGAAGTAATAAACTCAAGCATATTATCTGTAATAAAATCTATATTCTCTTTATATGCTTCTTTATCTCTGTTAGTATGGATTTTACCGGCATAATAAACACCCTTTTTCTTTTTACAGGAAGCAACGCCTATTCCACATTCAAACTTTTTATTATCAGAATTCAGTTTTGCTTTTTTGTTTGAAAAAAACAATATATTATAGTTGTCATTTGATTCGTTGTACTCTTTCAGATTTTTATATAAGTTATGATTTTCAGCAGCCTTTTTCACAACAAACAAAATGTTATTTCCCACTCCGACACAATCAAAATTAACAACAAGCTTTTCTTTCATTAACTCCTTATACTTTTTATTAAAATCACCTGAACCGCACAAACCTTTTTCTTCGTTATCAAACAGAACAAATGCAATATTTTCCGAGGTGCATTTTGAAATCAGTGACATTATTACAGCAACACCAGAAGTGTTGTCATTTTTGTTATGCCTGTTTTTAAATACTCTGAATGATAATAAAAACAAGAGTGCATACATACTTAAACTCAAAAACAGATTCAATAACAGCTTATCCGAAACTATTAAATCCGCAACCAAAAAGCTAAAAAGCGCCTGAATACTACACACTACTCCCCACAAAACGTTCTGATGCAAAATGTTCAGCACAGGATTTTTCGGCATCATCAGGTTAGGCACTATTGCTGTCGCAGGTGTATCATAATGAGCAGTAAAAATCACTTTTGCCTTATGTATATCACCAACAACCACATTTTCACTTCTTTTTAATTTTTCTGTATAAGCTCTGTAACAGGATTTCTCGGTTTCGCTTATTACATAATCTCTGAATAATTCTTTTTCTTTTTTTGTTCGCCTTATAGGAAATTTATTGTTAATGTAATTCAAATAGTCACTCATTTAACACACCTCACAAATAAAAATCTTATCTCAAAAATATTTTATCATACATCTCTTAATTTTACAATTAATATATCTTTATTGTAAAGTTATAAAAACGCCGTATTTTCATAAAACACGGCGTCTCTTTTAGTCTATTGTTATTTCTTTATCTAAATCCACGTCAACAGAAGCAACGGGTGCCGCCGGAGTAGCAGGTGCTACCGGTGCCTGAGCAAGTTCTACAGATGGTGCTACAGGAGTCGAAACAGGTGCAGTCGGTGGTGCAACCGGCGGTGTCATTGTAGGTGCAACAGGTGGTACCATTGTTGGAGCTACCGGTGGTACCATTGGTTGTGGCATTAGCTGTGCCATCGGTTGTGCCATCGGTTGTGGCATTGGCTGTGCCATCGGATAAGCCTGCACAGGCATCGTCCCCATCTGCTGTTGCATTTCAAACTTGTGTTTGTCTTTCTTTTTATTAGAAGAAACTACAATAACAAGAGGAATTGTTATCACCAATATTCCAACAATACATAACATTATATAAAGCAACATAGGACTCAGCATATTAATCACCTTTCACTTTTTACATTCATTTAAAATAATACAACAGATGAAACACATTGTCAACAAAGTATTTTTGATGGTATTCCTCTACATATAACGCATTATTATTGTTTTGTCGCAAGCCCTATTTTTGACTATCTGAGGTCTTGCAACCACTATTGAGAAAGATTGGATATTTATTGATTTTTTAGAAAATATGTGTTATTCTGTAGTTACCACACAAATTGAATACAAGCGGACTTATGCTATATATAGGTGAAGTATGCATTTTTTTATTTGGTAAAAATGTATGCTCCGCTTTTGTATGCTTTACCTTTTTAGGTATAAGTCTGCAAATTCAATTTGTGTGGTAACAATTGGAGTTATACATTTTTCGGTGTGTGTAGCTTCGGTTGCACACACTTTTTTATTTTATGGAGGAAAAACAAATGAAAAAAGCATTATCTATTATCTTAGCACTTACATTGTGCATCACTCTCTGTGCTTGCAGTAGCAATAATACCGAGACAGAAAGCACAACAATTCCCACAACAGAAGCCGAGACAAAATACTCACTGGGTGAAACCGTTTCTACCAATTTAGCAGAATTCACATTAGAAAACAGTTCACTTACTTACTATGTAAGCAATAATAGCACAAATTATGTTGAACCTACTGACACCCCTAACACTCTTTTTGCCGCAAGTGTTGGGCACTGCTATGTTTCTGTAACATTCACAATCACCAACAAAGATCGTGGCGGAAGCATTAGTTTTGCAAGTTTTGGTAGCGAATGGGATCCTAAATGGTCAGTGTCATATAACGGAGCCGATTACACCGTAAAAGGATATAGTCTCAACGACAATGCTGGCACCAATTATATCAATCTTGGTTACTCTGCTATCATAGAAAAGGAAAGCGGTAATGTAATCAAAACACACACAAGTCAGAACTATCTCCTTTCAGCTGGTGAAACCGTCACTATTCGTACTTTTGGTATCATTGATATCGAACCACAAAATTTGACTGATGGTTTTGAATTTACAGTTGGAGTACCAAACTCTAATAATGAGTATGAATACTTCACTTATGTTGTACCAGCACAATCTTAAATAACTACAACAATCACGCTTACTATTTCTGTAACTACAGAAATAAAAAATCAAAAGAACTTTTTGATATCGGAGCAATCAAACGGAAAGAACATAACACAAAAAAATTTAGTTTTATAATTACATAAAATAAAAAGAGGCTGTAAAAAACGTATTTTTTACAGCCCCTTTTTTAATGTTTTAAATTAGCGATTGAAGATAAACTTCGAGAATATTTAACGCTGTTTCCTTTTCTTTTGGCGAACATGAAGATAATCTTTCAAAAATTTCATTTTGCTTACACTCTGTTGAAGTGGTTTCTGTAAGTACTTCATCAGGTGTTATATGCAAAGCATTACAGATTTTAAGAATCGTTTCTGTACGCATATTTACCGAGCCACGCTCAATATCAGCATAGGTACGGTCAGAAAGACCCGAAGCTTCTGCTACCTCGGATTGTGTTAAACCTAACTTTTTTCTAATAGCTAACAATTTGTTTCCTATGGTTCTCATATCAAAAACAAGCATTATTCTGCCTCCTACACATCTTATTATAGACATTTTACTTCCTATTTATCTTGACTTATAGGAACTATAGGTGTATAATTACAGGAAGAATACTTCCTGAAAGCGAGGGCAATTTTATGATAGGGTATAAAATTCGGGAATCGAATGAAAAATGATATTTCGAATTCATCCAAAAAAACAACAAAAACCAGCACATAGGTATATCAAAGTATTTCTCATCAGAAAAAGAATGTGAAGAGGCAGTTAAGAATTTTCATAATCTAATAAAAAAGAAAAAATTCAATCAGTTGTTTCACCTTTCGTTGATATCATTCAAACAGATGAAGGTTGGCGATTAGAATACATTCTTGATAATGAAACGATTTTTCAAAGCAGAGTTTATGTTGAAAAGAAAAATTGTAAAAAAAGTGTATTATCAATTTATAAGCAAATTAATGAATACACTTCAAATAAGATAAAGAAAGGTTGATTTTTATGAAAAAGAAAAAAATAATTAATTTTTTGGAAATACTTTTACAAATAATAGCTATTTTTATTTTGTTTAATTCTTCGGATGTTCTTGTACGTACGGGTTACGATTGGAAGTATAGTTTTTTTGAACTTGCAATTGGTAGTACTCCCAGCTTAGCAGGATTTGTATTGGTTATGTTATTATTCATCGCTAATATCGTTATTTGTTTAAAATCATCAAACAAAAAAACACTTGAAAAAGATAGTCTTTGGCACGCAACTCTCCCAATCATCAGTTTAGGGTCATTACTATTTACACTTTCTCTAATCAACTTTCATGCTAAAGTTCTTATGGCTTATACATGGTCATCTTCTTCTGGTTGTGTTTTATTGTTAGTTTTAGTTGCTATAATTTTTATAGGTTTCATAAAACGTTCTAATTCTTTCGTACCTAAAAATGAAATAACACCTGATGCAATTAACAATTCACAGCAAACACCAACTAACGCCGACGAACTCAAAAAATTCAAAGAACTTCTTGATATGGGAGCAATTACTCAAGAAGAATTTGACCAGAAGAAAAAAGAACTTTTAGGTTTATAATTACATAATCAAAATACTAACCCACCCGAAGAATTCAAATTCTTCAGGTGGGTTTACTGTTTTCAAAAAACTCATTCACCCTTATATGTTGGTGCATTTTTTGGTGTAGAACCTTTTACCACTTTATGGTAATAACTATACGTCATCGGAATATCCTTCGAAAGATTACCCGCATCTGTTACCTGACCTAAAAATATAGTGTGAGTATCAGTTTCCATGGTATTAATCACTTTGCAGGTTATGTAAGAAACAGCTTGAGGTAAAACGGGCGTAAATTCTTTTACAAGTGGTTCAATACCCTCAAATTTATCAACATCTTTACCACTTCTGAAACCGAAAGACCCAATTATAATCGGATCGACATTCTCGCCTAAAATATTAACTGCAAAAATACCCGTATCTTTTATACATTTATTTGTATAGTTATCATGATTTATTGAAACAGCAATTGTTGCAGGGGTTGACGTAATCTGCATTGCAGAGTTTGCAGTGCAACCGGTTGCCTTACCCTCACCCCATGTAGTAATTACATAAACACCATACGACAAATTATATAATGCAGTATTATCCATTTTTTACCATCCTTATATTTTAAAATAAGCCGACAGGATTTTCCTATCGGCTTTTTAATGCTAACGAAATTTTAATTTATTATCCAAAATATCTCTCTAAGAGACCTTGGAATGCTTTACCGTGTCTTGCTTCGTCACGAGCCATTTCGTGAACTGTGTCGTGGATAGCGTCAAGATTTTGTTCTTTAGCCATTTTAGCAAGTTCGAATTTACCGAGTGTTGCACCGTTTTCAGCTTCAACTCTCATTTCAAGGTTTTTCTTTGTTGAATCTGTAACGAGTTCGCCTAAGAGTTCAGCAAATTTTGCAGCGTGCTCTGCTTCTTCGTAAGCTGCTTTTTCCCAGTAAAGACCAATTTCCGGGTAGCCTTCTCTGTGAGCAACTCTTGCCATTGCAAGGTACATACCAACTTCTGTGCATTCGCCGTTGAAGTTTGCACGAAGACCTTCAAGGATTTCTTCGCTAACGCCTTTAGCAACACCTAAAACGTGCTCTGCTGCCCAGGTCATTTCTTCATCTTTAACTTCAACAAATTTTTCTGCAGGTGCTTTGCAAAGTGGGCAAGCCTCTGGTGCTGTTTCAGACTCTACAATTTGACCGCAAACTAAACATTTCCATTTTTTCATAATAAAAAACTCCTTCATGTAAAAAATATATTATAGGATTTCACCTATGTATTCTGGCACTCTTTACAGATGCCATAATAAACTGTTTTTTGTGACTGTATTTTGAAGCCTGTTGATGAATAAACATCGGGAACATCGGTTTTCATAAATACGTCAGTAATATTACAACATTTTTTGCAAAGCAAGTGAATGTGTTCATTTAAGTTCCCTTCATAGTGAACTTTTTTATCACTTGTTTCAACAATGGTTATAAAACCTTCTTCAACCAGCTGACCTAAGTTCCTGTAAACAGTACCAAGGCTTATATTGGGTATTGACTGTTTTACCCTTTCATATACCATATCAGCTGTGGGGTGCTCTGTAGAACATTTTATATAATCAAGAATTTCATCACGTTGTCTTGATTTTCTCATCCACTCACCTCCGGTTCGAATAATCAGTAATAATTACTGTTATTACTATAACCGATTTTTTATAATTTGTCAACACCTTTTTCAAAATTTTTTTCTAACAAATTTAAAAGACATAAATGCTCGTTTATATTTTCGGATATTTCAACGTAAAGTTTTCTTGTTTCTTCATTTAAAAGCAATAATTTGCCTACTCTTTTTACCTTTCGCAAAAATGATTTTTTGAATTTATATTCCCCGACTTTCAACGGGCAATCTGCTCTTATATCTATTATGGTTTTAATTCTATCATCACATTCAATTATCGGGAATATCGGATATATTCTGCACGAAAGCGGTCTTTTGTTCCTGTCACAGGTGCCATTGCACACCGCTATTTTGTCGCCGTTTTCATTTGTTTTTATTTTTATGTTTTCATCAATAAAGTTTTCTTCCCCCGGAAACAAAATCATTCCTGTTTTTTCATCACCCTTACAACATTTTCCACCGCAGATTTTTCCACAATCAAAATTTAATGGTGTTTCTTTTCTTAAAAGTGAATAGCACGTTAATATAACGTCTTCTTTTTTCATAAAAACAAAACCTTTCGTTTAATTTTAAATTTATGACACATAATAAATATACGAGAGTGCATTTTTCACTCTTAAATTCAAGGAGGTAACTTATTATGGAACAAAAAAACAATTCTATCGGTTGCACAGTTGATACTTGTAAATACCACGCACAAAGTGCCAATTACTGCACAAAAAATGCTATTGAAGTAACTGCTTGCAGTTCTTGTGCAAAAACAAGTGACAACACTTGCTGTCAATCATTTGAAGTAAAATAAGCAAATTTTAAAAATAAAACCGGCAGATTTTTATAATCTGCCGATTTTGTTTTAATTAGGTATATCGGCAGTTACGCCTTGAACATTTTTGGCTATAATATATTTACCAAAAGATGGTTTTCCTTTGTATACATTTGCTTTCATAAGAATATTTCTTGTTGAACTCACATTAAGTGCAGGAATTGAATTTAACATAAACAAATTATTTTCAATATAAATATTCTCGTGTACAAAACCCGTAAAACGTCTGTTTTCAGGTGCAATAAGAATTGCGCTTTCTTCGCAATTCATAAATGCGTTGCCTCTTATCATCATAGATTTTACAGCACCGCTTTCAAACCATGTAATTGCATCATCTGAAACGAAAAGACCACTTTTTCCTGTATTTAAAAATTTATTGTTTTCAATTAAAACTTTGCCACGGGTTGCAACAATCAATCCTCTTGAAGCAACTCTGTTAAGTGTGTTTTCAGAAAATTCAACATCGGGACACGCAGTAATATCTTCAATTACTGCACCTACAGGATTATTCCTTGTTGAAAGTTTAAGTTTTATATGGTATCTGTCAAGCATTTCCGATTGCAGAATTTTTGATTCCCCGTGCTCAGCAAGTGTTTTAGGGTCAATAAACACAATTGTGTCATTAACTCTTAACGGGTTAAATCCAAATGTGCGTCTGTGACCATAACGGACAATAACTGTATCGTCAGCGCTGTCAACCACCTTAAAGAAAATACCATGAATATTACAACCATCATCACCCGATGAACTGAAATTACAATTTTTAATTTTCACATTACCGCGACACATTGAAGCAACGAAAAAATCTGCAAGGCAAGAAAAATCAACCTCTGCCGCTTCACGTGGAGAAAAATCTGAATTTTCGAGCGTTATATCTTCAGAATTCTGTGCGACTAACCCCAAAGAATAATTAAAGCGTTGTGTTATATTCTCGAGTCTGATATTTTTACTGCCATCAACTAAAATACCTACATTTTTTCTCGCTTTCGGAAATACATAAAACACCTGACCGGCTTCAAAATCTTTCGGTATTAAATACCTCGCTTTAAACACTCGTGGAGAAACTTCTTTTATTGTAGAAACACCGAAAAACGGGTGTGAACCATTTCTTTTTACATGATTGTAATTAGATGCTTTTGCAGTCGGAGTCCAACTGCCAGAATTTTTAAGTTCTGTAAAACCTAATTTATAATCTGTTCCATACCAGAAATATTCGCCATCTTCTTCTTTGTAATTGCTTGACTCATCAATTTTAAAAGTAACATAAAACGGTGAAGTCTGCATTATAGTTATTTTATGAACATTGGGTTGCACTGTTTCAATGTTAAGATTTTTAAGTGTAACATTAACACAGTTTTCAATAACGATATTTGTCATTATACCGTCAAAAATAAAAGTTGAATTGTTAAAATCTATTTCTAAATCGTTTATACCTTTTAAATCAAGTGCAATTTTGTGAATATGCTTTTTATCTGCTTCAGAATACTCTTTATCTGCAATAGTATTTGAAATATAAAGTTCACGTTCA
>JAZRKU010000008.1:0-77150 GCA_045646485.1 Acutalibacteraceae bacterium
TTTACTGAGACTTTTCATTTTATCAAGTGCTACAAATTTTACTGTTTTGCCTGTTTTACTTTTAATGGTTTTAATATGTGTTTCTGTAGGTGAACCTGAGTAACCATAAACAACTGTGTTTGTGTCACATAATGGTGCAAACGCTATTCCGTATGGTGGTGGTATAGCAACATTGTCATCTATTATAGAATCTTTGCCAAGAACTCTAATATATTTTAGATTAGTACAACCAACAAAAGAACTTCCGCCTAACCATACAACACTTTTGGGGATATCCACCACTTTTAAAGATGTACAACATCTAAATGCATCATTACCTATAGTCACAAGTTTAGTCGGAAAATTTATTTGCAATAAACTTTTACAATTCACAAAAGCACGGGTATCTATAACCTCCAAATCTGTAGGAAGTTTTATATTTGTGAGATTATTACAATCTGCAAATGCCTTTTCACCAATCTTTGTAATAAAATTTGGTAGTTCAATTGTTTTTAAACTTTTACAGCCATAAAAGAGTTCTTTGTCTATTATTGTAATAGAATTCGGAAGTTCAATTGACGCTAAACTTTTACACCCATAAAATGCACCTTCATATATCTGTGCAAGATTTTCAGAAATTGTAATTGTTTTCAAATTTGTTGCATATTTGAAAGCGGTAGTACCTACAGTTTTTACACTATCGGGCATAGTAATACTCTCAAGGTTCTTAGATGAACCAAAGCAATCAGCTGAAATGTGTTCGACACCATCTAAAATCTCATAAGATGACCTTTTGTTTCCTATAGGATAAGCCACAAGTTTTTTTAAATCTTTTGTGTAAAGAACACCGTCAACGTCACAATAACTTTCGTTTTCATCATCAACATAAATATTTTCAAGTTTCTTACAGTATGAAATTGCACCAAAAAGATCTTTAACATCTTTACCTATAACGATTTCTTTTAAATTTGGTGTGACAAAAAAGGTATGATAATCAACAGTTTCAATAGAGTCAGGTATAACTACTCTTTCAACTATTTCATTTTGATAAAATGTAAATAAAAAACGTGTTACAGGATACCCTTCTATTTCAGTTGGAACTGTTACGTCCTTTTCAGTACCACGGTAATGTATAACCCAAGCTTCACCACTGTGTATGCTGTATTCAAATCCGTCATCAGTACAACTAAAAGCACTATTAGTTCCATTTGTGTTCTCGGAAGCATAACCATTTACACAAAAGCACATACTCAAAAGCATTGCCAAAGCTAAAGATAATGTTAAAATTCTTTTCATAATTAATCATCTCCTGATTATATTGTAATTTAATATATAGCATAATAGAATGTATATGTCAAATATTTAAACATAAGAATCAGTTGAGTGTATTGCCCAATCATCCTCAGTAATATATTCGGAATACATAGTAAGCTTAGATACCGAGGTAAACGTTTCAAAGTTATTGAGTTTTATATATTTAAGTCTCTGGTTGTTTGTTGAATTTACGTCTTCACTTAAATATTTAGGGAAAATAAGCCCTATATGAAAATCAGCATTGTTGTTTGCTCTGTAAATAAGCTTCCTTGTTACAGAATTAGCAGCAAAATATCTTTCATTGCAAAATCTTGCATCATCTTCATAAGGATTGTTAGCACCGGCGTAAGATGGAGCTAAAAACATATTTATATCACGAAATTCAATACACTGATATGCAACAGCCAACTGAAAATGCTGCCAGTTTTTAAATTCAGGGTTTGAAGAAAGCGAATTATTTCTTGCACATAATTTTAATGCTTCTAAATCAACTGTCGAAGCATCAAAATTGGTGCACTCCGGAAAGTTTTTTCCGCCGAACATATCACCGTGATAATTGTTATAAGTCGGATAATATGGATTTGTACCCGCTATGGTGTATTTAGGAACTATAGTTTTATGTGCATAGATATCACCTGCAAGATGTAATGCTACACCAACAAGCATCGCTTTTATGTTTTTATAGCTAAGCGCAGGAGTTGCCCCCGATTGATAACTTCCACCTGTTACAGGATATATTCCACAACTATTAGTTCTTGCTTCATCAACAACTTTTTCAGCAAAAACAAACAAACCTTGATATGTAGGTGCTGTTGTCGTTATTCCTGTGTATATTGTTTCATATTTATTTCTTTTTTCAGCTACAACAGCCTTCGCTTTTTTCCTTATTGTATCTTCTGACTCGCCACTTACACTTGGAATATTACCAATTGCTGTTGCCGTTTCGAACAAAAACTTCAAACAATAAACATAATTTGCTGTCCCATGTAAACCAGAAACAGAATTGCTACTACCACCGCCGTAAAACGCATCAACAGAACGTGCTGCATAAAGCATAAGTTGCCTTTCATCATATGTAAGTGTAAGTTTTTCTTTTGCACCCGTGTTGTTTTGAACTAAGGTATGATGACCATCATAGTCATTTTTACCATTGTTATTATTATCACTCTTCCACAACGCTGAAACTAACACTTCAGATTCTTCTGTGTAGTCGCTCATAACATCTGTATTGGTTTCAATTAAATTTGTCTCTCCTTGTGTTTCAGTATAATTCTCTGAAAAGCTCTCATAGTTTTCATAAGCATAATTAAAGTCAATTACGCCTACTTCATTATAATCGGCACATTGTTTCGCACTTTCACATAAAAGTGCTTTTATAAAATCAGGTGACTTTGTGTTATCAACAGATAAAAGCAAAGCGGCAACTCCTGTTACTTGTGCTGTAGCAATACTTGTTCCGCTTACAACTTGTAAATAACCAAAATAATCGTTAGATAAAATCTGTTCACCTGGTGCAAGAATATCTAAGTTAGTTCCTACTGAAGTTGTTTCACTCAATGTTCCGTCAGAATCAACTGAACCTACTGATAAAACTTCGTTATAGGCTGCTGGGTAAAGCACTTCTTGGTGTGCTGTATTACCTGCAGAAGCAATCATTAAAATCCCGGCTTCATAGGCTGCCTTTATTGCTTCATATAACGAAGCTGAATTTGCTGTTGTACCGAAACTCATATTAATAATATCAATATCGTTATTTATACACCAATAAATCCCCTCGATTATTGTACTGAGTTTTCCTGTGTTAGATTCATCTAACACCTGAACTGAATACAAATTAACATTAGGGCTTATACCTGAAATGCCTATATCGTTTTGCGAAGAAGCTATTACACCTGCTAATGCTGTACCATGCCCTGTAGCATCTGCAAATATAGGGTTAACAGGTGTATTTGTTGTTAAATCAATTCGTTTTTTTACATTCATATCTTCCGACCAGGCTACACCGCTGTCTAACACTGCCACGTTTACTTCTTGTGCATTCTCTATTTCAACTGTTTCATCTATTCCAATAGCATCTAAATTCCATTGATATTCATCATATGCTTCTAATACATCGTCCACACCAAAATTAGTGTTTTCACAAGCTGTTAACAATGTGTTTTCGTCGACACAAATTACATCTTCAGTTTTTTCAACAACATAAGCTTCGTATGAACTTAAAGTAGCCACACAAACACTTTGTTCACTTTCTACTACTTCACCTTCATAAGAATCCGCTATTTCTTCTGCCGAATAATTATCTTCGGTTATTATAACATATTCTTTACAGGTGGATTCTTCAGACATAGCACCTTGAACGGTAACTACCCCTATGCTACTCATTATACAAGAGAGCACAATTAATACACTTAGAATTTTTTTCATTTTTTAATCTCCGTTTTTTCTTTATTAAGGGTAAACAATTCTCAAATTATTAGTTGTTTACAACTATAATTTACGCCTCCTTTTTTTATTTTTTGCCTAATAATTCTCCTTTGGATTTTTTGCCCTCATATATATATGACAAAAAATGCAAAAGATTACAAAAAAATTTTAAAATTTTTTTAAAAATTTTTAAAAGCACGATTTTATATGGCTTACATATAAGAAAAAAGGCTGTAAAACCTTTGTTTTTACAGCCTTTTTTCTTTAAAAATAAATTTATAGAAATCAGAAATTTTCTTTGAGATAATTTATACTTAACTCAGCGCACTCAACAGGTGTTTTTTCCATTGAAGGATTATCCTGCTCAACAACAACCCAAGAAGCACCTGCTTTTTCAGCTGACGCTAAAATCGATTTAAAATCCTGAACGCCGTAGCCCACAGGTCTGAATTCGAAAGTCTGCTCTTGTGCTTCTGTTTCTTCTTCATCAATACCAATAAGCTTGTAAAGAGGACCGCCGTTGTTTGAACCTACAAAATCCTTAAGATGAACAACAGGTGAACGACCTGTATATTTTTCTATATATGCCGCAGGATTTTCTCCACCAACGTTTACCCAACAGGTATCAATTTCTGTCTGAAGGAATTCTGCAGGAACTTCGTTATAAAGAATATCAAGTGCGTATTCACCATCTATTTTGATAAACTCAAAATCGTGGTTATGATAAAGAAGTTGAAGTCCGAGTTTTTTTGCTGCTTCACCAATTTTTCTCACACCTTTTACTGTGTCAGAAAAGCCTTCTGTTCCCGGACGGCATTCTTCTGTAAGATAAGGCACAACAACATATTTGCAACCGATTTCTTTATAATCCTTTAAAACGCTTTCAGGATTTTCTAACATATCATAATAAGGTACGTGTGCAGAAATAGGTGTTAAACCGAGTTCTTGTAATTTTGCTTTTATTTGCTCTGCACTTTCACCGAAAAGACCTGCAAATTCCACACCATCGTAGCCTAATGCTTTTACTTTTTCAAGTGTGCCATAAAAGTCTTTTTCCATATCATCTCTTACTGAATAAAGTTGTAACGCAATTGGTAATTTCATAATTGTAACTCCTTTTGAAATTTTTCAACAATTCAATTATACAACATAAAAAAACATTTTCAACATATTTTTTTACAATTTATTGACATTACCTTTTAAATAGTTGTATATTTATATAAAGATTTTAATGAGTATTAATTTTAAGAGGTATTTTTATGAAATATGTGGTTGTTCTTTATGATGGTATGGCAGACTACCCTGTTGACGCTTTAAACGGCAAAACTCCGATGGAAGTTGCTAAAAAACCAAATCTTGATAATTTGGCAAGATTCGGCAAAATGGGAATTGTAAAAACTGTCGGAGATGGTTTGAAGCCAGGTAGCGATATTGCAAATATGAGTGTTCTCGGCTACAACCCGAAGGAGTGCTACACAGGACGTTCACCCCTCGAGGCTGTAAGTATTGGTGTTGATATGAAAGACACTGACATTATCTTCCGTTGCAATTTAGTTACACTCTCAGATGAAGAAAACTATGAAGATAAAACAATGGTTGATTACAGTGCCGGTGACATTTCTACAAAAGAAGCACGTGAAATTATAAAAGACGTTGAGGCGCATTTCGGAAATGATATTTTCAAGTTTTACGGCGGTGTTGCCTACAGACACTGTCTTGTATGGAACAACGGTACTCTTGATTTAGGAAAAATGACACCTCCTCACGATATTTCGGGCAAGGTTATAAAAGAACATCTTTCTTCATCACCTAACGCAACAGAGCTTATAAAAATGATGAAAGAAAGCTACTCTCTTTTAATGGAGCACCCTGTTAACAAAGCAAGAATTGCAAAAGGTGAAAAACCTGCTAACTCAATCTGGCTCTGGGGTGAAGGCACAAAGCCCTCATTACCTGACTTTGAAAAGAAATATAACGTTAAGGGTTCAATAATTTCTGCAGTTGATTTATTAAAAGGCATAGCTAAATGTGCAAATATGTCTGCTCCTGATGTTGAAGGGGCAACAGGCTACATTGACACAAACTTTGTAGGCAAAGCAAAATGTGCTCTTGAAGAGCTTAAAACACACGACTTTGTTTACATACACTTAGAGGCACCCGATGAGTGCGGTCACAGAAATGAGCCTCACAACAAAGTAAAATCTCTTGAAATAATTGACGAACAGGTTTTAGGGGTTATTTTACCCGAACTTGAAAAATATGAAGATTATAAAATAATGATTTTACCGGACCATCCGACACCGATTAAAACAATGACACACGCGAGCGACCCTGTACCGTTTATGATTTATCAGAAATCAAAACACTCAGATTCAGGAATTGAAACATTCACCGAAAACACCGCAAAAGCAACAGGCACGTTTATTGAAGTGGGTCACACTCTTATGAACGAGTTTATAAAAAACTAATATTCAGATAAAAAACAAAGCACTTCCCGTTGTTTTGCTAAACTATGGGAAGTGTTTAATTTTCTTAATTTCTGCTTTTATGCCTATGATAACTTTGGTTTTCACCTTCAACTTTCAATTTATATCTGCATATAATGCTATTGGTGAAGTGTATGATAAAATTTTACTTTAAGCCGATGAGACGAAAGATACGCATAAAAGCGAAAAGATATATACCGAGAAAACAAAAACACACACTCGCCTTCAGGGTTACGTGTGTGTTTCTTATTTTTGCTATTTTGTTTTTGCTTCTTGATATACATATAAGACCTGTAGTAAAAGAAAATGCAAAATATATAGTAAAAAATGAAGTTACTATTATGATAAACGAATGTGTCTCAGAATACATTTCAGAAAACAACGTAATATACAGTAACTTAACAACAGTTTCTTTAAACGATAAGAACGAAGTCTCCTCTATTGAAACTGATACAATAGCAATAAACAAGCTGAAAACCGACATTACGAATGCTATTGCAAATGAATTAAAAGACAGCCGCGGAGAAAAAATCAGAGTATCCTTAGGCAATCTTCTTGACAGTTACATTTTAGACTACGTCGGAATTGAATTTCAGGTCAAGTTAACCGACTACGGATTTATAGAAACCGATATTCTCACAAACTTTGAAAGCACCGGAATAAATCAGACACTACACAAAATCACTTTAAAAATAAAGGTAGACGTAAATGTAAACGTAGGTAAGCTTTATCAGGCAGAAACAGTAGAAACCGAAATTCTTTTAGCCGAGACTGTGCTTATAGGGAACGTACCTGAGCTTTATATGAAACAAGAGACCGCAAAAAACAAATAGTTTTTACGTTTTTCTGATAAATTTAAGAGGTTCTGCAGATAACTCCTTGCAGAACCTCTTTGGTCATATTGCGTTATGATTTCCGACTTTATAAAAATTATTATAATTTGTCAACGTCTGCTTCTGTGATGATATGGAAGCCTGAGGTTGTTAAAGCCTTCATTGCCAACTCGTTATCTTCAACTCTTAAAACAACGTAAGCGTGTCTTTCTGTTCTTGCCATAAAAGCATAAAGATATTCTAAATTGATTTTATTTTCATCAAGAATCTTTAATGCTTCAGTAAGCTTGCCGGGAGCATCGCCGATTTTAACACCGACAACGTCTGTAATTTTTATAAGATAACCTGCATCTGTAAGCATTTTTTCTGCAGCATCAACATCATTTACAATAAGACGAAGAATACCAAAATCCTGAGTCTCTGCAATTGATAACGCTCTGATATTTATATTATTTTTTGAAAGTATATCCGTTATAGAAACAACTGCACCCTGCTTATTTTCTACGAATACTGTTAACTGTTTAATAGACATAATCAATACTCCTCTCAAAATTATATAAGCTTTCTTTTATCAACTACACGAACAGCCTTACCTTCGCTACGAGCAATGCTCTTAGGTGCAACAAGATGAACTTGAGGATTAATTCCGAGCATAATCTTCATTGCATTTGCAAGGCTTTTTTCCATAGTAAGAATATCGCTGACTTTATCTGTGAACTTTTCAGCTGTCATTTCAACGTTCACTTCAAATGTATCGTTATTATTTACTCTGTCAACAACAATCTGGTAGTTTGGTTCATAGCCCTCTTTAAGAAGAACTGTTTCAATCTGGCTCGGGAAAACGTTTACACCGCGGATTATAAGCATATCGTCGGTTCTACCCATAGGCTTTGCCATTTTTACAAGTGTACGGCCACATGAACATTTCTCACGGCTGAGCACACAAATGTCACGGGTACGGTAACGAAGTAATGGGAACGCTTCTTTATCAAGAGAGGTAAATACAAGCTCACCCTTGCTACCCTCAGGTAAAACCTCCCCTGTATCAGGGTCAATTATTTCTGCATAGAAATGGTCCTCGTTTACATGCATACCTGTTTGCTCTGAGCATTCAAAAGCAACACCGGGGCCACTTGTTTCAGTAAGTCCGTAAATATCGTAAGCTTTGATACCAAGAGTTGCTTCTATATTTCTGCGCATTTCTTCAGTCCATGGCTCTGCACCGAAAATACCCGCTTTAAGAGGAATATCTTCAGGCTTATACCCCTGTTCCTTTAAGGATTCGCCTATATATGCAGCATAAGAAGGTGTACAGCAAAGAATTGTTGCTTTAAGGTCTTCCATAAACTGAATCTGACGTTCAGTATTACCAGAAGACATTGGTAATGTAAGACAGCCTACTTTATGTGAACCACCGTGAAGACCTGCGCCACCTGTGAACAAACCGTAACCATAAGCAACCTGGCAAACATCTGCTTTAGTACCACCTGCAGCAACAATTGCACGGGCACAGCAATCCTCCCACAAATCCACGTCATTCTGTGTGTAGAAAGCAACCACTCTGCGACCTGTTGTTCCTGATGTAGAGTGAATACGAACACACTCTTCAAGTGGTTTGGCTAAAAGACCATAAGGATACGCCTCTCTTAAATCTGCTTTTGATATAAATGGAAGCTTATGTAAATCGTCAATACCTTTAATATCTTCAGGCTTTACACCTTTTTCATCCATAAGATTACGATAATAAGGTACATTTTCGTAAACATGCTTAACTTGTTTGACTATTTTCTCAGACTGAAGCTTTTTCATTTCTTCTCTGGACATAGTTTCAAATTCTTTTTGATAGTAATTTTGTGACATTTTGTACACCCTTTCTTAGTTTATTCAGTTATTCGGAGTGAGAAAACGCAAATAAAAAACGCCCTCCGCATTCCGAAGAATACAGAGGACGAGATATTTTCCCGTGGTACCACCTCAGTTTGTCGAAATCTCACGATAACGACCTTATCAGGTACTATCATACCTTAGTTCTGTTACGGGAACACCCGTTGCATCCTAATTAAGAAAATCTTGTTCAGTGCACTGCTAACAGAATGAATTCGAGAAGGGAGCCACATTGCCTTGCACCACCCGGCAACTCTCTTAAGAGTCTCTCCGACCTACTACTTTCTGATCATCGCATTTAACATTTTGAATATACCATTATGAGCAAAAAAAGTCAATACTTTTGCAAAAAAAGTTTATTCAAAACCCAATATTTTAAACCTGATTATGAGTTGAATCCGAGCTCAAAAGCTTTAAGATTAACATCTAAAAACTTTTCAGGAACGTTTTGCTTTAATGCTTCTAACCAGATTTCTTTTTCTATATCTGTTGTTTTTGCCATAGCACCAATCAAAACGACGTTGGCCGATTTCGGGTTACCTGCTTCAACCGCTTTTGAAAGTGCATCAAGTGTATAAATCTCCACACCTGCATTTTTAATTGAATCAATAACACCTTCAGGGTATTCTGCATCACCAATAACAACTGACATAGGGTCAATTTTCTGCGTATTGGTAACAATTTTACCGCCGATTTTAAGATGGTCTAACCAACGTGCCGCTTCAAGCTGTTCAAAAGCTAAAATTATATCTGCTTCGCCTTTGCCCACAACAGGTGAATAAACCTTTTCACCATATTTAACATACGTTACAACAGAGCCGCCACGCTGACTCATACCGTGTACTTCAGAAACTTTTACGTCGTAGCCTTTTAAAAGAAGTGCAGTACCTAAAATTCTGCTTGAAAGAAGTGTGCCCTGACCGCCCACTCCGACTATCATAATTGATTTACTCATTCTACTGCACCTCCTCATTCTGTAATTGCATCAAATTTGCAAAGTTGTTCACAAACACCGCAACCTAAACACTGTGTAAAGTCAATTTCTGCCTTACCGTTTTTCATACTTATTGCAGGGCAACCTATTTTCATACAAGCCTTGCAAGATTTACATTTATCTTTATCAACCTTAAATGCAGGCTTATGCTTAACTGTTTTAAGCAAAGCACAAGGTCTTCTCGAAATAACAACCGCAGCCTCATTTAATGAAAGAGCCTTTTTGATTCCGTCTTCTGTTTCTTTTAAATTGTAAGGGTCAACAACAAAAACATTTTTTATTCCGACTGCTTCGCAAAGCTTTTCAAGGCTTACTGCAGTTGCAGGATCACCTTTAATATTTTTACCTGTTGTCGGGTTTTGCTGGTGGCCTGTCATACCTGTAATACTGTTATCAAGTATAATTGTTACAGAGTTTGTATTGTTATATGCTATATCTATGAGACCTGTAACACCTGAGTGAATAAACGTTGAATCACCTATAACGGCAACACACTTATTTGCATTTTCAGGATTTGCAAGGTTTCTACCGTGAAGACCGGAAACACTGCCACCCATACAAAGAACTGTATCCATCATACCGAGTGGTTTTGCAACACCTAACGTATAGCAGCCGATATCACCGCTTACAGTAACGTTAAGTCTTTTAAGTGCATAGAAAAGACCACGGTGAGGGCAACCTGCACAAAGAACAGGCGGTCTCGGTGGAATATTTACACTCGCTGTAAGATTTTCAACATCTTCACCAAGAATAACTTTTTTGATAAGACCTTGTGAGTATTCACCTAAAAGTGTAAATGCATCTTTACCTATAACCTTCACGCCGATTTTTCTGCAGTGAGTTTCAATGTAATCATCAAGCTCTTCAAGAACATAAACTGTTTCGCATTCATTTGCAAAATCCTTAATGAGCTTTTCAGGAAGCGGATAAACGCAACCTAATTTCAAATAAGATGCATTGTCACCTAATGCTTCTTTTGCATACGTATATGTAATACCTGAAGTAATAACGCCGATTTTTTTGTTATTATATTCGACAGAGTTAAGACCGATTTTTACAGCCTCTTCTTCGCAGAATGCAGTTTGCTCGAGAATACGTTTTTCTACCTCAACGTGCTTAACCTTTGCGTTAGCAGGTACCATAACATATTTCTGCGGATTCTTTTCATATGCCTTAAGTCCACCATCAACTCTTTCGCCAACCTCTGCAAGACTTCTTGAGTGAGAAACTCTTGTGGTAAGTCTTAAAAGAACAGGTGTGTCAAATCTTTCTGAAAGTGTAAACGCCAATTTTGAATACTCAAGACATTCGCTTGAATCTGATGGCTCAAGCATCATAATTTTAGATGCCTTTGCGTAATGACGGCTATCCTGCTCATTTTGTGATGAGTGCATACCAGGGTCATCAGCAACAATAATTACCATACCTGCATTCACACCGATATACGAAGATGTAAAAAGTGGGTCGGCAGCAACGTTGAGACCAACGTGCTTCATTGCACAGAACGAACGAGCCCCTGCAACTGCTGCTCCAAAAGCAACCTCACAAGCAACCTTTTCATTAGGTGCCCATTCGCTTGTAATTTCATCATATGTAGCAATAAATTCTGTAATTTCAGTACTTGGTGTACCTGGGTAACTCGAAGCAACTCTGCAGCCTGCCTCATAAAGGCCACGCGCAACTGCTTCATTACCTAAAAGTAATTTTTTCATAATATGCTTCCTTTATATCTTTCTCAAAATTTGTTAATTGATTTCATTTTGTTTAGCAACGACGCTTTCGCCACAATACATTTCGCGTAATTTTGGTTTTTCTATTTTACCTGTAGGGTTACGCGGAACGTCTGCAAAAACAACCTTTCTCGGTCGTTTATAACGTGGTAAGTCGTAGCAGAAATCGTTAATATCATCTTCTGTAAGAGTTTCGCCCTCTTTAACCTCTATTATTGCTGTTGCAATTTCGCCAAGACGTGCATCAGGAAGACCTATAACAGCAACGTCTTTTATAGCGTTATGCTTTCTTAAGAAATCTTCAATTTGCACAGGGTAAAGATTTTCGCCACCTGAAATAATAACGTCTTTTTTTCTGTCAACGAGGAAGATAAAACCATCTTCATCTTCTCTTGCCATATCACCCGTAAAGAGCCAACCATCACGAAGAACGTCGTTAGTAGCCTTTTCATCCTTGTAATAACAAGTCATAACACCAGGGCCCTTGACTGCCAACTCACCGACGTCACCTTTCTCTACAGACTCGCCTTTTTCATTGACAATTTTTACTTCCCAACCAAAACCTGCTTTACCGATAGCGCCAACCTTATGAACGTTTTCAACGCCCAAATGAACACAACCGGGACCTATTGATTCACTAAGGCCATAGTTTGTGTCATATTGATGATGCGGAAAAACTGAAAGCCAACGCTTAATGAGACTTGGCGGAACAGGCTGAGCACCTATGTGCATAAGACGCCACTGCGAAAGAGTATATTCGCTTAAATCTATTTCTTTTCTGTCGATTGAATCAAGAATATCCTGTGCCCACGGAACAAGAAGCCACACGATAGTGCACTTTTCTTCACTTGCGGTTTTTATAATCCACTCGGGCTTTGTACCTTTTAATATAACCGCTTTGCCCCCTACAATAAGTGAACCGAACCAATGCATTTTAGCACCTGTATGGTAAAGAGGCGGTATGCATAAAAACACGTCATCCTTTGTCTGAAAATGGTGTGCTTGTTCTGTTTTTGCAGCGTGAACGAGACTCTGATGCTTATGAAGAATTGCTTTAGGAAAGCCTGTTGTTCCTGAAGAAAAATAAACAGCAGCATCGTCATCATCCTTCAGTTCAACATCAGGTGCTTTAGATGAGCAATATGTAACGAGCTTGTCGTAGCTTTCTGAGAAAGTCGGACAATCTTCACCAACGTAAAACGTATATTTCACATCGGGAATTCTGTCGCATATTTCTTCAACACGACCTATAAATTCAGGACCGAACACTAAAACAGAGCTGTCTGAAAGTTTAAGACAATATTTAATTTCCTCTGCCGTGTAACGGTAGTTAAGCGGAACTGCCAGAGCACCCGCCTTTAAAATACCGAAATAAACCGGCAACCACTCAAGGCTGTTCATTAAAAGAATAGCAACCCTGTCGCCTCTTTTTACACCTCTTGAAAGAAGCAGGTTTGCGAAGCGATTGGCTTTTTTATCGAAGTCGCCCCAGGTTAATTCTTTTCTCAATGAATTTGCATTTCCCGGCTCTATAAGTGAATATTCACGCCAGGTCATTCTGCTTTTATCCTGAACGTCAGGATTAATTTCAACTAATGCAACTTCATCTTTAAAATTTTTCGCATTGTTTACGAGATATTCTGTAATTGGCAAAATTCTCATTCCTTTAATATAGTATAAAAATCACGTAAAATAATACACCTATTTTACTAATGTGTCAACATAATTTTCAATATCACACGCTTCTACTACACTATTATTTTTAAGATATAACGGATGATGCGGATGTCCTTTTACAGAACGTTTTCCTACCGTATACCACTGTGCGTTATATTCATTGCCTATTTCAATCATTTCTTTTACGCATTTTATTAAATATGGTCTTTTTTCAATGATTGTTCCCCAGGCTGCCCACACTGCAGGTGTGTGCCCTTTTTTATAAGACGAGAGCACGTAGCGAAACGCTTTCATATTTTCGTTATGTAAGAATTCATTGTTATCAGAATCCATATCATTCGGGTTCGTCGCTCTCTGGGCATAAACGTTGAACATAATAAAGCTGTCATAGCCATTGAAACGTGCGGTTCTTTCTACCGATTTCAACGTATTGTCAAGGTCATCAGGCTTTGCTGTAGATGGGTTTATGCCAATGCATATAAGCGGATTTTCGCCTCGTGTGCCTAAGATATAACGATAATCAACATATTCATTCGGCACGTAAATCCATTTTTTTATATCATATTCAAACGATCCGTTTTTTTCATTTTTCAATGCTTCTTCGAATGACAATATTTCTAACTTCTGTGTTTCACAGGTTGGAATATGCATTTGAAATCACCTCAAAAATAATTGTTTTGCAAAAATGAACATATAATTTATTATACTCATTCAGAAGTTCTTTTTCAACATATTAAAGCACATAATTTTTGATATGTGTATTTCTTGACATTTTTAGACAATATATTATAATTGAAGTGTATTTTATTTTTGGAAACGAGGTTTTTTTATGTATTATTCTATGACTATTGCCGGACTCGAGCGAAAGCTCCCGTTATGCAAGTTAACCGACGACCTTAAAATTGCTGCTTTTGTCATTTTCGGCGACGCTGAACTCACAGTTGCGTGTGCAAAAGATTTGTTAGAAAAAGCACCTGAATTTGATTACATAGTTACAGCGGAAGCAAAAGGTATTCCGTTGGCACACGAAATGTCAAGACAAAGCGGCAAAAAGTATTTTGTTGCAAGAAAAAAGCCAAAGCTTTATATGACAGGTGTTTTTGAGGCAGTTGTAAACTCAATTACAACTGAAGGTGAGCAAAAGCTTTATTTAGACACAGCCGAAGCAGAAGAATTAAAAGGCAAACGCGTTATTATAGCAGACGACGTTATTTCTCTCGGCGAGTCATTGAAAGCAGTTCAGACACTTTTAGAAAAAGCAGGCGCAAACGTTGTTGGTAATATGACAATACTTGCAGAGGGAGATGCCGCAAACAGAGATGATATTATCTACCTTGAAAAGCTCCCACTCTTTAAAAATGACGGAACGGTATTAGAATAATGGCTGGTAAACTTTTTATTGTCGGCACCCCCATAGGTAACCTTGGTGATTTTTCACCAAGAGCTGTTGAAACTCTTTCTTCTTGCGATTTCATTGCCGCAGAAGACACAAGAGTAACAATAAAGCTCCTTAATCATTTTTCAATAAAAAAGCCTATGGTGAGCTATTACGAGCATAACAAGGCAGGCCGTGGAAATCAGATTATAGAAAGAATTTTAAACGGTGAAAACTGTGCCCTCGTTTCAGATGCGGGTATGCCTATAATTTCTGACCCGGGTGAAGATTTAACAAAGCTCTGCTATGAAAACAACATTGAGGTTTGTGCCGTACCGGGCCCGAGTGCACTGATTACCGCACTCGCCGTTTCAGGAATGGCTGCAGGACGCTTCACCTTTGAAGGCTTTCTCACAACTGCAAAGCAGAACAGAAAAAAGCATTTAGAAGAATTAAAAAATGAAAAGCGTACAATGATTTTTTACGAGGCTCCTCACAAGCTTCCGGCAACACTTAAGGATATGTCAGAATATTTTGGCGACAGAAAAATTGCACTTGTAAAAGAACTCACAAAAATCCACGAAAACGTTGAAAGAACCACTCTTTTTAAAGCAAATGAAAAATATTCAGAAATTCCGCCGAAGGGCGAATTTGTTTTAATTGTTGAAGGAAAGCCCGAAGAGGAAGAAGAGGTTATTTCTTTAGAGGATGCTGTAAAAGAAGCTATACTCTTAGTTGAAAGCGGTTATTCCGTCAACGAGGCTTCAAAAGAAATTGCAAAAAAAACAGGACTTAAAAAGAGCGATATTTACAAATCATTACAAAATTTATAATTAGGTGTGATTAAATGTTTTTAGGTGTTAAATGGTACTTATGGGTTTTACTTTTTGTTGTTGCAGTTTTAGCTATATTCCTCTGGATTAAGGCTTTGTCAGCTTCTAAAATCAGAAGAGAAAAGTTAAAAAAGGAAGCCGAAATATGGAAAAAAGATTACGAATTACGACAGGAATTCAAAACACTTTCACGTGAAAAGCTTAACGCAACTCCCAAAAACAAAATTCTTTCGGGGGTGTGTATGAACATTCAGATTTTCTTAGAAAACGAGACGGATATGAACGAAGCATTCCTTTCGCTCCCCGACGAGAAAAAATTTATATATTGTCTGCATTATTTTGACGAGGATTGTGTTAAAAGTCTTTCACAGTTTTTCAAAAACAACGGCTCTCCTCTTACAGATTATATTATTGATGCACTTAAAGCAGTCGGTTACACTGAAATCTTGTCATACGTAGAACTGATTCAACCTATGTATGATGAAAACAGTGATGTTTCAATCGATTACAATGCAATTGAAAAAACTGATGATAAATTCAAAGATTTATATTCTTCAAACAAGCTTTACGACTTAGTTGCTGATTACATTAAGAAAAACAAAGAAATTTTTATTGACAGGTGATTTAAATGGCTACATTTTATCTTTCGGCTTTCGCTGATGAAGCCGGTGGCGGAATAAAAGAACAAATAGAGGCTCTCAAGGCTCACGGAATGACTCATTTAGAGCCACGCGGACTTGATGAAGGAAACATTTCGCTTTACACTACCGAACAGGCAAAAGAATTAAAAAAGGTTTTAGATGAAAGCAACATTCAGATTTCTGCAATTGGTTCTCATTACGGCAAAATAAAAATTACAGATGATTTTACTGAACACTTTGAAAACTTCAAAAATTGTGTTGAGGTTGCAAAAATTTTAGGCACAAAAAGAATAAGAATGTTCAGCTTCTATTTTTCTGAAAATGAAAAATTCGAAGATTACAAGGATGAAGTTTTCAGAAGAATTGAAATGATGTGTAATTATTCATTGGAGCACGGAATTTACTGTTGCCACGAAAATGAAAAAGGCATTTATGGAGATAACGCAGAAAGATGTTTTGAATTACTTTCACATTTCAAGGGTAAATTGAAAGGTGTTTTTGACCCTGCGAATTTCATTCAATGCGGTGTGGATATTTTACCTGCTTTTGAACTTTTAAAGGATTACATTGATTATCTTCACATTAAAGACTGTGTGTATTCTGACGGTAGCATACGCCCGGCAGGTCTTGGTGACGGCAAAATAGTCGAGTTATTGAAAAGATTCAGCGAAACAAATAACTCTGACACATTCCTTACACTTGAGCCACACTTAAAGGTATTTGACGGACTCAAGGATTTAGAGGAAGAAGGCGGAACAGCCGACAAGCTGAAGGATGACTTCACATACAAAACAAATCGTGAAGCCTTTGACGTTGCAGCAAACGCTCTTAAGGACTGCATTGAAAAAGCAGGTCTTACAAATAACACGATTTTTAAATATTAAAATAAAACAAAAACGGGCTGTAAAAAACGAAATGTTTTTTACAGCCCTATTTTTATTTAGTTTTACTCTGTTTTAGAAAGCTATTTTTCCCCAGATGTAACTCGAAGTCATATTGCCGTTTTCGTGAACTGCTACAACTCTGTAGTTTGAATATCCGCCTGTAGAATAGCTGAATTCTGTTTCTTTTACGTCTGCTGAATATTCTGCAGAACCATTTGCAGTAATTTCTGCAACGGTTTTCGCATCATAATCTGTCATACCAATTGCCTGAACGATGTATTTAACAGCATCCTTGTCTGCCTTCCAGGTAAGCTTTGCAGTATTACCTGACTTAGTGTAAGTAATAGGAACCTCGCCACACTTAGCATCAGCAATTGTAACAATGCAGTTATCTTCAGGTGATGAACCGAGGTGGTCGCTTACAACAAAAGCAAATGTCGGAACACCGTTGAGGAATTCTATCTCGCCTGAGTTTGCAAGATATCTGTCGCTATGACCTGTAAATCTGTACTCACCGTCTGCCTGCACGGCATACAAAGCAATATTTTTACCCTTGCCGTAAGCTGTTGCTTTAATGTCAAAGAAATAACCGGGGAAGCTCATAAAGTCTGAAGGACAGTTAGCATTCATTTTTTGGTAACCGGGTTTAATTTCAACACATTTTGCAACGGAATATTTTGTGTAAGTTCTTTCAGTTGCTCTTACAGGCTGTTCTGCATTGTCATAAACGCCCTTTAACAAATAAGAATATGCAACGTCGAATTTAACATCTGTATCTTTGAATTTTGTTTCTTTACCTGAATAAACTAATTGATATTTGGCACCATTTACAGTTGTGTCTTTCTTATAAAGGTTATAGCTGTCAGCACCTACGTCTTTCCATGAAATATCAGAATAATCGTTTTTAACTGAAATGTCTATTGTATTTTCAGCGTAAATTCTTATAGGTGTTACGTTTTCATTAAATGTACTTCTTATTTCTTTTCTTACCGCACGAACAGATAACATTACTGTTTCTGCTGTTTCTGAATAATATTCATATTCACAGTAGCCACCATCAATTACAGCATATACACTCCATGTATTATCGGCATTCTTTTTAACTACTTCGTAATACTGTGCGTCCTGGATTTTATTCCATTTAAGTTTTGCACCTGTGTCTGTTGCTTCAACTGTAACCTCAGGTTGTGCGAGTTTAACGTACTCTACACCTGCATTGATGTAGCTACCACGAGAAGTTTTGCCTTCTGAACGAACTGTATAAACAAACGAAGTTTCACTATTTGCAGTTGTGTCAACATATTCTGTTACACCTGCTTCAACCTTCTTTAAAGCACCCCATGAAGCACCATTTTCTAATGATTTTCTGTAAACTGTGTAAGCAGTTGCACCTTCAACTGCGCCCCACGTGATTTTCAAGCCGTTATCAAAAACCTCTACAGGATTAAGTGTCGGTGCTGCTGTAAATGTTGTTGCCTTACCACCGTAATAAGAGCTTACTGCATTACCATAAGCAGTAGGAATAACCGCTCTTACTGTGTATTTATATGTTACACCATTTTTTGCTGTTGTATCATAGAACACGTTGCTGTTATAGTTATTTTTAATAAGCTTCCACGAACCGCCGTTTTCACTTCTGTAAACTCTGTAAACAGCAAGACTTGAAGTTCTGTTCCATTTAACCTGAATTCTGTTATCACTTGCAGTTGCTACAGAGCTCACTACAGGAGCTTTTGCGAAAAGAACTGATGGGCCGTTGTATTGATATCTTGATGCTACACCATTTTTGTCAAGCGCTTTTACTGTGTAGATATATTTTGCATTTTTATTCTTTAAGCTTTTATCTGTGTAAGAATATGTTTTACCGTTTACTGTTGCAACCTTGTACCATTTTGTACCCGTCATACTTCTGCGGTAAATAACGTATTTTGAAACGTTGTTAGAAAGCTTATACCACTTGATTGTAGGACCGTTTACTGTGTTAGTTGCATCCTTCAATAAAACTATTTGTCTTTTGAATTCAGTTGTTCTGTTAACAACAAATTTAAACTCTTGAAATGAAGATTGTGCAACACTTACGTTTCCGCTATCATCAATCTTTGCAGCATATGTTACACCATAAAAAGTGCCTGTTTTGAAAACACCTTTCAATTTTAACCATGGTGAATATGCATACGTACCGCTTTCTGCACAGTAAGTGTAACCGCTTGCCAGGCACTTTGTCATTTCTTTATCTGAGTATATTTCATAGAAATAATACACGTCAGAGTACTTTGAATCAATGTAAAAATTGATGTAATCATAATTACCGTAAGCTCTTACTGTTGTTACCTTTTTCGAACATTTTGCATCTGTAGCTACCATGCATCCGTAATTATCTGTCGTTACACTTAACGAAGCTGCCTGAGCACCTACTGCCACAACACTAAAAAGCGTTAAAACTGCTAAAAGTGTTGCAAGCGTTTTTTTGATTTTTTTCATTTTAATTTCTCCTTTTAAAATATTAATTTAAATCTGAAAAGTTAAATGAAGGTGTAAATTCTTCATTATCTGAATCAGATAAATTTCCATCAGCGGGTGGTAAATTATTATAATCTAACTTAGTGGTTTCCGGCGGATAATGACCATTATTTATATAGTACAGCCAACGCTCATAATCTTCGTCAACAAAGTCATTTATATTAATAGTTACATATTCTAACGAATTTTCAGTTTCGTAATTACCACGATAAGCTTCAGTTTCGTTTTCTGTTGCTGACTCTGTAATCGGTTCTGTTGTTGGTTCGACATTATTCTGCGTTGTTTCTTCCACAAACATTTCGGTAGTGGGTTCTGTTACAACAGTTTCATTCTCGGGCTTACTTTTTGCCGAAGCCTCAGGCACAGTCGCAAAGCAAACTATTGCTACAACCGAAGCAATCAAAAACAAACCATAAACTACCCTTAATGTTTTCTTATACGAAACTACAGATTTAATTCTTTCTTTTATGCTGACTTCACCAAATGCCAACGGATAGATTATTCCTCTACCCTCATTCATTGCACAACTAAGAAGTGCTTCTGCGTAGGATTTTCTTTTTTCTTGTGTATAACTTTTTACCACTCTTTCATCACAAGCAAGCTCAATATCTTTTGTGAAAAGCTTGTAGCAAATCCACACTAACGGATTGAACCAATAGATTGCCAAGATTACAAAAGAAACAAGCTTTGTAATATGGTCAAAATTTTTAATATGTGCTTTCTCGTGCGAAATAATGTGTAAATAAGTTTCTTCATCGAGGTTAAACGGTATATAAATTTTAGGCTTTATTACACCCGAAACAAATGGAGAAAGCACCTTTTCACTTTCATAAATATTCCCATCTTTTTTTACCGCATCTCTAATATTTTTATGTAACCGCCAAAAACTTATTAAGCCGTAAACTAAAACAGTAACCGTGCCTATTGCCCAGAGAATAGTCAATATTGCTTCGTTACTTAACAATTGTTGTTCTGTAGTCTGATTTGCAACAAATTCTCCACTATGAATAACGGTAGTCGTGTTTTCATATGGTTGCTGCCCTATGCCTTGCGGTAACAGACTTAAGCTGCTTTCAAAATCGAAAGGCAAAACAAGCTTTATCCCCACAAGAAGCCACAAAAACAGTCTTACACTTTTTGCAGAATTTTTAAACAACAAACGAACAACAAGAATTGCTAAGATAAAAACATTTGCTGACAATGTAGCCTCAAAGAGCAATTCTAACATCTCTTTCATTTTATTCTCCTGATTTTTCTATAATCATTTTTATTTCTTTTATATCATTCTCGCTGAGTTTTTTGCTTTTTGCAAACGCTGCTATGAACGACGGAACCGAGCCACAAAAGGTTTTGTCTATAAGCTCATCCACTTCAGAAATCTGAATTTCTTCTTTTGTAAATAAAGGCTTCACAACAGAACCCTCTTTCTTGAGTACTCCGCGCTCCTCAAGTCTTTTTATTACCGTGTAAGTCGTGGTTCTCGACCAGCCTATTTCTTCTTCACAGATTTTTGCCAACTCTGACATAGTCATCGGCTCGTTTTCCCACATAATAAGGCAAAAGCGATATTCACTTTCAAACACCTTTGGTATTACCATATTTTACGTCCCTCCTATTGTTTAACGCGTTAGACAAATGATACTACACCAGAACCCAAAAGTCAATATATTTTGAAATATTAAACAGTATTTCATAAACAGAACTATAATTGACAATATGTTGATAATATGTTATTTTAATGATAATAATCCACATATAAAAATTGGCGGGTGATATTTTGAAACGTATTTTTTCAATTATTGTTATATGCTCCCTTTTATTTATTTCATCGTGTTCACTTCAGCACAACACCTCTTCAAGCACAGAAAACGCACCGCAAAAAAACACTTCGATTTCTACCACAGAAAATACTTCTCAGGAAAGTACAACTGTTGCAGATGATTATAATATGATTTTTGAAAACTGCGTTACGTTTTATAAGCTTTCACGCGAAAATTTTGATACATTTTTAGAAAAACCTCTACATTCTTTTTTAAAAAACAACTGTTCTTCAGAGGTTACATTAACTTCTGCCGGTACATATTTGCGTGGCTCCCCTCTTTTCACAGTCAATGACGATTTTTTAAATCTTTTTGGAAACGTTGAAAACTTAGAAAACTACCTGAAAGAAAACAATTATGATGTAAAAATAGAAAACACCGCAATTATTGACGCACCCAAAATGCCGATTATAATATGGATTGGAGCAGCGGATAAAAACATATTTATTACTGTCGACGAAAAAGACGATGATTTGCTTTCGAATTCAACAAACACATTCCGCATATATTCTCACGATAATTTCAGCGTTCTCTTCAGAAGAAAAACCGGGAAGCTGTTTGTTCTTGGTAAAGAAGCAAAAACAAGCTTTACTCCTCAGATTTATTATGACTATGCGGATATATGCTTTACAGATGTACTGAATGCTCTGAATATCAAAACCGAAACAAAAAAAGACTTGGTTTACATCTACACTGAAAGTGGTACCTACATTTTAAATCAAGAAGAATGCTCACTTTATGAAAAAAGCAACAAAAAACAGCGCAACCTTCTCCAATTGGTCGGTGGTTATCAATTTATATATTCAGACAACGGTAAGCTTATTTTAGACTCTAGCACACTGAAATCTGCATTATATTCTATCGGAATAAAAGTCTCTGTAAAAATTGATTCTACTAATGGTAACATTAATATTGAATATCGATAATAAAAAACAGATGAAGTTTTAAAACTTCATCTGTTTTTTTATTCTTTTTTAAATAAAATTTGCTAAAAATGTAATATTGGGGTGTGTTTTTGTAATTTTGGGTTATCTAATGCTTTCATCTATTACAAAACCCGCAATAGGTGTTGAGCCGTTTTCATCTGATACAACACAGCTGAATTTCAAATTAGCAAGATTATATGTCCAATCGTAAAATTCCCAAGAGTCCGTTGAAGAGAGCTCTGCCCAACCGGTATGGATAGTACCGCTATAACTCGGGTTATCACTTAAATCATACATTCCGTAGATTTTCACATCAAAATCTTTTGCTGCATCCTTCAATTTATAGTCGAAGCCGAAAACATAATTACCGTTTACTTTTTCAGGAATTGCATCAAATGATTCAATATACTTTTCAGGACTGTATTTTGTAAGATTTATTGTCTGAATATTTTCAGTCTGTTCTTTACCGTTATATGTCATTCTTACCTGATAAACATAAGGTGTATCGTATAAAACCTCTGTTTCATCTGATAACGTAAATCTGCCCACAGAAAAACAATAAGCTGTTGCAATCACCTCATATTCTGAGTCAGGCTCACTTGCAAGCTTTTTATATAATTTATATGTTGTGTCGGAACGACCGCCGCCTCTAAAATAAATTACATCCTCATATATTTCATACTTTGCAGTTGCAGTAGCCCAATATTCAATTTTTTCTACATCTTCTTTATAGGTCGATGTTTTATCGCCTCTGTAAGCCTGAACTGTAAATTCATACTCTGCGTATGTAGTAGAAATATAAATATCGCTCTTATTACCTACGGCTATATTCTGGTAAATATACCAATTGCCTGCTCCGTCCTTACAGAGTATGTAATAACCCTCTGCATTTTCTACAGGCTCCCACTCTATATGAACAATGTGTTCATTTAAAGTAGTTGTAAATTCAGGCTGTGCAAGTGTAAAGTATTCAACACCACTACCCGAATAGCTACCTCTTGAGGTTTTACCCTCTGAACGAACTGTGTAAATAAATGCACTGTTTTCATTTGCAGTTGTGTCAACGTATTCTGTTACACCTGCTTCAACCTTCTTTAAAGCACCCCAAGAAGCGCCGTTTTCTAATGATTTTCTGTAAACTGTGTAAGCAGTTGCACCTTCAACTGCACCCCAAGTGATTTTCAAACCATTTTCAGAAACCTCTACAGGATTAAGTGCTGGTGCCGCTGTAAACGTTGTTGCCTTACCACTGTAATAAGAGCTTATTGCATTACCGTAAGCAGTAGGAATAACCGCTCTTACTGTGTATTTATATGTTACACCATTTTTTGCTGTTGTATCATAGAACACGTTGCTGTTATAGTTGTTTTTAATAAGCTTCCACGAACCGCCGTTTTCACTTCTGTAAACTCTGTAAACAGCAAGACTTGAAGTTCTGTTCCACTTAACCTGAACTCTGTTATCACTTGCAGTTGCTACCGAGCTCACTACAGGAGCTTTTGCGAAAAGAACTGACGTGCCGTTATATTGATATCTTGATGCTACACCCTTTTTGTCAATTGCTTTTACCGTGTAGATATATTTTGCATTTTTATTCTTTAAGCTTTTATCTGTGTAAGAATATGTATTTCCGTTTACTGTTGCAACCTTGTACCATTTTGTACCCGTCATACTTCTGCGGTAAACAACGTATTTTGAAACGTTGTTAGAAAGCTTATACCACTTGATTGTAGGACCGTTAACTGTGTTAGTTGGATTCTTCAATAAAACTATTTGTCTTTTGAATTCAGTTGTTCTGTTAACAACAAATTTGAATTCTCGGAAAGAAGATTGAGAAACACTTACGTTTCCTTCATCATCAATCTCTGCGGCATACGTCACGCCATAATACGTCCCCGTTTTAAAAACACCTTTTAACTTTATCCATGGTGAATATGTATATTTACCCCTCGTTTCACAGTACACATAATCACTTGCAACAGGCTTTTTCATTTCTTCATCTGCATAAATCTCATAGAAGAAATACTTATCGTCATATACTGAATCAATGTAAAAATTTAGGTAATCGTAATTACCATAAGCTCTTACTGTCGTTGTTGTCTTTGTAAACTTTGCGTCTGTTGGAAGCATTTCACCATAATTACTTGTTGTAACATTTATTGAAATAGCGTTTGCTACAACTGCAACACTACTTAAAAGTGCCACAACAGCTAACAGTGTTATTAAAATTCTTTTCATTTTTATTCTCCTCTTTTTCTATAATAATTTTTTCTTTTGCATCATTCCCACCGAGATATTTGCCTATTCTGACATAGTCAGCAACTAATCTCTCCACGTAACAAGGCAAAAGCGATATTCACTTTCAAACATATTGGGTATTACTATATTTTACCCTTTCTTCGTTTAATGTGTTAGACAAATAATACACCAAATACTTTATAATGTCAATACCGTTTACCATTACTCTGAAAAAAGTGTCTGAAAATAAAAACTGCTCCGATTCATACTTCAAATATGAATCAGAGCAATTGGATTTCAATAAAATTTAATCAAAAACTATATCCTTATTCAATTCAACAAGACGAACGTCATAGGCTTTCATTATATCTGCTTCATAAGGCAATTGCGGATTTTCAATGCCGAGCTTTTTCATAAGCTCTTTTGTAAAAAGCGGATTCTGAATTAAAAACGGACCTAACAGATAAGTTCCGAAAAAGTTATTTCTTTTTACGCCTTCGTTTTTACTTTCGACAGAAGCGCCAAAGCCCTTTTTCACTTTGATAAACTCATCTTTTTCCTCTATATTATAAGTGTGTGAAAATCTGCTTGTGTAACCCACAACGTCTATATTTTCAAATTGTCCCACAAAAAGAGAGTTGTTTCTTTTGGGAATAGTTCTTACTGAATTAAACGAAAAGATGTTAAGTGCTTCAAGCTTTGAGCCGTCTGTGTTTTCGATGTATTTACCGAAAATTTCAAAAGCGTTGCCCGTTGCAAGGAAAATAACACCTTTTTCAATAAGAACTTTTATTCTTTCTTCGTACCCTTTTAATCTTGAAAGAATTTTCTCTTGATTTGATTCACTGCAAGAGCCGATATAAACCATATCGACGTCTTCTGTTAAAAAGCGAGGCTGGTCTTTAATCGGAGTTTCAATAAATTCTGCGTCAGGTAAACAAAGTTTAAAATAACGCATATTGGCTTTATCGCCGAAAAGGCAACAAACTTCAGGGTAAAGAACTTCTATTCTCATTATTGTTCGCCGCCTTTCTTGTTATTGTATTCTTCAAAAGCTTCAAGAACCTTTTTTTCTACCTCACACGCCAAATCGTACGTTGAAGTGTCGTGAAGCAAATAGAACTTTGAAACGTCCTTATCAATTAACTTAACTGCTTCAAATTCATCTTCTTTACAGATAATTTTCTCTTCCGGAACACCTGCAATAAGAAGTCGTAATTTGTAATCGAAGCATCTTGGTCCTGCTAAAATTATCTGTTTCATTTCAGGTGTATTCAAAAACTCGAAATCAGCATCGTAAATCCAACCAATAAACTCAGAAGAATCTTTTCTTTCGAAAAGGTCATCAATCATAATGAAAACTGATTTTTCGCCCGGCTCGTGACCAACAAAATCAAGAGTTCTTGAGCACGAAACCGAATTCTGACCCTTTGCCATTGTGCGTATGATTGAGGTCTTGCCGACAACGCCTTCTTTGTAACGTGTCTGTGTAACACTGATTTTGCGAAGATAATCCTTTACCTTTTCTGTATCTACACCAAACTCGTTCATAAGCGAAATTGCTGCAAGTTCGTTATAAATATTGTAAAGTGCTCTGTTCACCATAGGGTAAACGTCTTCTACTCCGTCAATACTTACTTTTATTGTCTGATTTTCATAGTCTATATCAGTAAGATGATATTTTGCTGAGAAAGATTTAAAATCACAATTCGGACAATATGCGTTACCAATGTGGTGATATCTTAAATAATTGTATTTAAGCTTTGTGTCGCAAACAGGACAAACCGAAAAGTCGTTAATAAGGTTAACACATTCCGTAACGTCTGTAGAAAGCTTATCTACCGCAAAATAAACCCTTGGATTATTCTTTAAAAGCTGTGAAGACTGTAAGCAGTCTGCATTAAGAATAAGCTTTGTATTTTCAGGCACGTAAGTGTCAAGAATACTGAAAATATATTCAGGGTGAGCATTACGCTTTATAGAATCTCTGAAAAGATTAGTAACTATGAGATAATCAGGCTTTATAAATGGTAAAATAAGTCTTGAAAAGCGTTCATCTACCTCTAAAGCAAGAATTTCTGTTTTTGGCTTACCAAATATATTGACACTGTGTGTCAAAGCAGTTGCGACACCTGTATTGATATTTGAGCCATATCTGTTTGAAACAACCTTATAGCCACTTTCAGAAAGAATGTCGGCAACCATATTTGTTGTGGTCGTTTTACCGTTAGTACCCGTTACACAAAGCACGTTAGGGCATTTTTTTGTCTGTGCTAAATAATCCGGGCAAATTTTAAGAGCAACACGCCCCGGAAACATTGTGGCATTTCTCTTTAAAAGTCTTAAAAGTATATATGCCGATTTAGAAGCCCAGAGAGCAATAAAATATCTTAATCTTTTCATACATTTTCCCCTTCTAATTGAGAAGTACATTCAGGACATCTTGTTGCTTCAATATTTATTTCGCTTTTACAGAATGGGCATACCTTCGTTGTAGGAGCTTCGTCTACTGTTTCTTCAGGCTTCTTGCCTATATCACGAATTCTGTTAATACCCTTAACCATAAGAAAAATAACAAAAGCAATTATAATAAAATCAATAACCGCCTGAAGAAAAAGACCATAACCGAGAGTTGCAGCACCTGCCTCTGTAGCTGCTTCTAAAGAATCATATTCTTTACCGTCGAGTGCAACAAAAAGTTCTTTTACAGAAACTTTGCCTGTAATTAATGTAATGAGCGGTGTAACAATATTATTTACAAGCGAATTGACTATTGCTGTAAATGAACTACCGATAATAACACCGACTGCAAGGTCAATAACGTTACCACGTGAAATAAATTCTTTGAATTCTTTCATAAAACCTTTCCCCTTATTTAATTCTTTTTTTAATTCTTTCTCAAGCTTTGACATTATTCTCACATCCTGACAAATTTTTGAATTACAAGTAATTATAACATATTGCACAATAAATTAAAAGTATTTTATTTCAATTTCAATAATTTTTTTGCAATTTTACAACTTCAAAACCTTGATAATTTACATTTTTGGGTGTATAATTTTAAAAACAATTTAAAGGACGGTGTTTATTTTGGTATTAGTTGCTGATATCGGTAACACAAATATAACTCTCGGTATATATAAAAACGATGAATTAATCTTGCTTTCAAGACTCGCAACACAAAGACACAGAACCGCAGAACAATATGCTATTGAATTAAACGCTGTTTTTAATTTAGAAAATATTAACGGTGATTTCAGTGGTGCGGTTATAAGTTCTGTTGTTCCTGAGCTTACCCGTGCTTTTAAAGAAGCGGTTGAAAAGGTTGCTAAAGTCAAAGCACTTATTGTTGCCGCAGGGATAAAAAACGGTTTAAAAATTGCTACTGACAACCCTAAAGAGGTTGGTGCAGATTTAGTAGCAGGTGCCGTAGGTGCTATTTCTCAATATGAATTGCCTTGTCTTGTTATGGATTTAGGCACCGCAACAAAAATCTCGGTTATTGACGAGGGTAACGTTTTCTTAGGGTGCACAATTGCCCCCGGAATAAGCATTTCATTAGATGCACTTTCTTTAAGAACATCTCAATTACCTGCAATTGATTTGTGTGCACCTGAAAAAGCAATTGGCACTAACACTATAGAGTGCATTAAATCGGGCACTGTTTTAGGCAACGCCGCTATGCTTGATGGTATGGCAGAACGCCTTGAAAAAGAATTAGGCAAAAAAATTAATACCACTGTTGCAACAGGTGGTCTTGCAAAAGAGATTATTAACTGCTGTAACAGAGATATTATTTATAATAAAAATCTCGTTTTAGAAGGTCTTTTAGTTATTTACAAGAAAAACAGGTAATTTGAAATTCTAAAAATGCATTGTATCTCGCAAGAGAATAATAGCAAAGGAGAAAAAAATTATGAAACAAAAGAAAAAACTCAATCGTCTTGTAATCTGCGCCTTTTTTGTGGCATTGATAGTCGTTATGACATTCACACCACTCGGTTATATACCTGTAGGCCCATCTTATGCAATTACTACCATTCACATCGCAACTATTTTAGGTGCTTGTATTTTAGGCACAAAATACGGTGCTTTTCTCGGCTTTGCCTGGGGCGGTTTTTGTATTATGAAAGCATTTCAGGAGCCGATTCCTGCTAACATCCCTTTTCAGAACCCTATGATTTCTTTAGTACCAAGAGTTATCGTCGGCATTGTTGCAGGTCTTGTTTTCTACGCACTTTCAAAAACCAAACTCAAAAAACCGATTTCTTTAGCCATTTCTGCGGTTGCGGCGACTCTTACAAACACAGTATTAGTTCTCACCGCTTTAACCTTATTTAACGGCTTCGAATCAATTACAGCAGGTGTTGAAACTGCACTCGATACAATTTTCACAGTTTTAATTTCTGTCAATGGAGTAATTGAAATAGTTGCAGCAGTTATTCTTGTTCCATCACTTTATATGGCAACAGAAAAAATGTTGAAAGATAAAATATAAAACACAAAACAAAATCCTGTTTTTCTTATAATATAATAAAAATCGCTCTGAAGAATATTCTTCAGAGCGTTATTTTTATTCTGTAACAGCCTTTGTTGTTGATTCTGTAACAGGTTGTGTATCCGTTAAATTCGGATAATATGTATAAGGCTTAAATTTAAGTGAACCAATAATTGCTATTGCTTCTTTTTCAACTTCTTCAACGGTTATTTCGCGTGAAGTCTCTAACTCGATTTCATAAGTATTGCCGTTATTTACAAATGCAATAGAAGCTTTTGTAATGCCATCATATGAAACGCAGATTGTGTACACCTTACCCAAAAATTCGTAATCAACAGTATTTTGAATTACAGTTACGGTTCCTTCTTCTGCACTTGAATTTTCTGTAAGAGCCTTGTAAACTCTGTCTTTTTTCGCGATGTTGTCGTTTATTGTTTCATCAACAATACGAATTGTAAGCGTTGAATCAGTACTCTTGTTTTCAAACTCACCTCTGTCGCTGATTGCTTTCCAGCCATCAGGCAAGGTGAAATAATACGCATAATCTTCAATGACGCCATCGTTTTCAATCTGACCTACAAAGCCGTGAATTTCTGTTACGTAAGTACCATCTGAATTAGTAACCTTTTCACCATCTGCATCTGTAACGTGAATAAGAAGCTCGCCGTCAGGACTTAAAACCTTTTCACCGTTTTCATCTGTTACCAAATAATACTCTTCGCTTGTCTGAGGGTCAACGTAGGTTTCATCGTTACAAGCGGTAAACACGGCTGTAATTAATATTATAACAGCCATTAAAATTATTATGGCTTTTTTATTCATAAAAACTCACCTCTGTTTAGAAAAAGGGGTGGTAACCTTGCCACCCCTCATTTATTTATATTACTGATTTAAAGGGTTCGAAACCTTTGGTATAGCCTCTGTCATAACCTCTGTTACAATTTCAGAAACAGCTTCTGTTGTTTCTGCAGGACTTACAGGATTTGGATTTTCCCAATTCATATCGAAATTAGCTCTGTCTTCAAGAGTAAATATTATTGAAAGGTCTCCGTGATTTGCAAATGTATTTTTACCTGTAGCAGAAGCGGTAACCTTTGCAGACTTGAAATAGTTTACGTTTGTGATTTCATTTGTAAGACGATTAACTGTTGCTGTGATTTTGCAACCGCTATAAACCACTGAGTAATCCTTTAACTCAAGATATTCCTTTGTTTTTGCGAATTCTTCTGAATTGAGAATATCTGACTTATCACGAATGCTGAAAGCCTTTGTAAGAATATCCTTTGCTTCAGCGTCTGTAATATCATTGAACTCGATTGTGATGTAATAATTATCACCGATTTCTGTCATTTCAGCATATTTAATATCATCAACAGTAAGTGCAGATGCAAAGCTTTCACCTTGAACAAGTAAAATGTCAGTGTTGCTCTTGCCGTATGCAATATCGCCTGAATTTTCTTTGATATTTTCTAACATAAGGTCTTTAACTGCTTTTGCCGCATCGTTTATAGCAGAAAGAGACTCATCAACTGACTCTGCTTCTTCCTGACCTGCCTTTGTTACTTTAAGACTGTCGTTAGGAACATTCATTTCAAATCTATAAGAAATTGCTGGTTTTTCTTCTTTAACTCCATTGAGAAGTGTGTTGAAATAATTAAGAACCTCTTCGCTTGATTTTTCAACCTTTACAGCACTTTCTGTGTATTCTGCTGCAAGTGTTTCCTGTGGCTGTGTTTCGTCATCTGAAGATGATGAACAAGCTGTAAGAGATAACAAGGATGCAGTCAAAACTACAAGAGCTAAACCTAAAGTTAAAATTCGTTTCATAAAGGAAATACCCCTTTCAAAATTTGCACATAGTTACACCTTGGTGTATATAACAGAGTAATTATAACACAAAAAACACTTTAAAAAAACAATATTTTCACATTTTTTTATATTTGTAAAAATAGCACAAATACACACCATACATTTTGTAATTATATACCAACTACAATTATTTTCTGATTGACATTCAGGCTATATAATACTATAATAGTAACCGTTGATTCACTTAAATTTTAAAGAGGTTATAAAAATGGAAAATTTAACAAGAAGCAAAAATGCAAAAGGCTTTCTTTTTCTAATGCTTTCTTTAGTTGTGCTTTTCATTTCTGTTGTTTGCCTTATCATAAGCAACAGAAACGATAAAATAATAAGCGGTGCAACTATAGGTGAAACAGATGCTTCTCAGGAGGTTCAGGCTAACGACAACGTTTCTACCCCTGTAGCGGATGAAAACGGCACTCAGGCTATTCCTGACACTACAATTACAATAGAAACAACAAAACCACCTGTAACGGCTGTTGCGGCAGGTACAATTGACAACCCGACAATTATAACTGTTGACGAAGAAAATTGGCACCTGACTCTCGTAAACTCAGGCTACAGAATTTCTGACAGCTACACACCTGACCTTGTTTATGTGTGCGGTTCTCAGGAGCGACTTGACAAAAATGTTGCGGTTCATTACGAAGAAATGTATGAAGCAGCAAAAGCAGATGGTGTTTATTTAACCCCCTGCTCAGGCTACCGCACCTATGAAACACAAGAAAGAAACTACAAAAACAAAATAAGCTATTATCAGGGTATGGGTTACTCTGAAGAAGAAGCGGCGGTAAAAGCAGCTACAATTATTATGCCACCCGGCAGTAGTGAACACAACCTCGGCTACGCTATGGATATTGTCTGTGTAGAAGAATGGTTTGAGGACACAGATGAATTCCAATGGTTAATGGAAAATGCTGCAGATTACGGATTTATTCTTCGTTACCCCGAAGACAAGCAAGACGTAACAAAAGTAACTTACGAGCCCTGGCACTGGCGCTATGTTGGTGTTGATGCCGCAAAAGAAATGAAAGCAAGCGGTCAGGTTTTAGAAGAATATTTAGGAGCGGCACAATAAATGATTAAATTAAAAGTAGAAAAAGCACACGGCGATTACGACTACGGAACAAGCAAGTTTTTAGGCGCACCGACTATGCCTGAAGATTGGCTTCTTGACGACACTCTTTCACAGGATGATTTTTTCTTTTGTCAGATAAAGCTCTCTGAGTTAAGAGAACACACTAACTGCACACTACTCCCCGAAAAAGGATTTTTATATTTCTTCTTAACAAAAGAAAGCGACGAAAGCTTTATTCCTAACGTGCGTCTTACAACTGAAGAACCCGACACGTTAATTGACGATTTCAACTTCGGATTTGACTTTTTAGAAAACCCTGACGATGAGTATTCAATCGATTTTTCAAATGAAAACGAATCGGCTGAAACATCACTCTTCATAGAAGAAAGTGACAGTTATATTCTCTTGAGATATGACCCGCTTGACGATGATATGCCGTCATTTTTACAAGAAACAGAAAAACAGGCATTTTTCAGAATTTCGAAATCAGATTTGGAAAAGCTCGATTTTTCCGCAGTAACATTTGAATTAAAATAAACTTAAGCCGACTGTAAAACATTCGTTTTACAGTCGGCTTAAGTTTATACTTAAATTTTTAAGCTATAGTTGTGTAGAGTTTCTGTATTGTGTCATATCTGTAGACAACACCATCTCTGAAAGCACAAGTGTAGTTGGTAGCAGTACCATCCTGCTCATACATTTTTACAACGTAAACTGTTGAACCGTCAGACGCAACCACAGAAACGCCTGTTGCAATCATAATATATTCATATGGAGCCTTCTGAAAGCCTAACTCCTCTTTTGTGAACTTGTCAATTATTTTGTGGAGTGCGACGTTATTAGCTTCATCATAAAACAAAGCAGTTGTTTCGCCCTCGGTTGAAGCATTATTTTCTACAGGAAATGCTCCGTTTAACGTCAACAACAAAAACTCGTCGCTTTCTTTATCATAAACAAAGCAATCGTAACCCTTTATTGCAAAGGTTGCCTGAGGCTCTGTATCTTCTTCGGTAAGAAAAAGTTCTATTAAACACGCGGTATCATTAAAAAGTGTTGTTTCGCTGAGCTTCATTATATATTTATTAAGCGGTTGGCTTATTCCCAGCACCTCTTGCGGATAGTGACCGAGCAATTCACGTGCGACAGCCTCGTTTACAATAAGGGTGCCAGCATTGTTAGAAACCGCAAAAACTGTGTCTGCTGTAGCAAGAGCGTTGTCTTCTTTGTATTTTTTTATACCCATAGCAACTCCGAAAAGAATTGCAGAAACTAAAACTACAGAAACAATTATAATTATTATTTTCTTCACTTTATTCACTCTCCTGATACGTATTAATATACATTCAGCAAGTGATTTTGTCAAGTTTCTTATGTTACCACTTTTTTCAATTTTAGCTTTACACACGATTTAAATATTTTTCTTTTGTAGCGATTCCACCCCTTATGTGCCTTTCTTCTTTATTCTTTTCAAGCACCGCCCTCACCTCATTATATAACGCAGGATTAATTTTTCTGAGGCGTACCGTAACGTCGGTATGAACAGTGGATTTTGAAACACCGAATTTTTTACCTGTTGCTCTTACGGTAGAATTATTCTCGGCTATATATTTCCCGAGAATTTCTGCTCGTTCTTCAAAATTTATATTTCTGTTTTTCTCATAAAAGTTATATGACATATTGCACCCCCAAAGAGTTCTTTATAACTTTTATGAAAAAACTTTTCTGTTTATGACAAGCGTAATTATTCAAATAATAAAAACAGAGCGGTGAAGTCAGAAGCTTCACTGCTCTGTTAAATTTTTTGAAATGTCAGCTTTGTTTAGATTTGTAGCGATATTGCTTTTTCGTTCTTACTTCGACAGTATCACTACCCTGAATTTCACCGTCTAAATAAGGACCCCACGCAGACCAACGGTAGAAGTAATGAGTTGTCGCTTTTACCTCATCACGATAACGATATTGTGTGATTGTGTCAACCTCTTTTCCACTTGAAACTGAAACACTTTCAATTGACCAGTTAGACCAGTCACTCCAGCGTTCAAAATGGTAAGTAGTTATCTGAGAACGTGTGCAATATCTGTAGGCGGTGCGGGTTTCGATTTCTAATGCAGGCACCGCAGTACCTAAAGCACTTCCTCCACCACCAATAAGAATCATTTCTTCTTCGTAAACTGTATCTCCCCAATTGGTCCAAGCACCATATTGTGGTGTAGAATATCTTTCTCGTGTTCTGGTTCTTTCTTTAACCCAACCATATTTTTCGTCGAACGATAAGCCTGGTTCTCCTTGAAACCATATTACGCCGTTAATTGTTGCATATTTTTCGCCCGTATCATACCACGCTTGTGATTCTACCAAGTCACAACACATTTTGTTAACTGCACTATCTGGAATATTAGCACCACATCCGCCATACGCTTTGTTGCACGCACCCGTTCCACTTGCGTGTAAGTGCTTTCCGCAACTTGGACATAAATAGTAATAATAATATGACACCTCTTTATGTTCAATTTGTGTTGTGTCTGATTTTTGCCCAACAACACTAAAAACTGGATTCCTCGATTTCGGCTCAGACCACTCGCTCCACTCACTCCACTCACTGTAATATATAATATCTCTTTTTCTGTATTGTGTTTTACTTTCAACCTTTACACTGTCGCTTGCAGTAGCGGGCGTTGTTGACCAGCTACTCCATGCGCCATAATTACTCCATGCGGTTGTTGTGTTTTTTAAAGTCCAGCCGGGCAAATTATTGCTTACGCTTGTAGTGTTTTCGAGGTTTCTGTAGCGGTAGAGCTGTTGAGATTCAATTTCTCTTCCGCTTGCTTCGCTTACAGGTGTTTCTGCCCATTCACTCCACTCACCAAGACCACCTGCCTCTACGGTTTTAATCAGAGTCCAACCATCTATAGAGTTGGTTTTGGTTGAAGACATAATCTCTTTATTTCTTATGCTGTATTGAATTTTTTCTTCAATTTCATATTCATCTGCATTAACAAAATCCGGAAGTTTGTCATACCAGACCGACCACTCGATTTGTGTTTTAGAAGCAACATCATTCGGTGGCAAGGTTGTTTCGCCATTTGCAGATGGCTGTTGCTCTGCATTCGTTTGTGCGGTATTTTTACCATCCGTCTCTTTAGTGGCATTATCTTTATTACCGACCTTAAGTGCAACTACAACAGAAACAATGCCTATAAGAACAACTACTACTGCGGCAATAATTTTAATTATCTTACTACTGTCTGACTTTTCTTTTTTCGGGCTTACCGAGGCAACGTTCTGCACAACAGGCTGTACTTGCTGTATCGGTGGTGTTATCATAGCAGGTATATCTTCCTGCACCTGTGGCATTGCAATATATTGCATTTCAGCGTTTTCAAGAACAGAGGTTTCTTCACTCAACAAAGCTGTTCCGTCGTCATCGCCCAAGTAATCGTTTTCCATTACAGGCGGGTTTACGCTATATTGCAAACCAACGTCTTCGCCATATGAATTTATTGTTTCTGACAAAATGGTGCCTTCATCGTATTCTGAAAAAACCCCTGACACAACAGGTGCAGTAGCAAACCCTGCTGAACCATTTGAATAACCTGTAAGATTCATTAAATCGTTAAGCATTTCTGACGCATCTTTATATCTGTCAGCGCAATTATAAGCACAAGCCTTTAACACTATTCTTTTTAGTTCAGCACTTCCGTTAAGCGGCTGCGGAAGCGCTTCACCTGAAAAGCGACGGTGTCTGCTTTCTTCTTCCATTCCTACTCTTGGTTTCTCAGGTGGCAACGGCATAAACGGCATACGCCTTTCATTAAGCATCCAATACAAAACCAGACCCAATGAATAAATATCTGCACTACTGCCGTAAGGCTGATTGTTATAAACCTCAGGTGCCATATATTTATATGTACCTATTTTTGTACCACCCATTGTTTTTTCTACAGTTTTTGCAATACCGAAATCACCTAATTTATAATCCCCATATTTTGATACAAAAATATTCTGAGGCTTTATATCTCTGTGTATGACACCATATTCCTTGCAGACATTAAGAGCGTTGCACATATCCTTTGCAAGTTTAATTACAATATCGTCTGTTATTATTTCAGGCAAGGATTTTACTAATGGTGTTAACAACTCCATTTTAATATAAACGTTAAAGCCTATACCTTTTTCTTTTGCTTCGTATTTTAAATCCTCGCAATTAACAATATTTACACAGTCGTTCATTTTTTTCATCATTGAATATTCTGAAACTATATTCTGCAGATGATTCTGAATAGTGCTTGTTATTGTTTCTGCATCATAACCATCGTTATACATTTCTTCAATATCGTTACCATTTTGCGGTATAGAAATAACCTTTAACGCAGAAGACTCAGTATTGTTAAAAACTGTTCTTTGAATTTCATAAACTGAACCAAAGCTGCCTCGGCCTATAAGCTGAACAGCCTCCCAACCGGGCCAGGCGACCTTCACGTTATTTTCCAAAACACATACCCCTTCTTCCTATGACTTTACAGACAATTACAGTTATATTGTCACGACCGCCGTTATTTTTAGCCAAGGAAACCAACTCCTCAGTGCATCTTACGACGTCCACATTTTTCTTTAAAACACTCAAAATTTCTTCATCAGATAACATATCGCTCAAGCCGTCACTACAAAGCAGAAAAACGTCATCTGATTTCAAATTGCATTCAGTAATATAAGGTTCTAAATCAACTTCATCGGTATTAAATCCCAGATACTGAGTCAACCCACCTTTTTGTGTACTTTCACCATTTATTAATTCTATATGGTCACAAGATAATTGTAATAACTCACCATCTCTGAAAATGTAAGCACGACTATCGCCAATATTACAGATTTTTATATTCTTTTTGGTACAACACAACGAAACAAATGTTGTGCCCATTTTTTCTGTAAGTAACTGTTTTTGTTTTTCAACAACAGAAGAATTCAACACTTTTATAAAAGCTTCAAACTTCTCTTTTGAATAGAGTGATTTTATAAATGATGTTTTCTCATCCTTCAATTTCTGTACAGCGGTAAAAGACGCTGTTTCACCAAAATTCTCGCCACCCATACCGTCAAATACAGCAACACAAAAATCGTCTGATAACTTTTCTTCAACGCAAAGAATCTCATCTAAACCCGTGTTTATTTCACACAAACATTTATCATTGAACAAAAAATTATCTTCGTTATTTTTTCGCACATTTCCTACATCACAAGCACAAGCGGCTTTTATGTAAAACCTCATTATAAGCACACCCTGAATTTCATTAAACGGGAGCAACAATATACAAAATCCCCCAAATTCACTACCTTATACTTTAGCATATCTCCTATAAAAAATCAACATATTTAAGACTCTGTTCACAAGAAAACCACCCGATAACATTAAGCTATCGGGTGGTTTTTTAACAAGGATTAATAGTAATCGTAGTAATCGTAATAATCGTCGTAGTCGTCGTAGTCTTCATCATAGTCATAACCATACATATCAAAATACGAATCATAACTAAGCTTACTACCCTTTGAGGTCATGTTACCAGAAATAATTCTTACCTTTGATTCAATTTCATATGTTTCATCGCCTGAAATACAAATTAAATCGCCGCTGGCGTCCTCGTAATCTGTAAGTGCTAAATACTTACCGTCAAACTCACAGAAGGTATATGATGAAAAATACACATCTTCGGCAACCTGAGTTGATTTACCGTTTGAATATTTCCAAACTGTTGACTCGCCTGTTTTCTGAGAATAATCTGTTGCGTAATAGAAATCCTTTGGGGATGACTCAGAATAAATAAGAGCCATATTATGAACATCGTCAATCTCTTCACCGTTAACGTTCATTGTCATAGATGAAGATTTTTCTTTATAGTCTGTGTAAGTGATATATTCACCATCAAAATAAGCAACAGCATAAACTTCTTCAACTATTACTTCTGCCTCTTTGAAAGAGGTTGCGCTTGGTGAAAGTGAATAAAGTGTGCAGATTTCATCAATTGTTGTGTCATCCTTAACCTCATAAACACCAAGCACGTATTCTGATGAATCGCTATCATACCATACGTTATGTAAAACAAGTTTATCAGATACGTCTAATTTAATGTTAGATGTGCCATCAACAATATAGTCACATGTATCAACGTAACTATCTATTTCATCCATAAAGTCATAGAAATCTGTGATTGCTGTAATATCAGTCTTTTCAATAGAAGAAATATCTGTTGCTAACGCTACCACCTTTATTTTGTCTGACTCACCGGTTCCATCCATATTGTAAATGCCCGAAATATAAGCGTCATACAGATTAGATAAAATCAATGTTGCCTCAGAATCGTAAGAATACAAATCATATAATTTTATTTCGTTTTCAGCCAACATTTCTCTGTAATAATTTCTATCATCTGCCGCTTCATATTCATCATATGCTGCATAATACTTTTCTTCTGCAATATCATAAGCTTTGTAATATGCATCATAATCAATTGTTTCATATGTACCAAACCAATAATCTTGCTTGGTTACCTTATAATCATCGTAATCAGGGCAATAATCTTCCCACTCAGGCTCTACTGCTTTAGCATCAGCTGCCTTTAATGTATCGTTCACTAAATCTAAATATGTAACAGAGTTACCTTCTGTTGTGTAATAGATTTTTCCACCAATTAAATCTGAAGAAACTACGTCTTTTGCAACTTTTTCTTTTTCGCCGTCATTATAAACCTTAGTAAGAGTACCATCCTCTTGTACAATCATAAAGCTAAGGTCATCAGCCACAGACAAGCCTTCAAATGTGTCTTCCTTTACGTTATAGATTTCGGTAGCTTCTCTTGATGAGATATCTACATAATGGAAGATACGCTCGTCTTCATCTTCTTCTACACACAAAAGTGCATCTAAATTTTCTGTAGCATCGTAAATATAAGCGTTTTTGATTAAAGTCTCGCTTTCGCCCTTCTCATTTGTAATGCAAACGTTATCGTTTTTAGAATAGATAATTTCTGATAAATTATCGTTTGCGCCATAAAGAGTTTCAGCACCTTTTACAAGAACTACAGGCTCTGCCTTATCGTCAGCAACTTTTTTATATTCAATATTAAAATCCTCATCATCACTGTCGCCTGTTGTGTAAACAACATATTTACCATCAGAGCTAAATTCAAAGCCTTCATAAGCATACTCATCTGTAATTAAATAAGTAACAGCTTCTTTTTTACCGAGTGAATCAACTACGTATAATTCGCCGTCTTCTGTAATGTAAGTAACAGGCTCAATATCTTCTTTGCCTGAGTTACTAAGGAAGAAAGCACCAACGCCACCACCTACAATTGCAACACAAAGAACTATTGCAATAATTGCTATAACTTTTTTCTTTTTTGGTGATTTTTCTTTCTTTGCTTTTTTAGAAGGTTCTTCAACCTTCTGAACCATATCTGTTATATTAACCTTTGGTACGTATGACCCTGCATCCTGAGGTGCTATAACCGGTTCGTTTACAACAACATTATTATTTTGTTGCATAACAGGAACAGGTTGTTCTGAAACACTTGAAACCTCATTCTGAACTAAAAGTGAAGTTTCTTCTGAACCTTCATCATAATTCTCTGTTACAAGAAGATCTGTTTCTGGAACCTCTTCTGCATTTTCAGCCCCACAGAAAGGACAGAATCTTAAATCATCACTAATTTCCGCATTACAATTTTTACAAATCATAACTACACATCCTTCAAATTAAACTTTATCATTTTGCCGTTATACCTGAGCAATATGTACTCTTTGCATTGCCGTTTACAGCACGAACAGTATATTTATATGTCACGCCAGACTTTGCACTTCTGTCAACCCAGCTTGACTTGTCTGCTTTTGCTGTACCCATGCTCTTCCAAGAAGTCCACTTACCGGTTGATGCATTATATTGTGAACGGTAAACTGTGTAACCTGTTGCACCTGCACACTGACTCCAAGAAACCTGAATTCCATTAGAAGCTTTAACAGCAGTTACTGTAGGCTGTGCTAAGTAAAGTAAACCACTTGTTGCTTTATAAGTACTTAAATGACCGCCGTTTACAGCACGAACTGCATAACGATATGTAGTTCCGCTTACAGCACTCTTGTCTACCCAAGAGCTATAATTAGACTTTGCTGTGCCCATTGTTTTCCATGAAGACCATTTGCCGTTTACATATTCAGAACGGTAAACTCTGTAGCCGGTTGCACCTGATACCTTACCCCATGAAACCTTAACACCATTTGCTGAATTAGCTATTTTTGTTGTTGGCTGAGAAAGGTAAACTATATTTGCAGAAGATTTAAACGAGCTTTGCACAGAACCGTTTAACGCTCTTACTGTATAACGATATGTTGTACCGCTTTTGGCATTTTTGTCAGTCCAACTGAAAACAGTAGATTTTGCTGTACCCATTGATTGCCATGAAGACCAACTTTTAGTTGATTTGTTATATTGTGAACGATAAACTCTGTAACCTGTTGCATTACAGATTTTAGTCCATTTAACGTTAACACCATTTGAGACTGTTGCTACTGTTACTTTTGGTGTTCCATTAAAGGTTAAGGCATTAGAAGATTTATAACCGCTCATTTTGCCGTTAGCAACTGCACGGACTGTGTATTTATAACCAACACCGATTTTTACAGTATAATCATAATACCAATTATATTCTCTTTCGGCTATTTTTGACCAGCCTGACCATTTTTTAGTGCTTCTGTTATAAGTGCTTCTATAAACTACGTAACTGTCTGCAATAGCTACATCGTTCCAATCAACATACATACAGTCATCGTTAAGCTTTATTTTCACCTGAGGAGTAGGAACTACAATATCCTTATCTAAAGTAACGAGCTTTGCATCTAATAAATAGTCATTATATATACCAATAGAAATATTCTTCCAGGTTGAATAATATCCATTATAATTTACTGTTTTTAAGTTAAAACAACCATTAAATGCGTATGCAGCAATATTTTTAACACCACTACCAATTGTAACAGTGGCTAAATTATTAGCACTTGCAAAAGCGTATTCTCCGATTGACGTTACACTGTCAGGAATTACAAGTGTTGTCAAGTTTACATCATAGAATGTTTCATCTTTGATTTCTGTAACAGTGTTAGGAATATTCAGTGAGGTAAGTGCACTACAGAAATAAAAGGCACCCTTACCAATATTTGTAACAGTATTAGGAATCGTTACACCTGTTATTGTAGAATTGCGGAAAGCATAATCTGCAATAACCTTGGTTCCTGTTTTTATAACACAATTACCTGTAAGAGTTGAATCTGTATCCACAAGATAATTGCCGATATATAAAACACCGTTTGACCAGTTGCTTGCATTTGAGGAGTAACCTGTAGAATCAAAAGCATTTCTACCGATTTCTTTTACGTTTTTACCAATTGAAACAGAAGTTAATTCTGAAATACCATAAAAAGCCTCACCCCCGATTTTTGTTACATTATCAGGAATTGATACTGATTCCAAATCAGTATAACTAAAAGCTTCGTCACCGATTGAAACAAGCCCCTGAGGAAGTGTTACACTTTTTATTTTTACAAAATGGAATGCACGAGGTGCTATTGAGGTTACTGACGCAGGAATTGTATATGTAGTCTCGTTTTTACCTCTTGAATAATATATAATTTCTGTCATACCCTTATTAAAGAGTACGCCACCATATGACTGATAATATGGATTGCTTCTGTCCACGTAAATATTTTGAAGATAATATTGTGTACCAATAGAATCATATGAAAAACATCTTAAAGTTGCCGGTAATTGAATATTTAAAACGCTGTCACCAATATCATCTAACGCATAATCAGCAAGTGTAACAGTACCTGCTTTTACTGCATAGTTATTTGGTGTGTTTCCATTGAGTGAAATAAGGTTTTTGCCTATATATAAAGCATAACCGCCTTCCCAATTTGCAGAATTGTTAACGTAAGCGGTATTATAGAAAGCATCGTAACCAATTTGCTTGATATTACTGCCAAGCGTAATAGAGCTTAATGATGTACAATCATAGAAAGCATAATTACCAATATATTCTACTGACTCCGGAACAACAATGCTTTTTAAACTTGTACAACCTTCAAATACAGAATTACCAATACTCTTTACACCATTTGCAATTGAAACGTTTGTAAGAGAAGTACATTTTCTGAATGCCGAACCACCAATTGTTGTAATTGAACTTGGAATTGTAATCGAAACAAGGTTTGTGCAATTACTGAAACCGGCAGCAGAAATTTCTGTAACCGGCAAGCTGTTATATTGAGCCGGAATTGAAATTGTCTGAGCATTGGTTTGCTCACCGTCGTAATACGTAACATAGTATGATTTTCCGTCATCGTTCAGATAAAAGCGAAGGCTACCCTGAACATCTGCCGCGTTTGCTTCAATTGCTACAGGTGCAGAAAAACAAATGCACACAGCAAAAACAAATGCTAAAACTAAGCTTAATGTTTTTTTCATAAATTTTACCCCTTTAAAATTTGTAATACAATTTATTGGAAATTGTTAAAACCCAAGTTAGCATTTGCCTTGAATGCTTTATATTCTTTCTCAATTTTCGTATAAGTTATAAATGCAATTATCGCGTTTACTAACCAAAGTCCGCCGGTATATGCACCTGTAAGCGCCACACTTAAAATAACTTCTAATACACACAAAACAAGCAAGCCAATAGCAAAGCCTTTTTTCTGTGTTAAATGAAAAGCAATTGTAAGACCTAATAATATTGCTGTATCTATTAATGCCGCAGGTGCCATCAGAATTGAAAAAACAGCGTTAATGCCCGCTATGATGTAGAATATAATTATTGAAATCTTAAGACCTTTTCGCAAAGATTCAGAAGCGAATTTTGTAAAGAAATCTTTTTGCGTTACGTTAGCAGGAATTGTCTGTGGCATTACACCATTAACTGCATAAGGTTGGCTGTTAAAGCCACCAACTATTGGTTGTTGCGATGCAGGTTGCTGCATTACAGGTTGCTGCATTACAGGTTGTTGCATTACACCATTAACTGCATAAGGTTGGCTGTTAAAGCCACCAACTATTGGTTGTTGCGATGCAGGTTGTTGCATTACAGGTTGTTGCACCATTGGTTCCTGTGCAACAGGTTGCTGTATTACAGGTTCCTGAACTGCCGGTTGAATTGAAATTTCGGGAGCTTCAACCGGTTGGCTGAAATCGTTAGCCACATTCTCATTAAGCAAGCCCGTTGCATCAGCATCAACATCTGCTTCAACAGGTGCAGAAAAAGAAGGCTCTGAATTCATAGCCATATTTTCTGAAAGAATACCTGTTTCGTCTTCTGTTTCTGGATTATCGTCGCCCTCAGGAATTATAAGCATTGTTTTTTCTTCTTCCAAATCAACTGAAGTGTTATAGTTTTCTGTTTTCAAATCACTTGAACCGCATTTTGAACAAAATATTGCTGAATCATCCAATAATGCTTCGCAATTAACACATATTTTCATTTTTATGCCTCCCGATTAATCACAAGTTTCAACTGATGATAAAACATCTTCAATATCTGACTCTGACATTGATGAAACTGCAAACAGAATAGCTTTACCATCCTGTAATCTTACAAACGTGCTGAGTGTAACAGAACCACCGGCACCCGTAATAACTACATCTACCCCATGGAATGTTTCACCTGCGATTATTGTTGTGTATTTCTCGCTTACTTCGTACTCTACGCTTGAATCAAAGCCCTTAGAAAGATTGGTTTCGTAAGCATCAAGATATATTTCCTCAGTAATCTCATCACCATAAGCAGAAACGTCTTCAAACGCAATAGCAAGTTGTTTACCCTGAGTTGAATCAACAGAAGCAAAACCTGTTTCGGTTTTTGCATCTTCATAATTTGCACCGTCTGTTGCTGTTGTATCCGGCCATTCATCTGTTATTTCAAATTTGATGTTTGCCCATTCGTTAACATAATAACCGTCAATTACTTCACCTTTTGTGTATTCAACTTTAGCTTTCTCGGTTTCTTTCTCAGTTTCTTTTTCGTCTTCGTCAGAATCTGCATCTTCGTCAGAACTTGCATCCTCATCATCTTCATCATCTGAGTCTTTATCCTCTGAGTCGTTCTGGTCTACGTAACCACTGTCTGAACCGCCTGATGGTGAATCGCCCGATGATGAACCGATTGAAACACCGATTGCAATTAATGCTATTACAAGGATTACGCCGATAACAGCAATTAATATTTTTATAATCTTTTTGTTTTTGTCATCTGATGGTTGTGGCTGACCATTCATAGGTTGCTGAAAACCACCGTTCACCTGATTGAAGCCTTGTTGTGCCGGTGTCTGGAATCCATTCTGTTGGAATCCATTCTGTTGAAAACCATTTTGTTGGAATCCGTTTTGTTGCACCGGTGCTTCTACGCTTAAATTATTTGAACCGCATTTCAAACAAAAATTTGAATTGTCTTCTACTACAGCTCCGCAATTATTGCATTTTTTCATAAACTAATCACCTTTCTTTATTCAGAAACTCTTGTGAGAGTAATTCCATCTGTTATTAATTCGAGTGTATCGCCATCAACAGAATATTCTGTTTCATACTCTGTTGAACTGTCGCTATATTTAAAGAAGAACTTGCCTTTTTCAATTCTCCAAGTACCCTCGTTAGATTCTTTATTGAATTCATCAAGAAGCCAATCCATATCTTCTTTTAAAATTTGCTCAAGGCACTCTTCTTTTGAGCCATATTCAGCTATTATATCTTCGTCTGTTATTCCGTGGTAATCGAAATATTCCTCGTAAAAAGCCAATAAATATTCTTCTGATTTTTCTTCGTCAATATAGAATCTGAATGTACCGTCTTTCAACTCGAGATTTATCTGATATTCAACCTCAAACGCTTCATCATATTCAAATGTATCTGTATAAGTCCATGTGCCGAGTAAATCTTTAGTCTTTTTGTTATCAAAAATAAACAAGCCGACAAAAACAATCACAACACCTAAAACTGAACATAAAATTCTGATTAACGGGTTCTTTTTCGCACTTTTTGTTGCATTGCCCGCTTGTGGTTGACCATAAGGCACATTCACTTGCGGAAAGCCGTTCGGATTACCCTGTGGCATACCCTGAACGCCATTATTTTCAAATACCAGATTGTTAGAACCACACGCCTGACAAACAGTGTTCTGGTCGGGCACCTGAGCCCCACACGCATTGCATCTTTTCATAATTTTTTCTCCTTTAATCCTTTGTATTTTTACTACAAAACTACACCTATTTACATGCAAAAATAGATATAATTAATATACCATTTTTCGACAATAAATGTCAATAGTCGAACCACGACAATTTGTGTGAAATATGATGATTTTTGAGTTCTTTTTCAAGTAACGAAAAAACACTTTTTATTCACTAATATAATATTTATTATAAAAATATTGCGGTAATCTCAGTTTTAAGCCGAGATTGCCGCAATATGTAAGATTAAGCTTTGAATTGATTTGCGATGCTTGAATCTGTTTCTTCAACGATTCTTGCTGTTGAATCAAGAGCTGCTGCAATTTCACGAATTAATGTTTCAGCTTGTAAGAAGCCTGGTTTTAATTCGCCGTAACGTGTTGCATATGATTCACTTGCAGCTCCTTCCCACTCTGATTGAAGATTGCTGAGCAATGTATCCATTCTACCGATAACCTCTTTAACTTTTTCAGCCTCTGTACGGTATTCTGTTGCTCTTTGACGCATCTGATCAGGGGTAATTCTGATTTGATTAGCCATTTTTGTTTCCTCCTTTAAAATAATTTTTAAAATTTATTATTACCGGTAAACCGGGAATAAACTGTTAATCAAGCTATTTTTAAAAACTCTTCGTAAGACATAATTTCAGGTTTAGCATCATCTTTCAAACTAAGCATTTCAGCTTGCTTAGCACAATATTCATAATATGACTGCTTTGTTCCATCCGAAGCTTTTGCCATAGACTCAAGCATTTTAATAATGTTAAGTTTGTGTAAATTGAAGCAATTTTCCATATCTTTTGCCAATTGTTCATATTCAGGACTTTCAGGGTCAGCATCTCTAAATGCTTCACTAGCGTTATCATAAGCAATTGAACTCGCACAATACAACTTGTGATATGTAACAGCGTCATACATTGCTTTTGATTTATCGCCTTCACCTGTCAGTAATCCTATACCATCGATGACTTCTTCAACAGCATCAACTACTGCCAAAACAGGTGTTAAACCTTTAACTTTTTTTAATTGTTTTGTTAAAACGGATAAACCAATTTCTTGAACTTCGTCTAACGCCTTCAAAATCCATGCCTTAAACTCTTTGTTATACAATTCTCTTATATTATCAATAGCATTCATTACAGTTTCGTCGCCGTTATAATTACGTTCAAAAGAATCAAGAATCTTTAAACCTTTGCTATAATCACCCCATAAAAGAACAAGAAATTCTATTGTTTTCTCGCCATATTTCAAGAAGAAAGCCGCTCCACCCAAACTTTCTATCATTTCTTTAAAAGCTTTACCTTCTTTTGTTCTCAGATCAAGCATTAACCTACCATCTTCTGTTCGGTGTTCACGCATATAATCATACCACTTATCACCATATTTTTTTACATAATCCAAGAAGGTTTTTGCCTGATTTAAAATTTCTTCTTCGTCGCTACCATCATATTCATAGTTATCGAGCAAATTCTGAAAAGTATCCATAAGTTGCTCTTCTGCCTTTTGAGTCTCGTAATCACCGATTAAAACTGTATCTCTTGCGATGTCAAAACCATTAAACAATATCATGTTAAATGCTTCCATACCACCGATATCCAATATAAATTCATTAATAAGGGCAGAAAAATCAGAAAAATAAATATATGACCACGGGTGAGAAATAAAATCAGAAATATCTTCAATTGTCGGAGGTTCTTTTTCTTCTGCGATTTCTATTGATTCAGTGTAGAGTTTTTTTAATTTTTTAAAAGCTTCACCAAGCTTATCATCAATAGCTGAAACAGTAAAATTTTTGTTGTTAGGATCAATAATCTCTACCATAACATTTAAAATTTCTTCAGTTTCAGATAAAATCTCTTCAATTACAACAAAATTACGCTTTCTATCAATTGCTTTTACTCTATCAAACAACGCTTTCAAGCCTTGTTTTGTTTCATCGTTATAGTCGAGTAAACGTTTCTTGTTGTTTTGGAATCTACTTTTTTGAGAATCCCAGTCAAAAAAATCAACAAAACCATTTACTTTTTTCATAAACCAGTTATCTATATTGTCCGTCATTTCACACCACGGGTCATCGAGACATTTGAGCAATCTTTGATATTCATCGTCAGAAAAATCTCTTATAGCATCAACTATTTTCGCATCATACAAATAATCGTCTGCACTTTCTATATCGCCGATAAAATTTTTAGTAAGTGTGACACAACTTTTACCAATTCCATCTACTATACCCTCCAACTCTTCTATATATTCACTATACCGCTCTAAAGCATCGTGAGTTTTACCTGATGGAATAGCGTTATAATTGATAGATTTTACAATGGTTTTATATTGATTTATAGTACCTTTCAAAGCCTTGCAAAAGGCATCCAAATTTTTCCCTGCCTCAAAAAACTCAGAATCCTTTATTTTCAAATCTGTTGTACTCATTCTCGCCCCACCTTTACTTAGTTGTTATGGTGTCAATATTCTTAGAGGCTTCAGAGTCACTTTCAAGAAAAGCAACACCTGCCTTTTCAAAAAAAGAAAATGTATTTCCAAGTAATAAAGACATAGAATTTGATATTTTTTTTGTTTTATTCAAACAGCCCTTTAACGCTATTGCTGAAACTCCAGAACTTTTATTTATTACTTTTGCCGGAACGTCAGGAACACTTTCCCAATTTGTTAAAAGTGTTTTTAAATTTCCTTGAGACTCTTTTAATTCATAATCAACGAGTTTAATTTCAGTTGATGGCATAAAAACACCCCTTTATTTCAATTTTTGTCGCAATACTCTTATTTCGTTTTCTAACTCTGTTATTTTTCTATCATAAACGACTATATCATCATCCAACGACAAAATCTTTCTATTGGTTTTTCCTATGGCATCTCTAACTTCTTGCAAAACAGTGTTTGTGTCCGCGTTAAAAATTTTAGTTTTTGCCGTAGCCAAATAGTTGTCTTTAAAACGACTCTTCTGATTTATATTCACAAGTCTTCTTTCAATATTTTTTACAGTTTCATTCAAACTGCTTTCTATTGATTTTGCTTGTTTATCAAGCTTTCGTGTGAATTCTTCAAGATTGTCTTGTGTGTCTTTGGTGTTTTTACGTTTTCCTTTTACATCCCTTAATTTTCGCTCTAAACGCCTTATTTCTTCATTTATAGCTGAATTATCTGCAACGATATTTTCCACAAGATTCTCCTCCTAACGATTTAATAACAAAAATCAACTATTTTCGCTTTCTAATAACTTTAAGTTAATAAACGCTACCTAAGATTCCTATTATTCTTCAGTTTTTTTAAATAATTTTGAAGCATTTTTTCGTGCTTGCTCAAGACTATTTTCTGATATAAAAGATTTAATATTTTCTATCATATTCTCATTATCAATGTCACTATAACCCTCAAAAACAACTTTAGAGATTTGTTCTCCATTAAAATATGCAATTTGATCCCCTACTAAACCTTCAGGATATATAACGCCACCGTAATCAAAAAAATATTCCTCGTTATTGTTTAAAACTTTTAATGCTCTTGCAATTATTAATATTTTTTGTGTGCCACCTTTCAATAAGACAACACTACCAAGAGGAAGATAATCAAACATAACTTTCACCTTTCTTATTTACAAAATTCATTTAATATTTCGAAAAACTGCTCAACGCTGTCACATATTGGAATTGGATTTTCAACATTCCCCATAGCCAAATAATAAACTTTTTTACTGTTGGAATCCCAATAAAAATCATCACCATCAACATCTTCAGCTAATGGAATAAATGTGTTTGGAACATATTCATTTCCTTCGTTAAATTGCATAACATTCTCTACACAAATATTCCCATATTTCAAAGGAATGATAAATTCAACTGAAAATTCCAACTCATAAACAAAAAATGAAAACTCTTTTATTTTACAACGGTTGTGATTCATATAAAAATCTACTAAAATACTGGGGAATTCTACACCTATTTCTTTCTCAAATTCTTTTATATAATCTTCTGTGACATTATTCTCGTTTGTATCAAAGTCAATGAATTCAAACATAGCAACCACACTCCTATCTTTTAAGTACTAAAGATAATTTCAAAACGAGAATATAATTCTGAAATATCAAAAGCAGTACTTTGTGTATCAACTTTTTTATCAAACTCGGGTGTATCTGATACATTATCAGCTGCATCTGTAATCCCACCTTTTATTGTAGAAATTTCATCTGTAGGATCATAGCCGTACGAAACATCAAAACTATCCTTGCCATATCCTTGTCCATTTGCAATGTGATACTGTTTCGCAGAACCTGCATGTGTTTTTATAGCCTTGTGTGCATTAATATCTATAAATTGCATCGTAGTTTCGTTTGTTGCAACATTATAATCATCCATATGATGCCAAACATGAGTTTTATCGCTACCAGTTCTCATCGATTTAAAATCAATATCAATTCCATACTCTTCTTTTAAAATTTTTTCAGCAAGTTTATAGTCTTTTGTTCTATCTCCTGTGGATTTAATTTTTACTTGTATAGGTTCGCCTGTATCCGTTCTAAGAATATAATCTGAATCTGAAAAATCAACACCATTATTCTGGGTTGGTTTCAGATTCTCAAGCCCTGCTGCTTCACCATCATTTAACGGATTGTGTTTTTCGTTATATGTTGAAGCATAATCGTCTGCAGCTTTTTGTGCCTGTTTAGTTGAGGTGTATTCGTTTATACCACCGCCAATACCACCGATTGTTGCATCTAAAACAATCTGCTTCACATCACTAGCATCATCCAATGCTTCTCCGACATCACCAGTAGTAATCAAGGTACCGATGGCACGCGTAGCCGCTCCAGAAGTTACTTCTGAAACCGAACCAATAACAGCTCCTGTTCCTATTCTAACAGCGGCAGAACTTGAGTGTAACAACGTGTTTCCGATTGTTGTCTTGGCTAATCCGCTTGTTACTGCACCGCCTATACATGCTCCGACTGATCCAGTAACGAATCCTGTAACCCCAGCAATCGCAACATCTTTTCCAAAAGAACCCCAATCAATTTTATCAGCATTTTCAAAAAGGTTGCCATGCTGTACATATTGATTCGCTAAATTATTCGAGCCTGCCATTATAGCACTACTCGTAGCAGAAACCGCACCAACAACCAATGGCGTTGCTGCACCACCAGTAGCCGCAATAACTGCAATCGAACCAACAACACAAAGCCCTGTTACAACCCATTTCCCTACATTTGCATTTTTCTGTCTTTCTTCATATTCTTCCTGTAAATCTTCTATTCGTTGATTTTCATTTTCTATTGCAGTCTCTATTTCTTCGGCTTTTGAACTATTTTCTTCTTCAACACATAATGCGGATTGATACAGACCATAAAATGCTTTTGAAGAAGATAAACTTTCTGTTGTAAAGTTTATTCTATAACTCCTGTTTTGAGAAAGTTGTTCATTAATAAATGTTTTTATTGATGAAATTAAATCTGTCGTGCTATTAAAATCATTATCAACGTGTTTCTTTTCTAAATCTAAAATGTCCTGATTTAAATTGGTAAGATAGTTGCTTGCCCAATCATGTTTTCTGGCAACATCCTCAATATCATCATATTTTATAGTTAAAATATCTTTTATTCCGTTTAACACATAGAAAAGCGAATTGTCTATACCGATAGCCGTGCTCTTAGTACCACCAATACGTCCATTAAAATCTTCCAATTCAGCTGATTCAATACACGAATGAAGTCCTGTATCAATATTCATCTGATAATCTTTTTTATATAAGAAACAGTTATTTGAATGTGTTGAAATAAGTTGCATTAATAAAGTTATAATAGTTTCATGAACATATAAAATATAATTCTTAACGTTATCAGCTGCTTCACCAGACATATTAGACGTATTCTTCAAAACCGCAAATTTCTTTTGTATTTCTTCTACTTCAGTGGACCAATTTGAAACCTGATTCCCTATTGCTGTATAAAAAGAATCAAGTGCATCATAATCAACTTTATAACCCATAGTTTCACACCCTAATTTATGCATTATATGTTGAAGAAATCATCGTATCCATTTCATTCACTTCTTCAACCATTTTGTCTAAATCATTTAAATCTCTATCAACTAACGATTTGTATAAATCTAATAATACTTTAATTTCGTTATGTTGTGAAATAAACTTTGTTGCCGTATTCAATGTACTGACATCGTCAGATGAGACATTGGTATAACTATCGTTAATCAAATTATTTGCATCCCTTGCTGAAGATATTTCATTTTTTAATGCTTTATTTACTTTAAACTCTGCCACGAAATATCACCCCATTAATTGAAGAAATTATCTATTTTATTTGTCAGATTATTTATTTGTTGCAAAATCCAGCCGAGTGCACCCTGTTCTTTATATATATTGTTTTGTAAATCTGTAATTCTGTTATTAATAGAATCAAGAACATAATCAAGTGTATCCTCATAATACATTTCGTTGGCATCAATAATAAGATCCATTTTTATTTTGTATTTGTCGTAGGTTGAACCTTTCCAAGAGGTTTTTTCTGTTTTCATTTTCTTATCGAGTTTTTTATTATCATTAAACGACTTTTTTAACTCTACAACGTCGCTCTTTGCATTTTTTAAACGACGAATTTCATCTCTATATTCTTCAATTCTATCTTGACATGCGTTATATTTGCCCCATTGCGCATTTCTTTGTGCTACAAGATTATTGTATTCGGGATCTGTTGCCATAGTAAAACCTCCTAACCTATTTTAAAAATCAAATCCCATCTGGGATAAAATAAGTCTTTCTTCTTGCAAGACTGAAACGTCAGAAAAGCAAGTAAACATGCTTTCAGACAGTTTCAGTCAATGCCTTTAACCTAACATTACCACCGTTTTAATTTTATGATATTCATTGTCTTTAATGTAATAACCATCACCAAGTTCAATAGGTTTCTTATAATTTCTCATTACAGCAAGCGGAATATCAAATATCTTCATATTTGCCATATCGTCAAAGAACATTACATGCTTTGATTCGCGTACTTTCTTGAGAATTTCAGGTGCACTGTAAGAAATGTTAATATTTTCAACACTACCTACAATTACACAGATTTTCATATTCTTGTATTTTCCTGTTATGTTTTTGAACATATTAAGTGTAGTTGTATCTGTGCTTATAAGTTCAACCGCATCAGGATTATTAAGAACTAAAACTATGAGTTTTTCGCCTGAAACATCTGTTGTGGTGCCGTTTGCAAGTGAATCATATCTCGCTTTGAGTGTTTCCTCAATCTCTTTCACCATATCAATTGATTTTTCGGCTAAAAATTCATAAGATTTTACATTAGGACATTCTTGTAACATTGCAAGCTTTCTGTTGATTCCGTCAACAATATAAACTTCAGAAGTACCCGGATGTGACATTTCTAACATACGTGTAATATACTTAATAAAGTTATGTTTACCCGAGCCTTCTCTACCACTTATAGCCAACATACCGAGTGTACTTAAATCGAAGACAAACGGAGAAACTGAAGCATAGTCGAGACCTACTGCAATTTCAGAATCTTCTTGCATATAGTTCGCATAATTTGAAAGCACAAATGCCGAATTAAGAACCTCAGGAATAACAGGAATGATATTTGCTCTCATCTTCGGATAATTGCTATTACAATCCTTGATATATTCTTTTATAGAGGCAACTCTTTCAATTTCCTTTTCACCTTCGAACGCAAGATATGTCTGACATTCGAAATGAGTTTTATCAATCTCAATAATACATCTGCCGTGAATATCATCAATCTTTTCTCTGCAGTGGTCAAAGAGTGTTGAATACTCACCTGAATCGTTACAGAACATTGCAATTCTACAAGAGAAATTAGACAAATATTTGTAACCGATTCCTGATGTTTGTGAATTTGCAATAATTATATTAATACCTACAGAAAGACCTTCTCTGCAAAGATTAAGAAGCTCGTCATCATCCTGAAAATAGAGTTCTTTTAACGCAGTTAAGTTGTCTATGATAAGAACTATCTGCGGAATATCTGTTTTGCCAGCTTCTTTATAAGCAGAGAACGAACTAACACCCACAGAAAGCAAACGCTCTTTTCTTTCTTCTATTTCTGCAAATAAAAGTTTAATTAAGTTCTTTAATTTTTCATCTTCAGAAGAAGTTACAACACCACCAACATGATTAAGACCTTCAAAGTTCTTTAAAACCATTGAGGCAAAGTCCATTATGTAAATATTAACTTCTTCCGGTGTGTATTTGGTAGAAATACTTCTGATAATACTCTGAAGAAGATTTGTTTTACCGGATTGTGAAGAACCTATAATCATAACATTTTCGTTTGTTAAATCGAGTGAATACTGACCTTGATATTGATTATCAGGATCATCGTAAATACCAACTTCTGCTATGATGCTATTATTTTTAGGTTGAAGCTGATCCTTTGCCGGGTATTCTATACACGTCTCAAGTGATGGTAAGCATATATCCGGTAATTTCGGAAGGTTAATTTCTTCGCAATAACCGTGAACATAATTTACAATTGCATCCAACTGTGTTGCGCTACCCTCACCGCTCTTTTTCTTTTTCTGAACGTAAACAGGAACGCGCTTACCTGATTCAGTAAGGCTTAAAATAGAGAATTCTTTTACGTTAGAATCATCGGCTTTTTCGGATGCACCACTATATGCAGATTGGAACAACTCAAAAATTTCATTATTACCAACCTGCAAATATGCACGACCAGGTTCTTTAATTTCAGCCGCCAATGGTGATTTAATAACCTCATTACTGTCTTCCTGACTTTGCACCTTAAGACAAAGTTTAAAACGCGAGTTACTCCAGATTTGCTCGTTAACCTGACCTGACGGTTTTTGTGTTGCAAGAATAAGGTGAACACCAAGGCTACGACCAATACGTGCAGCAGAAATAAGTTCTTTCATAAATTCAGGCTGCTCTGCCTTTAATTCTGCGAACTCGTCCACTATTACAATAAGGTGTGGCAACGGAGTTTCAACCTCACCTGCTTTGAATTTTTTAATATATTTATCAATATGGTTTACGTCTGCTTCTGCAAATAATCTTTGACGTTTTTGTAATTCAGCCTTGATTGATTTGAGAGAACGGTTAATTTCTTTACCATCGATATTTGTAATTGCACCCAAAAGGTGTGGTAATTCCTTAAATTGGTTAACCATACCACCGCCCTTGAAGTCAATAATAACAAAACCAACTTCATACGGGTGGAAAAGTGTTGCCATAGAAAGGATGTAAGTCTGAAGAATTTCAGATTTACCTGAACCTGTAGTACCGGCAACAAGACCATGAGGTCCGTGAGCCTTATCGTGAAGGTCCAGAGAAATCATATTGCTCTTTGACACACCAATTGGTGCAGCCATAGATTTAAATACCTGAGACTGAGCCCAACGACTCTTCAAATCAATATCATCAACTGCAAGAATATTAAGTAATTCAAACATAGAAATATTCTTGGTCAACGTACCTTCCAAAGAAATTTCTTCTGTATAAACAGGCGCTAAAAGCTTAACTATAGCCTCTGCTTGAGCATTTTGAATAGATGGGTAAATAAATTGAAGTGATTCACCCTTGTTTTCTGTATTGATAAGAACTGCATTCTGAGCATCACGTATAGAAGCAATATAACTACAGCCCTGAGGAATATCTGCTTCAGTATCGCCAAAGAACACAAACGTTACACCTAAATCCTTTGCCTTATCAACAAACTTTGAAATAGGGTGACTCTTAAAGCCATATTCATCATAGAAGAACACAATAATATTTTCTTCAAAATCCTTATTCTGCTCTCTCAACGTGAGTTCCTTATAAAGATATTCGAAAATAAGATTTTTACTTTCGTCATCACACACAATATTTCTTACACCGATAATCTCGTTATAAACGTGTGGAAGATGTCTTAACCACTGAATTTGTTGCTTGTTTTGCTTTTCCGCAACAAATACCAGATTCACGTCAGAAAAATACTGTCTTGCGGCTATATCAACAACAATATTTTTCAAGAACTCAAATCTGTATTGTTGCGCACCAACAATACCCATTGCATTGATTTCTTTGAAATCACATACGATAGGTGCATCGTGCAAGTTTTTATATTCCTGACAGATTTGTTCTGGAATCTGTTGTAAATCGTCTTCAATTTCTAATTTTTCTTGCTTTTTATAATTTACTTCTCTTTTTGAAACAACGTCACCGCTACCTAAACGCACACAAAGAAAATCCTCGTCTGTTTTAGAACGGTCAAAAAGACTTGAAGAAAACTCCTGAAAGCGTTGTTTTTCAGTTTCTTGTGAAATGTAAAGTTCTTCTAATTCAGTATGCTCCTGATTTCTTGAACGGCTGATTTCTTCACGTTTTCTTGCTATGTAGTTGTTATATTTTGAAAGTCTGTCTTCAACAGCTTGTTTATAGTCTTTGTTACCCTCTTTTATGCCGACAACCGTAGTAATAATTGCCATAACGCCCGAAATTGCCGACATAGCAATCATTGCACCGCCCATAAAAGCCATAACAGCAGACATAATAAGCATACCAAGGGACGGTAACAATCTCATAAATATATTGTTTTTCGGCTTTTGCGGTTGTGCCGGTGGGTCAAGAATTTCTATAGGCTCTTCGCAAACAACAGTTTTAACACGAGTATTTCTGTTGAATTTGGGGTAATTATTTCTTTCAGGGTTATCTATAAAGCTAAGAGAATTAACTCTTAACTCATTGCGAATCTGAGTCCATAATTTATCGTTTTTATAGTAGAAAAAATGGTCTGAAACAGAAAGAAAATCTCCGTTAGAAAGAATATCATTGGTCTTTGCTTTTTTACCGTTGATGTAAACGCCATAAGTCGTCTGATTAATTGTAACGGAAAACGTATTACCGTTTTTTGACAAAACAATTAAATCATTGCTTACGTAATCGCCACCAATAACAATATTAGCGTTGCTTTGTGAACCGATTGAAAATTGCGATACACCGCTTAAATCAATGATTCTCTCGTATTTTTTCTTACCATCGTCAAAATCAATTAAAAAATCGATTGAAAACAAGAAATTATCTGACTCCTGATATTTAACCTCTAATGAATCACCGTGGGTTAAATTCTGAGTCATAAGCTTTCTTATATCACCTAAAGATAAATATAAATTATCAGAACAGTGAACCGCCCATGAATTGTTATGCTTTGCAAACAGCAATTCTATTTTGCCGAAGAAAAGCTCTTTTCTCAATCTTACGTCACAGTCAATGCCTGTTCCGACTTTCACTTGTTGTGCTTCTGGCGGAAGTTCGATTTCTTTATATAAATTTCTACCCGACAATATAATTTTATATCTGTTTTCCATTCTCTTTTACCCCTCAATAATCTGAATTATTTATTACTCAGTAAAATTAATAACACTGCCGTTTCTGAGTCCGAATTCTGAAAGGGTTTTGTTGCCCTTGAGCAGTGCTATAGGATTTTCGGCTTTGAGGTAGCAGTTTTTAATATCCTGTGTGTCAATGCCTAAATCGTAAGCGGTGTTTAAAGCAATAACCAATTCATTTGCAGAAATATTAAGCGGTACTTCGAGGTCCACTGAAAAATTTCGTTTTAACACGTTAAAAATAATTACGGCAACTTCGTTGTTCATTAATCTCTCTCCTTAAAAGCCTTGAAGATAAACGGAGCAAATAACCGATTGTTCCGTTAAAAACTAAAAATAAGCACTTCTTCCTATTAGCTCACAAGATAAGCAATTTTCTGGATGCTGTTTTTCTTAGCAAAATCGTTAGGCTTCATCATTTCGTAATTGTCAAAATTCTCAACATATTCGCTCACGGTAAATTTCAGTGAAATGTTTGGCGAAATTAAAGAGTTTGCCTCATTTTCTTTGAAATTGTTACAGATAAAAATATATTTTTCTGCACTTAAGCCGTTAATATTTGAAACAAGTATATTTGTTGCGAGTATTGAAGACAAGGTCTGGTTTATAACAAGCACAACCTTATCAGCTATATTAAGAAGCGATGCCTTGTATTCATCAAAAACAACGTCAGAATCCACTATAATAAAGTCATAGTCACCACTCTTTTTTGCAGAAAGAATGATTTTTTCATAAACAGAATAATCGAGTCCTATTGACATTAAAGCCGCCTTAAAGGGTGGCAGGTAGTTGAACATTTCTTTGCGGATAACGTGCTTGATGTCAAAATAAATATTTGCATCGGCAGTAGCAAGTCTTGCATAAACATCAGCCATTGAAACAGGTGTGTTTGTCTGAAGCATATTCTGAAAAACCTGCAAGCGTGCAGCATTTAAATACAACACCTTTTTGAAGTTCTGCGTAAGAGCTGCACAAACGCCCATAGCACAAGTAGTTTTGCCTGTTCCGCCACTTGCAGAATAAAACACAACGACCTGAGTTTCTTGCTTAGTGTCACGGTCAACCTTTAAAACGTCTGAGCTCTTGTTTACTATTTCATTAAATATTTCTTTAATGCTCGTGTATTTTAAAATACAGTTGAGGTTAAGTGAGCCTGTTCGTTCTTCGTTATAATCCTCACACATTAAGAAGGTATGCGTAATGTTATGACGTTGTATTTCAGGTGTGTAAAAATCCTCAGAAATAATAAGAATATCTGTCATCTGAGGTGTAGAAAAATACTCCTTGAAATATGCTTCGTCACTTATAACCTCTATATCAACTTTTTCAAAAAATTCTTTTAAAAATTTAAACTGAAGAGGCATTACAATGCTTTTATCCTTTTCAGCGATTATAATTCTTGGTTTAGCCATTGTTAAAATCCACCTATCTGATACTTACCCTGAAATCACTGTTTGCCATACGCACAGTGTCGCCGTTGTTCAACGGATGTGGTTGGTTCGGTAAAATTCTTTTCATATTTACAAACGTGCCGTTTGCACTGCCTAAGTCAGTAATTGTGAAAGAACCATTATAATTATTTATTTTACAGTGTCTGCGGCTGACCATATTGTTAAATGAAACGTAGCCATCAACCAATTCTTGTTTTTTTCCTATTATAAATTCAGTTTTATTTATATCAAAAGCGAAAGGAGAGCTTAAATTCATAGCAATAAGCTGCATTTTTCTTGCAGAAGACTGAATCACTCCGCCGCCACCATTAGAGTTGAGCTTACCGCCTTTTATGTTGCGATATAAATCACCTAAAGATAAGTTACCGTTTGCCAAATCTAAAGAAAAGCTTCTTGTGAGTGCCGAAATTAAGTTTCCGTGTTCAGAAATAACTCTTATAAGCTTTGTTCTCAATGCACTTTCAAACGAAGCGTTATCTTCAAAAATTCTATCGCTTAAAGGCAAATAAATTAAGCTTACTTTATATGTAGAAGTGTTAACAAAAACGTGCTTGAAAGAAATATCAATATTTCTGCAGGATAAAAAGCCGTTATTTGTTATATTTATTATGTCTGATAACAAGTCGGCAATAATGCTTAAAAAGTTTTCAGGCCCGAGGTTCGGGAGCATTGCTGCTAAAGGCTTTAAGTCTTTAGTCAGATAGCAGAGCTGAACCTTGCCGTTGTGAGTTGATTTCATACATTTTACAAAACAACCCTCTGCCTGGTTTAAAAGCACTTTGTATTCAGTTGAAGAAAATGAATTGTTGTCATTGAGAATATATGAAAAATATGACTCAAACTTCATTTCTGTAAGACTTTGTTCTATTAAATTTTCCATAAGACACCCGCTCATTAGAATTTAAATTTTAAAATTAATATTTAAACGTCAAAGCTTAAAATACGAAAGTTCATATTCTAAGGTTCAAGGTTTAATTTCTTCTTGTCTTCGGTGCACTTAAAAGTGCACCGAAGACTTTAAATTTTAATTAATCGTTTTGATTAATTATTTTCTCTTTCTGAGTCTTACTCTGAGTTTAGGAATACCTACAGCAGCTACGCCGATAACACCGACACCACCGCCGATTGAACCCCAGAAGAGAGGTGTGTTAGCGTACCAGAGAACGAAGATGTTCGTAGATACGGTAACGTTAGGATTAAACGTGTAAAGACCTTGTGTATCAAATGCTTCTGAAGAAGTATCAGTTACGTTACCTGCAAGGTCGGTTACAATAATCTGAACTGTTTGTTCTTTTGTGTCAGCCTTTAATGTAAAGCTGCCGTCAAAGCTGAATAAATTCTCTTTGAAATCTGTAATTTCAGCAACTGCTTTGCCGTTAACAATAACTTCGATTGATTTCAAACCACCAACGTCAACAATTGAGTAGTTAACTTCAACTGAATCAGCATCGATATAAGATTTTTCGAGGTTTGTAATGTTACGGATTTCAGGAGCCTTTGTATCAACTGTGAATGTCATTGTGTCAACAATTTCATTACCTTCGCTGTCGATTGAGTTTTCAGGAACACTTGTTGATTCGTTATTTTCAGCATCGTTTGCGCTGTATTGAGAAACAAGTGAAATTTTGTAAACACCATCTTCTGCGAAGTTAGAAGCTTTAATTGTGTAAACGTATTGATACCATCCACTGTTACCAATGGTTGCTGAATCGAGGTTTGAAGGTGTTGTTGTGTAATCTGCTTCGATTACTTCACCGTCACGTGTAATTAAAACCTTTAATGAATCGCTGAGAATAGGAGTAGCGTTGTACTCAGTAATAACAATATCTTCTGTAATAGCAGCAGTTGCACCATCTTTAATGGTTACGTACTGACCGCCGTCTTTAATTAATGAAATGAGGTAATCACTGTACTCATAAACTGAGCCGTATCTGTTAACTGTGAATTTGAGCTCTGCAGATGAAGTATGCTTTGCCTTGTCGTTCATATTAACAGTAAGAGTGTAGATACCATCATTTGCAACCTCTGCAGGAATTGAGAATGAACCTGAACCGCCTTTTTCTTCATTGTTTGCATTGATGTATTTTGAAGTAACGTCTTCTACAGAATTGAGACTTGTTTTAACAAGCTTGATTTCTGCGTTGTCAAAGTTTTCATCCTCATAATTGAATGAAACTGAAATGTCGCCCTTGTAAGCACCGCCGATGCCTGATTTTGCAGCACCATTAATGCTGAAGGTTGGTTCTTTAATATCAGTATCTATTGTTAATTGCTTTGAGGTATATGTTTTGAGTCTGTTGCCTGACTCATCGGCACCTGTAATCCTTACAGTGTAGTCGCCGTCAGCCTTGATTGTGTAAGTACCAACGTGAACATCAGCAGCATTTTTATCTTCAGTCCAACTAATGTCTTGGTTGATATTAATATCAACACCATCTTTATTAAGAATTATATCGTAGTTGTCCGAAAAGAAGTTTTCTTCATTGATAGTAATTGTTGCATTAATATCGCCTGCGTAGTAAGAAATATCGCCAACTGTATTAACAGGGTTTGAGAATGTTACATTTGCTACAGGAGCAATGTTGTCAACGATGATGCCTTTTTCATCTGTTTTATCAGTCGTGTTACCTGAGCGGTCTATTGCTATAAACTTAACGTTACCTTTAAGCTGCGTGCCCTTTCCTAATGCCGTTTCCGGAATTTTGAAGGTTGCTGTCGTTTGGCTTCCGTTAATTTGAATATCCGCTTCAGCAAGGCTCTTTGTAATTTCTTCTGTATTTACATCCCCTGCAAATGAAGCCTTTTCGTATCCAAAAGTAAATGCATTAACACGTGCTGTTGCATCTTCTGCAGTAAGCGTAACCTCTACCGGTGCTTTATAGAATCCGAATGTAATTTTTTCGATACTACGAGCGGTTACACTCTTACTATAAGAAACCATAAGCTTTTCAGGAGCAGTTTTGTCAACAGTAAATTCATTTGCAGTATAATCTTCTATTGCATTTGTTGCTTTGTCCACACACTCTATATCAAATGTGTAGTTTGCATCAGCCTTAAATGTAAGCGTTACAGTGTGTTTATCACCAACATCTGTCCATTTTGATTTTTTTACAATTATAGTATTTTCTTTTTCTTCTACATTTTCAGCTTCTTCTACATTTTCAGTTTCTTCTACATTTACAGTAAATGTTTCACCGTTAGCATCTGTTGCTGTAACGTTGAATTTAACCTTATCAGCATCAAAGTTATGCTCTGTGATTGTTACTGTTGCAGTTTGTTCTTCAGCGTAATAATTACGGTTATCTTTTGTTGAAACAACCTTAACCTCTTTATCAAATTCTACTTTTGAAATTACAGGAGCAGTTTTGTCGATTGTGAAGGATTTGGTGTAAGTAGTTGTTTTGTTGCCACTTTCATCTTCAACTGTAGTAATTGTTCCTTTACAATCTTTACCATCGGTGATAATTGCATCATTTGTTGACTTATCTTTATAAGTTATTGTGATTTCATAATCACCATCGTCTTTTATTTCAAATGAAGCGGTATATACATCATTTGTACCCTTACTCCAGTCTTCATCAGCAAGTTGCACAGGTTTCGGGTCCGCTCCATCCTTAGCGACATTAATTTTAACGTCATCCGGATAGAAGTTTGCTTCTGTTGCTATAAGTGTAAATATAACATCTTTGTTATAGAAATCAGGGTAATCTTTATTGTCTGAAGCTGTGTATGAAACGCTTAACGCAGGGTTAATTGTATCAACTACAAATACCTTACCGTCATCTGTAACTATATCACTCTTATTACCTGCGTTATCTGTTGCTGTTACAGCTATATAACCTCTGTATTGCTCTGCTTCTTTTGCTGTAAGAGTAAGTGTTGCGGAATATGTGCCGTCATTATTCTTTTCAATCTTAGTAATCTTGTCACTTACATATTCTGCTTTTATTGAGTCGCTTGCACCGTCATCGGCACTTTGTTTTACATATTGCCACTCAAATTCTTTAACGCCTGATGTTGCATCAGTTGCAGTAAACTTAATTTCTATATTTGGTTTATAGAAACCGAGTGTTACAGTTTCTAAAATCACATCTGTTATAGATTTTGAATACTCGATATTTGTAACAACAGGGTTATCGTAGTCAGTAGTAAACTCTGCTTTTTTGGTTTCCTTTTGAGGATTAGTTGCTTTATCTGTACAATAAACAGTTAAATCGTAATTACCGCTAATTAAATCTTTGCCGGCAACACCATTGAATTTGTATGTGTATTTACCATCAATAAGTTTCCAAGTTCCACCAGGTAAAACTTCAGATAAAAGAGTTGGTTCTTCAAAATTCTTAGTTTCTCCGGCTGTTGTTACTGAACCTGTTACTTTAACAGCATTTGGCTCAAAATTGAGTTCATCAACAGTAAATATAGCCGTTACGGTTATTTTTCCTGTATCTTTATCAGAACTCTCTTCACAAACAACATTAATTTCAGGAGCTTTTGTGTCGATTGTGAAAGATTTTGTGTAAGTAGGAGTTTCAACCCCACCCATTTCCATTACGTTACCGGATTTATCTTCATAACTAATACTGATTTCATAAACACCATCGGTGTGTTTTTTATCAAAAGTTAAAACACATTCGTAAGTATCAGTCTCATCTGTTTCAACCCAAACAGGGCTTATTGCCTCATAGTTGTTGTTATCTTTCTTAATGATTACAGTAGGTGCACCATCAATAAAGTTTATTTCCTTTACTGTAAATTTCACTTCTACAGGTTTTTCAAAATTATTATAGAAATCAATTACTTTTTCGTTTTCTTTTATAGATGCATCAGGTTCTGAATATGTAACCGTTAATTCTGGGTTTATTGTATCAACTACAAATATTGTACTTTCATCTATATCAGTAGTTGTAGGATCATCCTCGTCAGCCTTTATAACGCTATTACCAGCATTATCTGTTACAGTAGCTATAATATAGCCTCTGTATTGCTCTTCTTCGTTTCCTTCAAGGGTAAATTCTGCTGAACAAACACCATTTCCCTCATTTGTGAGAGTTAATATCTCTTCATCAGGTTGGGGTTTTCCAGAAAGAATTGAAGTGCTAATGCCCTCTGCCTCTACTTTTTTATATTCCCATTTAATCTCTTTAACGCCTGATATTTTATCAGTTGCAGTAACTTTAATTTTTACGCCTGGGTTGTAGAAACCGAGTGTAATTACCTCTAAGAATTCATCTGTAGGAGATATTGCATACTCAAACTTTATATCAGTCGGAGCTTCGGTATCAATTTTTAAATTTTCATTGTTATATTCAACTGCAATTTTATTTGTAATACCGCCTGTTGAAGTATTTTTAAGGTAAATGTATCGTGCATGTGTACCATTATCGTCGAATTTTACGTCAGAAGCAAAACTACCATTAACTTCTTTTGCTATTGTGTAGCCGGTAGGAGCTGTAACTGTTACAGCAGACGTAAACCAATCATCAGCACCATTTGGTGTTGCTGGAGCTAAGGTATATGGAGTCGTCGTTGGAGTAGTTTCAAAAGAGATTTTAATTTTGTACTCCGCAGTTGCTCCACCTGCCCACTCTATTTCATTGGTTTTTCCAAACACAGTTACTTCCGATTTGACCTCTTTTTTATTTACGAAAACCGTTACTTCTAACACACCTGTTTCAGGAGGAATTGCATCTGCTAAAGCTGCAATATCATTCACAGTAACTTTACCTTCATCACTAATGGATAAATATGGATGAGAACCCACAAAAGAGTATTCAATTTCACCAAAGTCTAAAAAATTAGTTTTGGTTGCTTTTCGTTCTGAAACAGTACCACCATTAGTACCTAAAACATATTCAACAGTTTTTGTCTCTAATTTGAGCAAATCCTCGGTTTGTTTAATAACTACCAGATGTGATATTGAAGCATCTTCATAGTTAGTACCGCCGGGACGTGTAGCTGTAACTTTAATTACACCTACACCTTTAATTGTTAATTTACCATCAGCTTCTATTGTTGCAGTTTTATCATCAGGAATATCATCAATAAGACTTTCTATTGTATATTCTATATTTTCATTTGATGAACCACCTGTTGCTGAAAAATCGTAAGTTTTCCCCTCAACATCAGAAAGTTCAAATGTTGTTTCACCATCAGCGGTGAATTGTGTTTGATTAAACTTCAAATTAGTTTGTGCTTCTTTTTTGATTACTACACTTATAGGGAAACAACCCTCTACATTTCTATTGTTAAAGTTATCTCTGCATATTTGTACATAAATTTTATAAGTACCTGCTTTTGTTGCTTCAGGAATACCTTCTTCAAATTCTCCTGTCTCGCCAACTCTATATTTTAATGTATAACCCTCTTTAACCTCTGCTTTTTTTAGAAGTTTTTGCGGAGTACCAGTATAACTCAAATCGGCTTCTGGAGTTATAACAACTCCAAGATCATCTAGAGTTTCTTTAATAACACCTAAACCAATTTCAACTTCAATATCGTCTGATGACCAAGCTTCATAGTTTGGTGATTCAGCAATTTCAAGGCGAACTTTATAAGCCGAACCTGATATATCTGTAGTTCTTACAGCACTTGCCTTAGGTAATGAATCACCCCACTTGTTTTCATCTAAATACCAAGTTTTAGCACCCTCGGTATTCTCAGGAAGACCTGTAACTGTAACAAGTTCTTGCTCTACCGGGGATTTGTTTCCATTTTCATCTTCAACTTCTTTATATTGTAATGAATTTGCTGTAATTGAAATACCTGTATATGTTGCTTTGGAAATTACAATTGTTTGTTGAGTACTTACAAAATCAGTGTAACCCTCCCTTTTTACTGTTACAGTAATATTGTATTCACCTGCATTTGTAGCATAAATATTCTTATTGCCGTTTTCGTCTTCTTTTACTGTAGCATTGCTATTATCGCATTCATATGTTACATCATCACCGTCTAGTAAACCCTCTAAAGTCACAAGAGGGTGTTCTTTACCATCATATGTAAAATCCTCAACAGGAGTAACTGTAACTGAAAAAGTTGGCGTAGCGGTAATTTCTGCTGTTACATCAATCTCTTTTGCTGCACAGTTTATGTCATTACTTGTAACAATAACTTTTACGTTGTATTCACCTGCTTCTGTTGCTGTAGGTACAGTTGTACCTTTATCCACACCATCAAGTTCATAAGTTATTGTGTATTGACTTGCATCAACGCCAGTAACTGCTACAAGTTCTTGCTCTGAACCTGTATATGTCAACGTTTTACCTTCTACGTTAAATACGTCTGTAATCACTTTTAACAAAGTAACGTCAAAAGATGTGTTGATGTTAGTACTTGTAACATCAATTGTTTCTTCTACAACTGATTTGTAACCATCCTTTGAAATTGTATACACTAACGTAATATCCTGAGTACTTGAGTCAGGAAGGGTTACCAAAGAATCAATTTCAGAAAATGATACATAACCATTTGCATCAGATGTACCTGTTAAGGTTGTGTCATTACCTTCTCCGTCTTTCAGAATATGCTCTTTGTTAGCATCACTTGTAAGGTAAACACTACCTACAGTTACTTCAGCACCTTCAACAGGTGAGCCGTCTGCGTGTTGTACCAAAAAAGTAAATCCGCTAACATCCGCCGCAGATGCTTTAATTGCAGTGTATGGCACGAGTGTGAGCACCATTAACATTGCAAAAAGACCTGCTAAAATACGTTTTGAAATACTTGTGTATGTTTCAATCATTTCTTTTTTGCTCCTTCTTAAAATTTTTAAATATTTTTAATATTCTGTAGTTTTTACCGTTAAAAATGCAATGAAAGCTGAACGATAAAAATACTAATAATAAACCAATTAAAAATAACCAACCGTCGTAATATTTGAAAAGTATCATTACACCGACTGCTATTATCGATAAAACAAAAGTTAAATCTGCAATCATTCCCTCTGTGTTTCTGAAGAATGATATAAGCCCTAACCTTGCTTTGCGGAATTTTTTGCCTTTTTTCTGACCTTGGCGTTCAATTTGCTGACGTGTTTGCGAGGCAAACACTATTAAAACCAACTGAACGGCGAAGCTCGCCCAGAAAAGACCTGCCAACGTGTAAGAAAGTGCTGTTTGAAGTGTGCTTACGTCAAAGCTTACAAGTGGCATACACAAAACAAGAGTTGCCTGTAGCACAGGGAGTATTATTACCCCGAGATTTAACCTTTTTAACCGTTTTTCTAACATTGAATCACCTCGTCGGTGTGAACGTACATAACGGTTTCAAGAGGCACCAATTTTTTCGTGCTTGGTGCTCTTTGCGGAGCACTCACAGCAGGCTGTGCATTTTCTTGTAACAAACCGGTTTCTTCAACAAGTGGCTTTGTTTCATCTGCCGGGGAATCACTCGCTTCTACAAGCGGAGCGGTCTCGTCAGATGGCGAAGCGCTATTTGCAACAAGTGGGGCTGTTTCTTCTGAAAAGCCGTCATTTGCATTAACAAGTGGAGCGGTTTCATTAGAAAAACCATTGTTTGCTTCAACAAGTGGAGCAGTTTCACCAACATCTGAAACGCCCTGATTGTCTACAAGTAACGCAGTATTTTCTGTGTTACCGTAAGTGTCTTTGTTAGAATCAAGCAACCCTGTTTCAGGATTTGCCGCCGCATTTGAATTTGCATTTTGTGCCGTAAATCTGACACTCGGTTGAGCTGTTTTATTTAAGCTTTCTGTGTCGCCTTTTCTTCTCACAAAACCAAGGCGACTGCTATCTCTTGGAGTTTTGTTAGATTTCTTTTCGTTTTCTTCTCTGATTTTAGCAATATTTTTTCTTGCGGTTTTACCTGTTAAATCACCGATAACACCCGGTATTTTAAAGAAGAACCAGAAGAACACCGCTAAAGCGAAGCAAACACCGCCAACTACAAAGAAGACAATAGAAAGTGTGGATAACGTATCTGCCATTTCAATTACCTCCCTTGCTGACGTTTTTCAACTTCGTTATATTTTGCATTTATATTATCTACAAAGAGCGGATAACTTGTTGAAACTTTATCTTTTAAGTCGTTTACTGATTCAAGCGTAGAAGTAATTGCGTTTGACTTTTCATATAAAACCTCTACTAACTCAAGTGCTTCTTCTCTTTTGAAGCCGACACCTGCCATATATTCAGCCTGGTCGTTTATAAGTAACATTGTTACGTAATAAAGCGAGATTTTGTCATAGTTTGCTTCGCTGTCGTCTGCAGCGTCAACAATCTTCATTGTAGAGTCAATCTCTTTGAATAACGCTTCATAATCAGCAAGTGAATGCTCTGCAGTAACACTCTGCTTTGTCATAAACTGACATATTGAGTAATAACACTGAGCGATTTCTTTCTTTTCAAAATCTGCTTCAGAATTAACTGCTACTTCTAAATATTTCTCTGCGACAATCGCTCTGCCTTTAAAAACGTCGTCGTAATTAGAAATGTAAAGCTTACCTAAATCGTAATATAAATCTGCAACGTCATCGTCATTAACATCTAAATCCTCAACGTGCTTTTCAATGGTGTTACCGATTTTGGTAATATCTGTATTAGTTGTATTCGGTGAGTTTTTATAAAACTCAATAAGCTTGTCGTAAGCCTCATATTTTTCAGGGTAAATTTCAATCGCCGCATAATATTCATCGGGATTAGAACTTGCCAATTTATTATCGTAATCCTGATTATTCATATTAGTTGCGGTTAAGTTTAACACTATACCTATTATAAAGAACAAAATTGAAAGCCCTAACGTTGTAAAGAATGAAGCCGCTTTTCTTTTTTGCTTTGCCTTAAATCCTTTTGTTATCAACTCAGGATGTTGAAGGTCATAAAGCAAATCGGCACAGGTCTGATATCTGTTTTCTGCCGCAGGCTCTACACAACGGTCAATTATGATTTCAATACCTTCTGAAAGCTCGGGACGCCAATTTCTAACCGGTGCATACGCCTCTGCATTACGCGGGTCAATACCTGTAAGCATATGGTGCATTGTCATACCTATTGAGAAGATGTCTGAACGGGCATCCGTCTGCCCAGTGTAAGCCTCGGGTGAAGCGTAACCCTTTGTACCGAGGACTGTTGTGTCCGCTAATTTTGCTTCTTTGTATTCTCTTGCAATACCGAAGTCAATAATTTTAATAATATCTCTTTCCGGCTTTAACATAACGTTCGCCGGCTTCATATCACGGTAAATAATAGGTGGCTTTTGTGAATGCAAATAAGACATTGCGTCACAAATCTGTTTCGCCCACTCAATTACCATTTCTTCAGGCTGAGGACCCTCTGCCTTAATAATTTTGTCAATAGACTCACCTTCTATGTAGTCCATTACAACGTAAAGTGAAGCACCGTTATCGATGATGTCAACAATTCTCGGCAAAGCCGGGTGGTCAAGTCTTTTAATCATATTTGCTTCTGCTAAAAGACTGTTAACAACAATTTCATCGTTCTGCCCGTTGCTTTTCTTTAAAATCTCTTTAACCGCCCATTGTTTATTAAGACGCTTATCCATCGCCAGATAAACAACTGACATACCGCCGCGGCCTATTTCTTTAAGAATTTCATATTTTCCGTCAACTACTGAACCTACTGCAGTCATATCCCGTTTCTCACTCCGCTTTTATTAATATTACTGAAATGTTATCTCTTTCATTTCTGCTTTTTACCGTATCTATAAGATGACGGGCATATCTTTTCATAACAGATTTATCAGTCAACACTCTCGGGTCGAAATACTGATGAATTTCTGCTTCTGAAACCTCGTGTCTGAATCCGTCAGAACAAAGCATATAAGCACCCGTTTCAGTGTTGCCACAAACAACCTCAGGTTCAACCACTCTTGAAGCACCGATACATTGTAAAAGAAGGTTTCTTCTTTTGTCTGTTTTAGCCTGCTCGGGAGTCATTGTTCCGCGACTTATTTCACGTGCTATGAACGTGTGGTCGGTTGTCAACTGCTTTAAAGCTGTATCAATTTTATAAATTCTTGAGTCACCAACGTGTGCAAAAACAAACTGATTGTCAACAAACAATATGCCTGAAAATGTTGTTCCTATTCCCTCAATATTATGCTGAGCACTATATTCAAGAAGTTTTACGTTTAACTCCTTTAATAACAAGCCCCATTTAGAGCCTATTACCTGCATATTGAGATTTTCAAGCTCATAAGGAAGTTCTTCATCAAACCACTTTGAAAACGCTTTTATTACAGTTGCACTTGCAAGCTCGCCCTTAGACAAGCCACCCATACCGTCGCAAACTACTGCAAGTAAAACCTCTTTGCCATCTGAAGTAGCATGTCTTATTAACACACTATCTTGATTTGTGGCTTTCACATTACCGATGTCGGTATCGGCAACAGGTGTGAATTTCATAATTTTTACCCCACTTTTTTCTATCTTGTAATAATAACCTTCATAAAAAACGAAGTTAAAAAACTGTAAGAATCACCTTCTAAGCAAATTCTTTTTATACATCAAAAACCAACTCTTCGTTTGCTAATCTGATGTTATCACCTTTTCTTACTTCGTATTCCATATTATCAGGAATTTTTATGTTGTTTACATAAGTGTAGTTTTTAGAGCCTAAGTCTTTTACAAAATATCTGTTACCTCTTGTAATAACGTCAAGGTGATTTCTGCTGACTACGGGATTTCCTGTAATAGTCCAGTCAACTGCACGTACCTCTTTACCAATTCTGAATACAGGCTTGTTTATTGTTACCTTCTCGCCTGTGCTTACTCTGAGCATTGTCGGATAAACAACTGCAGGCTGAGCCGGAGCAAAATCTTTAACGTCAATAACAGCATTGTTTTCAACAAGCAATCCTGTCGCATCATCATCAGGAACCTGAGCGCTTATTGTAAGTTCTTGTGCAGGAGCTTGATTCATTGCAGGAGCTTGATTCATTGTAGGAGCCTGATTCATTGCAGGTGCCTGATTCATTACAGGTGCCTGATTCACTACAGGTGCCTGATTCATAGTAGCCGGATTAATAGCCAAGGTAGCTTCAGGTTGAGCTGAATACTGAGGTGCATTATTAATCTGCTGATTAGGCATCTGATTAGGTGCATTGTTAAATCCGTTCTGTTGAACAGGAGCACTGTTCACAGGATTCATATTTAACATTCCGCCTTGCTGAACAGGTTTCTGTGCGGGTGCCTGATTCATTACAGGTGCCTGAGCGGGAGCCTGTGCATTTGGTTGCTGACCATAATGCTCGTAATATTGCTTTTGCTTATTAGTTATAAAACCACTCTGACTTGCATTTTGTTTTTTAATGTTTGTTACAACGCTTTTTTCTTCCTGTGCTATAAACTGCTCAATTTTAGCGAGATTGAACGGCTTCATATTGTTGAAGAAGTTTGCAAATCTGCACAAAAAAGCATAGTCCTGTTGGTCGTTAGGCTTTGATGAAGAAATAATTTCAACAATCAACTCAATTAAATTGCAGTTTTCAAAACCGTTTGACGTAGGAACGTAAAGAAAATGAAGTTCCTTTGTTGCATCGTTAAAAAATATGTAGTCGGTATTCATAACAAGGTTGTTGACTGAAAACTTATTTGCATTAAGCTTCTGAACTGCCATAACAACCTGTTCGATTATGTAACAAAAATCCTTCTTTGTTACAGGCTCCTGAAATCTTTCTTTAAGAGAAATACCTATAGGACCTGTATAAATGTAGGTATTTTTTTCTGCCTGAGGTTTTAAAAAGCCTTTTATAAAAGCTCTTTGAAAGCGGTCAAGCTGAGTGTAATCAATAATTTCATTTGATGACAATTTAACCTTTACCTCAAGCTGAACATTTTTTATATTTTTGACTTTAATATTCATAAAAAACACCTTTCAGTATTTAATCTTCAATCTTTAAATTCTATTCATTTTTATGCCGAAAATTCAGGGAACTTTTGTGTAACAATTCAAGTGTTACATAGAACCGGAAATTCTAAAAAAATCACAATAAGACGCACTTCCCCACAATTCGAGCATTATAGATGATTTATTGTAACATTTTATTAATAAATTGTCAATAAATTACACCATATTTTTTGTAGAATTTTCAGTTTTTTTGTCACAAAATATCGTTTTCTTTTTTTGTTATTTCAGACGGGTTTCATCAACAGTCAAATCAGGTGTCACATACTATGAAAGGAGCATGACAATGTCACGCAAAGGAGACAATATTTACAAAAGAAAAGACGGATGCCGTAAAGCTCATTGCAGATGCGACGTGAGCTTTGAAGGTAGGGCAACACACCGCTCGGTACGTACTTATACATTTACCGAATACCAAGACAAGGCTGACAAATTAAACCAAGAAAAATCCCACACAAAAAGAGAAACGTCAACCGAAAGATTTGGTAATTTGTTAGAACGTTGGTTAGAAAGCAACAGAATAAAAGTAAAAGCTTCAACTGAAAACAAATATCGCTATATGGTCGAATTACACATAAAACCACTTCTTGGAGATTACGAGATTTCACAACTATCCACACAAATAATAAACGACTTTTTAAGCACTAAACTTTCCGGGGATAACAACACAAAACAGCTTTCGCCATCATATGTGCGGACTATTGCTATAATAATAAATTCTGCATTGAAATTCGCTTCGGATGCAGGCATTTATGAGAAAACCAAATGTGTTATAAATAAACCTCAGGTACCCAAAAGAGAGCTTCAGATTTTAACCTTGGAGGAGCAAAATAAATATGAAGAAATTTTCAAAGAAGATAACTCACTTGTAGCTCTCGGTTCTCTTATTGCAATCCACACAGGAATGAGAATCGGAGAAATATGTGCATTGCAATGGAGTGACGTAAACCTGAGCGAAAACCTGATATATGTACGACACACGGTTACAAGAATAAAAAATGATGATAATACAACAAAAACAAAGCTTATAATTGATTCTCCGAAAACTATATCTTCAGCAAGAGTTATTCCTGTTTCTTCTGCTCTTCAACCATTATTATCTGAAGCTTATAAAAATCGCGTTTCAGACTTTGTTGTTTCAAACAAAAAGACTTGCATTGACACAAGAACATTCGATTATAAATACAGAAAAATCTTGACATCAAAAGGAATGAAACCTGTATGCTTTCATACTTTACGCCACACCTTTGCAACGCGTTGTGTAGAGTCGGGAGTGGATATAAAATCGTTGAGCGAAATCCTCGGGCACAGTTCTGTTTCAATAACGATGGATATTTACGTTCATTCTTCTCTGGATAATAAAAGAAACCAGCTTGAAAAACTTTACGTCAACAAATAGAGTTCATTTGCAGTCAAGGTTCAAAAAGCATTCTTCGCTGAATTTTTTTTAGAATTTCCGGTTCTACCAAAAACAGTCAAACGTATTATTTTTATTATCTGCCACTTTTTAAAATTTATAAAATTATAAATAAAAAGGCTGTAAAAAACGATAAATCATCGTTTTTTACAGCCCATTTTTACGGGTTTGTTTTATTCTTCCTGCTCTAAGCTCAACAAGCCTTCTGAGTCTATGAATATCTGAACCCAGACACCATTAATATACCCGACAGCCATATGCGTTACGTATGGGCAGAGTATATTACCCCTGTGACCTTCAGAGTTCATCCATGCATTCATTACCAATTCAGGCGAGCTTACACCTCTTGCTATATTTTCTGCCGCGAGGTAATAATCAATGCCCGCTTCATCAATTGCCGTTTCAAAGGTCGTTCCGTCAGGTCTTGTGTGTGAAAACATATATGTTACCTCTTCGGTTCTTAAATCGACAACGTCTTGTAAATCGTGACAGTACTGCAATTCGTTAAGCCCTGCTTTTCGCCTTTCTTCATTAACAAGTCGTAATACATCCATAGAAAAATTAAGCGAAATTGTAGTACCCGATGTTTTATATGACGAAAGATTTGCACCATTTCTCGCTCTTATTGTATAAGTGCATTTACCGTCATCATTTATTGCCTTATCGAGATAGCTTGTACCCTTTACAACGGCTATTCTCGTCCATTTTGTTTCATTGTCAACCTTACGATAAACGTAATATTCACTTGCACCGTTCACTTTTTCCCAATCTAACGCTATGCCTGTTTTCCAATCGCCCTCACAGCTAAAAACAGGAACGCTGAGATTCATTAAAGCGTTAGTTGCTTTATATGAGCTTATAACGTTTTCATTAAGTGCGCGAACTGTATATTTATAAATTTTTCCGCTGATAACGTTTGCATCTACCCAGGAGCTTTTTGCACTATTAACGTTTGTAATCTTCACCCACGAAATCCATTTCCCGTTCTTATATTCAGAACGATAAATATTGTAGCTTCTCGCTCCGCTTATAATATTCCACGATACGCTGATGCCTTTTTGTGCGTTGGATATTTTCGTCTGCGGACGGGACAATTTATAATAATTTTCTGTTTTGGTATATGAACTGAGCGTACCTCCACACACTGCTCTGACTGTATATTTATAAGAATTATTTGCATTAACATTCTTATCAATCCAAGAGCGTCTGTTTGCACCGAGCGTACCCAACAACTTCCAGGATGACCATTTTCCGTCAGAGTAAACTGCACGATATATTCTGTAGCCTGTAGCACCGTTTGATTTTGTCCACCTCAGGGTTATTCCCGAAGAACCTTTTTCGGTACCCACCAACGGCTCTGACAAGCACAGCGTACCCACTGAATTAACAAACCAGCTTACCGAATTACCATTTACTGCTCTTACAGTATATTTATATTTCTTTCCGCTTTCTGCGCTTCCGTCAACCCACGAGGTTTTACTTGCTGCTGCAGTACCCATATTTTTCCAAGAAGACCACTTACCACCAGAATAAACTGCACGATAAACACGATAGCCTGTCGCTGATTCAACCCTACTCCAGCTAACTTTAATACCCGTGCTCACGTTTGAATAAGAAACTGTGGGCTGAGAAAGTGAAACCAAATCATTACTTTTCGTGTAACTGCTTCTGCCCGAATCATTCAAAGCAACTACAGTATATCTGTATTTTTTTGCATTTTCCACTTTTGTGTCATTCCAGCTTGTTGAAGCCGATGATACATCTGACACTAATTTCCAATTGCTCCAGCTGAGACCTGTACTTACCGAACGATAAACCGCATAATGTGTTGCGCCGCCCGATTTAGTCCAGCTTACTTTAACTCCAGTAGCACTATTTGATATTTTCACTGTGGGTTGTGAGAGATACATCAGCGAAGCACTCGCTTTAAACGGACTGTATTTTTCCCCTTTCACCAAACGGACTGTATATCTATATGTAACACCACTCTTAGCAGTCTGATCACACCAACTTGTAACATTCGAAGATACCGTACCAAGATTTTTCCACGTGCTCCACTTACCTGTAGAACAATCAGAACGATACACCACAACTTCATCAATATTTATATGGTGACTCCATGTTACAAGAACACCTTTTGAATTATTGCTAATTTTAACCAATGGTGCAGAAAATGAATCACAAGAAACTTTTACGTTTTGAAAAAACTCTTGTTCTGTTTCATCTATTTTTACATTTTCCCATTTCTCGGGTGCACCTCTGTAGATAATTCTTTCAACAATATCTGTGAGTGAAAACGAGAAACTGTCTATATACTGCACTGATTCAGGAATACTTATTTCAACCAAAGAAAGGCAAAAAAGGAAAGTCGCATAAGGAATTCTTTTTATGCCGTCGGGAATTTTAACAGATTCTATATAACTACAAAGTGAAAAAGCGTAATCAGCTATGAGAGTCGTGCCGTTTCTTACGTCGACGTGACCTGTAAGTGTCCTGTCGGCAACTATTAAATAGTTATCTATATAAAGAAGTCCGTCAACCCAATTTGATTTGTCTTCCATATATTTTGTTCCGTTAAAGGCTTCTCCGCCGATTGATGTAAGATTTGATGGCAAATCTATTTCTGCAAGGCTTTCACAACAGTAGAATAAATTCTCAGGAAGTGCCGTTATGCTATCGGGTACAGAAATTTTCTCCAACGCATAACAACGTGTAAACACACCTTGTTCCAATGAAGTAAGGCTATTGGGCAGATTTATATTTTCTAAACTACGGCAACAGGTAAACGCTCCGAAACCAATCGATTTTAACCCTGCCGGTAAAGTTACGTCAACAAGCCAATCGTTATATTCAAACGCAAACTCACCTATAGACGTAACCGTCTGAGGCACAACGTAAGATGATTTTTCAACCCTTGACGGATAGCACAAAAGCTCCGTTTTGTTTTTGTTGAACAAAACTCCGTTTAAGCTTGAAAACGACGGATTATTTTTATCTACTGTAATAGTTTCAAGGTTAGCAAGATTGAGAAAAGCACGTTTACCTATTTTGGTAACGGTTGACGGAATATTTATTGTTGAAAAATAAGCACCGCCACCTAATGCCTCTTCACCTATTTCTATAACACCCTCGGGTATTATCAAACTCTCAAGATGACCGCATCCGCTAAACGCTTCTTTAGGAATTACTTTTACATTTTTAGGTATATTTATACTTGTAATTTTCGAGAGTAAAAAGCAACCTTCTTTTAACTCGGTAACAGAGTCAGGCAAAACAATTTCTAAATCGTACCCAGCATTACAAAACGCTTCGCGGCCAATGGATTTAATTCCATCAGGCAAAACCACTTTACGCAAGGCAATACAATCACTGAACACACTGTCGTTAATTGCTGTTACTCCTTTGGGAATTGTTATTTCCTTTAAAGCCAAACACCGCTCAAAAGCCGAATCACCAATATATGTAACCGTGTCCGGAATAATTATTTTTTCTATTTTCTCACAGTTTAAAAATGCAGCCGTTGCAATTGCTGTCACAACTTTTCCGTTATAGGTTTCAGGTATAACAACCTCACCCTTTGCATTAACGTCACAAGCATAAACGACTGCATTGTCACCCTCAATTTTAAAGCTCAACACGCTGTTATCTACAGCAGAAACGGTAATACCGACAACCGACAAAATAACCACAGTGATAATCACAAACGAAAAAACTCTTAATTTTTTACTCATTGTTGCCACCCCTATTTGTCAAAATAAATATATTATAATTCTATATTACAAAAAACTTTTAAAAAAATCAACATAAAAACAAGTTTACTATTTACACTTTTTTCCTTATATGATATTATTTCTGTGTATTTATTTTCAGGAGTGATATTATGATAAAATTCGGTACAGGTGGTTGGAGAGCCATTATTGGTGATGACTTCACACGCGAAAACGTTCAACTTGTCGCAAGTGGTATTTTAAAATATGCAATAGAAACAAACAAAACAGACAAACCAATTATTATTGGTTATGACAGACGATTTTTATCTGAAAATGCGGCAAAATGGATTGCAGAAACACTTGTTGCCGGTGGAATTGACGTCTGGTTTTTAAATCGTTCTGCTCCTACACCGCTTATTATGCACACAGTAAAGGACAGCGAGCTTTATTTTGGTATAGAGGTTACGGCAAGTCACAACCCTGCATCATATAACGGCATTAAGGTTATTGTTGACGAAGGCAGAGATGCAAGTCAGGAAATAACAGGCAGAATTGAAAAATTAATTGAGGAAACCGAAAACGTAGAAACCATTAATTTTGATGAAGCGGTAAATGAAGGCAAAGTTCTCTATTTAAGAAATCCTTTCAACAAATTCTTAGATGATATTCTTGCACTTCTTGACACAGACGCATTAAGAGAACGCGGACTCCGTGTGCTTTTCGACACAATGCATGGTTCAGGAACTTATCCTTTACAAGTTATTTTTCACACAACACGCTGTACTGTTGACACAATAAATCTTAACAAAGACGCTTATTTCGGTGGCATTATGCCAGCACCTACAGAGCAAACACTTTCACCTTTAAGTGATATGGTTGTTAAGGGCGACTATGTCCTCGGTATTGCTATGGATGGTGACGGAGATAGACTCGGTATTATTGACAGAGATGGTACATATATAAACGCTAACGAAATTCTTTGTATGCTCTATTACTACCTCCTTAAATACAAAGGCTGGAAAGGTGCAGTTGTAAGAAACCTTGCTACAACCCA
>JAZRKU010000009.1:0-12555 GCA_045646485.1 Acutalibacteraceae bacterium
TAGAGCGCCACCTTGCCAAGGTGGAGGTAGCGAGTTCGAGCCTCGTCATCCGCTCCATTTTGCGCTGGTAGCTCAGTTGGATAGAGTGACTGGCTACGAACCAGTAGGTCAGGGGTTCGAGTCCCTTCCAGCGCGCCAAAACAAAAATCCGTTCTCGTAAGAGTACGGATTTTTGTTTTGTATTATTCGTTTTTCATTATTCAATATTCATCATTCATTAAGAACGTATTTTAATGAATAATAAATGATGAAGTCGCTGACGCTGATGAATAATGAGTGATTTAAATAAACAGTGATTTGTGTTAAAGGATTATATAATAAATGGATGGTAAAACAACAATTAAATATCTTCAGGCTTACGTAAAGTCAAAAGATTATAACCCAGAACTCGTAAAAGATTACTTTTTAAAATTAACCGAAGAAGTTGGAGAACTTTCTGAAGCTATTCGTAAAAACAAAGTCAGAACTGCTAATGCTGATATTAAGGGTACTGTTGACGAAGAACTTTGGGATGTTATTTACTACATTATGGCAATAGCGAATTGTTACAATATAAATTTAGAAACTGTTATTAAAGAAAAAGAAGCAATAAACAATAAGAAATACAATACAGGTATTGAGTTTGAAGAAGAGCGATAAGAGGAAGGATTTTTTATATGGAATATGCATTATCAGTCACAATGGCAATATTTGCCATAATTGGTGCGATAGATAAAATAACAGGCAACCATCTTAAATTGGGCGACGAGTTTGAAAAGGGAATACATACAATAGCGCCTCTCACAATGTCAATGCTTGGTATGATTACAATAACCCCGACGTTGTCAGATTTATTGTTGCCGTTAATAAATCCCGTAGCAGAGCTTTTAAAATTTGACCCCTCGGCAATAGCGGGTATCATTTTTGCAAATGATATGGGCGGAGCAGCTCTTGCTGATTCTGTTTGTAATGATGCACTTTTAGGCTCGTTTCATGGGCTCGTTATTGCGTCGATGTTAGGTGCGACAATTTCGTTTACAATTCCTGTTTCTATAAGCTCTATAAAAAAAGAATTTCACAAGGACGTGTTTTTGGGTCTTCTTTGTGGCATAAGCACAATTCCTTTAGGCTCATTTGTTGCAGGACTTTTTATGGGTATTAGTATTTTACCCCTTGTTTTAAATCTCATACCGAGTATTCTTTTTTCGGTAATTATTGTTATAGGGCTTCTTAAGGTGCCAAATCTTTGCATAAAAGTGTTTGGTGTCTTAGGTAAAGCAATTCTTGTTTTAGTTATTGGTGGTCTTGCAATAGGTATTTTGCAATATTTAACAGGATGGGTGATTTTAGAAAAAACAACACCTATAAACGAAGGCTTTAAGACTATATTCCATATAGGCGTTGTGCTTTCGGGTACGTTCCCGCTTATTGCAATCATTTCAAGACTTTTAAATAAACCATTTAAAAAATTGGGTGAAAAAACAGGGCTTGATGAAACATCTGTTTTAGGTTTTGTTGCAACTCTTGCAAACAGTATTGCAACAATTGAGAATGCAGGTAAAATGAACCGTAAAGGCAGAGTTATGAATCTTGCTTTCTGTGTTTCAGGGGCATTTGTTTTTGGTGACCATCTGGCGTTCACTCTTTCTTATAACGGTGAACATATTTTAGCGGTTATTATAGGCAAGCTTGTTGCAGGTGCTCTTGCAATTTTGATGGCAGGCTTTGCGGTCAGGAAGATAAAAGTTTAATTAGGAATGCGTAATTCGGAATTGAAGGGGCTACGCCATAATTGTAATAATTTGTTATAATAGTTAATTCATCTTTTCATTTTTAGCAATTACAACTATCAAGAATTCAATGTAAAATACAAATAATAAAATTCTATCATTCAAAGTTTATTGTAAACTGAAAAATGATAGAATTTGTTGTTTTTATTAACTAATAATCATAATCAAACGCGAAGCGTTTCCGATAATTCCGAATTCAGAATTGTATCAATCAATTTCTCGGAAATCGTCTTGTGCCCCTCTCTGTTCGGGTGGAGTGGCTCAACGGGAACCCAACCATTTGAATCTATATAGAAAATATCTGTGTTGTTTTTCTTGTTATATTTTTTTATGAATTCACCTAATTCCTCATGGAAAGCACCACAGAAAGCAGAGAGTGAAATTATTCTGGATTCAGGATTCATTTTAACAATAACATCTAAAAGTTTCTCGTAATTGTTAAGATAATTTTCTAAAGTACCGTCACGGTCGTTTGCACCGTGGTTAATTACTATATAATCAGCGTTTTTATGGGTAATGGGCGAATTGTCAAAATTAAATGGATACGCTTCATCTGCTTTGGGTACGGCACCCATTCCTGAGTGGGTAACACCAACAGCACCATAGCCCATAAAAATTGGCTTTAAATTGAGTTTTTCAGCAGTAAGCCAAGCGTAGGTAGCGGTGACATCATCCTGATAAACTCTGTTGAACTGACCTATAGAAAATTTATTTTCACCATCTTCGCCGTAATAGTTTTCGTCGGTTAAAACACCTTCGGTTATAGAGTCGCCGACAAATTCAATGGTTTTTCTTGTGTCGGGTTTTATTTTAATTGGTATGTCTGTAATTACACCACAAAAAGAAATTTTACTTTCAAGAGGCATATACCAACGTCTGAATTCTTCAACTGTGCCTTTAAATATTATTTTTACCGTGTGCTCTTTATCTTCTTTAGCACGGATTTTTATAAAATTGTCTACTGTAGCTTCGGTATAATCGCCTTCGTCAATCTGCACCCAGAGATGAGGGAACGGGTATTTGTTGCCGTCACAATTAAAAACCGCTGTTGCAAGGGTACCCTTAAAAGAGAATTCAACGTAGCTTCCCGTTGCGGTAGTGGTTGCAAACTCCTTGTTTTGTGTGTCCCATCTGCCGGTAAGGCAAATAGATTCGTGATTATAAGAAACCTTCATAAAATCAATCCTTTAGAATGAATATATTATAATTATATAGGTATAAAATTTAATGTCAACACTTGATAGAGAGTTTTTGTTGTGTTATAATTACAATTTGGGTAGAACACATATTTTAAGGATTTTGAAAGGAAATTTCTTTAAATGTTTTCAAAAGAAGAACAACAGGAACAGCTTTATTTTAATAAGGTAAAAGAGTTTTTAAATAGTGAAATAGTACGCCTTAAAGACCTTATTGTGACTTATAAAGCACGTGTTAAGGCGCAAGGCGAAAAATTTAATCAGGACAATCCTAACGGCGGTATGTATGCAGGTGTGGAGCTTACAGAGCTTCATTACGAAATGGAAAATCAGATGCAGGAAATTGAAAATGCACATTATGAAATTTCATTTTATGAAAAGCTTAAAAATGCACCATATTTTGCAAGGGTGGATTTTACACCGAATAGAACAGGCAGAAAACAGGAAGTGTATATAGGGCTGAAAACTCTTCAGGAGCAGGATACTTATAACACTTTAGTTTGTGATTGGCGTGCACCTGTTTCTTCGTTGTTTTACGATGATTTTAATACAAGTGACGCATATTTCAATGCACCGTCAGGTGTAATTGAGGGCAAGCTCACACTCAAAAGACAATATAAATTTCAAAATGGCAAATTAAAAGGTTTTGTTAACAGCGATATTAAAATAGATGATGATATTTTAAGAGATGTTTTGGGTGAAAACACTCACGAGCATTTAAGAGTTATTGTTAATTCAATTCAACGCGAACAAAACAAGGCTATAAGATATTCAGATAACAAAAATTTAATTGTTTACGGCCCTGCAGGCAGTGGTAAAACTTCTGTAGGTTTCCACAGAATAGCATATTTGCTTTACAGAAACAGAAAAGAACTTATCTCTTCTGAAATTGTAATGTTTTCAAATAATGATATTTTTTCAAGCTACGTGGCAGATATTATTCCCGAGCTTGGTGAAATGCCGATTAACTATTCAAGCTTTTACAATATTTTTAAAGCGGAGTTAGACGGATATTCAGTACTTGATTATTATGATTTGGCAAATGCATTAATAGTCGGCGATGAAATAAGAAAGAAAAATGCAGTTTTGAAATATGATGAAAAATTCATTGATTTCTTAAAGGTACACGCAGAAAATTATTTGCCTGAGTTTACAGACGTAACGCTTTTTGATGAAACAATAATTTCTAAGGATGAAATTTTAGACCGATACGTTTCAGATAATGAAAACGTACCTTCTGCAAGAGCAGAAAGACTCGTAAGCTTTGTAGGTGGTGTAATAGATGAATATTTTTTAGAGAATCGTGAAGAAATTTATGTAAAAATAGATTCTGAGTCTTCAATAGATGAAGATACAAGCAAGCTCTATAAAATGAAACGTCGCGAATTAAAGCATAACGTCGGCAGAGAATTGCGCCAGAGCGTTCTGGCAGACCCCGTTAAAATATATCTTAATATATTAGAAAGTTATGTTAATACCATAGGAAATAATGATGACGTTTTAAAGCTCACCAAAGAGAGTATAGAAAAAAGAGTGCTTGATTTTCCTGATGCTCTGGGTGTTTTATTTACAAAATGTGTAATGGGCGAAAGTGCTGTTCTCAATAGTGTAAAGCACATTCTTATTGATGAGGCACAAGATTTAAGCCTTTTACAGCACAGAATTATTTTAACAATGTTCCCTAAGGCGAAATATACACTTTTAGCGGACACAAATCAGGCAATTAACCCTGAAATTAATTCTGTAAGTATAGAAAAATTAGCTTCGCTTTATAATGCGAATTCTTTATATCTTAACAGAAGTTATCGCTCAACCGAAGAAATAAACAAGGTTGCAGTTTCTCTTTTACCAGAAGAAAAGACTTATGATATTTTTTCAAGAAACGGTGAAGAGGTACAATATAAAGAGGGCACGGAGAGCTTGATTGAGTCTGTAAAAGATTACTATAAAAAAAGTCATTCAGTTGCAATTATTACAAAGACGGTTGAAGAAGCGAGAGAGCTTCATAAGGAGCTTATAAAGCATTTTCCTGAAATTCGTCTTTGTGATAATAAATCGTGTGTATTAAGTGAGTCGCCGATTATTATGCCACTCATTCTTACAAAGGGTCTTGAATTTGACAGCGTAATAGTCTTAAACAATAACAATTGCTTCTCGGGAGATGACAACAAACCATATCTTTATATGGCAGTTACAAGAGCGTTGCACAGATTAACACTTTTAGAAATGTAGGTGAAGTTAATGAAAAAACGAGTAATAAGTCTTTTTATGTGTTTTGCAATTATTTTTTCATTTGCAGGGTGCTTTGGTGGCAAATATGACACGGATTTCACCATAAAAAACAGAGTAGGCATAACAAATAATGAATATTATGAAATTTCAGCAAAAGACGTAAAAACAATTGATAACTACGAAAAAGAATTCAATTATTATGGAGTTAAATATGCTTCAGATGCATATCTGAAGTGCTCTATTGCTTATCTTGTGGACGGCGAAGAAAAGAGAGAAGAATTCTTTTTGGAGCCTACAGAGGAAGAAATCTGCTTTTATAGTTTTATAGATGATGCTTTAGAAAAAGCAAGGGCAGAAAAAATACTTGAGTTTACTTGCGTTCCTCTTAATGTAAAAAAAGCAAACGTTAAAATAACAGGCTTTACGTTATTTTTAAGAGAAATCCCAAAGCAAGAAGTTTTTATAGAAACCGAGAAATATAAATTAGGTGTAGATTTGCTTTGGGGTGGTGCACTTTCATATCTTGAGGACCTTGACTCAGATGTTGAAGCGGTAAAGGTTGATGGTAAAATTAAAGTTGACTCAAACGCAAGTGACCGTTACAGTAAGATTGCAATTAACAAAAAGGTGAATTTAATTAACCGCTATGACCCGGGCAGACTTGTTCAGCAGTCTTATTACGGAACAATTGAAGCACCTTATGAACCTGCTATTTTTATGGAAAACGAGTGGCGTTATAACCCTGTTCAGGGTGGTAATCAGCACGGCGACAACAGTAAAATTGTTGATATTAAATGTACCGACAATGAAATTTATATAAAATGCAGACCACTCGACTGGGCAAAAACTGAAGAGTTTATTACCCCTTCTTATATGGAAGCGTGGTATACAATTGAAGGCAACAACGTTCACGTGAGGTGCAGGTTCACCGATTTTTCAGGCTATCCGTCGGCAGAATCAGACCAGGAGTTACCTGCATTCTACTGCATTGAACCGCTTAATACGTTTGTCTATTATGACGGAACAGAGCCTTTTTCAAAGAATAATAAGCTTGTAACTAATAATAAATTGGGCTTCTGGGCTGAAGAGGGCTACCCTAAATTTACGTCGGTTGAACATTGGTCAGCATATCGCGGGGAGTTTTCTGACAGCTTCGGCATAGGGCTTTATATGCCGACTCACGACACGTTCTTAACAGGTGTTTTTGAACGTGGTGAAACAGACGAAAAGGACCCGTCAATAGATTCGCCGACTTCTTATATTGCAGTTGTAAAGCATAATGAATTTAAAAGCTTTGAACCAAGAGAATATGATTACTATATTTCAACAGGCACAACTGATGAAATAAGAAATAATTTTAAGGCAATAAGTGATTTGGTATGATAGAATTAAAACCTGTGACAAAAGAAAATTTTTCTTTCGTTTATAAAAGACTTGTTGACGCTTTTCCTTATGAAGAAAGGCGGGATGAAGAGGATGAAAAAACCTGCTTTCTGAAATCACAATTTAACTTTTGTGAAATTACAGATGATGGTGAGAGCGTAGGATTGGTTGTTTTCTGGATTTTTAAAGTTTTTTTGTTTATTGAACATATTGCAATAAATAAAGAAATCCGAGGGGAAGGCTATGGCTCAAAAACAATAGATTTAATAAAAGAAAAATATAATCTTCCTATTATTTTAGAAGCAGAAGCCCCCGAAAGTGAAATGCAGAAAAAACGAATTAAGTTTTATGAGAATCTTGGTTTTAAGGTGAATTCGTACGATTACACTCAACCGTCATATCATAATGCTGAGAGCGTACCGCTTCAGATTTTGAGTTTTCCAAAACTTCTCGAAAAAAATGAGTTTGAGGAGTTTTTCAAAACAACTCGAGAAGTTGTTTATGAATGCTGAATTCAAAATGCAAAATGCACAATGCACAATGCACAATGCACAATGCAAAATGCAAAATGCAAAATGCAAAATTTCGGAATGCTTTGCATTGATTGTAATTATAAATGAAAAGAAAAAGTGATTGCAAAGGAATGCCTCTCTTCGAAGAGAGGGGGACCGCCTTTTCTTTGGTTTATCTATTTTAATGCACTTTTAAGCGAGTAGAAAATTGAATGAAATAATAAAATTTCTTGGGTGGTGGAGAGTTCTTTGCCACGCATTAACTTTTATATTTGCAGTTCGTCGGTATATTGATAATTTTTAATTTATTTATTCATCGACCAATTGCATTGAAAGAGCCAACTGCGTTACGAAGAACTCTCCACCATTCCGATTTAATTTATTGTAATTCAAAATATATCTATCGCCTGAAAATGTAATGCTATCAACAACTCTGCGGCAAGAATAGTCCCCCTCTCTTCGAAGAGAGGCAGTTGAGATGATAAAATTTATCCTATCATTTTTAGTTGGTGTAAAAATCAACTTAAATGATAGGATATTTCTAATTATCTTGCAAATCTGCAAAAGGAATATCATTTTCTAAATTATCTCTTGCAAGGTCTGTGTCAATTGCCTGATAGGCTTCTGAGATTGGTTTTTCTTTTTTATAAGGTTTTGTGTGATAAACTTTTTGAGTAGCTACGTTTGTGGCAGCAATAATAGGATTTGCTTCTTTTTTACCACTTTTGGCTTTACCTTGAATTTCAGGCACAGGTGGAACATCGTTTCTTTTTTTTGTGTGAGTTCTCTGAGGTCTTTTCATTCCTTTTTTTGCCATAACTTTCACTCCAATAGTATAAATTATATTTTTATTATAACCATAAAGATTTGTTTTAATTCGGAATGCGTAATGCGTAATTCGGAATTGAAGGGTCTGCGACGCTATTATAATAATTTGTTGTAACAACTAATTTATCGTTTCATTTATTATTTATTCTATATTCTTTGTTCTTTAAAAATAAACTACATTCTTTCATTTAAGGTTAAACTTGAAATGATAGAATGTAGTTCTTTTTTATTTATATTAAATTATAATCAAGGCGAAGCCTTCCAATAATTACGAATTACGAATTACGCATTCCGAATTATTTTATCTGAGTACCCGCTGGTACGCAATCAGGTAAGAATACTACCTGACAGCCACAAGCACCGTTAGTTGCAGCTAAGAGCATACCCTGACTTTCAACACCAGCAATTCTTGCAGGCTCAAGGTTTGCAACAACAATAATTTTTTTGCCAACAAGTTGTTCGCAAGTATATTCACTCTTGATTGATGAAACAATAACTCTGTTTTCACCGCTACCATCGTCAAGTGTAAGCTTTAAGCAACTGTGAGATTTTCTTATTTCTTGTGCTTTAACAATTTCGCAAACGCGAAGGTCTAATTTGCAGAAATCATCAATAGAAATGCTTTCAGTAGAAAATGGAACAAATGCATCCGGCTCACCATAAACGTGCTTGTCTTCATTTTCTACAACCTCTTCAACGACAGGGGCTTTTGCTTCTTCCTCTGTTTTCGGGTAAGAGAAGTCAAGAAGACCAACATATTTTTGTGGGTCAATAGCGAAAAGGAATAAGTAAAGTCTTGGACCTTTTTCTTTATCTATAAGAAGTTTATAAACGTTTTTAAAGAATGTACCCTGAATTGCTTTTAATGCTTTTTCATCGAGGTCACTGCCGTGAACTTCTTTCGGAATTGCATAGAGCTTTTTGTTAAGCTCGTCGAGGTCATAGCCACCCTCTTTGATGAAGTTAAATAAAAGCTCAACTTCTTTTTTAGCATTGTCATCAAGTGTTTCGTAAACATCCCAGTTTCTTAACGTTCTGAGTCTGTTAACGCTTTCAGGTGCACAGTGTTCAAGCCAATATTTAGCTCTTTCGAGTCTGTCTGCAAATTGTTCGTATTTGTAAGGTGTATCAATTTTCTCAAATACTGTTTCAAGCATTGGAATGTTGAAGTCAACAACAGAACCTAACTGAACAAGGTGACCCATTGGCACGGTTTCTAAAACTCTGTCGCCAACAGTTGTGTTGTACATAATTGCTTTTTCGTTGTCGTTAGCAGTACCATTTTTAACATTGTTGTACATCTTATCAAATTCAAAGTACTGACGAAGAATACCATCATCAAAGCAGAAATCAAATGCTTTGAGTGGTTCTGTTTTTGAGTAAAGCCAGAGAATAACTTCAGGCTGATAAATCTTTAAAAGTGTATCAGGTGTTAAGTTAAGACCTGAAGAACCTGACATTTTACCTGTAGTACCTTTAATACCTATAAATTCATATCCCTGGAAAATAGGTGGCTCGTAACCGAAGATTTTCTTAGCGATATCTTTACTTGTGTCGTAACTGCCGTGTGGACTTGCGTGGTCCTTTCCGCCCGGCTCAAAGTCGACGCCTTCATACATCCAACGCATAGGCCAGTCAATTTTCCAAGCCAATTTGCAGTTGAAATCTTTTGTAAAGTCAAACGTACCTTTGTGGCCACAAGCGCAAGAATATTCTGCAACAGTGCAATCATCTGAAAGAGAGAGTACCTTTGTTGTGTCTTTACCGCACTCAGGGCAGTAAATGTTAATCGGGTAATATGCTTCTCTTTCACCCGGCTGTGCTTCTTGTGTACGGTGGCTGTCTAAAATATCGAAAATTTCACCACGATGTTTTAAAGCGTGAATAATGTGTTCTGTATATTTACCGCTTCTGTACATTTCTGCCTGATGTCTGTAATCCATATCAATACCGAATTTTACTATTGAGGTTTCAAATTCGTTTTCGAAATACTCAGCATAAGTTTTGAACTCAGGAGCATCTGTGAATGGATTTTTAACATCAACGTAAGGGCAACCGATGTACTTTTCCATATCGCTGTCAACAGCAGCAACGTTTACAGGAACTTTTCTGAGACGGTCGAATTCGTCCCATGAGAAAAGAAGTCTTGCTTTTTTACCCTTTTTTCTTAATGCTCTTACTACAAAGTAGCTTGTAGCAATATCACGGAAGTTACCTATATGAATAGAGCCTGACGGGCTTATACCTGCGGCACAAACATATTCTTCCTTATTAGGGTTACGTCTTATAATTCTTTCAGCAATTTCTTCTGACCAATGCATTTTATCACTCTTTTTCTATAAAAATTTTGTTTTCGTACAATCAACATAGTATTTTACAATAAATGTAAGATTATGTCAATCTAAAAAGGCTTTATTTCTGCAATTACTTGCAGTTTTCGAGCACTTTAAGAAGAATTTTGAAAATTCTTTCAGTAGAAGAAACAGAAAGTCTTTCTTTTACTGTGTGAACGTCAAACATTGAGGGCCCAATAGAAATGCAGTCGAAGTCTTTTATTTTTGATGCAAAAACACCACATTCAAGACCTGCGTGAATGGCTTCAACCTTAAGAGTGTTTCCCGTTTCTTTTTCATAAACCTCTTTATAAAGCTTTTGCAGGGTTGAAGCTGCATTGAATTCCCAGGAAGGGTATTTGTCAAAAATAGAAAATTCGCAGGGTAATACGCTGAAAAATGTTTTTAATTTGTTTTCTAATGCAATCATAGCAGATTCTTTGTTGCTTCTTAAAGAAATGTGCATTTTTACACAGGTTTCTGTAGTTTCTAAAATGCCTAAATTAAGCGAAGTTTCAACGAGACCGTTGATTTCTGCGCTCATATCCATAACGCCGTTTGGCACACAAGCTAAAGCATAAATTACAGCGTTTGCAGTTTCTTTGTTAAGTGTTTCAAACGTGCCGTCTTTAAGCGTGTTTATTTCAAAAATAAAATCAGGTTCTCTTATTGAAAGTTCGTTTTTTATAACTTCTGAATATTCAGCAATATTTTTTATAAAAGAGTCTTTGTTTTTAACACAAAGGCGGATTTTACAAAGATTTGTAATGGCATTAGTCTTGTTGCCACCGTCAATACTTATTAAATTAAAATCAAAGGTTTTGAGATGATTCAGAACACGACCCGCTAAAATATTTGCATTAACTCTGCCTTTGTCAATTTCAATACCTGAGTGACCGCCTTTGAGTCCTTTCAAAACAATTTCAATTTCAGTGCCTGTTGAGGTTTCTTTTGTGAAATTAAATGTTGCTTTAAAATCACTGCCACCTGCACAAGAAACAGTCATAGTGTCATCTTCTTCGGAGTCAATGTTAATCATTTTTTTAGCATTTAAAACAGAGGTGTCAAGTGCAGTAGCACCAATCATACCTATTTCTTCGTCTGTTGTGAAAAGTGCTTCGAGTGCCGGGTGAGGGTAATTATTGCTTTCTAAAATTGCTAAAACACAAGCAACAGCAATTCCGTTATCGGCACCGAGAGTTGTGTTTTTAGCTTTTATAAAATCACCATCAACAAAAATCTCTAAAGCATCATTCGAAAAGTCGATTTCAGAGTTTTCTGTTTTTTGGCATACCATATCCAGATGACCTTGTAAAATAATCGGCTCTGCTGTTTCGTAGCCTTCTGTTGCATTTTTATAAATAACCACATTGTTTGCTTCATCACGGTAATATTTAAGGTTGTGTTCCTTGGCAAAATCAACACAGAATGAAGCAATTTTATCCATATCACCCGAACCGTGCGGGATTTGTGTTATTTTTTCAAAATAGTGAAAAACTCTTTCAGGTTGTAAATTTTTAAGTTCTGACATAATTAATTCCTTTCGGGCTCGTAGTTGAATACGGGCATTAATTCTAGTTTGAATTGATTTATTCTGTGAAGATAGTCGATTCTTTCTTTAGTTTTCTCATCTTCGCAAATACCTGTTCTTATATATTTATCAAGAACTGCATAGGTAAAACCTAAGTTGTCTTCATCGGTTTTGCCCTGAAGTCCGTCAATAGGCGTTTTTTCTGTGAATTTATCAGGGAGACCTAATGCCTTGCCAACGGCTTTTACTTCCTGAACGGTAAGTTTAGAAAGTGGAGAGAAATCTCCGACGCTGTCACCATAACGGGTAGAATAGCCTACCCAATCTTCAGAAAGGTTGCAGGTGTTCGCAACACGTCCGTTAACGCTTTGTGAAACTGCGTAAACACACGCCATACGAAGTCTTGGTGGAAGATTTGTTATTGATTGAGCCGACAATTCAATATTATTATTTTTAAATTCATTCAAAAATCCCTGGAAGGCATCTTTTATATTTATTGTTACAGATTCTATGCCTAAAAATTCAACAAGGTCTTTTGAAACGTCAATGTCGAATTGTTCGCCGTTTGGCATAAGTACGCCAACGACGTTTTCTTTACCCAACGCTTCAACTAAAAGTGCCGCTACTACTGAACTGTCTTTACCGCCAGAAATACCAATTGCAATTTTATCATTGTCATCAATCAGCAAATAATCATCACATGCTTTGCGTACAAGACTTACAAGCCTCTGAAGTTTCATAAGTTTTCTCCTTTATTATAACGTTAGAACA
>JAZRKU010000010.1:0-26882 GCA_045646485.1 Acutalibacteraceae bacterium
GAAAACATCATGTGACCGATATTTCTTCCGTTTTTCCGTCAACAACCGTTGCAGCTACAACATCAATTATGAGCGGTTATTCACCTGCCGAATGCGGTTGGCTAGGTTGGGATTTATATTTTAAGGAGATAAATGAAAACGTTGCGGTTTTCAGAAACACTTTACAAAGAAATGGTGAACCTGCGGCTAAATTCAACGTTGCAAATAAATACATTCCTGTTAAAAATATTATGGATAGAATCGAAGAAGTTAATGGCAGAAAGTCTGCTTACTGTGTGGCCTTCTTTTCGAAATTCCGCATAAAAAGTGTTGAAGATATTTGCAAAACCATATATAAACTTTCTAAAAAGAGAAAGAAGAAATATATATATGCTTATTGGAATCAGCCAGATCATGCAATGCACGGTCACGGTGTAACAAGTGAACAAGCACACAAAGAGATTTTACATATCAACAGCGAGGTAGAAAAGCTTTGTAGTAAATTAAAAGATTCACTTGTAATTATTACCGCAGACCACGGACAATGCGATGGTGTAACCAAGTATTTAGAAGATTATCTGCAACTTGTGGAATTATTGAAAATGCCACCATCTATTGAACCAAGAGCATTAAGTTTCTTTGTTAAAGATGGAAAAACAGAAGAATTTAAAACCGAGTTCAAAAAGGCATTTGGTGAGTCTTTCAGATTAATGACAAGGGATGAAGTATTCAAAGAAAATATTTTAGGTTTTGGCATAGCACACCAAAAAACAAAAGATTTTTTAGGAGACTTTTTTGCTATATCTCTTGATGAAACATGTATAGAGTATAAAAGAAGTGACTTCAAGTTTATTGGTGTTCACGCAGGACTTACTGAAGAAGAAATGACTGTTCCTTTTATTGCTATTGAGACAAAAAGAAAAAGGAGTAAAAACAATGATACTAAAAAACGAAATTCCTATACTTGAGTTTGACACAGATGAAACCGCTATTATTAACCCAACACACGAAAAACTTGAATTAAAGTTACCTAAAAAGGCAGTTTTTGCATTTTTAGATGAGCATATAGAAAGATATGCAAAAGAACATAATGCTCTAAAAGTTAGTGAATTTACATCAGAAACCAAAAATTATCCTATATATGTTGTTAAGCACAAAGGTGAAGATGTGTGCCTTTGTCAAGCACCTGTTGGAGCTGCACCAGCTACACAGATATTAGATTGGTTAATTGGATATGGTGTGCAAGAAATCATTACAGGTGGTTGTTGTGGAGCTCTCGCTGATTTTAATGAAAATGTATTTATTGTTCCTTACAAAGCATTACGAGATGAAGGCACATCATATCACTATATGAAGCCATCTCGCTTTGTAGAGATTAACAAAACTGCTATGAAAGCAATTGAAAAGACTATCTTGGAACACGGATTAGAATATCGTGAAGTAATAACCTGGTCAACAGACGGATTTTATCGTGAAACTAAGGAAAAAGTTGCATATAGAAAACAAGAGGGCTGTGAAGTGGTAGAAATGGAATGTTCTGCACTTGCTTCTTGCGCATCTTTTCGTAATGCGATATGGGGTTGTATTTTATTTACTGCTGACACCCTTGCAGATACAGAAAATTATGATGAACGTAAATGGGGTGCAGATTCGTTTAGATATGCGCTTGAATTGTGTTTGGATGCGGTTGTTAAGATTTAAAAACAAAAAATATATTTAGGATAGGAGTGATTGAGTTGAAACTAAAACATATTGATAACGGCAAAAACTTTGATTTTGGAAATACTTCCAAAGAATATGCGAAATACAGAGATATTTACCCGAAAGAGCTTTATGAAAAATTATATTCTCTTGGTATCGCTCACAAAAACACTACCTGGCTCGATATGGGAACAGGTACCGGCGTTATCCCCTTCAATCTCTGCGAATTCGGTGCTGATATAAAAGCAATTGATATTTCAGAAAACCAGATTTCTGCGGCAAAGGATTTATTAAAAGAGCGAAACATTTCAAATATTGAATTTTTAGTTTCGGGAGCAGAAAAAACACCTTTTTCAGACAATAGCTTTGACTGCATTACTGCTGTACAGTGTTTCTGGTATTTTGACAGAGAAGAAGCTATTGAAGAAATTAAGAGAATTATAAAGCCAAACGGAACTTTTGTAAAAATTTATATGTCTTATATGCTTACTGACGAAATAGCGAACGAATCTCACAATCTCGTAAAAGAATTAAATGCAACCTGGACTCCCGGTGCTTCAGGTTCAAAGGATATTTATAACCATCCTTTTGAAAATGGTGAAATTGAAACATTTGAATGTAACATTCCCTTCACACGTGAAACCTGGCATGGAAGAATGCTTGCATGTCGCGGAACAATGGCTTCTATGGATGAAACTACATTAAACAAATGGAATGAAAAGCATTTAAAATTACTTGAAAAACATCCTGAAAAGTTCGAAATAAGACACAAGGTATATATTGCTTGGTATACAATAAAAAAGCTCTAAAAAACAAAAAGTGAAGGTTTATGTTGTTCATAAACCTTCACTTGTATTATTCACTTTAACTCTTCTTTAAACTTCTGCGCTCTTAATTTAATGTTGCCGTCTTTTGCATTTTCAATTGCAACGTCACAATATTCTTCTGCCGAAGCCTTTTGACCTATAAGTTTTAAAAGACTTGCAACGCAAAGTGAAATCTGTGCTTTTTCATCTGAATCAGCAATAGAATCATCATCTATTAAGACACGGAGTTTTTTAATTGCGTTACGAGCACAATGTGTGCTGAGTTTTATATCTCCTGCATCCTTACAAGCTAAATGAAGGTTAAGCCAAAGAATTCCTATTGTTGCTTTATCGTCAAGATTCATAGTTTCGTTTATATGAATTGCCTGAAGATAAGAAAGAATCACGTTATCAAATGCACTTTTTAAAATATCCTCATTTTTCTTTATTACTAAAGCGTGTTGCGTTTTTAAAACGATTTTTAATTTGTCAATCTCGGCATCATCTATTGTAAAGAACTTATTTGTCAGGTTACTGTAGGTGCAATGTGGACAACGGGTAACACCGAGCCACAACGGGTCTGCATTATAATAAATTGCTCTCCCCGTTTCTTCGACTTCTCTAATCTGAAGCATATTTTTTCTTAAAGTTTTAGCTGTAACCATTTTGCCACAAACAGGACAAGGTTGTTCAAGAAGCTTAACATAATTAGGATCTTGTACAGGTTCTTTTACGGTATGACTGAAATTAAACTGCGGTGGCAAAGAGAAAGCAACCGCTTTTCTTTTTTTATTACTCTGAGAACGCTTATATAACTCTTCGTTGAGTTTTCTTATTCTATTACTCATACCACTCATTATAATTTCTGCCATATCAGGGCAAGTTTCAAGGAATTTCTGAAGATTATTTTTATCTATAGCAATGCAAACAGTATCCTCAAGAGCAATACAACTTGCGCTTCTTGGTTGCTTATCAAAAATTGCCATTTCTCCGAAGAACTGACCTTCGCCGATTGTTGCAACCTTTGTAAGATTACCTAAAACACTTGTAATAAATACACCAATAGAACCCCTCAGAACGATATACATCTCTTTACCTAACTGTCCCTCGTAACAAATATATTCATCTTTATCAAAATATTTAGGTTTAGAAATTCTCTCGAGTTCCATCTGATTTTTTATTGCCATAATTTATTTCCCCTTTTGTTCAGGTTGGTTGAGCTTCAACCAACCTGAATTTTATTAAGTTCCGAGACCGGTAATAATACTTTCATCCTTGCCGGCAGGAAGTGTAACTCCACCCGACGATATTCTTGAACCTGTAACAACAACGGAAGTAATATTGCTACAACCACTAAGGTCGAGCGAACCTACGTTTGTATTACTTACGTCAACTGTCTTGAGTCCTGTAGTTCCATATAAATAAATCGAAGTCAATGACGTTAAGCCCGACAAATTCAAGTTTTCAAGTGCTGTGCTATTGTCAATCTGTAAATCAGTCATAGCAGTACAACCACTCACATCAAGACTTGTCAGATTATCATTTGTTTCAGGTGCAATTGCTAAGGTAGTCATTGATGTACAATTGCTTACATCAACTACTTTTATACTTTCAGAATAACTCAAGTCAAGCACTTCAATTGCAATACCACTTGCATTTAAGTTTTCAAGAGCAGTACACAAACTGACGTCAAGCTCTGTAAGATTTGTGCAACCACTGAGATTCAAATCAGTAAGAGCCGTATTTTCGCCTGTAGTAAATGTACTGAGCCCTGTGCAGCCCGACGCATTAAGCGAACCAATCGAAGTACAGTTTGTTATATCAAGAGAAGTAATTGCCGTGTTTCCGCTCAAATCCAAACTTTGCGGTTCGCTTGCACTTGAGTTACCCAAAGTCTGAACAATTAACTGAGCACTGCTATCTGAAACATCTGAATTACTTGCTTCTACAGTTACAAGTGTCGTAAGCGAAGTAAGCCCTACGTTTGTAAAATCATCAAAATCTGCGTTGTTATTAACATAGAAATGTTTCAACGAAGAACAACCATTCAACGATAGCGAAGCAACCGCAGTATTACTTATATTCAACGATTCAAGTTCACTCATATCATCAACGGCAAGCGTTGAAAGATTTGTGAGCATTGAGGCATCAATATTTTCAATACCGCTTCCTGTTGCATTGAAGTTTTCAAGCAACATCAAATTATCAAGCCCTGTAATAGCAGTAAGAGCCGAACAACCTGAAACATCAAGCGAAGTAATTGCAGTCAGGTAAGTTACATCAAGCGAAGTAATTCCGCAGTTTGTAATTGCAAGATTTGTAAGAACTGTGTTTTCCATACCCGCCGAAAGTTTCACGCTTGTAAGATTTGCACCACCCGTCAAACTGATACTTGCGAGACTCGTATTGTTATAAACCCAGAACTGTGTTAACGCATCTGAACCCGTTACTGAAAGAGAGGTTAAGCCTGTGTTAAGAAGATTAAGACTTTCTAACGCTGTACAAGCACTAATATCTAATGTATTAAGTGATGACGCATCTGAAAGGTTAAGATTTTTTAATTTTGCATTACTTGAAAAATCAAGCGTCATAACATTCGAGTTGTCTGAAAGAGCGAACTCTTCAAGTAGCATATTATCTGAAACATCAAATCCCGCAAACGAGTTTACACCATTAAGATATATTCTTTTAATATTCAGATTTTGCGAGAAATCCACAGTGCTTGCGGAACCATTGACTGTTGTAACACCTGAATAAGTAAGGTTAAGCTCTTCAAGTGCTATAAGAGTTGTTGTATCAAGTGTAGTAATCCCCTTACAATTATACAAGTTCAACGTCTTTAACGCAGTACAGCCCGTTACTGCAAGTGAATTAAAGGTTGTACTTTCTGTAGAGCGTGTTAAATCAAGATACGTAAGTGAAGTACAATTATCAACATTCAAACTCTGAAGCGACGGATTCTGTGAATTCAAATCGAGACTTGTAATTGCCGTACCCTTAAGCATAAGCGTTGTAAGTGAAGAACAGTCATTTATACCGATAACTGAAGCAAGTTGAGAACAAGCCAAAGCATTTATCTCTGTAACAGAGCTACAACCTGCAACATTAAGTGAGGCAACCTTTGTACCACCAATTGTAATTGTTGTAAGAGCGGTTTTGTTGCTTAAATTCAACGTGCCCGAAACATTCTGACAACCACCCAAATCAATAGTTTTAAGAGCAGTTAAATCACTACACTCAACCGCCGAAAGACTCAAGGCGTTGTTGAGCGTTAAGTTTTCAAGTGCAGAGCAACCCGTTAAATCGAGTGTTTTCAATGCGTAAGTCTTGCTGTTATCATTCAATACAAATGAAGTAAGCGCACTACAATTACTTAAATTAAGCGTTTCTATTTTCGTGTTACTGTTAAGGTTTAATTCCGAAATATTTGTGCAACCGCTTACATTTAACTCGGTAAGTGATGTGCAGGTATCAAGCCCTGTAATTTTGTCTTCCGTAAGATTTGTGCAACCAGAAATATTTAACGTTTTTAAGCCTGTAAGTCCCGTAACGTCCAGGTTTGTAAGTGATGAAAGCCCCGATAAATCAAGACTTATGATACCACTGTTATAAGCACAATTGACGTTGGTTAAGTTTGTAAAATACTTAATACCTGTCAAATCAGTATAACCGCTATCTGTTGAACTGCTTCCGGAAACGTCAATTGTTAAAACATCGGTTACCTCATTGCCGATTAATGCATTGTTGCCATCAGCATCGTAAGCTGAACTCAGATACGATAAGAATAAACTGTCAGGGAAATTGGTGCTGTTTAAATCAACCCATACACCACCGCAACCATTCGTACAAGTCAAGCCGTCATCTGACTGCTTATGTGAAGGTTCTATATCTTCAGTATAGCTCCAGCCACAAGCACAGGTGTGCATAAGTTCACCTTCTGTGGTACAGCTATTTTCTGTTGTCACCTCTTCGGTGTAACTATGATAGGTGCCATCCTTCAGTGCCACTCCGCAAACTGAGCATTTTGTGTGAACATCTGCCTCACCTGCATTAGTTTCAGTATGCCCGAGTGCGGGAACGGTTTCTGTATAACTGTAACCGCAATCACACGAGTATGTATAAGAACCATCAGTTACACAATCTTCTTTTGTATTTACGGTTTCCGTCATATTATGAGCAGTGCCCATTACCTTACCACAGGTTTTACAAATTGTGTGGGCATCTTTTGTGGCACCATTAATTTCTGTATGACCCGTTGCATTTATCGTTCCTTTGTAACTGTAACCACAAGAGCAACTAAAGGTCTTTTCGCCGGTTTCTTCACAACCCGCTTCTTTTGTTACCGTTTCGCTATACTTGTGGTTAGTCTGAACTGTATCACCACAAGTTTCACATATTGTGTGGGCATCCTTTGTGCCGCCATTAACTTCGGTGTGCCCTGTGGCGTTTATAGTTTCTTTGTAGCTATACCCACAAGAGCAAGTAAAGGTCTTTTCGCCGTTTTCTTCACAACCCGCTTCCTTTGTTACCATTTCGCTGTAATTGTGGTTAGTTTGCAATGCATCTCCGCAAGTTTCGCATATTGTATGGGCATCTTTTGTGCCACCTTCAATTTCTGTATGACCCGTGGCAGGTATTTCTTCATCATAAATATAACCACATGCACACTTGTACGTCGTTTTTCCATTTTCGATACACGTTGCTTTCGTTATTACCTTATCATAACTGTGAGCAACAGTTAAAACAACTCTGCAATTTTCACATTCTGTGTGGGCATCTTTTGTACCACAATAAACTGCTTTATGCCCTGTAGCGGGAACCACTGTTTCTGAAATAGTTTTATTACATATTGTACATATCGTTGTTTCCGAACCATTTCCCGTGCAAGTCGGGTTTACCCTCGTCGTTTTTGTTGTATGACCTGTAGCAGGAACTACTGTTTCTGACATTATTTTATTGCACTCTGAGCATTTAACGATTATTTTTCCGTCAGAAGTACAAGTGGCTGAAATATTCTCTGTAACCTCTATATGCTTATGAGTTGTAGTAGTTCCAATACCATCCGTAGGCGGTCCCAATACAACCTCTGTTACATCTTCTGTTTTTTCAGTTGTGAGAGGAACATTATCATCGGGTATGATAACCACTTCAGGATTTTCAATTTTTTCTACAACCTCATAAACAGGAGTTTGTTCAGTTATATCTATACCTCTTTTTTCCAACTGAATAGAAACATCCTCGTTTTCTATAAACATATCGTGGCCGTTTTCAACAGCAAAATATATATCTACAAGGTCATCATCCGGTATATCTTCAATTGAGATAGGCATAAGCACACTGCTTAAATCAACCTGATTACCCTCATTTTTATCACCACCAGAAGAATTGTTGTTCTGGGCGGCATCTGAATTAATAAGACTATCAATATCAACCTTCACGTCATCCACTACATAAACGGTATTTTTATCATCCATATTAACAGTCGCTCTGAAACCTTCAGAAATTGTAACCTCAACATCTTCTACTTCGCCGTCAGGTTGAACACGTTTACTTGCAACCGCACCGCCGTAAGTAATAACGTCTGTGTTTAATTCACCATTCTCGGTTCTTTCGAGATTTACTCTGAAAAGTGTTCCACGAACCGCCAGAACCGCATTCGGTGTATTGACAATGAAATCTTCATCTACATCCAACGATTTCGTGATTTCACTTATCAATGAACCTCTTTCGAGTCTTATTGCGGTTTTACCTTTTCCTACTTCTTCAAAAACCGCCTTACTGCCTGCCTCAAGTTTTACATATTTATCATCATCGAGTAACAAGCGTATATAACTACTGCCCGATGTAACAACGGTATACCCTTCTTCAAGATGCATTCCCGTATAAGCAGCATATTCTATATCATTGTGAACCACGCCAACCGTACCCGAAATTTCAATCACCGTAATGGTTCTGTAGCTTTCTTCACTCTTACCTGTTGCAAAAACTGCAGTAACAACAGATAAAACAAGTGCACAAAGCACGATAACTGCGACAAATATTTTATTTTTGCGAGATTTTTTATTTGTTGTCATCTGCAATTTCCCTTTCGTAATTTTAGTTTAATACGCCATCTTTTTTCAATTGTTCTAAGGATTTCACCTTGTTTTCAAGTGACGTTGTTTCAATTAACACCGTTGCTTCGCTGAAATACTTATCATAACAATTATAAAACAGACTTCTGTCTATCTTTCCGTCGCCCCACGCAAGATGCAAATCGCTTCTTAAATCATTATCATTTATATGAATATGCTTTACAAAACCAGACAGCTCTTCTGCCCATTTCTGTGGCTCGGCACCTGAAATTGAAGCGTGTGCCCAATCGAGACAAACGCCAAAATTCTCATTTTCACTTAAATTTTCTGCTAACCTTTTCAAAATGACAGGCGAAACATCAAACATATTTTCGAGATAAATATTAATATCTTTATTTTCGTTTAAAATATTCCTCCATATTTGAGTGTTAACATTTATCCATTCCTCAATATAACCTAAAGAATTGAGAAAAGGATTATAGTTAGTGTGAAAAACAACGGCTTTCACATTCATTTTTCGTCCCAAATTCAAACTTTGATTTATACGAAGCATTGAAATTTCTTTTATTTTTTCATCGACGCTAAACGGCAGAACATCAAAAAACGCTCCGTGCAAAGTAGTAGTTACAGGCAAATCACAAGATTTATATCTTTTTATTACTTTATCTGAACTCTCGGTATCATCAAGAATATGAGGTGCAAAAAAATCGTTATATTCAAAACCGAGATTAAATTCTTTTGCAAGAGAATTTGTTACTTCTAAATCGTTCACGTCGGGAATAATAAGTAAATTTTTCATTTATTGCACTCCCTCCGGACTATTGTAACTGTTTACACCTGTAACTGTATAAACAAATACTCCGTTGCTTTTGCCCTTCAGGGGTATTTCACCCACGTTTTCTACTGTGATTCTGTCACGTAAAGCATCGTAAACAGATTGACTTATGTAAACGTTACCTTTTGGGGCATTGGATTCAAGTCGTGCAGCTGTATTTACAGTATCGCCAATAGCGGTGTAATCCATTCTGAATTCACAACCGATATTACCCACAACCGCAGGACCGCAATTGACACCAACGCCAAAGCCGACGTTTTTGCCGTAACGCTCTACGAATTCTTTTTCAATTTTATTACCACCCTGAACAATATCCCAAGCGGTAAGAACCGCTTTATAAATATAATCTTCGGTGTCAAACGGTGAATTGAACACCGCCATAGTAGCATCACCAACAAACTTGTCTAATGTTCCGCCATGACGGAAAATACAACGTGTTGTAAGTTCCAAATATCCATTAAGAATATCCACAACCTGCTCAGGTTCAAGACTTTCTGAAAGTGATGTAAAACCACGTATATCAACAAACAAAACAGATATATCGCGATTTTCACCGCCGAGTTTCAATTCATAAGTTCCATCTTTCGCTATTTCTGTAACTACTTGCGGTGCCACATATTTACTGAATGCTTTTTCTATACTTCTTTTTGCCACTCTCGCCTTGTAATAATGAAGTGCTGTATAAAAAATTGCTATTAATATTGCTAAAACAGGCACAGAGAGAACATTCATAGTAAAACCTGCATTAAACAAAATAAAACCAGATACAAGTTTTATTATTAATGTCATTGCACAGAGTGCAAGTGTTTTTAATACGCTTAAATTCCAGCAGGCAAATGTAAGGAGTGCTACTATTATTGCTGAAACAGTTGCATCAAGAGCCCTTGGAACACTCTCAAGTGTTTTACCCTCGATTATTGCCTGAATAACGTTGGCGTGAATTTCAACACCATACATCTGTGAACCCCTGTCAGCGGGTACAAAATATGCATCCATCATACCTGCGGCATAAGCACCGACAAGAACAATGCAATCATCAAACGCCGAAGCAGGAACCGTTCCGTCTAAAACATCAATAAGTGAAACGTTTTCAAAATCACCAGCTTCACCGCTATAACGGAATTCCATAACACTGTCTTCTGTAGGGTAAGCTATTTCACCATTGTTAGCAGTAACGTATTTTTCATAAACAGTTGCACTGAAGCTTTTTGCTTTTTCTGACTTAGTTTCATTAAAATATAAAAAACTACTTCTTATAAAGCTGTCATCATTATCCATCAGAGCGTTAACGAAGCCCATATCAGCTGATTCTCTCAACTCTTCATAAGGCAAAACTTTATCTTTAACAGTCATAAGGTTTTCAACGAGATTACCCTCTTCATCCTGAGTTAATTCCTTAGAAAAAACATAACTGTAACCACAGACAACATTGCCGTATTTTTCACAGGCTTCTGCAAATTCTTCATCAGTTGCTTCATCCTTTTCGCTTGAAAGAAGAATATCAAAACCGATTACGGCAGGACGAATTTCACGAGACACACAAAGTGTATCTAAGAGTTTAGTGTAAACAGAACGATCCCAGGTAGAAATATCACCTAACTGATTCATTGTTTTATCGTCGATTTTAATAATTCTTATTTCGCTCATAGTATCTTTACTGTGATGATATAAAATATCTTCTGCAGTTTTGTCTGCTACACTCAACAAATTAAGATACACAGCAAAAAAAGCAATAATACCCGCCAACAATGAAGCAGATATACGCTTAATATGTTTCATTTGTAAACACCCGATTCTGAAGAAAAATAGATATTTAGTACATAGTACCATAATTTGTAAATCAAATCAATTATTATATATACTTATTTTGCCTTTTCCATCTACAATTTTAATGAATTCAGGTTTTTCAGAACCTGATTTATTCGGCGAGTGAAACGTTAAATATAAATTTTTGCCATCACTAAAAATCATTCCGTGACCGCCATCATTATCTATAAGTGGGTTCAAATGAGTAAAATTCATATTTAATTCACCATCATTGAATTTAACAAGACATTCAGCGTATTGATTTTTTATAAAAGTAGACCAGAGCATAAACAAATCCCCTGTTTTTGAACGAAACATAAACGGGCCGTCGGTTACGAAATGAACATCGTCAGGAGCCTCTTCTATAAAAAATGGCGAAGAACCAGAAAACATTGTTACCACCTCGCCATTCATTTCTGTTAAATCCTCATTCAACTCAGCGTAACATATTGTGCCGTCGATTATTTGAGTATGTTCGTGACAGAACACTATAAAGGGTGTACCATTTTCACTTACATAAAACGTACCGTCGAGACACTCCCATTCATCTGGTGTTACAGCACCATTACTATGCGGAGAAAACTCGCCTGTAGGGCTTTCTGATTTTAAAATATATGTACCCCTTAACCCGTTGGGTTTAGTAAAAGTTGCAAACATATAATATGAATTTTTATATTTATGCACCTCGGGTGCCCAATTCACATCAGAATTCAAATTATATTTTTCTGAATTAAAGCATTCTGTCGGTTCAGACCAATTTTCTAAATCGGTTGAAATATAAACGTCAAATCCACCTGTTTTCTTACCGAAGTTTTTGCCCCTTGTACCGTACATATAGTACTTGTTGTTCTCGAACAAAATGAACGGGTCGCGGATGTTGATTTGTTCTTTTTTCATTTTTCTCACCTCTTAATTATCCTGCGGATATTTTACACCGATAATTCTTCTTATCTCATCCATCTGACGCGTAATAAAAAGTGTTTGCTCGTGAGTTACCACAGGACTTTCTTTAAGACCTTTAAGAACACAATCAGAAAAATGCTCAATTTGCTCTTCAAAGCCATTCCCTTTATATGGTACTGATATAACCTCAGAGTCGCCGTTACTTAACTGTAACTTTATTTCCTGAGGTGCATAAAAACGAGGTAAATATGCATATCCTTTTGTTCCGTAAATATAGCCTTCATTAGGCTTTCTTAATAAGACTGCGCTCGAAATCTCTGCAATAGCACCGCTTTTATATTTCAATAAAACGCATGTGTGAGCGTCAACATCTTTAAACTTATTGGCTTGTGCATTTATTTCTGAAACGTTTTTGCCAAGATACCAGCTTGCAAAATTAAGTCCGTAAACTCCAACATCAAGCAACGAGCCACCACCGTTTGCATTTTTTAGAGCGTGGTGGTCTAATTCATCTTCATCAAATGCATAACAGAATTTCCCTTCAACGCCCAAAACGTCGCCAAGCTTACCGCTCTCTATAAGCTCAAGCATTTTTAAAGTACCCGGGACAAGACGTGCCCACATTGCTTCCATTAAAAGCACTTCATTCCCTTTTGCACATTCAAACATCTTCTCTGCTTCAGAAGAATTTATGCACATTGGTTTTTCGCATAACACGTGTTTTTTATTATTCATCATAAGCAGTGAAGCAGTAATATGCTCAGAATGCGGAACTGCAATATAAGCTGCATCTATCACATCACTCTTCGCCATAGCTTCATAACTGCAGAATCTGTTTTTAATGCCAAACTCATTGCCAAACCTTTCGGCGTTTTCTTCGGTACGCGAGGCAACGGCAGTAAGCTCTGCATTTTCTGCATTTTTAATAGCATTAGCAAATCTATGTGCAATTGTACCTGTTCCTAAAATACCAAATCTTATTTTTTTCATAATTGTTACTCCTTAAAAATGTTAACAATAAAAGTATAACACAAAGAAATACCTGACGCAACAAAACGATATTTTTTAATAATTCCGCAACAAGTCAACCACTGAAATCCACATCAGATATTTTCGACTTAAACTTTCTTTTTGCACTTCGTTTCGTTTTTAGGCTTTCATACTTTTCTTAAAACAAGTCCCCTCACTGAATATTTAGGTGTCCTAAATTATGCAGACAGCACAAATTTCCATAAAATACATAATTATGTGAAAATTTTATTGTTTTGATTGTAAATAATAATTCCGAAACAGAATTTCGGCGTTGTCGAAAAATGTCGAAAAACATCAAAAAAAGCTGAAAATAGTTGAAATCAGTCGTAGTTAGTGTTAGAATATATTTGCAATTCAGAAAAAAGGAGTGGAAAATTTTGTTATCCGACAGAATAACTCAGTTTCGCACACACAACAATATATCACCGGAAACTATTGCTAAAGTGCTTAATATTGAGTTGGATGACTATCTTAAATTCGAAGATGGTTCAGTTACACCTGATATATCTCTTATATCAGAACTTGCTAAAATATATAAGGTAACAATAAATGAATTTTACGGCCACACCCCTCGCCTCGCCCTTTATAACAAGACTTCTTCTGATGAGGATGAAGAATTTAAAAAAACTCTTGATGCTTTAAAGTTTTCTGAATTGAGTATTGATGAAAAAGAACTTATTTTAACATACAGAAAAAACCAGAATAAAGAAAAATTTTTAAAACTCTTGGAAGAAGCAGAAAAATAAAGCGATTGGAACCATTTTAATTCCAATCGCTTTTATTTATATGTTATTCTCTTATTTTATGATTTCACCCATAAGACCAGGTGTTGCAAGAGCTGCATTGCTTTCATCTGTATCAATGTGCATTGCCGCAGCAAAGTTAGGGTTAACACGAACAACTACATCACCAAAAATAAGGTTTCTGCCTTCTGTTTCTACCTTAACATTAACAATTTCTTTATCTGCTACGCCGAATTCTTCAGCATCTGCAGGAGTTAAGTGGATATGTCTTTTTGCAACAATAACGCCTTCAGCAAGTTCAACCTCGCCCTTAGGACCAACTAATTTACAAGCACCGCTACCTTTAGTGTCACCACTTTCTCTGATTGGTGCTGCAACACCGATTGAACGTGCATCAGAAGCTGAAAGTTCAACCTGAGAAGATGGTCTTGTAGGACCAAGAATTGAAACTGCAGGGAATTGACCCTTTGCACCAATTACTGCAACTCTTTCTTCACAAGCATATTGACCTGGTTGTGATAAATCTTTTTTCTTTGTGAGTTCATAACCCGCACCGAAGAGTGTTTCTAAATCTTCTTTAGAAACGTGAACGTGACGAGCAGATGTTTCAACAAGAACTTTTGCCATTTTAATATCCTTCTTTCATAGATACAAGCACCTTTATAACATTAAATTATAAAGGTGCTTTAGTAATTCAAATTAAATTATTTTGCACTTTCTTCAACTGCAACAGCACAAGCAACTGTCATACCAACCATTGGGTTGTTACCTGCACCGAGAAGACCCATCATTTCAACGTGAGCAGGAACTGATGAAGAACCTGCAAACTGAGCGTCGCCGTGCATTCTGCCCATTGTGTCTGTAAGACCATAAGAAGCAGGACCTGCTGCAACGTTATCAGGGTGAAGTGTACGGCCTGTACCGCCACCTGATGCAACTGAGAAGTATTTAACGTTATTTTCCATAGCCCATTTCTTGTAAGTGCCTGCAACAGGATGTTGGAAACGGGTTGGGTTAGTTGAGTTACCTGTAATAGAAACGTCAACCTGTTCTTTACGCATAACTGCTACGCCTTCGTTAACGTCGTTTGAACCATAGCAACGAACCTTTGCTCTTTCACCGTTTGAATAAGCAGTTTCTTTAACGATTTTAAGCTCGTCTGTGTAATAGTCGTAATCTGTTTCAACGTAAGTGAAGCCGTTGATTCTTGAAATAATCATAGCAGCATCTTTACCAAGACCGTTAAGAATAACTCTTAATGGTTCTTTTCTTACCTTGTTTGCTGAACGTGCAATACCGATAGCACCTTCTGCAGCAGCAAAGCTTTCGTGACCTGCAAGGAATGCAAAGCATTTTGTGTTATCATCAAGAAGCATTGCACCAAGGTTACCGTGACCAAGACCAACTTTTCTCTGGTCTGCAACAGAACCAGGAATACAGAATGCCTGGAGACCGATACCGATTTTTGCAGCAGCGTCTGCAGCTTTTGTTGCACCACTCTTGAGAGCAACAGCAACACCAAGTGTATAAGCCCAAACAGCATTTTCAAATGCGATAGGTTGAACACTCTTAACTTCTTTTTCTACGTCTATACCTTTTGAAAGGCAAAGATCTCTGGCAGCCTCGAGGCTTTCAATACCATATTCGGCAAGGCACTTTTCAATACCGGCCATTCTTCTTTCTTTACCTTCGAATCTCATATCATTAGCCATTTTCAGTGTCCTCCCTTTAAATTATTCTTCTCTTGGGTCGATGTACTTGACAGCATCAGCAAAACGACCGTAGTTACCTGTGTTGTTTTTGAGAGCTTCGTCAGCAGACATACCGTGACGGATGTCTTCCATCATCTTACCGAGTTTTACGAATTCGTAACCGATAACCTGATTGTCGCTGTCTAAAGCCATACGTGTGATATAACCTTCAGCCATTTCCATGTAACGTACGCCTTTTGCTTTTGTGCTGAACATTGTACCAACCTGTGAACGAAGACCTTTACCTAAGTCTTCAAGACCTGCGCCTACAACAAGACCATCTTCTGAGAATGCTGATTGGCTACGGCCGTAAACTATTTGAAGGAAAAGTTCACGCATAGCAACGTTAATAGCGTCGCATACCAAGTCTGTGTTAAGGCACTCTAAAAGAGTTTTGCCAGGAAGAATTTCTGCTGCCATAGCTGCAGAGTGTGTCATACCTGAGCAACCGAGTGTTTCAACAAGAGCTTCTTCAACGATACCATTTTTTACGTTGAGAGTGAGTTTACATGTACCTTGTTGAGGTGCACACCAACCCACACCGTGTGTGAAACCTGAAATATCTTTAATTTCGTATGCCTTCACCCATTTTGCCTCTTCAGGAATAGGTGCAGGACCGTGCTGTGGACCTTTTGCTACTATGCACATGTTTTCTACTTCGTGTGAATAGTTCATAAATCATTGACTCCTTTCGGATGTTTATTTTTTACTATAATATTTTAGTACATAAACCACTTCAAGTCAAGAGTAAAAGTCAACCTTTAAACTACAAATTATACATAGCTTTATGGTAATTTTTATTAAAATTGAATAAACGTCTTGTTTTTCTTGTCGTTTTTCTATATAATATTGTATTGGTGAAAATTTTTATTAAAAAAACGGAGTAAATATGGTCTTTTCAAGTTTAATTTTTATATATGCATTTTTGCCTGTTACCCTGTTACTTTATGCAGCTGGCAAAAAAACAAATATCAGAAATTACATACTTTTAATTGCTTCTCTTGTGTTTTACGCATGGGGAGAGCCTGTTTATGTACTCATATTGATTACAATGACCTTTATTGACTGGCTTTCTGCATTACTCATTCAGAACGTCTGTGAAAGGCCTCGTTCAAAAAAATTTACGTTAGTTGTTACGGTCATTATCAATCTCCTTATTATAGGTGTGTTTAAATACACCGGATTTTTCCTCGGAAATATCAATGCAATTTTCGGGGTTCCCGAAATCATTCCGCAAATTGCTTTACCTATTGGTATTTCTTTTTATACCTTCCAGCTTGTTTCTTACGTTGTTGACGTATACAGACAAGAGGTTCCCGCGCAAAAGCGTTTTACATATCTGCTTCTTTACTCAAGCTTGTTTTACCAATGCATAGCAGGTCCGATTGTAAGATATTCCGATGTTGAAAACGAAATTGAAAACAGAACAATTGATTTCACTCAGGTTTGCGACGGAATAACACGCTTTGCCGTTGGTTTAGGTAAAAAAGCACTTATTGCAAATATCTGCGGTTCGCTTTCAGACCAGCTTTTAGTTTCAGATTCTTTTATGTCTTCGCCTGAAACTGTAAATGCCGCTCTTCTGGAGCTTTCATCACGTTCTGCTATTGGTATTTTCTTTGGTGTGCTTTTCTATATGCTTCAGATTTACCTTGATTTTTCAGCATACTCAGATATGGCTATTGGTATGGGACTTATGGTAGGATTCCATTTCAAAGAAAACTTCAACTACCCATACTCTGCAAATTCAATTACCGATTTCTGGAGAAGATGGCACATTTCTTTAAGCACTTTTTTCAGAGATTACGTTTACATCCCTTTAGGTGGCAACAGAAAGGGCAAATTCAGAACATACAGAAACATTCTTATTGTGTGGTTCCTTACAGGTCTCTGGCACGGTGCTTCGTGGAACTTTGTGTTATGGGGACTGTTCTTCTGCTTATTCCTTTTAATAGAAAAGCTCGGGCTTTTAAAAATACTGAAGAACGCACCAAAATTTATTGGTGTGGCATACACCTTAGTAGTTGTGTATTTCGGTTGGATTTTATTCAGATTTAGCGACTTCAGATTTATTCCGATAGTTATAAAAGGTCTTTTCGGACTTAACGGCAACAGTTTTATTGATTTTGAAACAAAAACACTTTTAACGTCTAACTTCATATTCATAATAATTGCGGTTATTTCTGTTACACCGCTGACAAAGAAGTTAAAAGAATTTATAATTTCTAAATGCGACACCGAAAAGAAGCAACACGCTTTTGAAGCTTTATTAGTTGTTTTACCCGTAGTTATATTGATTCTTTCAACGCTTATGCTTATAGGTAACAGCTACAACCCATTCCTTTATTTCCAATTCTAATCGCAGAGGTATATTTAATGATTTATAATAGACCAAGGGATTTTGAGTTTCGTGTTCCTAACACGCAAAATCAGACTAAGGCACGAAAGCAAAAAAAGCCCAAGAAAAATCAGACAGTCTCAGAGGTTATAATAATAAAACAAAAGCCTAAAAAGCAAGAAGTTATAAGAATAGCATCATTTTTTATAACTTTATATTTAGGTACGGTTTTGGCGTTCATAATTCCGTTAAGACCTACATATTCGGATACAGAAAAGCGTCAGCTTCAGCAATTCCCTGCTTTCAGCATTCAGGCGTTTTTATCCGGTGATTATTTTGACGATATAACTCTCTGGTTTTCTGACACCTTCCCCTTCAGGGAGACTATGACAAAGGCCAACACGTTTTTTAAATCACTTTCAGGCTTTTCAACAATTGAAATTCACGGTGACGTTGAGGGTGGCGATGACATTCCCGATATTCCTCTTGACGTGGACGTAACTGTTCCACTTGAACAAACTACAGCACCCGTTACTCAACCGCCGACCACCGAGCCACCGCAGGTTACTTCGCCGCTTGTTATAGAAACAACTTCACCAAACGGCAACGAAACGCTACCTGATATGAACGTTCAGACACTCGGCGCAGTTTTAATTGCGGGTAATGCGGCTTATGAATATTACAGTTTTTCAAGTTCACTCGCCCCGAGATTTATAAACAGTGTTAACAGTATAAAGTCTGTTTCGGGTAACAAATCGAACGTTTACACACTTGTTGTTCCTACAAGTATTGATATTGAGCTTAATGATGCAATAAGAAAAGACGTAAATTCATCTGACCAAAAAAAAGCACTCGAATATTTCAACGCATCATTTAAAAACACTACTGCAGTAACAGGAATATATGAAAATTTAAGAAATCACAGAACGGAGTATCTGTATTTCAGAACAGACCACCACTGGACCGCTTTGGGTGCTTATTATGCCTATGAGCAATTTATTTACACAAAAGGTGTAGACCCTATTCCTCTGAGCAAATATAAAACCCGTAGCTTTGACGGATTTTTAGGAACGTTTTATGCAAGCACAGAGCAATCGGCAGAACTTGCAAAAACGCCTGACACAGTTATAGCATATGAACCGTTTAACAAGGTTAATTTCGAAATAACGCAAAAAGACGGACAAACTCTTAAATGGGACGTAATAAGCGATGCAACCAAGTATTCATCAAATATGAAATACACCGCATTTATAGGTGCTGACCAACCGTATTCCATAATAGAAAATCTTGATATGACAGATGGTGAAACCTGCCTTGTTATTAAAGATTCTTTCGGTAATGCGTTTGTTCCTTTTTTGATTCCTCATTACAAAACAATTCACATAATAGACCCGAGACATTACCCCTACACGTTAAGTGAATTCAGTCAGAACAAAAAGATTGACGACATTATCTTCATCTCAAATATATCTACCACAAGAAATGAAATTTATATAGGTGCAATGGAAAGGTTTATTAAATAAAACAGTTTTAAGCCTAATTAATATTACAAAAAAGTTCTATCATTTTAGCTATTGTAGCTTTAATGATAGAACTTTTTTATTTTAACTGAAATTACGCTCTTACAAACCTCAATCTCTATATTTAAGCAATTCAGGGAAGTCTATTAATATTTGAGTTGCTAATGCTTTTGCACCTAATTCTGTAGGATGAACGCCATCAGCACTTAAATATCCTGCATACCACTCGCCCTTTTCATTTGCATCAACAGCGTTATAGAAATCAATATATCTGTAGCCTGAATTGCGAACATTGGTAGTTATTGTTTCTTTTGACCTTGTAGGAACTGTAGGTATTGTTGCTAACACTAACTCTATATTTTTTGCTTTACATAAAGCCTTAACCTTTTTTAAGTATTCTTGATGACTTTTATCATCATCGTTCATACCTAACGCCCAAACTAAGTATTTGGGTGTTCCGTAATCAAGAGCTTTTTCAAGGTCTTCAAATGCACCACTTGAAACCTGACCAGCAAGACCATCAATTAACACATCTTCAAAAACGCCTAAATTTTTAAGTTGACCAATCACTCTTGCATCTGTCACACCAAAATAACTGTCTCCAAACATCCATATCTCCTTATTAAAGGATTTTGACGTCGCATTGAACACAACATTTTTAATTTCCTGTTCGCTTGTTACAAAAGGAGTACCACACGCCTCATATTCAAAATCAAACGTATGAGTAAAAGTACCGCCGGTTGAATTTATTGTCAGTACTGCTTTTTCTCCATCAATATCAAGTAAAACACTAAGATAGTCGGTAACACTGATGTTGTGTGCAACTGTCGTTACTATAATATCATCCGTTTCATATTTATGATGAATTATATTTTCACCATCAATACATAACCAATGACCTCTGTATGTATTAAAGCCTTTACCGATTCTGATATTTTTAAAATCACCATCAAAATTACATTTAAATGAAAATGATTGTGCTGTTTTCAGATATTCAGGGAAATTATCAATAGTGAGTGATGTTGTTAAACCACTTTTAATTGTTGCCACATTTCCATTTCCGATTTTTTGGAAATAGTTTCCCTCACCATATGGAATATAAGATTCTGCTTTTTCATCTGCAATCATAGCATCTCTTTCTGTTTCTCTCCGCAAAGAAAAGATGAGAAATGCAACGTTATCGTGCTGAGTATATTCATTAACATTCTCAACACCACCCAAAAAATTACCGTTACAATCGAATTCAGCAATCATACGACAATTAAAATACTCACCGTCTGACTTCATAAACCTTAAAGTTTGGTTTGGCAAAACAGGAATTTTCTCTGTTACACAATACATAGAATTTTCTGCGTAAAAGCCTGTGCCGTGTATATCAAAATATTTCCCCTCTATATCAGTAGCCGGGTTATGCAGATTATAAATTGTCGGTTCATTCTTATTACTATCATCACCTTCGGTAATTCCTATGTTACCGCCGGTTTCCTCTTCGTCTTGCGAAGGCGGAATTGTACTGACATATATTTCAGGACTTGATTCATACGTACTTTCAAAATCAGTATTAATTGCTTTTACAGTATATTTATATTTTACATTTTTCAAAACCTGTGTATCCGTTAAAGTTAATAAAGATGTTGTTTCTATTTCATCCCATGAACTCCACTCGGAATCAACATACTCCAAACGAAGAACAACATATTGCGTTGCTCCTTCGCTTTCTGTCCAACTTACGTTAAAGCCGTTTTCTTCTGCCTTAACTGTTACTGTTGGTTGTGCTAAATACATAAGTCCACTTGTTGCTTTGTAGCTACTGCTTACGCTACCTCTTACTGCTCTTACTGTGTAGCGGTAGGTTGTTCCGCTTACTGCGTTTCTGTCTACCCAAGAAGATGCTGTGTTCTTTGCAGTACCCATTGTTTTCCATGAGGTCCACTTGCCGTCTACCAACTCTGAACGATAAACTCTGTAGCCTGTTGCACCTGCTACCTTGCTCCAGCTTACTTTAATACCGTTTGAAGCATTTGCAATTTTTGTTGTCGGCTGTGCGAGTCTTATTAAGCTTACACCGCTCTTGTTATAGCTACCCTTTACACTGCCGTTTACGGCTCTTACTGTATATTTGTAATATGTTCCGCTTTGTACTTTTGTATCTGTCCAATAAGCTGCTGTTACTTTCGCTGTTCCTCTTAACTTCCAACCTGACCACTTCTTTGTTTTTGCGTTGTATGTTGAAGAGTACACTGCGTAGCCTGTTGCGTTTGCTACCTTGCTCCAGGTTACTTTAATACCGTTTGTTGCGTTTGAAATTTTCACTTCAGGTGTCCAATTGAATTTCAACCCTTTTGTTGCAACATACTTACTCTTTACTGTGCCTTTTACTGCACGTACTGCATAGCTGTAAGTTGTTCCAAGTTTTACTGTTGTATCAACATAACCTACACTACCTTCTACAGTATAAATTACCTTCCAAGAAGTGTATTTTTTTGTAGCTGGGTTGTATTCTCTGCGATACAACACATAAGAATCAGCATTATCTACATAAGGCCAGAACACCTTAATACCCTCTGCAGTTAATTCCGTTGATGCTATTGGTGTTTCAAGTGTTTCAGGTAACACCTGATATATTGCCTGCTTTGTATTGTAATAATCACCTATTCCTTTCACGTTAAGGTATTGATAGCCTACTTCCATAACAGGCTCTTCAATTACGTAATCGACGCCTTCTACCAATTCGACTCCGTCGTAAGTAATTGATTTAATTTGTGGTTTGCCATCAACACTTGGAAGAATCTGTTCTTTAACTAATTCAATTTCAGCGCGATACATATCTTTCTTGTTTACGAGGTAATCAAAACCGCCACAAATAGAGCAAATATATTCATAATAATGTCCCTGGTCTGCTTTTTCAAATTTATGACCCTCTGAACATTTGAATTCTGATACAGGTTTACAAATAAAACCATTAGTAGTCAAGTATTCGTATGCTACACTATCTTCTGACTGATAATAGAAATGTGTCTTGGTTTCACGTGGCGCGATATTTTGCAATTTCACTACAGAATCAGGAATCACTAAAGTTGTCAGATTGCAATAGAAAGCTGCATTTGCAATTTCTAAAACGCCATCCGGAATCACCAAATCTTTTACTTTTGCATTTGAAAAAGCATATGAATCAATATATTTCAAGCCATCATTAAGAGTTATCTTTTTGAACTCAGCATCAGAAAAAGCCATAACACTTATTGTTACAATTTCAGGTGCTACAACATATTCTTCTTTTCCGCAACTACCTGCACAAAGAATAAGTGTATCACCGCTACACAACGCATCGTTTTTTACATAAAATGTTTCGTTGTTTTCATCCACTGTAATTTTCTCAATCAAACATCCGGAATATACACCGGGTACAAATAATTTCATTGATTTTGGTATATGAATACCTGTTATTTTTGTATTCTGAAAAGCATATTGGCCTATAACCTCACAATTCACAGGAATATCACACTTTTCAAGATTAAAACAATTATTGAAAGCCCAATAACCAATAAATAAAACAGACTCAGGTAATTGAACTTCTTTTATTTTATTACAACCTTCAAAAGAAATACCTGTAATTTCTTTAACACCATCAGGTACTTTAACAACACTTTCGCTGTGCTGTTCCGGGCAATAAATAAGAACTTCCATATCTGAACTGTATAAAATACCATTTACAACCTTTACGTAAGGGTTACCTGCGGCAACATTTACAGTTTTCATATTTTTACATCTGCTTGGTGCTACACCATAACGAGTATATTTAAGTGTTTCGCTGTTGTACCTCGTTACGTTCCAATCCATTGTTGAAGGAATGTTTACTGTTTCAAGGTTATCGCAATGGTAAATAGTTTCACATTCCATGGCTTTAATGCCTTCGCTGAAAGTAATTGATTTTATTGTATCCTTATCATTAAAAGCTAAGCTTCTGACATACCAGACTTTGTAACCATTAACCTCAGCAGGAACAACTACGTTTTCCGCATTACCTGTATATTCGGTAATGTAGGCGATATCATCATATACGTCATATTTGAAATCACCTGACACACCTGAGCTTGTTTCAGGCACAATTACATTTTCTATTGGTTCAATAGAAATAGGATACTTGTTTACAAATTCAGATTCATAAAACTTAGCGTCACGTATATGGTCAGGGAAAGAAATACCTCTGAGATAATACTGATAAGTAACCTTTCCTGCATCCCAAGTAGAATCAAGATGGAAATAGTCCTCACCGATTTTAACTATATTCCAGGCATGGTTTTCGTTAAAACTTGTACCTGTAATAACTCTTGAGTCAAGACCAACTTCTTCTGCTAAACGATAATATAAAAGAGCGTAGCCCTGACACACAGCGGTCTTATTTACAAGTGCCGCATATGGTGTAAACTTCAAAAGATAAGTTGAATCACCGAGGTTAGCGGTGTCATACTTTACATTATCGGTTATATAGCGATAAATAACATCTGATTTTTTCTTTTCTGTTGTTTTTTCGGTAAAACCAAAACTGTCGATTAATTCGTCGACTGCTTTTGTTAATTCTTCTTCCTGTGCTTTGGTTGTATAATATGTATACGTTATATCATATTTATAGTAGCAACTTATTCCGTCAGAAACACCTGAAATTGATACACTTGAGCTTTTATAGCCTAAACGTAACGAGTCACCCTGTGTAGGTTTATCTGTTTCTTCAAAAGCAAGCTCCTGTAACTCGTTATATAACACTGTGTGAGCAGCTTCGTCAAGTTCTTCTGTTGTTTTATAATAAACAGAAACATTTGCCTCTCTGTTTTCCATTGCTTCCCTTATTTCAACTGCCACAACGTTTTTATCGGCAGAATATTTTGAAGCATCAAATAATTCATCTGCATAGTAAACTTCAGCTTGCTCTGAAATTAGCGTTTTCTCGTCAATTAACCCTTTATAAAGCGGATTAATTGCTTCTTCAATTTCAAAACTTCCGAGTGATTTTAAATTACTTGCGGCACTCGCTGTTACAGGTACCGACAAGAAAACACTCAGTAAAATTACAAGTGCCAAGAGTGAACTTGTGATTTTTTTCATATTGAACCGCTCCTTTATAAGTTATAATATAATTATAATCCTATAAGACTTTTTCTACAATGCACATTTACCCCAAAATTTGTTTTTTTCATTTGTTTATAAATACAATAAAAAATTAAACGCCCCGACTGTTGTCGGGGCGAATCAATTTAAGAATTAATTCAGATTAATTCAAGAATACACATTTCAGCAGCGTCGCCTCTACGTGCTTCTGTTTTGATTATACGGCAATAACCGCCGTTTACATCTTTATATTTTGGAGCTACTTCGTTAAAGAGCTTTTTAACTACATCACTCTTAGTAATATAAGATGCTACTTGTCTTCTGTTGTGAAGACTATCTTCCTTAGCAATAGTAATCATTTTTTCTGCCATTGCACGTACTTCTTTTGCACGTGTAACAGTAGTTGTCATCTTACCGTTTTCGATAAGAGATGTAACCATGTTACGAAGCATAGCATTTCTATGGTCACTTGCTCTGCCAAGTTTTCTTGTTCCGGGCATCTAAATCACTCCTTTGCCGAAAATAGGGACTTATTCGTCCTCGTCTTGAAGAGTAAATCCGAGAGAAGCTAACTTGTTTACAACCTCATCAAGAGATTTTCTACCAAGGTTTCTAACTTTCATCATATCGTCTTCTGTTTTGTTAATCAAATCTTCAACAGTGTTAATACCTGCTCTCTTGAGACAGTTGAATGAACGAACTGAAAGGTCGAGTTCTTCAATTGTCATTTCAAGAACTTTTTCTTTTGCGCTGTCATCCTTAACAACCATAATTTCTGTATTTGAAACCTCATCTGAAAGGTCAACAAAGAGATTAAGGTGTTCTGTAAGGATTTTAGCAGCAAATGAAACAGCTTCTTTTGCAGAAATTGTGCCATCTGTCCAAACTTCAATAGAAAGCTTGTCGTAGTCAGTAATTTGACCAACACGAGTATTGTCAACGGTATAGTTAACTTTTAATACCGGTGAATAAATTGAGTCAATAGCAATTACACCGATTTCAGGAGCAAGAAGTTGCTTGTTTCTATCTGAAGAAACGTAACCTCTACCCTTGTCTGCGGTAAGCTCCATTGTTACGTGAGCACCGTTATCGAGTGTAGCTATATGATGGTCTGGGTTAAGAATTTCAACCTCAGAGTCTGTTTTAATATCACCGGCAGTGATTTCACCTGAGCCGTTTGCCTCGATATACATAATCTTAGGACCGTCTCCGTGAATTTTAAGAATAACGCCCTTAAGGTTAAGAACTATTTCTGTAACATCTTCCTTAACGTTAGGAATTGTTGAGAATTCGTGAAGAATACCATCAATCTTTACAGATGTTATTGCATAACCCGGTAATGAAGAAAGAAGTACACGACGAAGGCTGTTACCTAAAGTTGTACCAAAACCTCTTTCGAGTGGTTCAACTACAAATACACCATGTGCTGTTTCTTCCATTGAATCTGAGAACTCAATTCTGGGTTTCTCAATACCAATCATACCAAACCCTCCTAAATTTACACAGTTTAACTATGTTTTTGTATGTTTTGCTAAAGCAAAAGATAAGGCTAAGAGCTTTATTATTTTGAGTAGAACTCAACGATAAGGTGCTCTTCGATAGGAGCTTCGATTTGCTCTCTATCAGGAAGGTTTATAACCTTTGCTGTATTAGCATCACGATTACTCTCAAGCCATGTTGGAACAGGACGTGAACCATTTGCTTCGAGAATATTTTTGAATGAATCTGTAGAAGCAGATTTTTCTTTGATTGAAAGAACATCGCCCGGTTTGCAAAGATATGATGGAATATCTACCTTGCCACCGTTTACACAGAAATGACCATGTGTAACGAGTTGTCTTGCTTCTGCACGAGAATCAGCCCAACCGAGAAGATAAACAATGTTGTCTAAACGGCTTTCGCAGATTCTAAGAAGGTTTTCACCTGCTTGACCTGGCTTCTTTTCAGCCATAAGGAAATATTTGTGGAATTGTCCTTCAAGAATTCCGTAATAACGTCTTGCTTTTTGTTTTTCACGAAGCTGAAGACCGTAACCGGAAATCTTTTTACGAGCCTGACCATGTTGGCCTGGAGCGTAAGAACGGCGCTCTAATGCGCATTTGCCTGTATAACATCTGCTACCTTTTAAGAAGAGCTTCTGGCCTTCACGGCGGCAGAGTTTACATACGGCACCTGTATATCTTGCCATAATTCGTTCCTCCTATATGTTATACACGTCTTCTTTTTGGTGGACGGCAACCATTGTGAGGAATAGGAGTAACGTCTTTAATAAGAGTAACTTCAAGTCC
>JAZRKU010000011.1:0-12950 GCA_045646485.1 Acutalibacteraceae bacterium
ATGCTTAAATGACAGTGAAATATATTAAAAAGAGAGTTTTTGTGAGTTGTTATTACTCAAAAAGACTTCTAAAATACCGCTTATTTGTATTTTGAAGTGAAAAATGAATATTTACCCTAACTTCATTTTTACATTTAAGCTGAATAAGATAAAAAATAAAAGGAGAAAGTTATGGGTAGTACAATTCTGTTTGCTTTTTTGGGTGCAATAATTTTATTGCTTTGTGTGTGCATTTTCTTGCTTATTTCTTTAAAACGACGTAATAACGAGGGTGCAATTTTCGAAGAACTTCGTTATAATCGTGAAGAAATGGCGAGTGCGGGCAGAATGTCACGTGAAGAAGTTGCAAGAGGACTCGAAAAAGTTGATTCAAGACTTAATTCACTGAGAGAAGAAAACTACAAAAGTCGTATTGATATGACAGAAAAAATAACAGAGAATCTTAATGTTATAAGACAGAATAATATTGAGCAGAATGACAGACAGACCCGTTTTATTATTGAATCGGTTGCAAAACTTCAGGAAAGTAACGAAAAGAAACTTGAAGAAATGAGAATTACAGTAGATGAAAAATTGACTTCTACGCTTACAACAAGACTTAACTCTTCATTTAAAACGGTTTCAGAACAACTTGAAAATGTTTATAAATCGTTAGGCGAAATGAAAGAACTTTCGCAAGGCGTTACAAATAACGTTACCTCTTTAAACCGTGTGCTTACGAACGTTAAGGCACGTGGTACCTGGGCAGAGGTTCAGTTAGAATCGCTTCTGGATCAGACAATTCCGGGAATGTATGTGAAAAACTATTCGCCGAAAACGAATGGCGAAAGAGTAGAGTTTGCAGTTAAAATTCCAAGTGGTGACAGTAAAGATGAAATAATTTATTTGCCTATAGACTCAAAATTTCCTATGGAAGATTACGTAAGACTTTGCAATGCCGCAGAGTCCTGTGACCCCGAGCTTTTAAAGTCTGCACGAAAGGCACTCGAAGACAGGGTTTTAAGTGAAGCGAAGGATGTAAAAAAATACATAGAGCCACCAAAGACAACACCTTTTGCAATTCTTTACCTTGCAACAGAAGGTCTTTACGCCGAAATAGTTTCATCTAAAAACGGTATTGTAGAAAAAATGCAACAAGAAAACATTATGATTGCAGGGCCAACGACAATTACAGCACTTCTTAACTCTTTTGCTATGGGCTTTAAAGCTATAGCAATAAATGAAAAGGCAGATGAGGTAAGAACACTTCTGTCTGTTGCAAAGTCGCAATATAACACCTTCGGCACAGTGCTCGAAAAAGCAAAACGAAAGATTGATGAAGCGGGAAAAACACTTGACGAAGCACAGAAAAGAAATGACATTATTCAGAAAAAGCTCAAGGGTGTTGAGGTTATTGAGGGTAGCGAGGCTGATGAATTTTTAGGGCTTCATTTAGAAATAGAAGAATAAAAAGCAGGAGTTGGAATTTTAGAATTCTGACTCCTGCTTTAATTCTATTAGGTTAGTTTATTTCGTGCTGAATGCTTCTCTTAAAAATTCAACGGAATTTTTTGCGTCGAGGTCTATTTGTTCCATAGATTTGCCCTTTGACATATCTCGCCAGATAGAAATGTCTTTGCCTACCTGACCGCCCATAAGAACAAAAGGCTCCATAACAACATATCCGTCATATTCAATTTCATTAAGAACTCTGCCTATTTCGTACCAGTCGATTCGGCTGTTTTTATTAGGACATCTTCTGTTAGGTTCACCAACGTGGAAGCTACCCAGAGTGCCTTTTGTAAGACGTATTGCTTCTGTTATAGAATCTTCTTCAATGTTCATATGGAATGTGTCAAGCATAGATTTAACATTAGGTTTATCAACTGCTCTGACATAGTCAACATCTTCATAAGCTTCGTTAATCATATAGCCTTCAAATCTGTTTAAAGATTCCATACAAAGAGTAATGCCGTAATTTGCAGCTATATCAGCAAGTCTTCTCATATTTTTAATGCTTCTTTCGGTATCTGCCTGTTTATCGAAACCAGCTCTGAAATTAACCGGCCAATAAGAGTAAAGAGCACCGCCGATTCTATCGATTCCCGCAATTTCCATTTTTCTGAAAATGTCATCATAAAATTTCAAAGCATTTTCTACTAAATTACTGTCAGGTGAAGCGAGGTTGTGCTCAGGTCTTGGACCATAACCGCCTGAAAGTAACATTCCGTTAGCTTCTGCAACATTTCTGAGTTCTTTAAAATAATCATCGTTTTCTAAGTGGAATGCACCGCAAGCAACTTCTAAAACATCGAAGCCTAATTTTTTTGTCTTTTCAATGTATGGCACAAAGTTGCCACCCCATTCGTGCTCCCAATAAGCGTAGTAAATACCAAATTTCATTTTAAAATCAACCTTTCTGTTAGTATTCAGGAATAGCCTCTTTTTTAGAAACAACAAAAGCACTTATTTCTATTGCTTTTTTAAGACTTTTTTCAATATCTTTTGTTTTGAAATATTCACAAATGAACGTAGCACCAAAGCTGTCACCCGCACCAACGGTTGAACCAACGGTTACCTTCGGGGCGTTCCCGGAATATTCTTTTTTATTATTGCAGTCATAAATACAAGCACCTTTTTCGCCCTCAGTGAGAAGAATGAACTCTAAATTATCATATTTTTCTGCGAGGTCGCAAAGCCTTGCGTTTTCAGGATTTAAATCACAGGCTTCATAAGCAAAATGCAATTCTTCATCGCTTACTTTAAGAATATTTGCGTTTTCTAAAGCAAACAAAATAGTTTCTTTTGAGAAAAAGGGCGGTCTTATATTTATATCGCAATAAACTTTTTTAATACCGGAATTTTTGAGAATTGATTTGACAGTTTCAAGGTTTTCAGAGCTTCTTAACGCTAACGTTCCGAAACAGAAAAAATCGAATTGCAAATTATTTATATTATCGGGAGTTTTTATGTAGTCATATGCGACGTCGCATAAAACATTGTAGCTTGGTACACCGTTTTCGTCGAGAGTAACAATACATTTTCCTGTTTCTTTTTCATTATTTACAGAAACGAAATCTGTTTTTATATTGAAATTTTCAACTTCCGTTAAAGACGCTTTTCCGTCATCATCGTTACCGACAGCAGAAAGCATAAAGCTTTCTGCACCTTGCTTACTGCAGTGTGCCGCAAGATTTAACGGTGCACCGCCGATGAATTTATCGGTTTCATAAACGTCCCATATAATTTCACCGAATGATAGTATTTTCATAAATAAACCTACTTTTCGAGTATTTCAGAGAGTGTAGCAAAATCTTCCATAGTCATTTTTTCTGCTCTTATAGTTTCAGAAAGACCTGCTTTAATTAAAGCATTTTTTACGTCTGCTTTAGGAATAGAAAGACCTGCACTTATTGAGTTTTCGGCAGTTTTTCTTCTTTGCGAAAATGCTGCTTTTACAACCTTAAAGAAGAAGTCTTCATTTTTCACTTCAACAGGTGGCTTTTCTCTCAGAGTTAATTTTATAACACTGCTGTCAACCTTTGGCGGAGGTAAAAACGAATCCTTCGGAACAAAGAAAAGAATTTCGCTTTCTGCATAATAATTAACAGCAACCGTTACTGCACCGCCATCACGCGAGCCTACTTCTGCACAAAGCCTGTCTGCTGCTTCTTTTTGCACCATAACGGTTATTGAGTCAATAGGTAATTTGCTTTCTAAAAACATCATTATAATAGGGGAAGTAATATAATATGGCAAATTGGCACAAACGGCAATTTTCATACCCTTGCATTTTTCGTCTATTATCTTTGCCAAATCAGCTTTCATAATATCCTGATTAATAATTTCAACATTGTTAAATTCAGCTAATGTTTCATCTAATACAGGTAAAAGTCTTTCGTCCAATTCAAAGCTTAAAACTTTACCTGCTTTTTTTGCAAGCTCTGCGGTGAGAACACCTACACCGGGCCCCACCTCTATTACGCAGGTGTTTTCGTCAAGCATTGCATATTCAGCCATTGAAGGACAAACTTCAGGGTCAACAAGAAAGTTTTGCCCTAAGCCTTTGTTAAATGTAACACCATGCTTTGACATAACAGAGCGAATAACGTTTATATCTGAAAGATTTTTCATAAATTACCTCAATTACTATTGTCTTTTTTCTGAAAATATAATAAGATTAACATATCATTATAAATTATATATACTAAATTTTATAATGTCAATACACTCTAAGGGGTTATGTTATGGACAATATTTTTAATGCTCAATTTATAAGACAAAACGAAGATTTAGGCACAGTCTGCCCTGTGTTCAGAAAAATTTTCTGGGCAGACAAAGCAATAAGAAAGGCTACACTTTCTGTCAGTGCTCTGGGCTTTTATGAAGTACATATAAATAATCAGAGAATCGGCAAATTTATTTTTGCACCCGGCTGGACCAGCTACGAAACACGTTTACAATACCAGACCTACAACGTTACAAAATATCTCGAAGAATGTAATACGATAGATATTGCTGTGGGTTCGGGCAGACGTTTTCACAACAGAAAGAATGAAGAGTTACCATTTTTAAAGGCAAATGAAATTGCAGCAATTGCAGCCTTGACTGTTGAGTATGAGGATGACACAGTAGAAGTAATTACTACAGATAAAACATGGGAATGTATGAAGAGCAACATTATCTATTCTGATGTTTATAACGGTGAAAAGGTAGATTTTACAGTTGAGTGTGAAGATAAATTTACTGTAAAAGAGGTTCCTGTTGATAAGAAAATCTTAATTGAAACCGAGGGTGAAGAAACCCGTGAAATGGCTCGTCTTGATGCTGCAGAGCTTATAACTACACCGAAGGGTGAAAAGGTTATTGACTTCAAGCAAGAAATTACAGGTTACGTAGAGTGGAAGGTTCCTGCAAGAAAAGGTGCAACGTTTATGCTGCAGCACGCAGAAGTTTTAGATAAAGACGGCAACTTTTACACAGAAAATTTAAGAAGTGCAAAATGCGAAATTGAAGTAACTTCAAATGGTGTGGAACAGGTTTATAAACCACATTTCTCATTCCAGGGCTTCAGATATATTAAGCTTATCGGGTTTAATGACGATGAAATAGACTTAGAAAACTTTACTGCTATTGTAGTATTTTCAGATATGAAGCGAACAGGCTTCTTTGCTTGTGGTCACGAAGATTTGCAACAGCTTTATGAGAATATTGTATGGGGTCAGAGAGGCAACTTCCTCGATGTTCCTACCGACTGCCCGCAACGTGATGAAAGATTGGGCTGGACGGGTGATGCTCAGGTTTTCGCAAGAACAGCGTCAATCAACTATAATACCAAAAAATTCTTCAGAAAGTGGCTTCACGATTTAGCAGCAGACCAGGTAGAAAACGGTTCGGTAAGTCACGTTGTTCCGGCTGTATGGGATGGGGACGGTTCCGCTGCCTGGGGTGACGCTGCAATTATAGTTCCTTACCAGATGTATTTAGCTTACAATGATACAAAAATTATTGAAGAACAATGGGATTCAATGACTCGTTGGCTTAAGTTTATTGAAACACAAGGTTCGGAAAAAGGTCTTTGGGATAAAGGCGGTCATTTTGGTGACTGGCTTTCACTTGATGCAGGTGATGAAGCAACAGGCGGTTTTACAGACGACGATTTAATTGCAACTGCAATGTACGCTTACACAACAAGTCTTTTAATTAAAATGGGTAAGGCAATAGGTAAGGATGTTTCTTATTATGAAGAAATGTACCCTGTAATTGTGGAGCAATACAGAAAAAATTATCTTAATACAGGTAAGGTTGAGCACGAAACACAGACCGCAAACGTTTTAGCACTTTACTTTAACCTTACAGATAACAGAGAAAGAGAAGCAGAAAAATTAGTTAAAGATATTGAAGAATGCGGCCACTTGAAAACAGGCTTTGTCGGCACACCATACCTTCTTCACGTTTTAACTGATATAGGCAGAAGTGATTTAGCATATAAGCTCTTACTCAAAGATACATTCCCGTCATGGCTTTACTCAGTAAAAATGGGTGCTACCACAATGTGGGAGCGTTGGGATGGAATGAAGCCTGACAGAAGCTTTGCAACACCTGAAATGAATTCATTTAATCACTACGCTTATGGTGCTGTTGGCGATTGGATGTTCAGTACAGTTGCAGGTATCAGTCCTGATGAAAACGAACCAGGCTACAAGCACATAATTTTCAGACCTTTACCAAATAAAGAATTAGGTTACGCTAAAGCAAGAATATTAACTGATAATGGCGAAATCATTTCTTCTTGGGAATATAAAAACGACAGCAATCTTTGCGAGTTCTCTTTTACAATTCCTGACGGCAGTCACGCAACACTCTACCTCGATAACGAAGAGTATGAGTTTGTAAGCGGAACTTACACAACAGAATTTGAGTATAATTCATAAACTAATTCGGAATGCGTAATTCGTAATTCGGAATTAAAGGAAACGCTTCGTGTTTGAATTATAATAAAAAATAGTACTTCCTATCATTTTTAGTTGATATTAAATCAGCTTTAATGATAGGAAGTCTTTAATTTCTCTTGAAATTTTTGTGGTAATTAATATGGTATAGTTTTGCGTGGAACATAAGATTCAAAGGAGTTGTTCCATACGGTAGGCGGTTAGTCTCTTTAACAGAAAGACTGAAGCCTCTGATTACATAGAAATCCTTTTTAGGAAATTTGTTTTTTAAAACTGCTACTGTGTTAATTATATTATAATCAAACGCGAAGCGTTTCCGAAATTCTGCATTCTGCACTCAGCATTCTGCATTAAAAAAGCCACTCTCATAGAGAGCGGCTTTTTTATTACGCTTTGTCCTTTGAACCGAAGAGTTCAATTTTTTCACGAACAGTTGCTTTAATTGCTTCTGAACCAGGAGCAAGGAGCTTTCTTGGGTCGAAGCCTTTGCCTTCGAGGTCTTTGCCTGCTTCAATGTATTTTCTTGTAGCTTCCTGGAAAGCAAGCTGACATTCTGTGTTAACGTTGATTTTTGAAACACCGAGGTTGATTGCTTTCTGAATCATTTCTGCAGGGATACCTGTACCGCCGTGAAGAACGAGAGGCATTGTGCCTGTTTTCTCCTGAACTGCTGCAAGAGTTTCAAATGAAAGACCTGCCCAATTTTCAGGATATTTACCATGGATGTTACCGATACCTGCAGCGAGCATTGTAACACCTAAATCTGCAATCATTTTGCATTCTTCAGGGTCTGCACATTCACCTGCACCAACAACGCCGTCTTCTTCGCCGCCGATTGAACCAACTTCAGCTTCAATTGAAAGGCCTTTTTCTTCGCAGATAGCAACTAATTCTTTTGTTTTAGCAATGTTTTCATCAATCGGGTAATGAGAACCGTCAAACATAATTGATGTGAAGCCTGCTTCGATGCAAGCCTTTGCGCCTTCATATGAACCGTGGTCAAGGTGAAGAGCAACAGGAACAGTAATTCCTAATTCTTCAATCATACCGTTAACCATACCAACAACTGTTTTGTAACCGCACATATATTTGCCGGCACCCTCAGAAACACCGAGAATAACAGGAGAATTCATTTCCTGCGCAGTGAGAAGAATAGATTTTGTCCACTCAAGGTTGTTGATGTTGAACTGACCAACAGCATAGTGGCCTGCTTTTGCTTTTGTAAGCATTTCTTTTGCATTTACTAATGGCATTTTTAACACTCCAATTTTAAAATTTTTAATTTATGTTATATGTAATCGCAAAGCGATATTATATACCAGAAATGTAGAATGCAGAATTTCGGAAGGCTTCGCCTTGATTATAATGCTAACGCAGTTCCAAAAATTCCGAATTCCGAATTAAATTTTATTTGGGTCGAAATTTAAAACAAGCTCACCTTTTTCAGGAATTAATTGTGTGAGCTTTACACCTGCAGCCTCCAACATTCTTTTTGATGCTCTTGTTTCAGGTGTTTCGGCATATTTGTTTGAAAGATAAATAACTTCTGTTATTCCACTCTGAATAATAGCTTTAGCACATTCGTTGCAAGGGAAGAGTGCGACGTAAAGTCTGTTGCCTGTGAGATTTGTGCCTCTTGCGTTTAAAATTGCGTTGAGCTCAGCGTGACAAACGTAAAGATATTTTGTGTTGTAACGGTCGTCGCCTGAACGCTCCCAGGGGAAAACGTCATCATCGCAACCTGCGGGAAAACCGTTGTAGCCAACAGAAACAATTCTGTTTTCAGGGTTGACAATACAAGCACCGACCTGTGTGTTAGGGTCTTTGCTTCTTTTAGCACAAAGCATAGCGGCACCCATAAAGAATTCATCCCATGAAATGTAACCTTCTCTTTTAGGCATTTCTACCCCTCCTGTAATTTAATACGAATTTCCAATAGAATATTATAAAGCATTTATCTGAATTTTTCAATAGTAACTCGCGATATTACAATAAAATAAAAAAATATTGTCAAAAAAAGTTGAAATTTAAGATAATTTTAACTTAAATTTCTTTTAGAGAATTAAAAATAGGAATATATTTGTTATTCTATCTAAGTTAAGATTTGAATAATTTATCGAAAGGCAGAAAGAAAAATGGTGAAAGATTATTTTAAAAGACTTTACAAGGGTATGAAACCCATAGAACATATTTATTGGTGGTCTTTGAGGGGTTTAATGATTTACGGAATTATTCACAGCCTTATTACAATAGACCCTAATTTGGGCTCAATGCAGCCGTTGCAAATGGCATCAAACCTTTTGGGTATGTTTGCTTATGAAATTTGTCAGATGTTCCCGAAGAACACATTCCCAAGATTAATGCCTCGCTATTTTCAGCATATTTCTATTTTCGGTTTTTTCTGTGCATCATTCGGCGGTGCTTACTTAAACTTGTATTACGCATTACCTATGTTCGACAAGGTACTTCACGCGTTAGGTTGTGTTGAAGCAGTGTTCATAAGCTATGAGCTTGTTTGTGCTATGCAGATTCGTGACAAGGTTGTTTGTCCACCTAAAATTGTGGCTCTTTGTGCATTGGGTGTTGGCTTTGTTTTTGCATCAGGCTGGGAACTTTTCGAGTTCGTGTTTGACCAATGGTTCGGCGGTGACGCTCAGCATTGGAATTTACAAAAAGCAATTGAAGAAGCAGGCGGTAACGTAGATAATGTGTTTATGCTCATTCCGCTTAAGGACGAACTCTTAGAGTCCCGTTTTGCCATTATGGATACTATGGGCGATATGATTCTTAACACACTTGGTGCAGTTCCGATGTATCTCTTCTTAAGATTCCGTCCTTATCGTCATATGGGACCTAACAATATTAACAAAATGATTGAAGAAGAATTGGCAAAAAGCACCAAAGAAATTGCTGCGGTTTAATTAGATATTGCATATTTTGGAATTTAGGTATATAATGTATCTGTAAAATTGCATTAAAATGCGAAGAATTGAGTGCAGAGATGTGCTCGATTTAATCTCAATTATTCAAGGGGGACTTTGAAATGGCTAAAAAATTAGTCGCAATTATCCTTGCATTAACATTGTCTGTTTCTGTGTTGATGGTTCCTGCAAGTGCTGCTTCAGCAACTGCACCACAGACATTAGAAATAAACATTGAGAACATTTTTAACAGGGTTTTAAATGACCTCATACATTACGTTCTCACTTATCTTAATCAGTTCTGGCCAGGCTTCGATGAGAAATTTGAAACATCAGAAACTTATGTGGCAGAGCATTTCTACAAGGGTGAAGACAGCTTCGACACCTCTGTAAAATCAAATGCAAAATGGAGCCTTGGTTACTCAAGCGACTCTCTTATTGATGATTTTAATATTATGAACGGCGACTTCTTCCTTGCAGGTTCTCTCGAGGTTTTCGAAGGCAGAGTTCCGAGAGCAGTTTATGACGACCAAAGAGTTCGTGTTTACGCTATCAGCGATGGTGTTAGCGGAACAGTTGTTCACGCTGTTATCGACGGTTTCGGTTTCGCAAGAGGCGATGTTGAAATTATCCGTGGAAGACTCGAAGAATTTGCAAAAAACAACAACATCATCAGTATGAACGTTTCAGTTCTTCACCAACACTCATGTATTGATACACTTGGTATGAACGTTCCGCTTCTTAAAGCACTTGTAACAAATACAGGTAATGCGGGTTCAAATATTATTGGTGGCGAAAATCTTCTTGATGATTATATGGTAACAAAGAATCCGGAGTTTATGGAGAATCTTTACACCACAACTGTTGCTTGTGTTGAAGAAGCAGTTAACGGTATGAAAGAAGGTACTCTTAATTACGGTTATGCAAACATTGCAGAATATATCAGAGACAAACGTGATCCACAGTCATTCGACGAGAATATTCACAGACTTCGTTTCACACCAAACGATGGTTCTGCTGAAACTTGGATTTTAGAAGCAGGTATTCACTGCACAGGTTACGGTGCAGGTCCTGACATTCTTTCTGCTGACTATCCTTACTATATCGAAAAGAATATTAAGGAAAATGAAGGCGCAAACGTTGTATTCGTAATGGGTGCCGAGCTTGCAATTACTTCTGAGGGCGAGTTAACAAATGTTGAAGGCGAATCAGATTTAAATAATATTAAGTATTACGCAAACGCACTTGCAGATAAGGTAAGAGGAATTGACAACGAAATTACTCTTGACCCTGTTCTCAACATCATTCACCAGGAGGTTATGGTTCCTGTTGATAACGGAATCCTTACACTTGCTTGTCGTGAAGGTATTTTAGGTGCAGTTGTTGTTAAAGATGGAGAGAATTATACACTTGCTTCTGAAATCGGTTATATGGAGCTCGGTAATGAAGTTGCTGTATTCTTTGCACCGGGTGAATTTGAACCGGGTCTCTTCTATGGCGGTGTTACAACACCTGAAAACAGTTGGGACGGCACATCATGGGATTTCCCTGCACTTAAAGATGTTACAGACTGTGATAATGTTTTAGTATTTGGTCTTGCAAATGACCAGGCAGGTTATGTTCTTGCAGATAACGAATATCATTCTCTCTTAGGAGAAAATGAAGAAGTTAACGCAATCAGCCAGAAATCAGGTTCAATCTTTACAAAAGCATACGTTGAGCTTGTTACTTCAGTAAAATAAAATTCAGATATCCCGAAGTGAAAACTTCGGGATATTTTTTTGTCAGAAATTCAGGCTTGAAGTGGTAAGGTGTAGTGTTCTCATTAATTTCCCCTTGCAATTGTTTTTTCTATATAATATAATAAAAAGGTATGAAAGGGTGTAATATATGGACGAACAACTTGTACAAGAAGTCGAGGTAGTTGAAAAAAAGAAAAAACTGCCTTTTATAATAGGTCTTACTGTAATGATTTTTGCCATTATAGGAATTGTTTCTGTCGGATTTTATATAAAAGATTCACTTTCTGAAAAAACGTCTGGAGAAAAAGATTACTCGGCATATGCAGAATATTTAACTTGGGTTGTCGGAATAGATCCTGACCCGTTTACAGATATTACAAAAGCAGATTTTGATGATTTACTCAATATTGCAGTTTGCTCGCTTCTTACAGATGAAGTTCAGACGGGTGAATATCAGGTAACCGAGCAAGGTCTTGTTGTACCGGCGGCGGATGTTGAATTATATTTCAAGAAAATTTTCGGAACTGATGTTCAGATAGTACACGCCACAGTTCAGGGCTATGGTTACGAGTTTAGATATGACGCTGCAACTCACACTTACAATGTTCCGCTTACAGGTGTTGTTCCGCCGTTTTCACCAAGAATTGAATCTGTCAATAAAACAGGTGGTCTTGTAATATTAAAGGTGGGTTACGTCGGAACCAACAGCATTGAAGTTGCTCCTGACGGAACAATTTCTGCAGCACAACCTGATAAATATATGGAAATTACATTAAAAGAAACTGCGGATGGTGGATTTAACCTTATTTCTATTGTTTCGCTCACACAGGGTGAATATCAATAATTTTGGTGGTGAGTTATGAAAAAGGTTGCTCTTTCTTTGTTGTTGGTGCTTTCGCTTTTTTTAGGTGGGTGTGATAAACCGTTGAAATACTACATACAGCCTCAAAATAGTGGAAATCGGATTAAAGAGGAAAATGTCGAGGTTCCTAAGACACAGAAACTGCCTGAAATATTCAAGCAGGAAATTGTTTCGGAATCGGCTTCAATTCACTATATAGACTTTGAAACCTCTTCGTGGGAAAGAGAATATATGCCCGAGTTTATAATGGTTCATTTTATGAACGGCGTTGTTGTTTCAAAAGAAGACCCTTATAATAAAGATATAGTGAGAAGTATCTTTATGGAGGATGGCGTCGGTATAAACTATGTTATTGACCGTGAAGGGAATATTCTTTGTATGTTGCCCGAAAATCGTTGTGCGTGGCACGCAGGTGAGGGCGAATTTTTAAATAATGAAAAATATAAAAACAAAATGAATTTTTACTCTATCGGAATTGAGCTTATGGCAATTGGTTCAAAAAACGATATGGCGCAGTATATAAGTGCAGAGGTTTATGATGGGTTAGATGAAGACTTAATCGGTTTTACAGATGCACAATATGATTCTTTGAATTTACTTATAGACGAGCTTTGTCAGAGGTACTCAATACCGAAAGACAGAAGCAGAATTATAGGACACGACGAGTTCAGTCCGCATAAAAGCGACCCGGGTGAGCTTTTTGAATGGGAAAGATTGGATTTGAATTGATATTTGTTGTTCTTTAGTTATGTTGACTAAAAAAACAAGTTGTATTTTGTCATATTTTTATTTTTATACTATGGAAATAAAAGTATAATTTTGGTATAATCATCTTTGGTGTTATGTTGCTTTTAAAAAAGCGGCTACTCAAATATATTAATAATTTATTTTTGGAGGTAAACTATGAGCAAAAAGTACGTTTATTTATTCTCCGAGGGCGACGCTTCAATGCGTGAAATTCTCGGCGGTAAAGGTGCTAACCTTGCAGAAATGA
>JAZRKU010000012.1:0-6929 GCA_045646485.1 Acutalibacteraceae bacterium
TTGCAAGGCGTCAGCCTTCCTTCACCCTCAATACCAAAAATCCAATAAAAATCTTTCGATTTATAGGTCGAAGATTTTTTATAGAACGGATTTTTGGTCAATCGAAACAAAAACACAGCAAATCCTTTTCTGATTTGCGAGTATTTTAACAAAGAGTGAACGAAAATCCGTCTATAAAAAACATGGTTCGGATAATTCCTTTCACCCTAAACGCATAATTGTAAAGGAAGTATTTTTATGGATTGTATTTTTTGTAAAATAGCAAACGGTGAAATACCCGCTACAAAAGTTTATGAAGATGATTTGGTTGTTGCGTTTAACGACCTTGAGCCACAAGCACCAACCCATATTCTTGTTATTCCTAAAGAACACATTTCTTCTGCGGCAGACGTAACAGAAGAAAACAGCAAGGTTATTGCTCATATTTTTGAAGTTATAGCAAAGCTTTCAAAGGATTTGAATATGAATGATGGTTTCAGAGTTGTAAACAACTGCGGTGATTCTGCAGGACAGACAGTTAAACACATTCATTTCCATTTGCTTTCAGGCAGAAACTTCACCTGGCCGGCAGGCTGAAAAAAAGAATAATATTATGAAACGACCGTCACTTGCTTTGGGATTAGTCACTTTCACAATGGCGCTACTGTTTTTGTTTTTCAAAAGCAGTGCGCTTGTCGTGGTGTGCCCTTTTGCAGTGGCGGCCAGTTTATTTTATTCTTTTTCAAAAAACGAAAAAATCAGAAATATGCTTATTATACCCACAATTTCAATAAGCATATTGATATCCTCTCTGTCGCTTCTTTTAAATAATCAATTTGTTTATGAGAAATCTATAAAATACGAAAATACAACTCAGGATATAGTCGCAACAATTATAGAAAAACACACTGACTATTATATAATCAGAACTTCACTTATAGGAAGTAACGAAGAAAAAACCAAAATTCTTTTCGTTCCCGAGGAAGATATGTCATATGAAATTTATGATAACATCTTCATAGACGATGCTGTAATTACAGAATCCCGATATAATTCTGACAAAGCTGAAAAATGTATTGTTTCTGTCTACAACTCTGAGCAAAGCGAAAAAATCAACACTCATAAAAAAGACTTTTATTTCATTGCAATAAATTTCAGGGAATTATGTAAAAACAGACTCTCTCAGTTCCTTAGTGGCAATTCTTACGGTATTGCTTCGGGTATGCTTTTTGGTGACACTGAAAGCATAAGCGATGAAGCAAAAGCCGATTTTCGCTCGAGTGGTGTAGCACATCTTCTCGCAGTTTCCGGGCTTCACACGTCACTCTGGTGCGGACTTTTCATTACACTTTTAAAATTCTTTAAGCTAAAAGAAAAACACTCTAACCTTTTCGGTATTTTTATTCTTGTAGTGCTTTCTGTGATTTCAGGATTTACCCCATCTGTTATAAGAGCTTCTTTTATGATGGGAATCACATTAATCGCACCCATTTTCAAAAAACGCTCTGACAGCATAAACTCTTTAGGATTTGCATTAGCTGTTATTTTGTTTGTAAATCCATACGTGCTTTACACCCCTTCGTTTTTTCTCTCTTTCTCGGCAACTCTCGGAGTTATTTTAAGCAGCGGTTTCAGTCTGAAATTTAATTTTATTTACGACAAGCTTAAAACACACCAACTCACGAAACGCATTCTGAAATTTGTTTTCGAGTCACTTTTAATAAGCATTTTTGCCACAATTTTCACACTCCCCGCTTCCGTCTATTATTTTGGTACTGTAAGCATAATTGCTCCCATTACAAATCTTCTGACAATAAACCTTGCATTCGTCACGATGGTTGCTACCCTTATTTCTCTTTCTGCAAGCTTTATTCCTTTTCAGTTTTTCTCTTCACTTACAGAAATCTTTTTTGCTATTACAAACACGCTTTTAAATATTCTTTTAAAAATAATAAGCTTTGTAGGCTCGATAAAATTTTCTGCAATTACTGCAAACGATACGTTTGTTTATTTCGGTATTGCTTTTGCGATTCTTCTGTTTGTTGTTTACTATGTATTATCACTAAAATTACCCTCAAAGGTTATTTATAAAAGACTGCTGAATTTTCTTATTCCTCTGCCTGTTATTCTTTCTCTTATTTTATCTGTTACACCCTTTAAGGGTAACACCTCTTTTACCGTTCTGCGTAACACAAACACGCCGAATATTGTTATAAGAACAGGCACTCACTATGCAGTTATAAACATCCCCGAAAACCTTAATTATGAAGATTACCGCTACCTTCCTATGACAAATGCAGATACTTTTGATTTATTAGCCGTTACTCACATTGACGGTCTTACTTTACAAAAAGCAGATTACATAAATAAGAATTATAAAATAAACCGACGAATAATAACGTCATTTTGCCACAATAGCTTATATAAATATGAAACCGATGCCTTTGAACTTGCTCAGGTCTCTGATGAATATTTTTATTCTTTAGAAAATGAAATAAATGTACGAATTTTTAACACATATGGTAAAAATTGTGCTATAATAGAGTTTAACGAAAAAATAATAGTACTTTCATTTTCAGAATATAACAATTTACATAAAATAAAACAAGAATTTGGGGAAATTGACGTTCTTGTTTTATCTGAAAACGTTCCCGATAATTTCAACGTAGAGGTTGGCACTCTTATTATTTGCTCTATGCCATATAATAATTTCCACAAGAATGATAAAATAGGCTATCTTTATTCATCTGAGTTTTTAAGAACCTCTGCTTCAGGAAATATAGAAATTAAGTTTTAGGATGGTGATATTATGGCTTTCTTTACAGAAGATGAATTGAAAAAGCAAATTAAAGAAAAAGACTTTAAGTCACTTTATCTGATTTATGGTAATGAAAATTTTTTAAAACAGCATTACTCTAATCTGATTGTTGAAAAAACAATTGATAAAGATTTTAAGGATTTTAACTTTCACGATTTAGAGGGTAAAGATATCACTCTTAATGATTTAGCTGACTGTGTTTCTACGTTTCCTATGATGGGTGAATACACCTGTACACTTGTAAAGGATTTTCCCTTTACACAATATTGGCATAAACAGGAAAACAACCGTTTAAAGTTGGACGGTGACTTAGAAAGCATATTAAACGACTTGCCGGAAACAACTATTCTTATTTTCTGGTGTGACACAATAGAGGTTGATGAAAAAGATTCTAAATGGAGCAAGACTATAAAACTCATTGGAGAAATTGGTGTTTCCGCAAAAATAGATAAGCGTTCCCCCCAAGCCCTCACAAAGCTTTTAGTAGACGCTGCTACAAAAAAAGGTTGCGAGATTTCAAGAGACGATGCAATGTACTTAATTAATCTTGTAGGCACAGACTACAGCACGTTACGAAATGAATTTGACAAGGTTTGTGCCTTTACAGGCGAAGGAAAGGTCACACGTGAGCATATTGACAACACAGTTATTGTTTCAACCGAAGCAAAAATCTTTTCTTTATCAAGAGATATTGTAAACGGCGAGGCAGACAAAGCATATGCAACACTTTCAAATCTTTTTAAGCTCCGCGAAGAACCTACTTTGATTTTAGCTACGCTTTCACGTGCTTACGTTGATATGTACAGAGCCTGTGCAATTAAAGAAAAGGGTGTAAAGCCTCAGGATTTATCTGCGGTTTTCCCTTCTTATAAAGGCAAAGAATTCACCATAACAAATGCTGCAAGGGATGGCGCAAAATACTCGTTATCACAATTCCATAAAGCACTTGAAGCTCTTTCAGATGCTGACAAGAGAATTAAAGGCACAAGTCAGGATGACAAACAAATTCTCGAAGAATTGATTTTAAGATTATTAAGAATTTAAGGTATTAAAAAATGATAAAAACAGACAGAGTTGTAATTGTTGAGGGAAAGTATGATAAAATCAAACTTTCATCAATACTCGACGCAGTTATAATTGAAACCGATGGCTTTGCAATTTTTAACGACAAAGAAAAGCAAAAGCTTATTCGCCGTCTTGCAAAAACCAAGGGATTGCTTATTTTAACTGACAGCGATTCCGCAGGCTTCAAAATACGTTCTTTTATAGGCGGTATTGTTCCGCCTGAAGAAGTAAAGCACGCTTATATACCTGATATTTTCGGCAAAGAAAAACGAAAAACCGAAGCCTCAAAAGAAGGTAAATTAGGTGTTGAGGGTGTACCGAAAGAAAAAATTATTGAAGCACTCACAAAAGCAGGTGTAACCGCCGAGGAAACAGATGAAACCGAAAGACGAATGGTAACAAAGACCGATTTATATGAAGATGGGCTTTCAGGCAGAGATGACAGCGCTATTAAAAGAAAACTGTTTTTAAAATCGCTCGATTTGCCCGAATTGCTTTCAGCAAATAAATTGTTACCTATAATAAATACATTTTTGACTTACGAAGAATATAAAAAAGCAGTATTGGATTTAGATATATGATTAAGAAAAATGATGATTTTGATTTAACAATAACCGGCTACACAAGCGAAGGCAGTGGTGTTGGTAAAAAGAACGGAATTGCGGTATTCGTTGAGAACACCGCTAAAAACGACGTAATAAAATGTCATATAATAAAAGCAAAAAAGAACTATGCTATAGGGAAGGCTATGAAAATAGTTAAGCCCTCTAAAGACAGACAGGAACCGCTTTGCGAGCATTTTAAATATTGTGGCGGGTGTTCCTTTTCTCACTTAAAATACACCGCCGAAGCAGAGTTAAAGGCAGAAAAAGTAAAGGATGCATTTCTCAGAATCGCTCATTTAGAGCCTGAATTTGAACCAATTATAGTTTCTCAAAACACAGAAAGATACAGAAACAAAGCACAATATCCCGTAAGACGAGAAAACGGAATTTTAAAAATAGGCTTTTATGCAAAAAAAAGCCACCGTGTAATTGATGGTGACGACTGTCTTTTAGAGCCTGAAGATTTTGGTAGCATTATAGAAATTTTTAGACGATTTATAAACAAAAACAATATCCCTGTTTACAGTGAAGATTTACATATTGGTTTAATCCGTCACATTTATTTAAGAAAAGCATTTAACACAAACGAAATTATGGTTTGCGTTGTTATAAACGGCGATACGTTGAAACACTCGGATGAACTCATTGAAGAATTAAAGAAAGTCAATGGATTCAAAACACTTATCATAAACAAAAACAAAGAAAAAACCAACGTAGTTTTAGGTAAAGATTGTGAAACTCTTTATGGCGACGGATTTATTACAGATATTCTTTGTGGCGTAAAGGTTAAGCTCTCTCCCCTCTCTTTTTACCAGGTTAACCACGATACTGCCGAACTGCTTTACAACAAAGCAAAGGAGTACGCTTCGCTTTCTAAGTGTGATGACTTTTTAGACCTGTACTGTGGCACAGGCACAATCGGACTCTCAATGGCAAAGGATGCAAAATCATTAATCGGCGTTGAAATTATTCCTGATGCAATTGAAGATGCAAAATTAAATGCTGAGCTTAATAATATTGAAAACGCCGAATTTATTTGTGGCGACGCAAAGGATGCAATAAAAGAACTCCAAAACAGAAAAATCACACCAAAGGTTGTAATACTCGACCCACCGAGAAAAGGTTGCAATGAAGAGCTTTTAAAAACAGTTACAGAAATAAATCCCGAAAGAATTGTTTATGTTTCTTGCGACCCTGCAACACTCGCCCGTGATACAGAAAGACTTTCTGTTTTAGGCTATGAAGCAAAAAAAGTTACACCTGTAGATATGTTCCCGAGGACAAGTCATGTGGAGACGGTATGTCTGCTGTCAAGAAGATAAATAAGAATTTGACGAACGGTTCGATTGGATAGGAAGCTAAGGATGGCCCTATACGATAGCGTTTGGTAAGGAGAGGTTAAATAATGAACACTTCTGCTCGAATAATTGACGAATGCAAAAATGTATTGAAAAAGTATGGTATTAAATATTGCGAGGGCTTCAGAATTTTTAAGGAATTCGGTTTAATACATTGCCAAACAGAAGATTGGAGAGGACCTACAGAACTAGATGGTTTTCCCGTATTTACCGAAAAAGCTGCAGTAGGATTGCTCGTGGTGTCCTGTGCATTTTCTCATTATTGCTATTTTGAGAGAGATAATAGAGAAAAACTTGTCAAAGAATATCCATCGAAATACGGAGAATACGAGTTTAGAAAAATTATTTTTGAGAGCATATTGAATATTCTTAAAGATTATGATGCATACATGTATCAAACTTATATCAGAAAATATACTAAGTATATAAACACAAACAGAACTGCAAAAGAAAAATGGGTTTTCAATACCGATTCAAACAAATTTGAAATTCATGTTTAATTTGTATTAAACAAATCCCAATTTGCATAATTAGATAGTAGATATGTTTCCTACAACAATCGAGGTGGATATGTTTCCAACGACGTATGTTAGCAATTTCATTGCTACGACCCACGTTGAAACAGTTGCACTGTTTCAACAACTAAGTTTGCCTAACGGCAAGTGATGTTACTTCGTAGTGGAGTTGTTTCACAGTGAAGTTTTGTCTTCGACAAAGTTATTAGCAAACTTAACATCACTTTACGCCATAGGTGTAAAACATCACTGTGCTTTAGCACAACATCACTTTGGCATAAGACAAAACATCACTTTATATCAACGCCTACAAATCATTTTAAACATCACTAAAGCAAGCTTAAAATATGCAAGTAAAATTCTACAATAATATAGAAGATGAAAAACTCCTGTTTGCTGTTATCCTAACTAAACACAAAAACAAATGGGTCTTCTGCAAACATAAAAACAGAGATACTTACGAAATACCAGGCGGACATCGTGAAAAAGCTGAAACGATATTAGAAACAGCCAAAAGAGAATTATACGAAGAAACTGGTGCTATAAAATATGAAATTACACCTATAACAGTTTATTCTGTAATTGATGG
>JAZRKU010000013.1:0-22517 GCA_045646485.1 Acutalibacteraceae bacterium
TTCAAGATTACGGCCCATATACCAAAACCAAATTTTTGATAGTTCTGAATATTCCATTCAATCCAATGCTTTGTCATTTCTTTGTCATAAGGTTTTGGGTAATGTTGCATGGTTTCTGCGTCGGATAGGATTTCAAATAGTGCTTCAAAATCCTCCAAAATATATTCCCTCAATATTAAGCGTTCTGTTTCTAAAACCATTTTCATCCCTACAAATTCAAGTTTGTTGAGTTGATTATATCATAAATTAACTAGTAAAACAATAAAAGAAAAAACGACTGAAAACCTTTGGTTTTCAATCGTTTTTGGTGGAGAGTGCGGGATTCGAACCCACTCGGTTTATCTCCTAATTCTTTTGATGATATAGCCAGCAATTTACTTATCAAGACTCTATCGTTAGGTTTCCCTCCATAATAACCGATTCCCACCACAATATTTATACTAAACATACTAACTCCTCCTATAAATTCAATAAACGAAATCATAAATTCCAATAAACTGAAACAGAGAGAGAATAATTCAGCAGAGTCAAAATTTTCGATATTAAGCACCATAAAAGAAACAAGAAGCAAAGTGTTACGAGCGTTTATCACAATAAGATAAACGCTCGTTTTGGTCGGAGTGAGGTGATTCGAACACCCGACCTCTTGGTCCCGAACCAAGCGCTCTACCAAACTGAGCCACACCCCGATATTAAATAATGTTACACCCAGAAGAGTGTTTTTTAAAGCAAGTAGAATTATACATTATATGATTTGTAAAATCAAGACTTTTAAAAATTTTTTTTGAAAAATAAATAACAAATTTAATTTTCTTGTTGTGGCAATATAAAGAACTGTTGTGTGTTAACCGACGACAGAGAAATAAAAACGAATATTCATCTCTGAGTTAAGGAACCGAAAAATAAAATCCCGATAACATCTACAAAAATGAGTTATCAGGATTTTTATTTTGTTACCTTGTGAGCTTTAACCATACCGCCATATCCGCTTCGCCACGGTTTGCAAATGCGTAATATGGCACAAGCATTAAGCGAATAGGTGTTTTATCATTTTTCAGCGGTCTGTAAAGTCCGTTGAAATTCTCCTGAACAAAGGCATCAACCTCTAAAATATTTGCTCTGAAAAACTCAACATATTTAACAGTTTCATTAAGATTTTTGCTCAAAGAAATTTCAGAAATTTTGTAATCTGTATCAATATCCTCAAGACAATAAACAAATGGTCCGTAGGTTACTGCAACTCTGCCGAAATTCTCTTGTATTAGTGGGTTGGCTTCGTTTAAAACTGCCTTCATTTCTAAGTTTAGTTCAATAGCTATTTTCTTGTTTTCACATTTTATGAAAATAAATCCGTTGTTAAGCTTTGGTTTTACTGTAGCATTATCAACCTTTACGTTATATTTCTGACACCAGCCGGGAATTCTTAAAGCAATTTGCTTGCCTTCACATTTACCCGAAACAGAAATTTTGATTTTTCCCTTTAACGGATAATCGGTTGTCTGCTTAATTTTGATTCCGTCAAACGCTGCCGAGGATTTTGCATAATGGTGAACGTAAATGGTGTTTTCATCTGAAGTATAAAGAAAATCACCAAAAGATTCAATAAATCTTGCAAAGTTCGGGGGACAGCAAGAGCAGTCGAAAACAGCTTTTCGTTCAATGTCAGGGAAGTTCTGATTTTCAGTTCTGTAACGGTGAGTGAGACGTCGCTCTTTTAAATTAATTTCAACAGGATTTGTGTAGAAAAATTCACGTCCGTTCAAGGAGCACGAAGCGAAAACATTGTTATAAATTGCTCTTTCAGCAACGTCGTCATAAAGTGAGTTGACTTCTAAAAGATTCATTCGTCTTGCAAGTAAAGCAAGTCCTATGCCGGCACAACTTTCCTGGTAGGCAAATTGATTAGGTAAGTCGTATTCTTCGGTGAAGCATTCGCCAATAGAGCCTGAGCCTACACCGCCTGTAATATACATTTTTTTGCTTGCAATGTCGTTAAACAATGTTTTGCAGACAACTTTCAATTCTTCATCATTATCAATTAATGCGAGGTCTGCCATAGCACAATAAAGATATTCTGCTCTGACAGCGTGGCCAACGGCTTCTCTCATTTCTCTGACAGGCTCGTGACTTTGGTTATAAGTTAAATCAAATTTAGCTGAAAGAGGCATATCTTTTTCATTATTACCCCTAAGATTTACAAAATAACGTGCAAGCTTCAGATATTCGGGCTTTTCTGTGTGTTGCCAGAGCTTTATTAGAGCCAATTCAATTTCTTCGTGGCCTGATGTTGCAAAATCAGCTTCATATTTATCCATAAAAATGTCTTTTATATGGTGCACGTATTTTTCCATGCATCTTAAAAATTTTGATTTACCTGTAGCTTTGTGGTAAGCGATAGCCGCTTCGATTAAGTGACCTGCACAATAAAGCTCGTGTGCATCACGGTTTGTAAAACGTCTTGTAGGCTCACATACTGTGTGGTAAATGTTGAAGTAGCCCTCTAAGAATTGGTTGTCGTGAATCCAATCTACAATTATATCAATAACCTCTTCTAAATGTTCATCGGGAGCGTTAATCAAAGAGTAAGCTACGCCTTCTATCCATTTTGCAACGTCTGAATCCCAGAACCAATGCGGTTTGTTTTTGTCACCAGGTTTCCAATCGCAAGAAAAAGCAGTTATTCTGCCTGTGTCATAAAATTGTTTATAAATAACAGGTAAAGTAACATCGCGATTTGTAGTTTGCTTTTTTTCCCAAAATCCGCTTAAATCAATATTTTCAAAAGATATCTGCTTCATTGTGTCACCTCGAATTGTCAAGAACTGATTACATTATACTATAAAACAACGGTTATATCAATATTGGTTTTTTATAAGAATTTTTAAAAAATCTGAAATAAAATTGAACAAACTTTTTCTTGTGAAAATGTAAATAACTACTTCCAAGTAGGGGATTTCAATGAGGTTTTAACTTGCTGTTGTGCATTTTGTACAAAAAGTGTGCACAGTGTTTGTTTAATTTATTGAATGAGGGAAGAAAACGGGAAAATTCGACTTTTTTCATTGTTTGGTTATTTTGCACAAACTAGCTATAGATTAGTTGTGCAAAATAACTTGACATTTGTGAAAAATGTGCTATAATCAACTCGTAAATTAAACAAAGCAAACAAAGGAGCAAAACACAATGATGAATTTAAACGACATTAAAAACCAACTTTTAGTTGAAATCGAAAATGAAAAAGGTTTCTCACTTAAGAAGCTTGCAAAAATCATTGAGTTAAACGCAGTTCTCAACAATCTCCAATAATTGATTTGTTGAGTTTAACTCACAACGCCCATAACACTCTTTTTCCCCTTTTGAGTGTTTATATATATGATTGTTTTATAAAGCCAAAACACAAGTGCCGAACAATGCGTTCGGCGCTTGGCTTTTTTTATTTTAGTACTTTTAAAATCTTTTAGTTTGTGGTAAAATATAATGCATATCTAAAATAAATTTTTCGGAGTTTGTTATGAATTTAGAAGAAGCCAAAAAGAGAGTAAAAGAATTAACAGCAATTCTCAATGATTGCATTGAAAAATACTATATGGGTAACGAAAGTGACGTTTCTGATTATGATTATGATATGATGATGCGTGAGCTTTCAAAAATTGAAAATGACTTTCCGGAGCTTTTGTTGCCTGATTCACCAACTCACAGAGTCGGCGGCAGAAGCGACGAGAATTTGTTTACAAGTGTTACTCACACCGTGCCTATGGAAAGTGTGCTGGGGGCCATTTCTGTCGCTGAGCCTCATGATTTTGAAAAACGTGTTACTAACGTTTTTAAAACTGCGGAGTATACAGTAGAGCCCAAAATAGACGGTCTTTCTTGTTCGCTCGAATATCGTGACGGTGTTCTTGTGAGAGCCTCAACACGTGGTGATGGTCTTGTTGGAGAGGATGTGACTGCAAACGTAAAAACAATACGTTCTGTTCCGCTTTCTCTTAAAGAAAAAATTCCGTTTATAGAAGTCCGCGGTGAAGTTTATATGTCGCACGACTCATTTAATGAATTAGTCGCAAAGCAAGAGCTGAACGACGAAAAACCGTTCAAAAATCCGAGGAATGCGGCGTCAGGCTCTTTAAGGCAAAAGGATGCAAAGGTTACGGCTTCAAGAAAATTAGACATTTTTATTTTCAACATTCAACAAATTGAAGGCGGAAAAGAACTTAACACACATTATGACTCATTGAAATATTTAGAGGAGTTAGGCTTTAGTGTTGTTCCGGGTTACGCACTCTGCAAAAACATTTCTGAATGCATTAAAAAGATAGAAGATATAGGCGATAACCGCGGTAATTTGCCGTTTGACATTGACGGTGCAGTTATAAAGGTTAATAGTTTTGACGAAAGAAGAGCACTGGGAAGTACTGCAAAATATCCTAAGTGGGCAGTTGCCTTTAAATATCCGCCCGAAGAAAAAGAAACAAAGCTTCTTTCTGTAGACGTGCAAGTTGGCAGAACAGGCGTTCTTACACCTACGGCGGTGTTTGAGCCCATAACACTTGCAGGAACTACTGTTTCAAGAGCTACACTTAACAATGCGGATTTTATAAAAGAAAAACAAATAGCAATAGGCGATACAATCGTTGTGAGAAAAGCGGGGGATATTATACCCGAGGTTGTGACTGTTGCAAAGCATAACAATGAAAATCCTGAATACACTTTACCGGAGTTTTGCCCTGCTTGTGCCAGCAAAACAATCCGCGAAGAGGGCGAGGCTGCAATTCGTTGTCTTAACCCTGATTGCCCTGCACAGCTTTTGAGAAAGCTTATTCACTTCTGTTCAAGAGATGCTATGGATATTGAAGGCTTAGGCGACGCGGTTTTAGAGGTGCTTGTAAACGAAAAACTTATTGAAAAAGCATCTGATATTTATCACCTGCAGGTGCAGGATATTGCTTCTCTTGAAAGAATGGGCGAAAAGAGTGCAAATAACCTTTTAAACGCTATTGAAAATTCTAAAAAGAATGATTTATACAGAGTTATATTTGCCCTTGGCATTCGCCACATAGGTCAAAAGGCAGCGAAACTTTTAAGCAAGCGTTTTAATGATATGGATACTCTTTTGAATGCAACGCTTGAGGATGTGCTTTCAATAGATGGTTTTGGTGATGTAATGGCAAAAACCTTTACAGAAACAATTTCATTGCCACAAACCCGTGAGCTTATTGAAGAACTGAAAGCAGTCGGTGTTAATATGAAAAATCTTTCTGAAACAGAGGATATGCGTTTTAATGGTATGACATTCGTTTTAACGGGTACTCTCTCTCAGTTTACAAGAACCGAGGCGAGCGAAATAATAGAAAAATTCGGCGGTAAAACGTCAAGCTCGGTTTCTAAAAAAACAAGCATTGTTCTGGCAGGTGAGGATGCAGGCAGCAAACTTCGCAAGGCAAATGAACTTGGCGTGAGAGTTATTACAGAAGATGAATTTAATGAGATGATTTTATAATTAAGAAACAGGAAACAGAGTCGTTAGGCTCCGTTTCCTGTTTTCTATCTGCTAAATTTATAACACTTCTCTCAAATACAATCCTGCCGTTTTCTTAAATGGTGCAGACTGCTTGTTCTTGCAAAGCCTTAAAATTTCTTTACATTCATCCTTGCTTTCGTTTGTGAAATACATAGTAAGAAAATCGCAATTAAGATTTATTTTGTCACTTATATAAAGCGGTACAGAATTGTGCAATACCGAATACACCTTATCGTGACAGATAACAGGGAACTCAATATTCTTTCTGTCTGTGATTTTTTGTTTGCCGTTACAGCTACCGCAACCATCCTTTTGCTTTAAGGGACAGTTTCTGAAAAACATAAGAGGTAGCTTGCCGTAGCAGTAACATCCGGTTGTCACAGAAGAAGTGATGCTTTCAATGCTTTTAGCCGACAATTCAACTGACAAGGTTAAATCCTTTACACCGATGCTTTTGTAGAATTCTGAAGAATCTGAGTTTGCAACGTTTAAGGTGTGAGAGCCGAAAGCATTAAGCCCGGCGGCTTTTATGATTTCAATACCTCCGATGTTTCCGCTTATCGCATTTTCAAAGCCTTGTTGCTTTAAATTCTGCAGTTGGTTTAAAAGTTTATCTTCTGAAAAAGGGTAAATCAAATCTGGTAATTCAATTATTACTTTTTCTTTTAAGCATTCTAAGTCATTTGTGTGAGCTAAAATCTCGTTCACAGGAAATATAAGATATTCACACTGCTCAAATTCAGGTGAATATTGCGAGAATTCAAAAAATCTTGCTCTCAAAGCAGGCACTTTGAATTGCTTTTCAGATTTTTTTGCCTCAGGCTTGACGTCGGCTATTTCTCTTTTAACTGAGTTTAACTCATGTGAGAGCTTTTCAACACATTCACGTCTTAATGCGTTTATTACAGAAAGTGAAAGCGTGAGATTATCAACATTGTTGAATTTTAAACTGTTCAAAAAGTAAGGTGTACCACCTAATTTTTTTAGATTTTTTTCTGCCATTTCAAAAGAAAGAGCATTTTTTATTGGTGTTTCGCCTCCCACAGTAACAGCGGTCACTGCAACACCATTTGCAGTTGTTTCTAAAACTGCATTATCTTTTGTTAAGGTGAAAACCATATCAACAGGTGTAACGGGAGTGTCGGTTTTATATAAACTCTGTAATTCTTTGAAAACATCATTTGTGGCAGAAGTGACATCATCTTTATTTCTGTAGCCAAACATTTCGATGTTTCGTTTGTCCATTAAATAACCATCTGTGAAACCACTTCTTGAAAATACTGCTTTCAACAAATTTTTGTCATATGTTTTATTTTCTAATGTGTTTTTACAAGCTGTAACAGAAGCCGCAACATATTCCGGGCGTTTCATTCTGCCTTCAATTTTAAAAGAAGAAATACCAATATTTTTCAACTCTTCAAGATGCTCAATGTAAGACATATCCTTTAACGAAAGCGAAAAGCTTCTGCCCATTGTTTTCCAATCTAATCTGCAGGGTTGGGCACAAAGACCGCGGTTACCGCTTCTTTCACCTAAAAATGCAGAAATGTAGCAGTTTCCTGAAACAGACATACAATGTGCGCCGTGTACGAAAACTTCAGTTTCAAGAGAAGTGCTTGTTACAATTTTTTTTATTTCATTAAGCGAAAGCTCGCGCGCTAAAACAACTCTTGAAAAACCGAGTTTTTCTAAAAGCTTTACACCGCTTACATTGTGAATTGCCATTTGTGTTGAAGCGTGTAACGCTAAATCAGGGCAGATTTTTTTAACTGCTTTTGCAGTTGCAAAATCCTGAACGATTACTGCATCTGCACCGCAGACAGCAATCTCTTTTATTGTTTCATAGAGCTCGGGCAATTCTTTGTCAAAAACAATTGTATTTAAAGTGACAAAAACCTTAACGTTATAAGAATGACAATAATCGATGGCATCCTTCAGGTTGAGGTTGTCAAAGTTATCGGCATTTCGTCTTGCGTTAAAATTCTTTGTGCCAAGATAAACTGCGTTTGCACCGCATCTTACGGCTGCATATAATTGTTCTGTTGAACCTACAGGTGCTAAAATTTCAGGGTAGTTAATCATTTTAATCACTCGTTGTTTTCTTTTCGTACTCTTAAAATATCGCCTTTTTTAACGTCTGTGTCGCCACAGGAAATATAAAGAATTTGTTGTGGATGACAAGCTGTTTCTAAAGGTTCGTGCTCTTCTGTTTCTATTGCTTCAACTATGAACGATGTGCCTAATAAAAGAGGAGTAACTAATTCTAATTTGTCACCCTTTTTAAAGAAGTTGCGTTGCTCAATTAAAACTTTGCCGTCTTTTGCATCCTCTAATGCAACGCCTGCAAAGGTGCAGTCCTGATGATAAAGGCCATCGTTAAAATGATTGTGAACTAAGTTGCCGTAATAAAAACCGGAGTTATATGGTCTGTGGCTTACCGCATCTAATTCTCGTTCTATAAGCTCAAGAGGTGCGGTTTTATCAATTGCTCTTCTGTAAGCATTAACAACGTGTGCTACGTAATATTCAGTTTTCATTCTGCCCTCAATTTTAAAGGAATCAATACCGGCATCTTTAAGTTCATCAAGGAATGAAACGGCTTTCATATCGTGTGAACTTAAAATTGCGGTGTGGTCAGGATATTCTTCGACCTTATAAAATTCATTAGGTCTGTTTCGTTCCATTAAATAATAACTCCAACGGCAAGGTTGTGTGCACTCGCCTCTGTTACCGCTTCGGTCATTTAAAAATGAAGAAATAAGACATCTTCCTGAATATGCCATACACATAGCACCGTGAACAAAAGCCTCAAGCTCTAATTCTTTTGGGATTTTCTGGTGTAATTCGCCGATTTCTTCTATTGTCATTTCACGTGCTAAAACAACTCTTGAAGCACCCATTTCATAATAAGCGTTAGCCGCAGCGTAGTTGCAGCAGTTAGCCTGAGTGCTTATGTGTACGTCTAAATCGGGTGCGGATTTTTTTATGGTTGCAACTGCACCTATATCAGAAACTATAACTGCATCTGCACCGATTGAGTAAAGAGTTTTTGCGTACTCCTTGAGAGGCTCTATTTCGTTATTTTTAGTAAAGCTGTTAACTGTAACGTAAAGCTTTTTGTTGTGCTCGTGAGCAAAACTGATAGCTTCTGCAAGATTTTCTTCAGAAAAAGCCGCCTTTTCTGCTCTTAATTGTAATAAAGGTCCGCCCACGTAAACTGCATCTGCACCGAATTTTATTGCGGTTTTGAGGCAGTTCATATCACCTGCGGGGGAAAGAAGTTCTGGTTTAATCATAGGTTTGTACCTCAAAAATAATTTTCTGAAAAAATGAATACTATATTATAATACAACATTTGCAAATAAAAAACAATGGTGTATTTTATTTGCAAAAATATGCAAATTTATACATTAAAGAGGTGGTTGGGTGATAGAAAATACACTTGAAGTATTGACAATACTTACATGAGGGAGTATAATTCTGTATATTTATTTGAATAAGGAGTCTTTACTATGAGCAGAGTTTATAATTTTTCAGCAGGTCCTTCAATGTTACCTGAAGAAGTATTAAAAAAAGCGGCATCAGAAATGCTCGATTATGAAGGTAGTGGTCAATCTGTAATGGAAATGTCACACCGTTCAAAAGTGTTTGAAAGCATTATTAAAGGTGCTGAAGCTCTTTTGAGAGAGCTTATGAATATTCCTGATAATTACAAGGTTTTGTTTTTACAGGGTGGTGCTTCAACGCAGTTTGCAGCAATACCGTTGAATTTTATGAATTGTTCAAACAAAGCAGATTTCATTGTTACAGGTCAATGGGCAAAAAAAGCACTTTCTGAAGCAAAAAAATATGGCGATACAAAGGTTGTTGCTTCTTCAGAGGATGAAGTTTACACATATATTCCAAAGACCAGTAAATCAGATTTCCGTGAGGATGCTGATTATGTATATATTTGTATGAACAACACAATTTATGGTACAGTTTATAAAGAACTCCCTGATACAGGCGACGTTCCTCTTATTGCGGATATTTCAAGCTGTTTCTTATCTGAGCCTCTTGACGTTACAAAATTTGGTATGGTTTATGGTGGTGCACAGAAAAATATTGCCCCTGCAGGTCTTACTATTGCAATTATCCGTGAAGATTTGTTGGGTAAAGCACGTGAGCTCACTCCTACAATGTTGAATTATCAGATTCACGCTGATAATGCATCACTTTACAATACACCTCCTTGTTATACAATATATATATGCAAATTAGTGTTGGAGTGGATAAAGTCACTCGGCGGTCTTGAAAAAATGAAAGAATTAAACGAAACAAAAGCAAAAATGCTTTATGATTTTCTTGATAACAGCACTCTTTTTAAAGGTACTGTAAGAAAAGAAGACCGTTCACTTATGAACGTACCGTTTGTAACAGGTAACGAAGAATTAGATGCTAAATTTGTAAAAGAAGCAACAGCTGCAGGTCTTGTAAACCTTAAAGGGCACAGAACTGTTGGCGGAATGAGAGCGTCAATTTACAATGCGATGCCACTTGATGGTGTTAAGGCACTCGTAGAATTTATGGAGAAATTTGAAAAGGAAAACGGTTGATTATGGATATTTTAACTTTAAATAAAATCTCAAAAATCGGTCTTAAGGAATTTGATTCAAATTACAATATTTTAGAAGAATGTGAAAATCCTGATGGTATAATTGTTCGCTCTGCTTCAATGCACGAATACGATTTTAAAAGCAATACGGTAGCAGTTGCAAGAGCGGGTGCAGGCGTTAACAATATTCCTGTTGCCGCTTGTACAGAAAAAGGTGTTGTTGTGTTCAATACACCCGGTGCTAATGCAAATGCCGTTAAAGAATTGGTTGTTTGCGGTCTTATGGTTTCTTCGAGAAAGGTTATGGCGGCATATGATTGGTGCAAGGGTTTAAAAGGTGAGGGCGAAAACGTAGGCAAGCTTGTTGAAAAAGGAAAATCACAATTTGCAGGTCCCGAAATTAGCGGTAAAACGTTAGGTCTTATAGGTCTTGGTGCTATAGGTCGTCTTGTTGCAGATGCTGCAATTTCTTTAGGGATGAAGGTTGTTGGCTTCGATGCATTTTTATCAGAAGAAGCAAAGTCACTCCTTAATTCTCAGGTTGAAATAGTTAGCAGTGTTGACGAAATTTATGAGAATTCAGATTATATTTCACTTCATATTCCTGCAACCGCAGAAACTAAAGGTAGCATTAATGCTGACACTATAGGCAAAATGAAGGACGGCGTAAGAATTCTTAATTTTGCTCGTGGTGAGCTTGTGAATTCAACAGACCTCTTAAAGGCACTTGCAGATAATAAGGTTTCTTGCTACGTAACAGATTTCCCAACAGATGACGTTATAGGTGCAGAAAACGTAGTAGCACTTCCACACCTTGGCGCATCAACGCCTGAATCTGAAGAAAACTGCGCTTATATGGCGGCAGTTCAGATGAAAGAGTTCTTAGAAAAGGGTAACATTAAAAATTCAGTTAACTTTCCGAACGTTTCAGTAGATGCAGAAGGTAAAAGACTTTCAGTAATTCATAAGGAGTCTTTAAATATAACAAACGATATTCTCGGCGTATTCACTTCAGCAGGTATAGAAATTAAAGGCTTCTGCTCTAAAACAAAAGGTGAATTTGCTTACACGTTAATTGTTGCAGATGAAATTTCAGATGCAGTTGTTTCAAAAGTGAATTCAATTGAGTTTGTTATAAAGACAAGAAAAATCTGACTTTTTCATTGAAAATAATAGAATTTTTGTGGATTTATAGATTTTTTGTTAAAAATTTTAAAAAAAACTAAAATTTTTAGAAAAAAGTATTTACAAATCACAAATTGTGTGATAACATACAAATAGAAAAAGTTACGGTTTATTCCCACTTTTGGTGGACAACAAGCATTCATATTGAAAAGAGTTGTTTGTGATGTTTCAATTTATAAAAAAGAAAAAGGGCTTTACACTTGTTGAACTTATGATTGTTGTTGTTATAATGGCAATTCTTGTTGCAGTTGCAGTTCCGATTTATAATGCGGTAACTGACAATGCAAGAAAGGGAACTTGTGTTGACAATCAAAGACAGATTATGTCTGTTATAGGTAACGACCTTATGTTAAGAGGCAAAACTGCTTCAAAGGCTTACTCCGGTAGCGGTGCTGCAAGCACACTTTTCACAATTACATATAACAGTACAGATGAAAAGTTTGAATATGCAATCGGCACAGCAGGTACCGAAGTTGGTTACAGTGACGCTTCTGATATAGAAAGGTTGTTCCAGACAATACCGTCTTGCGGTGATGAAGCAGGTGTTATTACCGCTTTCGTTTACGCCGAGGGGAAGGGTAGCTCTTACCAGGTTGTTCCGTCTTGTAGCTTTGCTGCAGATAAAGACCACGTTATCCCTGACGAAGAGGCTTAATTTTGAATAGATGCAGCGTTTGCTGTGTTTATAAATAAAAATTTTTATTAAAGGAGAGTTCTTAAATGTTTAAATTTATGAAATCTAAAAAAGGCTTTACACTTGTTGAACTTATGATCGTTGTTGTTATCATGGCAATCCTCGTTGCTGTTGCAGTGCCGATTTACAACTCAGTTACTGACAACGCAAGAAAAGGTACTTGTATCGATAACCAAAGACAAATTATGTCAGTTGTAGGTAACGACCTTATGTTAAAAGGCAAAACAGCTACAGCAGCATTCGACGAGACAATCTTCACACTCACATTTAACACTACATCAGAAAAATGGGAGTACGCTACTGGTAATGGTGCAGCTACAGTTGGTTATACTTCTACAGCAGATATCGAAAAATTATTCCAGACAGTTCCATCATGCGGTGACGAATCAGGTGTTATCACAGTTAAAGCTATTGCAGCAGGTAAAGGTGAATCATATCAGGTTGTTCCTTCTTGCTCACTTGCAGTTGAAAAAGAACACGTTGTAACAGAAGAATAATTTCTGAATTAAATCGGTGCGGTGTCTAAAAGACACCGCACTTTCTTTTTGTTAATATATACAATAAATCAATTGAAAAAAGTGCATATTGTTTATTGACAATTAATGGGAATAAATTGTATAATTGAAATGTTAAATTTATAACAGAGAATATTGATTTTCGGAGGAAAGATTATGGCAAAGAAAACCGTGTTTTTAACAGGCTCATCAGGTACAATGGGTTGGGCAGGTTTTAAAGAACTCTATGCTAAAAAAGACAAGTTTGACATTGTTCTTCTTAACAGAGGAAGCCAGAAAAACAAGGATAAGTTCAAGAACTATGAAAACGATCCTTCAGTTAAACTCGTATGGGGTGACCTTACTAACTACGAAGATGTTTTAGAATGCGTTAAAGGTGCAGATTATGTTCTTCATGTTGGTGGTATGGTTTCACCTGCAGCAGACTACTATCCGGTTAAAACTCAGAAAACAAACGTTGCAGCTGCACAGAACATTGTAAATGCTGTTAAAGCACAACCTAATGCAGATGATATTAAGGTTGTTTACATAGGTACTGTTGCAGAAACAGGCGACAGAAACGCTCCTATTCATTGGGGCAGAACAGGTGACCCGCTTAAGGTAAGTGTTTATGACCACTACGCTATAAGCAAAATCAAGGCAGAAGCAGTTTTTGCTGAGTCAGGTCTCAAACATTGGGTTTCTCTTCGTCAGTCAGGTATTCTTTATCCTGCAATTCTTAAAAATCTTGAACCTATTATGTATCACGTTCCGATTAACGGTATGCTCGAGTGGGCAACTGTTGAAGATTCAGGTCGTCTTCTTGCAAACGTTTGCGGTGACGATATTCCCGAAGAATTCTGGAGAAGATTCTATAACATCGGTTCGGGTGAACAATACAGAATTACAAACTATGAATTTGAAGATCTCCTTCTTGGTACATTAGGTCTCGGTTCACCTAAGAAGCTTTTTGACCCACACTGGTTTACAACACGTAACTTCCACGGTCAATGGTACTATGATGGCGGTGAACTTGAAAAGTATTGCCACTTCCGTGCAAATATTCCTGTTAAGGATTACTTTAAGAGTATGATGGATAAGGTTGAGGGTTATTATAAACTCGCATTCCTTGCAAAACCATTTGCACCAATTCTCAAGAAGCTCTGGATGAAAAAAATTGCAGAAACTCCTGAGTATGGTACACTTTGGTGGGCAGCAAATAAAGTTGATGTCAGAATGAAAGCGTACTATGGCAGTATGGAAGAATATGAAAAACTTCCAAGAAGTTGGGATGATTTTGAAATTGTTATTCCTGCAAAACAGACAACTGCTCCTGACGTTAAAGTTCTTGACCACGGTTACGATGAAACAAAGCCGTTTGATTCACTCACTCTCGAAGACCTTCAGAAGGCAGCAGAATTCCGTGGCGGTAAATGTCTTGCAACTGAAATTGTAGATATGTACACACCTGTTAAATGGGTAAGCGCAAGAGGTAATGAATTCGAAATGTCACCAAACCTCGTTCTCAAGGGTGGCCATTGGTGTCCTGCAGAGCTTCCTTGGCCATGGAAATATGACGAAGAAGCAAGAATCAACCCATTCTTTGCACAGGTTTGGGACCGTGAAGGTGAAGATAACGTTTATGGTCCTGAAATCTTCGATAACTTTAAAGAGAAGGTGACAGAATGAAAGTATTTATGATTGGCGGCACAGGTCTTTTAGGCTGTGAGGCTGCAAGAATATTTATTGAAAGAGGTCACGAAGTGACTTCAGTTGCTCTTCCTCCTCTCCCTGAAGGAGCACCAATTCCGCAAGAAATGAAACTTGAAATGTGCAATATCTATGAAAAAAGCGACGACGAAATCCGTGAGCTTTTAAAGGGGCACGACTGTTTTGTTTTCGCAGCGGGTATTGACGAAAGAGTTGAATTCCCTGCACCTGTTTATGATGCTTATTACAAATATAATATTGCACCGCTCAAGAGAATTCTTCCTCTTTGTAAAGAGGTTGGTATGAAGAGTGCGGTAATTTTAGGTTCATATTTTGCTTTCCTTGCAAAAGAAAGACCTGATATGAAGCTTACAGAAAAACACCCATATATCAAAAGCAGAATTGATCAGGAAGAGGTTGCTTTCTCATTTGCAGATGATAACTTTGACGTTTCTGTGCTTGAGCTTCCTTATATTTTCGGAACACAACCGGGCAGAAAGCCTGTTTGGGTTATTCTCATTGAACAAATCAAGAGAATGGATAAGCTTCCGTTTACAATGTATCCGGGCGGTGGTACTGCAATGCTTACAGTTCGTCAGGTCGGTGAGGTTATTGTTGGTGCCGCAGAAAAATCAAAGGGTGCAAAGGCTTGGCCAATTTCAATGTATAACTTAACCTGGAAGGAATTCCTTAAAATCGTTTATGCTGCTCGCGGAATGGGTGAAAACAGAAAAATTATTTCTGTAGCACCTTGGATGATGAGAATGGGCCTTGGCGGTGTTAAGAAGGAATATGCTGAAAAGGGTATAGAAAGCGGTATTGATGTTGACGGACTTGCAGATATTATGGGAATAAATCTCTTTATTCCTGATAGTTATTCAAAAGAACTCGGTGCAACTGATGACGATATCAAAGCGGCAATTTTTGACTCTATTAAAGTTTCACAGGCTGTTTTTGATGGTAAAGCAAAGTTGTTGGGTATGAAGGGCGAGTAAGTCTGAAAGCGACTTAAAATCGGACAATATAAAGCAATAAAGAGGATGTAAAAACACTTAGTTTTTACATCCTCTTTTGCTTTTATTTATTGACGTGTTAATTATTTGTTTGCGTTCAAAAATGCTTCTTCAGGTGAAACCTCAATGCAGGGGCACTCTATTTCGTCTGCAATGAAATTAGGATTCGCCCAATGCACAGCATTTGTGATAATTTTTTGTACTTCAGGAATATGGTAAGTGGGGTTGCTTTCGTGACCTGGTTGAAAATAGAAAACTCTGCCGAGGCCCTTGTTCCATGCACAGCCTGAACGGAAGACCTCACCACCATTGAACCAACCAATAAAGATGAGTTCGTCAGGTGTTGGTATATCAAAACGTTCACCATACATTTCTTCTACAGGAATGACAAACTGCTCAGGAACATCTTTTGCGATTTCATGTGAAGGGAGAATACACCAAAGTCTTTCTCTGTCACCGTCACGCCATTTTAATGAGCAGGTAGAGCCCATAAGTCTTTTAAAAGGTTTTGAAAAATGTGCAGAGTGAAGTGCTATGAAACCCATTCCGCACATAACGCGGTTATAGATTTTTTCAACTAACTCATCAGGTACCTTGTCGTGGTGACAGTGTCCCCACCATATAAGAACGTCTGTTGAGTTAAGAACGTCGTCAGAAAGACCACAATTTTCTTCATCTAATGTTGCAGTGCGAATGTTCAAAACTTCGTCCTTGCTTAAAAAATCCTTAATGCAATTATGAATACCCTGAGGGTAAACGGCCTTTACTTCATCATCTTCTATTTCGTGACGAAATTCATTCCATACTGTTACGTTTATCATAAAATCACCTTTTCTAAAAATAATACAATTAAATAATAACATTTTACAAAAATAAGTCAATATTTATTGTTGTTTTTATACTGAAAAAATGTTAAAATAAACAAAGTGGAATTGTTTAACCGTAAAGGTTTAAAATGCACTATAGTGAGTTCGTGACCATCCTCACTTGAGCAAAAAAAGCTCAGAATCAAAACTACGGAGTGATAAAAATGAAAAACAGAAAGAAAATCCGCAATATTGCGGTGGGTGCGGTTATTGCTGCACTTTACGTTGTGTTGACATACCTTTCAAATTTGTTAGGTATTGCAAGTGGTGTGATTCAGGTAAGGCTTTCAGAAATTCTGACTGTTATGCCGATTTTTACACCTGCGGCAATACCAGGGCTTTTTGTAGGTTGTCTTTTTGCAAATATTCTTACAGGCTGTGCTTTGTGGGATATAGTGTTTGGTAGCCTTGCCACTTTGTTGGGGGCTATTGGTACTTATTTTTTAAGAAAGCATAATGTTTTGGCTCTTGTACCACCAATTTTGTCTAATGCAGTAATTGTTCCGTTCGTGCTGTTGTTTGCGTACTCTTTAGAGGGTTCTTATTGGTATTTCTTCACAACTGTAGGAATCGGTGAGGTAATCTCTTGTGGTGTTTTTGGAGCAATTTTGCTAAAAAGTTTGAAAAAACACAACGATTTTCTGTGAAAAAAATGTAAAAATGGTTTATTTTTATTAAAGAATGTAGTATAATAAATAGTGATATTTTGTGATTTTGGAAAGGATTTCCTTTATGAATATAGAGCAGGCTTTAGAAAACGCTAAAAGAATACATTTTATAGGAATCGGCGGTAGTGGTATGTGCCCTCTTGCCGAGATTCTTCATGAAAAAGGTTATTATCTGACAGGTTCAGACAATAACGAAACAGATACTTTGAAAAGAATCAGAAATTTGGGTATTCCTGTAACATTAGGGCAAAAAGCAGAAAACGTTGAAGGTGCCGATATGGTTGTGTTTACTGCGGCACTTCTTCCGGATAATCCCGAATTAGTTGCGGCTAAGGTAAGCGGAATACCAACGTTTGAAAGAAGTAAGCTTTTTGGTGCGGTTACAAGAAAATATAATAACTGCATAGGTGTTTGCGGTACTCACGGCAAAACAACAGTTACTTCTATGATTTCGCAGATACTTATCGAAAATAATTTTGACCCTTCATTGGTAATAGGTGGTAAATTACCTCTCACAGGAACTAACGGCAGAGTGGGTAAAAGCGAAACACTCGTTTGCGAAGCTTGTGAATATAAGGATACGTTTTTGGATTTATCACCTGACGTCAGTGTTATTCTTAACATTGACTGTGACCATATGGAGTATTTCAAAACACTTGATAATTTAATTGCATCCTTCACAAAATTTGCCGATATGTCAAAGGTTATAATTTTTAATGGTGACGATGAAAACACTATAAAAAGTGTTCAAAACATTAAAGATAAAGAAAAAATTACGTTCGGCAGTGATGCTACAAATACTTATTATTACAAAAATTTAGAGTGGGTACACGGTGCCTTTGCAAAATTCACAGTGTTTAAAAACGGCGAAGAATTAGGCGTTGTTGAGCTTAACGTGCCGGGTGAACATAATATTTTAAATGCGTTGTGCGCAATTGCAACTGCTATGTATTGTGGTGCAACCTTCTCTCAGTGCAAAGAAAGCTTATATAACTTTAAAGGCGCAGGCAGACGTTTTGAAATTTTAGGCGAATATAACGGTGCAGTTATTGTTGACGATTACGCACACCACCCTAAAGAGTTAGAAGTAACACTTTCAGCGGCTATGAAAATGGGCTACGAAAGGGTGTGGGCAGTGTTCCAGCCGTTCACCTTCAGCAGAACAAAAATGCTCTTAAAAGAATTCGGAGAAGCGCTTTCTATTGCCGATAAGGTTGTAATGACCGAAATTATGGGTTCAAGAGAAATTAATACCTTCGGCATTAAAACGCAGGACTTGGCTGACGAGATTGAAGGCTCTGTATGGTTCCCTGAATTTTCACAGGTTGCCGATTACTTAAAGGATAATATTAAAAAAGGTGATTTGGTAATAACTTTAGGTTGCGGTGATGTATATAAAATTGCTAAAATGATATTGGATATTGAGTGAGAAACAATTTCCTATATAAAATAGAGATTGAGAAAATTGCTAAAGATTGATGATTAAAATTTTCAGAACGGAGAAAAATTTATGAAAATGAAACTTTCATTTCGCTGGTATGGCGAAGACGACCCTATTTCACTTCAGTACATTTCACAAATTCCAGGTATGCGTTCAATTGTATCTGCAGTTTACGACGTAAAACCCGGTGAGGTGTGGAGTGAAGAAAGCATTAAAAAACTTAAAGAAGATTGTGATAAAAACGGTCTTGTTTTTGATGTTGTAGAGTCAATTCCTGTTCACGAAGACATCAAATTAGGTCGTGGCAATGTTGATAAACTTTTAGATGTTTATTGCGAAAATATAAGAAGATGTGCGAAATATGGTGTTAAGTGTGTTACTTATAACTTTATGCCTGTTTTTGACTGGACACGCACACAGCTTGACAAAGAAGCAAAAGATGGTTCAACCTCGCTTGTTATGTATTGGGAACAAATGAAAGGTCTTGACCCTCTTAAAGATGATATTCATTTACCTGGTTGGGATTCAAGTTACACACAGGAAGAGGTTCGTGAACTTATTACTGCTTATGGCGAAATAGGTGAAGAAGGTCTTTGGAAGAATTTAGAAAAGTTCTTGAAGAAAGTTATTCCTGTTGCAGAAGAATGTGGTGTCAGAATGGCTATTCACCCTGATGACCCGCCATATCCGATATTTGGGCTTCCAAGAATTATTACAAACGAAGAGAATCTTGACAGATTCTTAAAATTAGTAGATAGTCCTGCTAATAGTCTTTGTCTTTGCACAGGTAGTTTAGGATGTGCAAAATCGAACGATATTCCTAAGATGATTAGAAAATATGCTGAAATGGACAGAATTGCATTTATGCATATTCGTAACGTCAAGATTATGGATGATGGTTCATTTGAAGAAAGAGCACATCTTTCTGACTGCGGCTCACTTGATATGTATGATATAGTAAAAGCACTTGTAGAGAATAATTACGAGGGTTATGTTCGTCCTGACCACGGCAGAATGATTTGGGGCGAAACAGGTAAACCGGGTTATGGTCTTTTTGACAGAGCATTGGGTGCTACTTATATAAACGGATTGTTCGAAGCATTAGAAAAGGAGTATAAGTAATATGAAGCAAAATGTTTTAAACACAGACTTAACAGGTAAGGTTGCGGTAGTAACAGGTGCAGGTGGAGTTCTTTGCAGTTATTTTGCTAAGGTTTTAGCACGTGCAGGTGCTAAGGTTGCTTTGCTTGACTTAAACGAAGAAGCTGCTAAAGGCTATGCAGATGAAATCGTTGAAGAAGGCGGTATTGCAAAAGCTTATGCTTGCAATGTTTTAAATAAAGAAATTTGCTGCAGCGTGGCAGACGAGGTTCTTAAGGATTTTGGTCCTTGCGATATTTTAGTTAATGGTGCAGGTGGAAATAATCCTAAAGCCACAACAGATAAAGAGTATTTTGAAATCGGCGATATTGATGCTGATACAAAATCATTCTTTGACCTTGATGCAGATGGCGTAGGCTTTGTATTTAATCTTAATTTCTTAGGTACTCTTATTCCTACTCAGGCATTTGCCCGTCAGATGGTAGGCAGAGAAGGCTGTAACATTCTTAATATTTCATCAATGAATGCTTACACACCGCTTACAAAAATCCCTGCTTATTCAGGCGCAAAAGCAGCGATTTCAAACTTTACACAATGGCTTGCAGTTCATTTTTCTAAAGTTGGTATTCGTGTTAACGCTATTGCACCAGGCTTCTTCTCAACCAAACAAAATGCAAAACTTTTATTTAATGATGATGGTACACCAACTGCGAGAACAGGTAAGATTCTTGCGGCAACCCCAATGGGTCGTTTCGGTGAAAGTGAAGAATTAGAGGGTGGACTTTTATTCTTAGTAAACAATGATGCCGCAGGTTTTATAACAGGTGTTGTTTTACCTATTGATGGCGGATTTTCAGCATATTCAGGAGTGTGATTTATTATGGAAAAAAATATTCCGGTTGTTGTTATTAAAGAAATGGCAGAAACAGACAAAATTTTAACTGCTCTTCAGAATGTCGGCATTAACTGTGCAGAGATTACTTTCCGTACTGCTTGTGCGGCAGAGGCAATAAAATATGCAAGAGAAAAATATCCGACAATGAACGTTGGTGCAGGTACTGTTATAAATGCAGAGCAGTGCAAAACTGCACTTGAAGCAGGTGCACAGTTTATTGTTTCACCAGGTCTTTCAGTTGCGGATGCAGAAATCTGTAAAGAAAAAAACATTCCTTATTACCCGGGTTGTGTTACACCAACTGAAATTATGCAGGCTCTTGAGTTAGGTATTACAACAGTAAAATTCTTCCCTGCAAATATTTATGGTGGCTTAAAAGCATTAAAAGCACTTTCAGGTCCTTTCCCTCAGGTTAAATTTATACCTACAGGTGGAGTCGACAGAAATAATATCGATGAATTCCTTGCTTTTGATAAGGTTGCGGCAATCGGCGGAAGCTTTTTCGTGAAAGAAGCACTTGAAAAAATGGAGGTTAAGCAATGAAGAGAGTAGTTACGTTTGGTGAATTGATGTTGAGACTTGCACCAATGGGTTATTACAGATTTTTTCAGAATGACCAGATGCAAGCGACCTTTGGCGGTGGCGAAGCAAACGTTGCAGTGTCACTTGCAAACTATGGTTTAGACAGTGTATTCGTAACAAAATTACCTGCTCACGCAATCGGACAGGGTGCAGTGAATTCTTTAAGAGCCTTCGGTGTAGATACAACTAAAATTGTTCGTGGTGGCGACAGAGTCGGAATTTATTTCCTTGAAAAAGGTGCTTCACAGCGTGGCTCTGTGTGTATTTACGACAGAGCACACTCAGCAATTATGGAAGCTGATAAAAGTGAGTTTGATTGGGATTCAATTTTTGAAGGTGCAGATTGGTTCCATTTTACAGGAATTACTCCTGCATTAGGTGCCAACGTTACAGAAATTTGTCTTGAAGCTTGTAAAGCGGCGAAGGCAAGAGGTGTTAAAATTTCTTGTGACTTAAACTACAGAGGCAAACTCTGGACGAGAGAAGAAGCAAGAAAAGCAATGACAGAGCTTTGCCAATATGTTGACGTTTGTATTTCAAACGAAGAAGACGCAAAAGACGTTTTTGGAATTGAAGCAGAGGATACTGACATTTATGGCGGTAAATTAAACCATGAAGGTTACAAATCTGTTGCTAAACAATTAGCAGACAAGTTCGGCTTTGAGAAGGTAGCAATTACGTTGCGTTCTTCAATTTCTGCATCAGATAACGACTGGGCTGGTATGCTTTATGACGGCGAAAATTACTGCTTCTCAAAATCATATCATCTTCACATTACAGACCGTGTTGGCGGTGGCGACTCATTCGGCGGTGGTTTGATTTATTCATTATTGACAGGCAAATCAACACAAGAGGCTATTGAATTTGCTGTTGCGGCATCTGCATTAAAACACTCAATTGAGGGCGACTACAACAGAGTTTCTGTTGCTGAAGTTGAAAAATTGGCTGGTGGCGACGCAAGCGGTAGGGTTCAAAGATAAAATTTTTAGTGTACAACCCCCGAAACTTATAGTTTCGGGGGTTGTTATATTAAAAAACAATGAAAAAAACGCACTAAAAACTATTTTGAAAAATTTTTTAAATTTTTTTGTAGTGTTTTGCATTTTTTGTCATATATATATGAGGGCGAAAAATCAAAAAGAGAATTATTAGACGGAAAATTTTAAAAAGGAGGGGGAATTTTTAACGGAAAACAACTCTATAATTTAATGATTTATTCCCTTACATGAAATTTGACATATACATTCTATTATGCTATATATTAAATTACAATATAATCAGGAGATGATTAATTATGAAAAGGATTTTAACATTATCTTTAGCTTTGGCAATGCTTTTGAGTATGTGCTTTTGTGTAAATGGTTATGCTTCCGAGAACACAAATGGAACTAATAGTGCTTTTAGTTGTACTGATGACGGATTTGAATACAGCATACACAATGGTGAAGCTTGGGTTATACATTACCGTGGTACTGAAAAGGACGTAACAGTTCCAACTGAAATAGAAGGGTATCCTGTAACACGTTTTTTATTTACATTTTATCAAAATGAAATAGTAGAAAGAGTAGTTATACCTGACTCTATTGAAAAAGTTGATTATCATTCCTTTTTTGTCACACCAAATTTAAAAGAAATCGTTATAGGTAAAGATGTTAAAAAAATTGAGGGTAGTGCAATTTCATACTGTCAGAAACTTGAAAATATTTATGTTGATGATGAAAACGAAAATTATTGTGACGTTGACGGTGTTCTTTAC
>JAZRKU010000014.1:0-25511 GCA_045646485.1 Acutalibacteraceae bacterium
AGAGGTGAGATTGGTTCGTAGCATAAAGCATTATTTTTCGAGTATTTACATTTTTGAGAAATTTTTAGGGTTCTACAGTCTAAAATTAAACTGCAGAACCCATTTCAAATTTATTGTTTTATGCGGTCTGCGCTTTTAACGGCCACGTTCAGTGGGAGGGAAAAAAGATGCAGAACGGACAAATCGAACAAAACTAAGACGTCAGTCTTGGTTTTGCTTGCCCGAAGGCGTACGAAGGTACGTCGAGAGGTGAGATTGGTTCGTAGTATAAAACGAAAGAAATTTGCAATTTAAGTTTTTTAAATAATTTATAGGGGTTCTTACAGCTGTCTAAACTGTAGAACCCCCTTTAGCTATATAGTTTTATGCGGTCTGCGCTTTTTTACGACCACTGCTATTCTGTTCTGAGTGCTACAACAGGGTCCTTCTTTGCAGCCTTTCTTGATGGAATCAAGCCACCTGTAATTGTAATAATAATACTTAAAATTATAAGTACTACCGCTGCACCAAACGGTAATTTAGCGTTAAGGTCGGTAATTTCTGTCAACATACCGATTATTGTATTTATCGGGTAAAGACTTAACAGAGAAATTCCTATTCCTATTAATCCTGAGCAACAGCCAATTATAAACGTTTCGGCATTGAATACCTGAGAAATATTGCTTTTAGAGGCACCTAATGCACGAAGAATACCAATTTCTTTAGTTCTTTCCATAACAGAAATGTGGGTTATAATTCCTATCATAATGCAAGAAACAATAAGAGAAATTGCAACAAATGCAATAAGTACGTAAGAAATACCGTTAATAATAGTTGTTACAGAAGCGGTAATAAGTGCAACATAATCAGTATAAGTGATTTTAAAATCTTCGTTTTTCTGAGAATCGTTATACTCCTCAATACAAGCAGAAACCATATTTTTATCCTCGTAGCTGTCGGTGTAAATGCTTATTGAAGATGGTGCGTCATAACTTATCAAACCGAAATCCGAAAGATTATCTTCGTAGGTTGTGTCACCTATATATTGGTCATAGATTGTAAGAAGCGTTTCTGTATCGGCTTCATTTTCTAACCATTCATCCATTTTTTCTGCCAATTTAGATTCTTCCGTCATAGAAGAAAGCTCGTTAAAGGCATATTGAAATTGCTGGAAAATACCTGCAAACATCTGTATTTGTTGCTGTGATTGGAAAATTACAGCCTGTTGTCCGGCAATTACCTGTTCTGCTTCGGTAAGAGCACCTTGTTGTAAAATTATGGTGTTCTGAGCCTGAGTGAGAGCCTCTTGCTGTCCTGCAATAATTGCTTGCTCAGGGGAGGTTGTAGGAATGGCTGTTTCAGGAACTGTTGGAGCAGTTCCTGTGTCAGAAGAAGTAGAGCCTGTGGTGCTTTCTGTAGGAACGGTTGTCTCAGGTGGAGCCTGAGTAGTGGGAACGGTAGGTGCAACGTTATTTGTTACAGGAGCCGTTGTTTGCGGAACAGTAGTTCCTACTGTGGTAGAAGGCGCTGATGTCTGAGGAATAGTCGGTATAGAAGGAATGGATGGCATTGAAAAAGAATTGCCTGAGCCTTCTGAATCAGACTGACCTGATAACAACATCATTCTGTATAAATTTGCTTTTCCTGATTCATCAAGAGATTTTATATAGTTTTTTGTTTCTTCTATTTTTTCGTCGTCTGAAATTATATTAAACTTAGTGCCACTCAGAACGTTTACTTTTGGAGTTTTCTTTTGTGAAACTACAACATCGCTTTTTTCGGTGTAGCTTATAATGTAATCTGTAAGAAGCGATGAGTAGGCAATAGGTGTTGAAATTGTCAGGTTTTCTGCCTCTTGAGCCGGGCGGATGATACCGACAATTTTAAGCTTGATTTTAGTATTTTTTAAATCTTCTTCATATTTTGTGTAATCGTCAATTTTGGTGAAGGTATCATTTTCATTTTTTAAGTACATATCGCAGGCAGGAACAAGGTAAAAAGTATGTTTGCAGATTTCATCATATTTTAATATTATGTCATCCGCCTTTTTATCATTTTCAATTTGCTTTACTGCATTATTATATTCATCTTCGGTTATAAGACCTAATTGAAAAAGTTCTTTTGCAGAAATGCTGTTTTCTCTGTTGAGAACTAAAACAACCTCGTTATATTTTTCAGGCCAGGTACCATAAATCACGTCATAATTATCAGTTACAATGTTGCTTATAGGCTCATTGTTTTTGCCCTTTATCATTTCTGAGAAGTTTTCGCCGGTTTTCTCTTCATTGCCTGAGAAGAAGTTGCCAAAGCCTGCGAAAAATCCGTTGTTGTTATCGTCGCCTATTTCAAGGTCTGAATCAATGAATTTTTTGTCTTTGTTATAAGAAAAGACCGAGAATTTTATATCGTATGTATAAATAATTCCATTTTCACCCAGATATTGGTGAATTCTGCTTTCGGGGTTATCGAGATACTTTTTGAATTCAGTTAAATTGTTTGTTTTAATGCTTGAAGCAAAAGCGTCTTTTCTTTCGAGTGAAGAATAATCTGCATAAACTGCAGTTCGTTTCTTTTTTGCTTCTTGCTCTTTTGTATCTTCAAGGGATTGTTCGTTGTTAGCACCCAAAGAAAAAAGGTCAAAAGACTCTGTGCTTATTGTAATGGGGTAAGATTCCATTGTTTCTTTCTGAATCTGGTCTATATAACTGCTCATTCCCGTCGAGAGAGAAAGAATAAGGGCAATTCCTATTATTCCTATAGAGCCTGCAAAAGCGGTTAAAAGAGTACGTCCTTTTTTAGTTTTTAAATTGTTGAAGCTCAAAGAAAGAGCGGTGAAAAAAGACATTGAAACCTTGTTGAGTTTCATTTTTTCTGTTGCTTCATTTTCGCCTTTTTCGTCATAAGGATTTGTATCACTTATAATTTTTCCGTCTAAAAGATTTACGATTCTTGTTGAATATTTTTCGGCAAGTTCAGGGTTATGTGTAACCATAATAACAAGCTTGTCTTTTGCTATTTCTTTTAACAAATCCATTATCTGAACACTTGTTTCGCTGTCAAGAGCACCTGTCGGTTCGTCTGCTAAAAGAATATCGGGGTTGTTTATCAGGGCACGGGCTATAGCAACTCTCTGCATTTGCCCACCTGACATCTGGTTCGGCTTTTTGTTAATATGGTCGCTGAGCCCTACTTTATTAAGAACGCTTATAGCACGTTCCTTTCGCTCTTTTTTTGATACACCTGAAAGAGTGAGGGCTAATTCTACGTTTGCAAGAACAGTCTGATGCGGAATAAGATTATAGCTCTGAAAAATAAAGCCTATTGAGTTGTTGCGATATGAATCCCAATCTGAATCAGAATATTCTTTAGTGGAAGTGCCGTTTATTATGAGGTCGCCGTCAGAATAGCGGTCAAGACCACCAATAATATTAAGAAGAGTTGTTTTACCTGAACCGCTCTGCCCTAAAATTGAAACGAATTCATTTTCTCTGAAATTTACACTTACACCTTTAAGGGCGGTTTGTGTTGTGTCACCGATTTTGTAGTTTTTTGTAATACTTTTAAGCTGTAACATAATAAACTCCTTTTCTCTGTTATAACAACAAAACAGAGTTTTTATTATATAAACAAATTGTTTAGCCGCCCTTACAATTTGTTTGTTTACTTATTTATCTATCTATCTTTTATCCTTGTCTACGAGCTTTAAGAATAATATTCCGAAGAAGGCGTAGACAATAGAAAACGTGCATAGTATAAACCACGATAAAACTAAGTTATTAATAGTTGCATCATAGTCAAAATTATATTCCTGGGTTAAGCCTAAGTCCTTCCAGCTTTCTATTTCGTCAATATTATCATAAGCCTCTTCAAACTTTTCCATAGTGTCCACGTTAGGTATGGTGTTGATGTCTGAGGATGAGCAAAGCGCACACAAGCCCCATTTTGTAATAGTGAGCTCCTTAACAGGTTCTGCATTTTCAGGTAACTCAAACATTAATCCGCACATAACAAGTTGAATTATCAAAACAAAAGGCATTACCGTCATAGCGGCGTTTTCTGTTTTTACAATGCATGAAACAAGAATTCCCAGGGCATCAGCTGCAAAAATAATTAACGTGAAAGAAATGAAAAATTCTGCTACAATGCCTTCAAACATAACACCTTTAGAAGGTAAATCACGTATTGAAGCGAAAACAATAGTTAAAATCAGGCCTTCTGCCAAGCATAAAACAAATTCATAAATCAGATGTGCAATTATGTATGAAGAAAGGTGAAGCCCGGTGCGGTGTTCACGTTTTATAATTGCTCTTTCTCTGCAGATTGACTGAATTGAGTTGAAAAGTCCCGTCCAGACACATCCGCAAATCATAGCGAAAAGACCTGTTTCGGTGCTTTCATAAATAGAGAAGGTTTTATCGCCTATAACCCAGGCGAGGATTAAGCCTATTATTAAAGTGCTTATTAAAACCTTCCAGCCTTTTTCGTTTACAAAGGAGCGAAAGCACTTGCCTGTGTAAATTTTTATTTGACCGATACGGCCGATTCTTGCATCGCTCATTTTAAAACACCTCGATATTTATCTATAAAGAAGTCAGACAAGCCTTCACCGTTTTCGTCGGGACGGTTTATTTTTTTTACAATTTCTCTGAAACTTTTTACTTCGAAAAAGTCGAATGCTTCTTTTACGTCACCGTAAAATGCTAAGTGTCCGCAATTATCCTTTGTGCTTTTGGCAAGAACTATGACCTTGTCAAATAAGTCTGCGGCACGTTCGGGGCTGTGGGTTATAACCATTACAATTTTACCTTGGTCTGCAATAGCGCGAAGATTTTCCATTAAGCCTCTGCCCATAATATCATCTACACCTGAGTCGGGCTCATCAAGAAAGAAAAGGCTTGGGTTTGCAATGAATTCTACAGCGATACTCAAACGCTTTCTTTGTCCGCCGCTTAATTTTGAAACAAGTGAATTTTTTTCTCTGCTTAAGCCAAGTTCGTCTAAAACCTTGTTAATACGGAATTCACGTTCTTCTAATGAAACAGATTTAGGTAATTTCATTTCGGCAGAGTTAGAGAGTGTGTCATAAACAGTATCACTGCCCCTTAATAAATCCTGCTGAGGAACAAACCCTATTTCGTATTTCATACGCTCATATTCTTCATAAATATCAGTATCTTTATATAATATTTTACCCTGAGCTTTTTCATAACCCATAACTGCATTTATGAAGGTTGTTTTACCTGCACCTGAACCGCCCAAGATAAGAACCATATCACCATCAGAAACAGATAAATTAATATCTTGCAGAAGCGTCATCTTTTTGAAACGTTGAAAAACACTTCGTTCGGTTATGTTTATAATTAACTGTGGCTTGTTAACAGGTTGGAAAACAGGTGGTTGTGCCACAGGAGCCATTGCAGGCACTTGTGCCACAGGAGTTATAACAGGTGGCTTTACCGCAGTTTCATTTACAAAGACTTCGTTTTGCACAGGATTCATTTTTAACGCGTTGTTTATATTCTCAGGAATATTTAAAGAACCACTTGAAAAAATCAATTCATCTTCCTTGAAAATGAAATATATGTCTGCAATTCTTATTACGTCAAATTTATTTAAGTATCTTGGGAAAGAAAGCTTTTTGCCATTCAGATAAACTCCGTTGGTGCTGTCGTGGTCAATTATTGCCCATCCGTTTTTTGAAGAAAAAAAGGATGCGTGCTTTTGTGAAACTGTATTTTCAGAGAATTTAAGACCCGAAGAATCACCGCGTCCGACAGATATCTCAAGAATATCTTCTGTAAGCTTTAAGGAGTGCCATACACTGTCAGGATTGTAATATTCGGCGAAGAGAGCAAAAACTGCCTCAGGATGCGAAATTTTATTATCGTAAGCATCAATCTGTAAAATAGCACCGTCTTTAAGAACGCATCTTTTTTCAGGGGCAGTTTTGCCGAATAATACGTTGTTTACAATTGTACCGTTAGTACTGTCGCAATCCTGGTAAACGTAATTACCACCCTCAACAATAATTTCACCGTGGTTACGTGAAACAAGAGGTGAGTCAAGCTTTATGTTACTGTCAGAACCAGGAACGTTTCTACCTATTTTTGTGTGAGATGACAGCTTATGGGTAGATAAATATCCATTTTTATTAAAAAATATGAGTGCTGAGTTATATGATAAATCTTTTTCAAATGCTAATGTTTTATCCACTTATTCTTCCTCTTGTTCTGTAAGTCTTTCAATTTCTTTAACGTCTTCGTTTTCGGCATCGAGGTCCAATTCGTCTTCGGGGTTAACAATAATGCCGTAAAGAATTCCGTCAGAGCCTAAGTTTTCTAAATCTCTTTCAGCTCTCGGTGGAGCATCATAAACGTATACAGACGTTTTTTCTGCTGAAGCGAAAGTGGAAAAATCAATGTTTTCATTATACGTAATGTGGAGAGTTGCAATTTCAAAGCTATTTGCCTCAGGGTGCAGGGTGAGTAGGGTTAAATCTTCTATGTCATTTCCTACAACCTGAAGTGTGCTGAGACTTGTAAGGTTTGCAAGTGGAGCAACGTCGGTTATTTCATTATTGTTTGCAAATAATGATTGCAACGTAGAAATTGTGCTAAGAGGTGACAAATCTTTTATTTTGTTGTCTGAAATATATAACACCTCAAGAGAAGTAAAACCGCTGAGAGCAGAAATGTCAGATATCTCGTTGTTTCTTAAATCAATGTGAGTTGCACCGCTTTTAAGTGTTTTGCAGTTCTTAAAGACTTTTATATCTTTGATGTTATTGTTTCTTGCATCAAAATATTTAAGGTCGTCAATGGTTGACAATACACTTAAGTCGCTTATCTGATTATAAGAAATATTAAGTGTGCTGATAGAAAAACAGTCTTTGAGAGCTGAAATGTTAAAAATATTATTGTTGTTAAGGTGTAAAGAGATAAGATTTGTACTATCCTTTAAAGCAGAAATATCCGTAATGTTGTTGTAGGATAAATCAATTGTATAAGCACCATTGCCTTTGAGGCAGGAAATATCTGTAATATTATTTGTTGAGAAATCTATATCACTTATTTCGGAATAGTTTACGCCTGAAATATCACTCAAATCGTTGGCAGCAAAATTGATGCTGTAAAGAACAGATTCTGAAAGTGGAGACAAATCGCTTATTTTGTTGTTGAAGCCGTTAACGGTTGAGAGATTTTTTAAGCCTTCAAGGAAATCTATGCTTTCTAAATTGTTGTTCTGGAATTCTATTGTGAGAAGCGTTTCAGGTACAACAATTGTTGATGCATCAAGATTTTCAAGAGAGTTCATATAAAGATATTCAAGCGATGCAAAGTTTTTAATGACAGAAACGTCTTTTATTTGTGTATTGCTTATATCTAATGCAGTTAAATTTGTAAGTGCAGAGAGTTTTGAAATATCCTCTACTTTGGTATTTGAAATGCTTAACGTTGTTAAATTTGTTAAGTTATTTAAAGAATCTATATTTGTTATATCTGTATTAAAATCGAGACATAACTCCGTAAGCTGAGTAAGCTCAGAAAGCTCTTTTACGCTTTCGTTATCAAGGAAACAACCACTTATAGATAACGATGTAAGATTTTTTAATTCTTTTATTTCTTCGAAATCTTTTTCGGTGATTATGGTTCCGTAAACAGAAATTGAGTCAGCATTTCTACTGAAGTTCTGGTCACCGATAGTAACGGTTGTAAGGGCAGAGAAAATAATAGCAAATACTCCAACGGCAAAAAGTCCCGCAAAAGAGCCTATAGCCGCTTTTTGGAAAGTTTTTTTGCTTTTGCCTTCTAACTTTTTATTTGTTAAAAATGCAAAGAGTCCTGCTAAAACAGCCATAACGAGTGTAATAGCAACAGAAAGACCTATTACGGCGCCATCAGCAGATGAATCAGTAGTTGCAACGTATGAATTGTAGCCGAAGAAAAGTGTAATTAGAGAGAAAATACCAAAAAGTATGCCTGTGAAAACAGGAGCTTTTTTTGACTTTTCTTTTTTACGCTTTGGCTCTATTGTGTTATTTGCGTTTGGTAAATTAATATTTTGGGGTTGTGGATTGAAATTAGTGTTATCCGGGAACATTGCAGAAGATGGGTCCGGAGCTATGTTTGAAAATGTATTTACAGATGGGTCCTGAGTAGGGTTGATTGTCTGTGTGTAGGTATTACAATTTCCGTCAGGAGTAGGGATATTTGCTACAGGTGCTTCAACAGGTACCTGAGTGTTTTCAACTGCTACAACACAGGCGTTGAAAAGTTCTTCTACAGATTGATATCTGTCTGCTTGTTGTATTGCCATACCCTTGAGTATAACAGAATCCTGCAAAGGTGTAATAGCAGGGTTCAACTCGCTTGGCTTTTTAAGCTCGTCAGAAAAAACGCGGTTCATAGCGTCTATAGGGGTAACACCTGTAAGCATTTTATACATAGTGGCAGATAGTGCATAAACGTCAGTCCATGCACCCTGGTGACCCTTTGTGCGATATTGCTCTTCGGGAGCGTAACCCGGTTTTAACAATATAGAAAGACTTTTTTCATCAGCACCGCCAACCTCTCTTGCAGCACCAAAATCTAAAAGTTTAACAGTTCCGTCGTTTAAAATGATGATGTTTGCAGGACTTATGTCTCTGTGAATCAAGCCTTGCTTATGTATTTTTGAAAGTGCATTCATAACAGGCGAAAGCATAGAAACGGTTTGTTTGAAATCAAGAAGTCCGCTTGTAGCAAGATGCTTTCTTAAATCGCAACCCTCAAGATATTCCATAACGATATATCCGGTATTATTTTCAGAAAAGAAATCTCTTACAGAAACAATGCTGTGTTCGTTTGAAAACTTCGCAAGAGTACGTGCTTCGCTTAAGAAGCTGTCTTTTCCTTTATTGAAGAAATCGGCGGTTTTTCCTACAGGTGAAGTTATTTCGGTAGAGGTTTCGGTGTTTCTGTTAACTATTCCTGATGGGAAATATTCTTTTACAGCGATTTTTATATCAAGATTTATATCTCTTCCTATGTAGGTTATTCCAAAACCGCCCTGACCAACAACAGAGCCAATTAAATATTTGCCGTTGAGAATTGTACCCGGTTGCAGATGCATGGGTGTTGGTTTGTACTCACTTTGATTTTTTTTACAGAATGTACAAACACCGTCAGTTAACGGATTCATACAAAATACGCAATATTGTTTATCCATAATATACCCCTTCTGAGATTTTTGCTGATTCTTTTAAAATATCTATTGATATACCCGGAACCCTGCCTAAATGGTCGGGCCCTACGTTTACAAGATAATTGATGCCGAGTGAATTAAGGTGCTTTCTGTTCTGTGCCAGCTTTTCGGGAGAAATCCAATTGTGGTCGCGGTAAGAAAAGCCCCAGGAATTATTTAAAGTACAGGCGGATTCATAAAGTCCGTGCTTACTTGGCTTGAAGCCGTCTATGCTCTGGTAGTTAATATCTTTTTCATCAATCTTTGAAAGTTTTTCCCACTCTTCCTTGGTTTTTGGTATTTCGTTGTCGCCTAAAGAAACGTAATCGTAAAGACCGTTGCCGAGTCGTGAGTTTATAAGGCAATCGGGCTGAAGTTTTTTTACAGTGTCATAAATGATTTTGCTCTGGTTTTCGGTAAGCGTCATAGGAACGTCAAACCAGGCAGTGAAAACATCACCGTAATTTGTCATAATTTCTTCAATTTGCGGTAGTATTTTATTTTCGAAACAAATGTCAAAATTCTTTTCTTCAGGATTAGGGAAGTCCCAACTGTTATCCCACGAAACACCTGAACAACCCAAATGGTTTGATAAATAACCGCCACCATGCTTTTCGTGCCAATCAAGGTCTTGTGAGTAATAAAAACCTATTTTTATGTTGTGTCTGCTACACGCATTTGCTAATTCATAGATTATATCCTTTTTATAAGGCGAGGCATCGACTACGTTATATTTATCTACTTTAGAATGAAAAAGAGCAAAGCCATCGTGGTGTTTTGTAGTTACTACAAAATATTTCATGCCACATTCCTTTGCGAGCTTTATTGTTTCATCAGCATTAAAATAAATCGGATTAAATACACTTGCCAATTGCTCATATTCCTTTATAGGAATAGCGAAGTGAGAGCCAATCCATTCGGCGTAATTATCACCGAATTTGCCCTTGTATTCACCACCCAGAACAGAGTAGAGACCGAAGTGCATCATCATTCCGTAACCGGCAGATTTAAAATAATCTATATTGTTCATTTTATATCTCTTTCTCTTTCAATTTCTATTATTTTACAACCGTTTTCTGTGAATAACGGTAAAATTGTCTCTTCGAATTCTTTTGTTCTGCTTTCGGGGAAGGGGGCAAGGTTTAACTGCTCACCATTTTTTGAAACCAGAACGTAATGCTCAAAGTTTACTTTTTTTGTGTCGAAAATATAATAAGAAGAAACCCTGTAAACTGTTTCAAAATTTTCATATCTTATAGAATTTTGCTTTAAAGAAATATATTCGTCTTCAGGGAAATAAACCTTGTTTTCTGTGAAAGCAATTGTGTTGTTTACAGATGAGAAAAGAAGCAGAATAACAATTGTTTCTACAAATATAGTAAAATATTTGAAAGGTTTTGAAGTTTTTTTACTTTTAATCTTGTCTGATCCTTTAAGTTTGAATGGGGACTTGAATTTAAAAGAAAAATGGAATGAGAAAAATTCTGATAACAGAAACCCTGCTAAAAACAAGGTGATAAGTGCCTCGTAATTTATGGTGAAGACAAAGTTAAAGTCACTGAATTTCAGGGCGGATAAAATTATGTAGAAAGCAAATAAAAGCAAGGTGAAAAAAGGTGTGTTTATAATTGTGGGAATAATAAAGCGGTAGGCTCCACCTTTACTGAATGAAAAACGTGCTTTTTTTGTGTTTTTTGCATAGTTCTTGTAGTGCTCGTCTCTGAAGGGTGAGGCGTCATAATCTTTTAGTCTGCCGTTTTTTAAAGCATTCAAAAGATTTTCTTCATAAAGTGTTTTATGTTTTGATTTTTCTAATTTTTTAGTTGCTTTTTGCGGGTTACCGTTATGGAATTCTGCGACACCGCCTGAAATGAAATGACTTATTACGCTTTCAAAGTAATTCTTTATAAGCATATCACGTATTTTAAGACTTGCTTCAAGAATTTCTATTTCTCTTTGGAAAATATCATCGCCTACAAATTTTGAAATAGCATCTTTTTGTGCTGCAATGAGCTTGTTTTTCTTTACACCATTTTGCGAAATGTCATCCATTAAAGGAATAAAGGTTTTAAAAAAATCATTTATTTCAGCAAAAGCCTGAATGAGAATTTCGTTATTGTGAAGGTAAGTGTACGTGTAGCATTTGAAATTATTGGGGGAGTCAAAAGCTAAAATATCATAAACTGAAAATGGTAAAAAAGAAACACAGTCAAAGCCTACGCTCAACCATATAGTGTTGGAAGCGTAAGCCAAATGACCGGTTTCTATAAAATATAAATCAATAAAATAGTTGTTAAAGGAAAATCGAGCAACAGTTCCGTTTTTATTTTTCCCTGAAAAGCCGGAGGTTAAATCTCTGAAGGAAAGCTCGGGACTGTTTTTACAAAGAGAAGCTGTTGCACGACAGTTGATTTTAAAGACATCTGATAACGTCATCTTGTAGCAATCTCGATTTCTTTGTTAATTTCACTTCGTTTCTTTAAAAGCCACTCTATATCGTGTGGGTAGTTTTTAAAGGTGAGCTCTGTGTCAAGATTTTTTGTGAGCACCTGTAACACGTGTTCTCTTGACGTGAGTCTTTCTAAATATTTCATAGCTCTGTAGTCACAGAGGCCTTCGTTGAAAACTTCGTGACGTGTAGAGTTCATTGGTGAAAGGTTAGGGCCGGGATAAACTACAAATGAGTCACCTGACGGGAATGCACCACCTGCATCTGTAACCTCAAACGGATTAATGCGCTTTTTTGAATATTGGGTAAACCAGAAGTTGTGACCCCAATGCAAGAAGCCTTTAGCTTCGTATTTGTAAAGAAGCATACCGAGAATTCTGTTTCTTACAGGTGGCATAGCAAAGTTTCTGTTTGGTAAAAAGTCGTGAGTTTCACAACAACAGTAATAGGTCCAGAAATCTTTTACTTCTGCCTTGAATTCATCCGCAACGTCTTCACCGCAAACAGGTGTTTTAATAAGACCTTGTCTGTAATATTCAATCTCAGAAAGTGCATCGATTATATGAAAATCAGGGAAGAGTTGATTGATGATATAAGAAGCGTTTTTATAATCTTCAACCTGTTCTTCGTTTGGCTCGTCTGAAACGTGAAGATAACAGTTCTGCTTAATATCGAGACGTTCAACCTCTTTTGTGAATGCTTTTGCAAACACAGCAAGGAACTGAACGTAATCTTTGCCGTTTGCAACGGTATCCCAGCCGAAAATCTGGCGGTTAATTCCTTTTACATTCGCTATAATTTTAGGAGCATGTTTTGCACCCCATTGGGTAAAGAAGTGAGAAATTTCAAAAAATCTTATTCCGCATTCAGTGCAAATTCTTACAAATTTATCGAAGTGGCGGAAACTGAAACGATAGCCAACATCAATTTTATCTACTTCAACGAGTTGGAAAGTAGGCCTTTCACCGCCAACCTCTGTGTCGAGTGGTGGTGTGAAAACAGGTGTGTAAATCATATTTACGCCGTGAGCAACTGCATTTTTAACGTAGTTTCTGAGAAGAGTCCAGAATTCTTCGCTGAACGGTTCAACGTTGTAGTGGGTGTAAAGACAATCAAAATGCATCCAATCGGTATAAATAAGGTCTTGCATAGGAAGCTGTCTCGGAAGAGTTCTGAGACTGAAAATATGCTTGTTATTTTCGTCATACATACCTTTTTTCAAGAAAACGGTAATGCTGTTTGAACCTGCGATATAGTCCATTTCAGGAACGTATTTGAACCAAAGAGAATTCCACTCACCTTTTGTAAGAGTAACTGTATTATCTTCATTTATGGGCTGTAAAAGGTCAGGGAATGCAGTTCTTGAAGTGTCGTAGTGAAAATCATCGTGGTCTTCAGGTGCAGAATAAGCTGATGGCATATCGAGTACCTTATAAACAGTTATTCCGTCTCTAAGATTTGAAGCAACCTCGACTGTAATATTGCAGTCATCATCACTCTGTGGAAAAATTGCTATCTGAAAATTAAATGGCTCACCACGTAAAACCGAAAATTCTTTAAATTCATCAAAGTTCGGTTCTACATCTTTAAAAACTTTGGTAAGAGAAGAAAGTAAAATTGATTTCATAATTCACACCCTAATTTATGCTTTTTTACTGAAGCTTAGTTTTCTTTCTTATCTAATCCTTTTTTCCTGAGGAAGAAAAGAGGAATAAATACAAGTGCAGAAACAATTGCACTGTAAAGGAACATTTTTGCGTCGGGTACGGAAAGCTCGGTAAGAACCTTTTCACCTGCAACAATGTTTTCCTGAATATATGTTGCACCTGCACTTCTGCAAGCATAGTCACCAATAGCAGGGCCTACAACCATAGGAATAAGCACGAAGAAAATCATTCTTATACCTTGGAAAAGACCTGTTTTCTCGGGTGGTGTAAAGTCACGGATTGATGCGCTGAACTGAATTGTAAGAACAAGGTAGCCAATAACTGTAGGCGCAATACCTGCAAGCATTACAAACAGGTTGTTTGATGTTGAGAGAATAAGAAGACCCACAATGAGAGCTGCAACAGCAGGGATGAAAGCAAGGAGCTTTTTCTTTGAAGCAAGCTTCATAAGAGTAATAATCCCTGCTAAAAGAACAGCAATTGCAATAACACCTACGATGATAACTGTGGGAAGAGATGTGTTTAACAGTTCCTTGTTTGCGGTGCTTTCAAGAACAACGTATTGAAGATAAACAATGAGGTAGGGGAAGAAAACTTGGAATGCACAGTTAAAGAGTGACATTGCAACAAGAATGAGATAAAGTGTAGAATTCCCCTTAATAACTGACGGCTTGAATCCATAGAAAAGGTCTGCCCAATAGCTTGTTTTCTTTTCTTCTTTTACAATGTGTTCAGGCTCCTTAAGTGTGAAGAGACCAACAATACCGGCAAGAGCAACTAATATACCAAGAACACCGAAGAAAAGCTTGTAGGAAACAAGACCTGACTGAGTAACAGTACCTGCACCCATAACAATACCCATAGCAACAAAGCCTACGATTGTAAATGCTGTTTCAACCTTTGGTCTTGAAGAAGGTGTGGTAATGTCGGTAACCCAGGCGTTAAAAGCAGAGTCATTACTTGTAGAACCCATAAAGGTCATAACCATATCCATAATGATAACAGCCCACACTGTGCAGGTAAGAACCTGTGCAGCTTCGGATAAGCCGGTAATGGCTGAAATGTTTTCTTTGGTGATAAAACCAAATGTAGCTGTGATGCCACCCCAAAGGATATAACCAATAGAGATAAATACCTTGCGGTTTTTCAATCTGTCGCTGAAGGTGCCCATAATGAAGGTTGTTACAACAGCGGTAATAGCAGAGAGTGCAACCATTCTGCTGACAGCGGTTGAAGGCTCCATAGCATCTAAAACAGCTTCCTTTGTTGCGGTTGCATAAATTTCGTTGTAGAGGAATGTGTTGAAATACATATTTTCAAGATTCCAAGCGATACCACCTATAAGACAGAACAAGCAAACATTGAACCAATTCAATGTTGAAAGTTTTTCTGAGTTAAGGGGTTTGATTTTCTTGTTGCTCATACAAAAACTCCTTTGATTTTATTTTTGCAAAAACCACATATTATTGTTGCAAAATATATCTATTTTATTATAGATGACTATGAGAGTAAAGTCAAGGAATTTAGTGTGTATAAAAATGCAAAAAACAGTCAATATTATAGAAAATAGTTGTTTACAAATTTTGTAAAGTGTGTTAAAATACAAGACTGATTTTAAAAAAAGGAAGGAGGAAGATGTTTTGAAACATAAAATAGTTCATTTTGCGGCAGACAGAACGATTTCTAAGATTTTAAAATATATCGATAAAGAGCCACAGAAAAATCTTCTTAAGATTCTTAGTATTGTCGAAAAAACTTTTAAAATGTATCCTGCAGAAAATTATGAGAAAATGAGAAATGCAGTTCTTGATGACACTAATTCTCACACAATTCTTGCAAAAAATATTTTAAAAGACGTTGACCATAGTTTAATTAAAAGTCTTCTTCTTTCTTTGGGTGTTCACGCAGGCTTTTTCGGAACAAAAACCGTAAGGGCAAATCGTGAAAAATACAAATGTAATATCCCCTGGATAATTCTTTTTGACCCGACCTCTGCCTGTAACCTTAAATGTAAGGGCTGCTGGTCGGCTGAGTACGGGCACTCATTTCAATTATCGCTAGACGAAATGAGAAGCCTTGTTTCACAAGGTAAAAATATGGGAACACATCTTTATATGCTTACAGGCGGTGAGCCTCTTATAAGAAAAAATGATATTGTAACTCTCGCTTCCGAAAATAAAGAGTGTACGTTTCTCATTTATACAAATGCTACACTTATTGACCAGAAATTTTGCGACGACATAAAAAAATGTGGTAATATAACTCTCGCTTTAAGTATAGAGGGTTCTGAAGAAAGTAACGATTTCCGTCGTGGTGAGGGTGCTTATAAAACAACTGTCAATGCAATGAAGCTTCTCAAAGAAAATAAAATTCTTTTTGGAATTTCAGTTTGTTACACAAGCAAAAATGTCGAGAGTGTAACAAGCGATGAGTTCCTTGATGATATGATTGATAAAGGTGTGAAATACGCACTTTATTTCAACTATATGCCGGTTGGTAGCGATGGTAGAAAAGAATTGATTCCTACACCTATGCAGAGAAAATATATGTATATGTGGCTCAGAAAAATCCGTAACGGCAAAACAGGTAAACCTCTTTTTGTTATGGACTTTCAGGATGACGGCGAGTTTGTCGGTGGTTGTATTGCGGGTGGCAGAAACTATTTCCACATAAACTCAAAAGGTGATATTGAACCGTGTGTTTTTGTACACTATTCAGATTCAAATATTCGTGAAGTTACTCTTTTAGAGGCGCTTCAGAGACCGCTTTTTCAGGCTTACAGAAAAGGCCAACCGTTTAACGACAACCATTTAATGCCTTGCCCGATGCTTGAAAATCCCGATATTTTAAGAAAAATTGTAAAAGAAACAGGTGCGAAAAGTACAGACCATTTAATTAATGAGGATGTAGACGAATTGTGCGATAAATGTGTTGATTTCAGCAAAGCGTGGAAACCTGTGGCGGAAGAACTCTGGAAAAATAATCCGCACCCAAAAATTTATACACAATATTATAGAGATAGTGATGAAGCAAAATAATTTATGCTTCAACCAAACCCGAATTTGGTTGAATCATATTTTGTTTTATAAATGTTAAAATTCTATAAAATGCGTTGATTAATTGACAGTATACCCAAAAATGTGGTATATTAATATAAAATAGGGTGTTGTACTCATAACACAGAAAAGTTGGTGTATGACACATTATGAAAGGTATTTAAGATGAAGAAAATAAATAAAATTTTAAGTGTATTACTCGCAGTAGTGATTGTTTGTTCAATTGTGCCGTTTTCATCGGCGGTTTATGTAAATTATGAAGAACATAATGTGGTCGACAAGAATGGTGATGAATATACATATTTTACAGACGGAAGCCAATATGTAAGAAAAGGTACACAAAATAACGAATATTTGAATGTATGGGCAGATAATGCGTGCTTTTTTATGTTGACTGAGCCATCTCAAAAATTTGTATTTGAACAAGATATGAGGTTGCAATGTGCATATCGTTTATCGGGTAGCTCAATTTGCTTTAATGAAATTGTATATTACACAGGGCAGTCGTTAGAGGGAACTGTGGATGAATACCCAAGTGGCGAAAATAACACAGAAGCCCTTATATCTCAGAATGGCTTGAATGTGTCGTGGGCACCTAACTCCGAGTTGGATACAAAGGGTAGTGCACAAAAAATGATTGATGAAGCTATTTCTGCCGGTTCATATGTTGAAGGCGTGATTCCGTGGGGCTATGAATTTGAAGTTAGTTTTGTAAATGTATCAGGAAACACCAATTATTATTGGCGCGGAACGTCATCGTTTGAAGCTACGGAGGCTATGGATACGTCCTTTTATTATGCACTTTCGTGGTATGATGAAGTGGATGACAGAGATAGTAATTACGTAACAAATCAGGCGATTTTCGAAACTAAAATTAAAGTTACCGACGTAAGAGAGGTTATTTCAAAGGTTGAAGAGTATAAAGAAATTGTAAATAATCCTGAAGGGTATACTCAAGAACAGGTAGAGCAATATAAAGAATATATTGATAATATTCCCGAGGGAATGTTAGATGGAACAAAATATTATTCTCAGGAGCAAGTAGATACTGTCTATGATTATATTACAGGGGAAATAGATGGTTTGGCTGATACGGAAGAATATATGTACTACAGAATGAAAGCACTTGAGATAATCAGCAAGAATGATTCAGGTGAGTATAAATATACAGATATTTACACAAATCAATCTTTACAAAATTTTGAGGAACAATTCAATTCTGTAGACATTGGCGGGTACTTCCCATATCCTGCTTCACGTCAGTCAGAAGTGGATTCTGCTACAGCAGAATTAAAAGGCTTGTTTAATAATCTTGCGGGCGTAAATACCAATACACAAACGTCAGAAGGAACTAATACGGATACTGTCTGGGATAGTGAAAATGACACACCGTCAGGTGACTCTGCGAACCCGAAAGCAGTTTTTACTTTGACAAACAACTCTTATAAATATGTTCAGGTTTCAGATAACCAGCAATTTTCATTTTCGCAGGAATTGAAGGGTGTCGGTAAAAATATTTCTTACAGTTTTTTAGGTACACCGAGACCATATTTAGAGAGCTTTACTTTTGACACAGCGTGTGACGGAACAAACTGTACTTTAGATGAAAATTCTGCGGTGAAAAATAATACTACAGAATTTATAAAGCATCTTGATTCATCAAATGTATCTGTAACCGATGGTGTCACAAATTATAAGGGCTGGACATTTAATTCGCGTTCCGGAGATAATCAGGAATCTTTCACAATAACAAACGGAATTCTTCAACAGACAAAAATCACAACAGACACACATCTGACAAACGGAACTACGTACCACACACTTTTTGCTGATGCAGTAATTAACTTCAGTGGAAATGAAAATGAAGTTGACAGTGAGGGTAACCGTATTGTCAGAGATTCTGAAATTGACCTGAGTTTTTATTGGAAACTTACCTCTTCGATTGATTCGGTGATATATCATGCACATATTCCGGTAGAAATACTTATTACCGATTTAAGGCCGATTATTTCTCTTTATGATGAACTTTATAAGTTTGCTTATTTTGCTTCTGAGACGGAAAACCGCACAGAATACACATCAGAAAGTGTTGAAGCTGTTAAGACTGCATTATCAGTCGTTCCTGAAGAAATGATATGCGGAACAAAATATTATACACAGACAGAAGTAAATGATTATTACAATGCACTCGTAGAAGCAAAAAATAATTTAGTGTCGGCAGACAGTCTCAAAAAAGCAGATTATACCGCACTTGACAAGGCAATAGCTGATGCAGAAGAGATATTAAATAACACAGAAACAAATTATACAGACGGCTCTAAAAATGAGCTTGTAGCGATGTATAACGCTGCAGTTTCAGCAGAAAGAGACCTTCCGTTAGCATCGCAGGGTGTTATTGATGAATTGGCAGACAATTTGAACGATGCAATTGAAGGAATTAAAGTTAAAGCAGACTATACTTTGTTAGATGAAGCGATTGCAAATGCAAAGGATGCATTGAATAAAACGGGTTCAAATTATACTGAAAGTTCAAAAGAAGCAGTAGAAGATGCTTTGCTTAAAGCAGAAAACATAAACAGAGATTTATCAACTGAAGAAGAGGATAAAATAACTGAGGTCGTTAATGAATTAACTTCTGCAACACAAAAGCTTACGGATGCCGCTGATTTAACCCGATATAAAGAAGCGAAGAATGAAGCAGATGATATTATTGCTGCCGGCAATGAAAATGGTCGTTACGACGAAGCTGATTGGAATAAATTTATAGAAGCAGTTCAAAAAGCGGAAGAAGATATAGGCTTGAATATAAGAGATATTCCGAAAACTGAGCAGGATAGAGTTGATGAAGTAACAGACAGCTTGATAAACTCAACAACAGAACTTTTAAATAACCGATACATTTTTATTTCTTTTAAAACTGAAGGCGGAGAGGTTGTAAAGTTATGTAAGGTTAAGTTTGCAAACGATTTAACCTTTGCTTCACTCGAACAGATACCCGAATTACCTGAAAATACAGGGTTTGTAGAATATTTTGGCTGGTACTACAAGACGGGTGCAATAATGAATCAGAGCGATGCTATAACAGATGACCTTACTCTTCATTACGTTGCAGAAGAGAAAAAAATTGTTTCTAAAAGTGACAGTAACGTGTTACTCGACAGAAATAAATTCTTGCTCAGGGGTCTTGGGGTAGGCACAACAGTAGAGGAACTTTTAGCCTCACTTGATAATGATATTAATTACATTGTTATAAAAGACAGTAACGGCAACGTTGTCAGTGACGAATCAGTTATTGCAACGGGTATGACAGTTGAGCTTATGTCTAAAACAGATAACACAAAAATCAACGAAAAAATAACTATTGTAGTCAGCGGTGACGTAAACGGAGATGGTGTCGTTAATGAAACAGATATTGAACAAGCGGCAGACAAGTGCTTGAAAAACACTTATTACACCGACGAAGAAAAAGCATATTTTGCTGCGAATGATACAAATGACGACGGAGTTCTCGACGTGTTCGATTTGTTCAATATAGGAAAAATTAGTTGCGCAGGTTAATAAACAAACACAGGGGCTATAAAAAACGGCGGTTTTTTAATAGTCCCTTTTGTTTATTTCGCATAAATTGCAAGGGCTTTTTTAGTCGTCTGTAAGCTTAATATTTCTTTACAAACTGTTGATTGATGTGTTATAATATATTTTGTATAATTATGTATTGGAGTGTATCTCTTTGAAAAGAAAAAGCGGTGTGTTAATGCACGTTTCATCGCTTTGGGGCGAGTATTCAAGCGGAAGCTTCGGAAAAGAGGCTTTTGAGTTTATAGATTTCTTAAAGGAAAGCGGTTTTTCATATTGGCAAGTATTGCCGTTTGTTATTCCCGATGAATGTAATTCTCCATATAAGTCATATTCTACATTCGGTGGTAACCCTTATTTTGTAAATCTTGAAGAGCTTTATAAAGAAGGGCTTTTGTCTGCAGATGAATTGTCCTCTGCAAAACAAGGGACACCATATTATTGTGAATTTGACCGTCTGAAGGAAGAGAGAATTCCATTATTGATAAAAGCTTCAAAAAGAGCGGATTCTGTATTAAAAGAGAAAATCAATAAATTTATAGATGAAAATTCCCATATAAAGGATTTTTGTAAATTTATGGCTCTTAAAACGGCAAATGCAGAAAAAGAGTGGACTGTGTGGGAGGTTAAAGAATATGACAACGAAATTTATTTCGGCTGGTGCTTTATTCAATATGAATTTTTCACACAATGGGAAAAGGTAAAAAAATATGCAAATGAGAATGGAATAAGCATAATCGGCGATATTCCTATTTACGTTTCTTTTGATAGTGCTGACGTTTGCTATAATCAGAAAATGTTTTTAATGGATGAAGAAAATCACCTGACAGACGTTGCAGGTGTACCTCCTGATTATTTTTCAGAAGATGGGCAGTTATGGGGCAACCCTCTTTATAATTGGGCTGAAATGGAAAAGGATGACTTTAGCTGGTGGAAGCAACGCCTTTCATTTGCTTTAGAGCTTTTTGACGGTGTCAGAATTGACCATTTCAGGGGCTTTGAAAGCTTCTGGGCAGTCAAAGGGACTGCGAAAACCGCAAAAGATGGCAAGTGGGTTAAAGGTCCGGGAATGAAGCTTATAAAGGCGTTTAATGAGGTTAAAGGTGACAAGCTTATAATCGCTGAGGATTTGGGCGATATTACAGAAGAAGTAATAAAGCTTGTAAACGATAGCGGTTTTCCGGGCATGAGAGTTTTTCAGTTTGGTTTTCTTTCTATGTGGGATACTCCTCACAGACCTTATAATTACGTAAATAATTGTGTGGCGTATTCAGGCACGCACGACAATAACACGCTTCTGGGTTATCTTTGGGAAACTCCTGAGGATATGAAAAGAAAGGTTATGCAATATTGCTCCTGCAATTATGACCGCTGGAACGAAGACGGCTGCAAGGCTATAATAAAAACTATTATGGCGAGTAACGCAGGACTCACAATATTCCCGATACAGGATTTATTGGGTTACGGCTCAGACACACGTCTCAACGTGCCGGGTCGTGCTGAGGGCAATTGGCTTTACAGAACCACAAAAGAACAGGTTAACAATATAAATAAACAAGAATACAAAGAGTTAAATGAATTATTTGGCAGGGTTTAAAAATGAGCAATTTAAAAGATATTACACTTTTTTTACTTGATATGGACGGCACCGTGAATTTAGGCTTCGACCCTATAGATGGTGCGAAAGAATTTTTAGAAACATTGTTATCTCAGGGCAAAAACTTTATTTTCTTAACAAACAACTCTTCAAAAAATGCAAATGATTATGTTGAAAAAATGAAGAAATTAGGCTTCCCTTGCGAAAAAGAAAATGTTTTCACTTCAGGTATGGCGGCAGGAATGTTTTTAAGAGATAACAAAAAAGGCAAAAAAGTATTTGTTTGCGGTACTGAGTCTTTAAAAAACGAACTTCTGAAATATGATGTAGAGATTTCTGAAGACGATGCCGACCTGGTTCTTCTGGGTTATGATACAGAACTCAACTATGAAAAAATCAGAAAAGTATGCGACCTTTTAGATGCAGGTGCAGAATATTACGCAACCAATATAGATATGGTTTGTCCTATTGAAAACGGCAGATATTTACCCGACTGTGGAAGTTTTGCAGATATGTTTGAAAATGCTGTGAAAAGAAGACCGATTTTCTTGGGTAAACCCGACAGAACTATGATAGATATTCTCCAAAAAGAAACAAACACACCTTACGAAAATATTGCAATGGTTGGCGACAGAATTTATACCGATGTAAAAACGGGTGTAAATGCAGGTGTTACTTCAATTCTTGTTATGTCAGGTGAAACAGATGAAGAAATTCTTAATTCTTCAGACGTAGAACCGACCTATATATTTGATTCAGTAAAAAATATTCTTGAGGAAATAAAATAAACTAAAAAGGAAGGGATTTTTAATGAAAAAGAAATTATTAGCACTGACACTTGTGTTAACGCTTTTTACATCTGTGTTTTCAATTAGCTTTAGTGCAGAAGCAGCATCCGAAGGTTTATTAGGCGACGCAGATGGTGACGGGGCAGTTACCACTAATGATGCGTTACTTGTTTTAAGATATGCCGCAGGCATTGAAGATACTCTTACAGAAGAGGCGAAAGTTCGTTGTGACATTAACGAAGATGGTTATATAACACTTTTTGATGCACGAAAAATTTTAAGAGGTGCAGCAGGAATTGCAAACCTTGAGGCTACAGGTCTTTTCAAGGGTTTTTACACTGCAAACGGAACCGATATTGAAACAAAAGAAGAGCTTCTTGAGTACTTTAATACAAACATAAATAAAGTAAAAACCGAAAGATATGGTTTCATAAAATTGCCAGAGGAAGAGGATATGCAAAGTCTTGAGTTTTCAGAGGCAACGTTTTTAGGCAAACCCAGCGAAAACGCAGATGACATTATAAACAGTATTATGGCGCTTGTTAATGAAAATGACGATGATTCAGCAGATGAAATATTGGTAGTTCAGGGCAACAGTTCAAAAAATACAATGAGCGTTGAAGGCGAAACTTACGTTTCAGCACTCACTGTTTCTGATATTTACGGTGCCCGTGCTGAGTATGATGCAGCACGTGACATAATAAAAATAACAATAGCAATACCTGATACGGAAAAGTGCGACCTTTTCGATTCTTCTTACGTCAGAGTCTTTAATACTGAAAACCTTCTTGCTGCAACAGAGGGTGTAGTTAAGGGCATTTTCCAGAATGGTTATGTAGCAGGTAGTGAAACAGTTCACTATAAAAATGCAGTTTTAGTAGCTGAGTTTGAAAAATCTACGGGTTATTTAGTTAGCTACACAACCTCTTATGAAACAGAGGTTTATATAGATAAAGCTCAATTCAGAACAATTTATACACTCAAAGATATCAACTATAAAACCGTAAATACTGTTGAGTACGTTGACTTTGTTTGTGACAGAGAAGAATATTGAGTGCACAGAATTCAAACAAGTGGTTATTTTAAAATAACTTTTATAAATTCTCTTTAATTATTAAAAAAGGAGGAACGGAGTTTTATTAAGAAAATTTCCGGAACCAACTATGAAAAAGTATATTTTAGCACTTGACCAGGGTACAACAAGCTCAAGAACAATCGTTTTTGATAAAAGAGGTAATATAGTTTCAAAGGCGCAGTTTGAATTCAATCAGATTTATCCTAAGAGCGGTTGGGTTGAACATGACCCTTATGAAATCTGGGAATCTCAGCTTCATTCTTTGCAGGTTGCTTTGCAAAATGGCAACATAAAAGCAGAAGAAATTGCAGCTGTCGGTATTACAAATCAACGTGAAACAACTATTGTGTGGGAAAGAGAAACAGGCAAGCCTGTTTACAACGCAATTGTGTGGCAGTGCAGAAGAACTGCACCTATTTGCGAAAAATTAAAAGAAATGGGTCTTGAGCCATATGTAAAAGAACACACAGGTCTCTTGATTGATGCTTATTTCTCTGCAACAAAAATCAAATGGATTTTAGATAATGTTCCTGAGGCAAGAACACTTGCAAATGAAGATAAGCTTTGCTTCGGTACGGTTGAAACCTGGCTTATCTGGAACCTTACCAATAAAAAGGTTCACATAACTGATTACAGCAATGCTTCAAGAACAATGCTTTTTGATATTGAAAAGCTTCAATGGGATGAAACTCTCTGCAACAAATTGGGTATTCCTATGAGTATGTTGCCTGAGGTTAAAGAATCAAGTGCCGTTTATGGCGAAATTGCTGATAATTTACCGGGACTTTCTTCACTTGCAGGTATTCCCATAGGCGGTGCTATAGGCGACCAGCAGTCAGCACTTTTTGGCCAGGCTTGTTTTAATGCAGGGCAGGCAAAAAATACTTATGGTACAGGTTGCTTCCTTCTTATGAATACGGGTGATAAAAGAATTCACTCAAAAAATCAGCTTATTGAAGGTATTGCGTGGGGACTTAACGGAAAAGTTACTTATGATTTGGAAGGTAGTGCATTTAATGCAGGCTCTGTTATTAAGTGGCTTCGTGATGAGCTCAGAATGATTTCTGAACCCTCAGAATGTGACTTTTTAGCAGAAAGTGTACCTGACTCAAACGGAATTTATTTGGTACCCGCTTTCACAGGTCTCGGTGCACCTTATTGGGACATGTACGCACGTGGCTGTGTTGTCGGTCTGACACGTGGCACAAATCGTGCTCATTTTGCAAGAGCTGTTCTTGAAAGTATAACCTACCAGGTAACAGATTTAATAGATGCTATGTCAAAGGACAGCGAGATTTTAATTTCAGAAATTCGTGTTGACGGTGGTGCATCTGTAAGTAATATAATGCTTCAGATTCAGGCAGATATGTCAGGAGCAAAGGTTAACAGACCAAAGCTTGTAGAAACAACTGCTTTAGGTGCTGCCTATATGGCAGGTCTTGCAGTCGGCTTCTGGAAGAGCTTAGAAGAAATTGAAACCGACCGTGAGGTTGACAGAATTTTTATTCCTAATGTTAACACCGACAAACGTGAGAAAATGCTCAAGGGTTGGCATAAGGCTGTTAAATGTTCAATGAACTGGGAAGAAGCTTGATGGCAAATTTGCGATATTTGTCATTTTACTCATCCTAACTCGCGTGCCTTTGCACGCTTCGGGAATCGTAAAATACCAACTATCATCAAATTTGCACATCAATCTACGCTTGAATGGCAGTTTGCGATATTTGTCATTTTACCCATCCTAACTCGCGTGCCTTTGCACGCTTCGGGAATCGTAAAATACCAACTACCATCAAATTTGCACATTACCCCAGTAATAATTTGGAATGCGTAATTCATAATTCGGAATTATTGGAACTGCGTTGGCATTGTAATTATAATATGATGAAAAACATCCCGTTTTTAGTGGCAAAAGTACTAAAAATGGGATGTTTGATATGTTATAATGTGAATAAGATAAAAGTAAATTGTCAAAGTGAAGTTATGATTTTTGCATAAAAAATGAGAAAAGACCATAACTTCACCTTGACAAAAGTGCATGGTATATATAGATGTTTCAAGATTTCTGGAGCCAGAGGAAGCAGTCACTACTGAAAGTAGCT
>JAZRKU010000015.1:0-41695 GCA_045646485.1 Acutalibacteraceae bacterium
AGCTGTCTGAACAAGAGAGATAGCATCCTGTGCGTTTGCAGATGCTTGCTCAAGACCTTTGATCTGAGCTTTCATCTTCTCGCTGATTGCAAGTCCAGATGCATCGTCACCAGCACGGTTGATTCTGAAACCTGAAGAAAGTTTCTCAAGGCTCTTAGAAACAGCGCTGTTGTTCATAGTTAACTGTCTGTTTGCGTTAATACCCATTGTGTTTGTTCTAACTACCATACCCATAAATCTTTTCCTCCTTGAAATTGTGTTGCCGAGCAAACTCCTTGCTTACTCTTTTGAGCAACACATTTTTAAAATTATTTATTTCCAATGCCTGACTGCTACCCAAAAACAGTCACTGTGGCATCAAAAACCTAATTTACGTAGCTTCCCTCCGGGGTAATGCTACAAACTATTCACAACCTCAGTTTGTAACATTACCTTAATAACCAAAGAAAAGTCAATTTGGAATAAGAATTATTAACTAAGTAATTTGCATTTCTTTCAATAGGCTTTTACTCTCAGCCCTACCGGCTGTGGGTACAACCGGTAGGATATATTACGGAGTAAATTATTGAAGTAACTGAAGAACAGCTTGTGGCTGTTGGTTTGCTTGTGCAAGCATTGCCTGAGCAGCTTGAGTGAGAACGTTCATCTTTGTGTAGTTCATCATCTCTTTAGCCATATCAGTGTCACGAATACGTGAGTTAGCAGCTGACATGTTTTCTGCTGTTGTGTCGAGGTTGTTGATTGTGTACTCAAGACGGTTCTGGATAGCACCAAGCTTACCTCTTTCAGTTGAAACTGTGTTGATAGCTGCTTTAGCTAATGCGATTGATTCGTTAGCTGCTGTTGCTGAAGAAACGTCAAGATCGTTAACGCTAAGTGATGTAGCGTCGAGAGAAGCACATGCTACAGCGATTGTGTCGCTTCCTTCAGGACCGATTTGAAGCTGTGTGCTTAATGAACCATCGAGTAATACTGTGTTGTTGAACTTTGTTGATGTTGTGATACGAGTAATTTCTTCGCCAAGAGCATCAAGTTCAGCTTTAACAGCGTCACGGTCGAGGTCTTCATAGATACCATTTGCAGCTTTTGTGCAAAGCTCAACCATTCTGTTAAGCATATTGTGAATTTCAGTTGTAGCACCTTCAGCTGTCTGCACAAGAGAGATACCGTCTTGTGCGTTTGATGAAGATTGTTCAAGACCTTTAATCTGAGCTTTCATTTTTTCGCTGATTGCAAGACCAGAAGCGTCGTCGCCAGCACGGTTAATTCTGTAACCTGATGAAAGTTTTTCAAGGCTCTTTGAAACCTGACTGTTGTTCATGCCTAACTGTCTGTTAGCATTGATACCCATAATGTTTGTTCTAACTACCATACCCATAATAATTTCCTCCTTGAAATCTGCATCGCCTACCTGACATCCTTGTCTGGTTTGTTTGGCAACACTATTTTTAATTTAATTTTTTGTAGGTGCTCAACTCAGCGGGTGACTGTGTTGTCCTTACACTTATAGTTATTCCTCGCTTTGAAAATTTCTAAAGTGTTTTTTTAAATTTTTTTCACATTTGTAACTTTTTCACAATAGAACACCACACTCAATTGGTAATATTGCAACATAAAATGTACAAAACCTGCCATTTTCGCCCCATAATAGTGCTTATATTCATTTTTCGGCTTATATATACTATTATATATATGAACTTTTTTCAAAACCCTTTCTTTAATTCAAATCGTATTTTTTCAGGCTTCTGTTACCCCTCGTCAAATTTCTCACTTATGAAAAAACAAGATGCTTCACTTTATATGTGAAGCACCTTGTTGTCATTAATTTATTCTATTACGTCACCTGCAGGCACATCAGCTTCAGGTATATTGCTGAAGATACCACCAAATACATCTCTTAAAAGTTCCATAATCATATCAAAAACAGGAAGCATAATATTTGCGAAAGTGTAACTTGCTTCGCTTCTTTCATCACCATCTGTAATATTGGAACCACTCTGAGATGCAAGGAAGCTTGAAGTTAATTCATATGTATAGTAACTATCGAGGTCACCTTCATCAAGTTCAATTATTCTTGCACCCTGAAGCATATTATTATAGTATGAGTGATATGTAGCACCAGGTGTCTGAACGAGGTCAATACCATTGATATCTGCTACGAAGCTGTTAACGTGGTCATGGCCTACAACAACTGCGAGTACATCGCCACCTTCGAGCATAGCATCCCATTGTCCGTCTGAACCATTACCACAGCAGCTCTTTTCAAAGATGTAGCCATCAAATTTATCGATTTTCGGAACAAATGAATAAACTCCGCCATCGTTAAAATTATATGTAAGTTCGCCTAAAGAAGTGTCTGTTTCATAGAAGAGAACTTCTACCGCTTCTTTTGGAATGATGTGTTGGAAAGCAATTGAGTGAACTATTTCACCGCCGTTTGCAGCAGTAATTTCATCTCTTGTTTCCTGATACCATTTAATCTGGTCTTCTCTTACCCAATCATAACCAAGCCATTCACCATTTTCTCTGAGTGAAGTACCTGAATCAAAGAACCAAAGGTTAAATGCAATATCATTACCCTTGCTTGAATAAATTAAAAGATTGTGGTTGCCGCAACCGCGAAGTGCAGGATCAGCATCATATGCTAAACAACCTTCATATTTCTGATATTCCGCCAACTGCTCCTCAAGAGGGAAACCTTCAACTTCAGGGTCGTGGTTACCGAACACCAATGAGAAAGGAATACCTCTTTTAACCATAGGAGTCAAAACCTGCTCATAAGCTCTGACGTCATCAGTCATAATATTATCGCCATCAAAAACCACTAAATCAGGTTTTGCATAATCAAGTGCTTCGTTAATAAAAGCAATCATAGAGTCATCTATAGGATAAACGTCCTGAACGTCTGCAAGAACAAGAATTTTGAAGGTTCCGTTCTTATTGAATCTTAAAACATCATCTTCGCCTGCACCTGCCGCAAATGAAGTTATGCAAAAAGACCATAACATACTCACAGCGAGTAAAACTGCAATTATCTTTTTCATATTTATTTCTCCTTGAATTTAATTTGTATACTATTTATATATAGAACAAATCTACACACAACGTGTATCATTGAGCATATTTTACTACTAATTCTTTAAAGTGTCTACCCTTTTCTTCAAAATTCTTATAAAAATTGTAGCTCGCCGCCGCAGGAGAGAATAAACAAACACCATTTTCTTTTGTATATTCAATGGCATTTTTTACTGCATCCTCCATATCGCAGGCATAAATCACTTTAATATTTTTATTGTGCAGCTTCACTTCATCTAAAATACTGTGCCCCGTTTCAGGCAAGCCTATAAGATTTTTAATATCAGAGTTAATCAGATATTCTATAAATTCTTTATAGTCTATACCTCTGTCGAGACCACCGAAAACCAAGGTGTCAACGTTTTTTAATGCTTTTATTGCACCCATAACTGCAGTTGGAATTGTTGCTATGCTATCATTATAATAGGAAACACCTTTAAATCTACCGACAAATTCCATTCTGTGTTCAATGCCTTTAAAGTTTTTTATGGCTTCTCTTATGCTGTTATCGTCAACAGAAAAAATTCTTGCAACCTCTACTGCATAAGCAATGTCCTGTCGGTTGTGCTCACCTTTTAAATGCTCTGTACTCTGCCACAGCTCATTTACAAAGCCGCTTTTCTGTGCAACGCTGAAGCCAACCTTCACCCTTTTACCGCCGATTGCACCTTCAACGTCAAGTCCGTGGCCTACATCCTGCTCATTGTTATAAACAAAGAAATCATTCTCTGTCTGATATCTTGTAATATTAAGCTTTGAGTTCGCATAACCATCAAAACCCGTTTTGTAATGGTCAAGGTGCTCTTCATAAATATTTACGAGCACAGCCACAAACGGCGATGCCTTTGTAAACTCTAACTGATGTGACGACATTTCGATAACTGCAATAAGACTTTCATTCTCATCAGCCTTTTCAAAAACAGGAACTCCTATATTACCGATAAGACAGGTGTTTTTGCCACCCGCCTTCAACATTTCGTAAATGAGTGTCGAGGTTGTAGTTTTCCCTTTTGAGCCTGTAATACCAACAACCGTTGGCTTGGCAAATCTTAAAAACATATCCGTCTGGCAAGTGATTTCTGTGCTTTCGGGATAACTCACGTCACCTAAAAAAGCAATTCCCGGGCTTTTAAAAACCAAATCAAATTCACCAAGGTGAGAAAGATAATCTTCTCCGCATATTAAATCTGTGTTACTGTCACTTATTGTAATCTGATTTTTGTCTGCTATTGTAATCTTTTTTTCAGGCAGATGCTTTCTTATATAATTATAAGTAGAAATACCTTCTCTGCCGTAGCCAAGAATAAGAAGCTTTTTGTCTTTAATATATTCTATTATTTGCGACATAATAATCTCTCCGCAATTAAATCCCGCTTTCCATTACCATAAATGAAAAGCGGAATGTTTTTTATTATTCAGCAAAAGCGTAACCGTTTTTACCGTGTTTTTTAACGTAGTACATAGCCTCGTCAGCTTTTTCAAACAAATCGTTGTAATCCATTCCTGTTTCAGGATAAATCGCAACACCTATAGAACAAGACATTACCCTATCTTTTGCTTTTTCAAGCTTTATGCTGTGGCAAATTTTTTCAATTTCCTTTGCCTTTTCTTCAACAAGCTCTTTAACGTCGCCAAGACCATTAACAAAAATAACAAATTCTTCGCCGCCTACACGACCTAAAATATCTGTAGAACGGAATGCAAGTGCTAATTTACTTGTGAATTCACGAAGGAATACATCACCCTCGTGGTGACCGTAAGTATCGTTAAGAAGTTTGAAATCATCAATATCTATAAGGAACATTGTTCCCGGCTCATTAGGATATTCTTTTATAAGCTCGTTAATTTTAAGTCCTGTAGAAACTTTGTTAAGGAAGCCTGTAAGCTGGTCGGTCTCTGCCTGAGCAATAAGTCTTGATTTTTCTTTCTTTTCCTTATCAATATCAGACATAGTTCCTATAAATTTAACTGCATTACCATCATTGTCAAATATAGCGGCAAATTTTATTCTGTGCCATACAACATCATTACGCTGGTTTATAATTCTTGCGTCAAAAATATTTATTCTCTTACCTGAAAGAGCGTTACTTACTGCTTCAATAAAAAGAGGAATATCTCGGTGGTCAAAAACGTTACCGTAGGTTATATATTCAATTGCATCCTCAACTCTTGTTGCTGTACGAAGTGTACGAAGAATTTTTGGTGAGCACTCAAGAACGTCTGCTGCAACATCATAATTGAAAATAATATCGTCAGAAATTTCTTCTATAAGCTCATATCTTTCTTTTTCTTCCTGAATTCTCATCTGGAGGCATTTCATCTCTGTAATATCGACAATATTACAAATAAATCTCTGTTCGCCTTCTTTAGCATCGTGTGGCTTTCTTACTGAGAAAAGAGCCCAGGCAACTTCACCGTTTTTCTTATTACAACGGCACTCAAACTGCTGAACCTCGCCCGGCTTGTAATCTGTATTTACTCGAGAAATAATATTCATAAAGTCATTGTAGTGAAAGAGGTTAAGTCTTACCTCTTGAGGAAGTGTTTCGTATTCTTCCCTTGTATAACCAAAGAGATTGAAAAAGCCTTCGTTTGTATATTCAAGTTTAACGCCGTCTGAATGCGGACAAACCATAGCAATACCTGCAACAGTTTCGCTTAAAATCATTTCAAGCTCAACTTTTTCAAGTTCGCTTTCCATCTTTCCGCCGTACATCATCTGTTAGCCCACCTTTGTAGAAATTCATCAAAATTTGTAAACAAGATTATACATATTTGTAATTATAACACATTTTTTCCTATTTAACAAGGTTTTTTTGAAAAGACTTGAATAAATTAACAAAATTTTATATAATCTATTCGTTGTATTGTAATTATATATCATAAATCTGAAATATTCTGGTGAAATTATATGTTAGAATTGATTAATTTATCATTCAAAGTCAACGATGACGGCGAAAAAAAAGAAATTTTAAATGACGTTTCCCTCACGCTTGATGATGGAAAATTCCTTGTTATTACAGGTCCTAACGGTGGCGGTAAATCCACTTTAGCAAAGCTTATTATGGGAATTGAAAAGCCTACAGGCGGTAAAATCATCTGGAACGGAACTGACGTAACGGATTTGTCCATAACAGAAAGAGCAAAATTAGGAATAGGCTATGCCTTCCAGCAGCCACCACGCTTCAAGGGTCTCACAGTCAGAGATTTGCTCAGTCTTTCTCACGGAAGCACACTCCCTGAAGACCAATGCTGTGCCTACCTCACAAACGTCGGACTTTGCTCAAAGGATTATCTGAATCGTGAAGTTGACTCAACTCTTTCAGGCGGTGAAATAAAAAGAATAGAAATAGCTACTATTATGGCAAGAAACGTTGATCTTGCAATTTATGATGAGCCTGAAGCAGGAATTGACCTCTGGAGCTTTAATATGCTTATTGAAAGCTTCAAAAGAATATCAGAGCAGAACAAGCAGAGTATGATTATCATTTCTCATCAGGAAAGAATTATGAAAATAGCAGATGAAATCGCTATTATTGCAAACGGAACCGTAAAGAAAAAAGGTCCTCAGGAAGAGGTCTTTCCACTTTTAATGAACGAATTCAACAACGCTTGTGATTTCAGATAAGAGGTAAAAATATGCAAAAAATAGATACACATATGTTAAAAACAATTGCCGATTTGCACGATGTTCCTCAAGGGGCTTACAACATCCGCCGCAATGGTGAGAGTGCCGGTCGAGCTTCGACAGAAAATATTATAATTGAAAATAAAAAGGACAAACCCGGTATTGATATAACCGTTAAGCCGGGCACAAAAAACGAAAGTGTTCATATACCTGTTATCATTACCGAAACAGGTGTTGACGATTTAGTTTACAACGATTTTTATATCGGCGAGGATGCTGATGTGCTTATTGTTGCAGGTTGCGGAATTCACAATTCAGGTGATAAAAAAAGTGAACACGACGGAATCCATCGTTTCCACATAGGCAAAAATGCCCGTATCAAATATGTTGAAAAGCATTACGGTGAAGGCGAAGGAACAGGAGAAAACGTTCTTAACCCTGTAACTGAAGTTTTTATGGATGAAAATTCATTCTGCGAAATGGAAATGGTTCAGATTGAAGGCGTGGATTCAACAAAAAGAAACACCATAGCCAAATTAAAAGCAGGTGCACACCTTGTAGTCTTAGAAAAGCTTATGACACACGGCAATCAGGTTGCTCACTCAGATATGACAATTGAATTAAACGGTGTCGATGCTTCCTCACAAATCATTTCACGTTCAGTTGCCAAAGACAACTCTGAACAAGTTTTCTACCCTAAAGCAGTCGGCAACGCACAGTGCAGAGCACACGTGCAATGTGACTCTATTATTATGGGCGATGCCCACATCCGTTCAATTCCTGAAATCGCTGCAAACCATTGTGATGCAAATATTGTTCACGAGGCAGCAATAGGCAAAATTAATAACGACCAACTTTTAAAACTTCAAACATTAGGCAAAACAGAAGAAGAAGCAGAAGAAATAATTATAAACTGCTTCTTAAGATAAAATAAAGGAGGAGTTCCTTTGGAAAAGAGAGTTCTTGCATTTGACTTTGGTGCTTCAAGTGGCAGAGCAATTTTAGCAACATTTGACGGTAAAAAAATTGAACTTAACGAGGTTCACCGTTTTTCAAACGACCCTGTCAGTATAAACGGCACTGTTTATTGGGATATTCAAAGACTTTTCTTTGAAATCAAACAGGGTATGGTTAAAGCAAAAGAATTCGGTGGTTTCACAAGTGTAGGTATTGATACCTGGGGTGTAGACTTCGGTCTTCTCAGAAAAGATGGCACTCTTGTTGAAAACCCTGTTCATTACCGCGACAAAAGAAACAGCGGTATGATAGAAAAAGCAGAAGAATATATGACTAAAGAGAGAATGTATGACATAACGGGAATTCAGTTTATGGATTTCAACACTGTTTTTCAGCTTCTTTCTCTCAAAGAAAACCGCCCTTATATTTTAGAAGAAGCAGAAACAATGCTTTTCACTCCCGACCTTATGAACTATATGCTCACAGGTGTAAAGTCTACTGAGTACTCTATTGCGACAACCTCTCAGATGGTTGACCTTAAAACCAATGACTGGTCAGATGAAATTATTGACACCTTAGGATTACCAAAAAGACTTTTAACAAAAATAGTTCCTACAGGTACCGTTATAGGTCAACTGAGTGATGAAATCTGTGAAGAATTATCACTCCCGAAGGCAAACGTTGTTGCAGTTGCTGCCCACGACACACAAAGTGCTATTACAGCTACTCCTTGCCAGGACGATGACTTTGTATTTATAAGCTGCGGAACATGGTCTCTTTTTGGCACAGAGGTAAAAGAGCCTATTATAAACGAAGCCTCCAAACGTCTTAACGTAACAAACGAGGGTGGTTACGGCTACACTACAGCATTCTTAAAAAACATTATCGGTTTATGGCTTATACAAGAAAGCAGAAGACAATGGAAACGCGAAAATGTTGACTACTCTTATGCAGACCTTGAAAAAATGGCTTTGGAATGTCAACCATTCAAATGCTTTATCGACCCTGATTCACCGGAATTCGGTTCAATGGGCAACATTCCGAAAAGAGTTCAGGAATACTGCGAAAGAACAGAGCAATACGTTCCACAGACACCAGGTGAAATAATGCGTTGCATTTATGAAAGCCTTGCGCTTAAATACCGCTACACGTTTGACGGAATAAAAGAGTGCACAAAAAAAGATTATGACAGACTTCACGTTATGGGTGGCGGAACCAAAGACAAGCTTCTTTTACAGATGACTGCAGAAAGTTGCAACGTAAGCGTATACGGCGGACCTATAGAGGCTACCGCTCTCGGCAACGTTGCTGTACAGTTAATGTCAGACGGTACAATAAAAGATATTAAAGAAGCACGCAAAATCATTGCAGAAGGTGAAAATCTCACTTGCTACACACCTAAAGAAAACGAGAAATGGGAAGAAGCATATAAGAGATTTAAAGAGATTATCACAAAATGACTATAACACCTAAATTATCACAGGAAAATATAGATTACGTTTTTTCTGTAGCAGGGCAGATTCTTTCAAAAAGTTCAGACAGGCTCCCCGCTTCTTCGGGTGAAGCTTTTTCAGCACGTCTTTTTCTCAATGAGCTTAAAAACTATTGCGATGAAACAAGCGAAGAAAGCTTCACAACTCACCTCAAGGTCGGCACAATTCTTTTAAAGGTATTATGCGGATTACTTATTGTTTCTGCATTTGTTTTTAATTTTTCACAGGAACGCGGTGCAGTTATACCCGTTTGCATTTGCACAGTTTTAAGTATTCTGATTTTTTCTGTGTTCTCTTACAAATTTTTCTTTGACGGAAAAGCACTCGACGTTTTATTCCCGAAAAGGCTCTCAATAAACATACTTGCAAAAAGATATGCACAATCGAAACCACAGAACAGAGTCGTTTTGGTTGCACGTGCAGACGCACCAAAAAGGCAGAGATTTTTCCTTTTCAGAACAAATCTCACAACTGTTCTTCTCACGTGCTGTATTCTGGGTAACACTTTAACCTTCTGTTCTTGTGTTATGTATCTTTTTGCAGGAGCACCCGAAAACAATTCGATATTTTCATTTTTATCTTCAGTTTCGCTTTTCTTTATTGCTTTTTATTTGCTTTCTATTTTTCTTGTACACCCCACAAAGGCTTCAAGCGGTTTAAGTTCAAGTATAATCCCCGCCGCCACAATCACTGCAATTATGAAACAGATGAGCGAAAACAACTTCAGATATAACCAGACTGAATTCTGTTGCCTTATTGTTGGAAGTGAATATTCCAATCACGCAGGTGCCTATGCTTTTGCCTCAAAATACAAAAAGATATACCGAGATATTCCAACAGTTTTTATACCTGTAGAAGAACTTACTTCTTCGAAGCATCTCGCTATATTCTTTAAAGATGGTAGCGGTAACGAAGGCAGTACTGATGCTGCCAACATAATGTCTGAAGCTTGCGACAACTTAAATCTGCAAATACATAAAGAAAGCACAATTATAGGAACCTCGAGCTTCACTCCGTTTACAGTGCATCATTTCTCGGCTTGTTCTCTCGGAACATCCAAAAAGCATATCAACAAATGCTTCAGTACAAAGGATTTACTTTCAAACGTTTCAAGAAAAACAATTTTTGATTCAGCAAACATCTTAATGGAAACCACTAACTATTACGATAATGCAAGACTATAATTAAAAAGGAAATAAATGCTATGGCTAAAATTTTAAACTCAAAAGTAAAAAACATCCCCTGGCAGGAAAAACCCGAAAACTGTACCGACCCTGTATGGCGTTACACAGAAAACCCTATTATTGACAGATCATTTGTTAAAGATGCTAACAGTATCTTTAACTCTGCTGTTGTAAGACGCGACAAAGAAGATGACTTTGCAGGTGTTTTCAGACTTGATGACATCACACGCGAGCAATATCTTGTAACAGGCTTCAGTAAAGACGGTATTCATTGGAAATTGAACGATGAAAAAATATTCCGCGGTTACGACCCACGTCTTTGTGAAATTGACGGGAAATATTACCTTTCCTGGGTTTGCCACACTGACAGAGGTACATCTATAGGTATTGCCGTAACCGAAGACTTTGTTACTTGGGACAGAAAAGAAAATGCCGTTTTACCTGTTTCAAGAAACGGTGTTTTATTCCCGAGAAAGGTTAACAATGAATATATGATTTTCACACGTCCTTGCGACAAAGGACACACACCTTACGGTGACATCTTCTTAAGTCACAGCCCTGACCTCACTTATTGGGGCAAACATCGCTTTGTTATTAAACCTGAAAACAATTGGGAAATGACAAAAGTCGGTGCAGGGCCTACACCTATTGAAACAGATGAAGGCTGGCTTTGCTTCTACCATGGTGTTATAACAAGCTGTAACGGCTTCACCTACAGTATGGGTGCAATGATTACAGATATTAACGAACCGTGGAAGGTTTTACACAGAGCTGACTGTTATTTATTAAGCCCACGCGAAACTTATGAATTCGTCGGTGACGTTCCGAACGTTGTTTTCCCTTGTGCTGCTTTGGCAGATGGCGACACCGGCAGAATTGCCGTTTATTACGGCGGCGCTGATACAGTAGTAGGTCTCGCTTTCACCACTGTTGATGAAGTCGTAAACTTCATTAAAGAGCACGATATGATTAAATAATATGAATATAAAAAGTTATATTGGCGACAAAGCCTTTTATAAAGCAACACTCAGCATAGCTGTGCCTATGATGATACAAAATTTAATCTCAAGTTTTGTAAGCCTTTTAGATAACCTTATGGTTGGTGCTCTCGGCACAGAAGATATGTCTGCGGTATCTATTGTAAACCAATTATATTTTGTTTTCACTCTCGCACTTTTCGGTGCAGTCAGCGGTGCAGGAATTTTCACCTCGCAATTCCACGGTAAAAACGATGAAAACGGAATACGCTACACAATAAGATTCAAAACCGTTACCGTTATAGTCCTTTCGATAATCGCTTCGTTTATTTTTATATTCTCAGGTGATTTTCTAATCAATCTTTTCCTTCACGAAGGCGATAGTTCTTCTGATTTAGAACTCACAGCAACTATTGCAAGAGATTATCTTAACATTATTGTTCTTGGCTTGTTTCCGTTTGCCGTTTCAAACATTTTTTCAAGCACGTTAAGAGAGACAGGTCAAACGTTTATTCCTATGATTACCGGTTTTATTGCCGTTTTTGTCAACTGCCTTCTTAATTACGTGTTGATATTCGGTAAACTCGGATTCCCCGCACTCGGTGCAGAAGGTGCCGCAATTGCAACAGTAATTGCAAGATACACAGAATGTCTGGTCTTTATAATTTACGTCATAAAAAAGAAAAAGCAATTCCCATTTTTCAAGGGTGCTTTCAAAAGCCTTTATATTCCGAAGGATTTACTTAAAAGAATTACCATTAAAGGTCTGCCTCTTTTGGCAAACGAATTTTTGTGGTCTGCAGGTATGTCAATTCTCAGTATGAGCTACAGCCTTCACGGCATAGCGGTTGTTGCAGGCTACAGCATTTCTTCTACTGTGGTTAACCTTTTGAGTATTTCGTTCCAGGCATTAGGCTCAAGCATAAGTATTATTGTAGGCAAGCTTTTGGGTGCAGGCAAATTTGAAGAAGCAATTTCTTCTGTTAAAAAGATGTTTGCTTTTACACTCTTCGCAAGTGTTATCGTCGGAATTTCTATCTTCTTCGCAAGTAACCCTATTCTACTTCTTTACAACACTTCTGAAGAATCTAAAGCTTATGCAGAATATTTTATGAAAACGGTTGCGCTCACTGTGCCTATAAATGCTTTTGCACACGCTTCATATTTCACTTTACGAAGTGGTGGTAAAACATTTGTTACGTTTATATTTGACAGTGTTTTCCTTCTATGCTTTGTAGTGCCGCTTGCATTTTCGCTCTTTTATATAGGGCACCTTTCAATTTTTATTATTTACCCCATTATTCAATGCTCGGATATATTGAAAGATATAATAGGCTTTATATTTATAAAGAAAAAGGTCTGGGTAGTAAATATAGTTAATTAAACATAAAAAATCCCCTTATGAAGATTGAACTTCTTCATAAGGGGATTTTATTTTATTCTGCAGAAGATACTACTTCTTCTTGTTTTGTTTTCTTTCCTTCTGCTGCCCAACGAGCTTTTTTAGCAACCTTATATTGATACATATTATCATCCATGCGTTGCATAAATCCGTCGTAATCTTTCTCTTTACCAACGGTAAACTGAGCGTAACCATAAGAGAATGATAACTCATAAGGATACTCACCAGATTCATTATTTGCATTCGCAGCATCTGTGAGCTTTTGCATAAGCTCTTCTATGCTTTCACTGTCAAGCATTGGCGTAATAATAATAAACTCGTCGCCACCATAACGTGCCGCAAAATTCATTTTGCCTAAATTTTCTCTTAAGATACTACCAACCTGAGAAATTGCATCATCACCTACGTGATGTCCGAAATTATCGTTAATCTGCTTGAATTTATCCATATCAAGCATTATACCTGTAATAGTCTTACCAATTTTTCTGTTCTTTTCGTTTTCATTAAGACCTGTAAGATAATCGTCTAAATATCTTCTGTTATAAACACCGCTCAAACGGTCAATATAAGCAGATTCAGATTGTGTTGTAGCATATAAACCAACAAGAGAAATTGTAACTACCATAGCGATAATAGCGGTACCCGGTAACACTGCCTGAATAATTGCGCCCATAAAAATGGGTGAAATTATAAGTGCTATAGGCATTATCATATATTTATTGATTCTTTTTCTGTTTGAATAAATATAACCCACACCGAAAACAACGTATGCAATTGTTGCAACTGCAGGTAAAATCCACAACCATTCCCTTTTATAAACATTGTTCTGACTAACTGTAAATACCCAGCCCGTAAACGGAGTGGTCCACACAGACAACAACGCAATAATCATAGGTGCACAAATGATTTTGGCATATCTTTTTACACGCCTCGGGCTACCAAACATTCTATAAACCGCATATAAGCACCAGATGTAACCGAACACTACATTGATTGAGAAATATAAAATGTTTAAAGCAAGATTTATTCCAATATCTATTGCATTACCTAATTGGTAATTACCACTTATCAGAAATGAAAAAATATGTTCTCTGTCCCAAAGATTTGTAAACGCTTCAATAAAACATTGAACCATCGCAAGGTCAAGCATTACTACAAATAACTTCTGGTCCAACACAAAACTGTTTTTAACACTCTTATGCTGCATTCTTAAGAAAACTAATAAAATCAATGCACAACAGTTAACAATAATGTTCTCCATTGCATATTTTGTTACGGGTTCTATTATAACCACTCCACTTTCATCTGAAGAATTAATATCACACAATATTTTGTAAAAATACAAATAAAACTACATTATATTGATTATATCATAAATATATTTAATTTCAACCATTTTAGGTGAATTTGTTACATAACTTTTTGAATTTTTTGTTAATATCTACTACAAACCCATAGGGAATTAGGGTAAATAAAACGACAAAAAGTTGCCTTTTTGTCGTTTTGTGTTTTTATTTTTTTACTATATATTGTGTTTTAATTCAAAAGGTTATGAATACTCATTTAATCATATTTTTAAAACACACTCATTCTACCCCAAAATAAGCCTTCGCATTTCTGAATGAAATATCTTTTACAACTTCACTTAAGAATTCCATATCGTCAGGATACTTGCCCTCTTCAACCAAATCACCAATAATTTCGCAGACAATTCTTCTGAAGTACTCGTGTCTTGGATAAGACAAAAAGCTTCTCGAGTCAGTAAGCATACCAATAAACTTTGCAAACGCACCAAGATTCATTAAAGAGCTCATCTGAGCACGCATTCCATCATAGTTATCATTAAACCACCATGCAGTACCGAACTGTATTTTTGATGCAGCCTCATCCGTCTGGAAGTTACCGAGCATTGTGCCCAAAACCTGATTATCTTTCGGGTTAAGTGTAAAGAGAACTGTTTTTGGAAGTCTGAATTCAGAATGCATTGCATTAAGAAGCTTTGAAAGGTTTATTGCAATTTCATAATCTGCAATTGAATCATAGCCTGTGTCAGGACCTAATTTTTTGAACATTTCAGTGTTATTGTTTCTCATAGCACCAATGTGAATTTCCATTGCCCAGTTATTCTTTGCATATTCATTAGCGAGGAAAATTAAAAGTTCAGTTTTGTATAAATCAATCTCTTTTGCTGAAAGCTCTGCACCACTTAATTTTTTAGTGAAAAGTTCGTTTAATTCATCTTCACTACCTCTTACATAAGGAACATAAGTTAAAGCGTGGTCACTTGCACAGCAACCCATTTCTTTAAACAAATCAATTCTTGTAAGAAGCACTTTTTTGAGTTCTGTAAATGTTTTAATTGAAGTACCTGAAACATTTTCAAGAGCAGTTAACCATTCCAAATAACCATCGAGTTCGATTCCGAGTGCCTTGTCTGGTCTGAATGCAGGTAAAACCTGACACTTGAAAGTTTCATCTTCTTTTAAGAGTTTGTGATATTCTAAAGTATCTGCCGCATCATCTGTTGTGCAAAGATATTTAACGTTACTTTTTTCAATAAGCTCTCTCGGAGTGTAACCGCCGTTTTTGATTAAATTATTTGCTTTTTCCCATATAGCGTCGCAAGTTTTTTCACTTAACGGTTCATAGATATCAAAATATCTTTGTAATTCAAGGTGAGTCCAATGGTAAAGCGGATTACCAATTAAATTAGGCATTGCCTTTGCCCAGGCTCTGAATTTTTCATAAGGTGATTTGTCACCTGTTATATAATCCTCACTTATACCGCAAGAGCGCATAGCACGCCACTTGTAGTGGTCACCAGCAAGCCACAGGTAAGCAATATCACTCGGAGCGTTATTTTCATAAATCTCTTTTGGTGACAAATGACAATGCCAATCAAAAATAGGTTCATTTTCACAAGCCGCAAAAAGTTTTTTAGCAGTTTCTGTTTTAAGAACAAAGTCTTTATCCATAAATTTTTTCATACTTTACACCTCTGAATTATACTTTAAAATCTACAGATTTATGATAACATATTGCAGATTTTATTTCAATGTGAAAAATATTTAAGAAAATGAAATAAAAACCAACAAATTAAACAAAGAGAGCAGGTCATAAGACCTACTCAACTTTTTCAAATGTATTTAAAACCTTGTGTAACAACTCATAATCAGCTGTTCCTACGGATTCGGGCCTATAATAAATCTGGTAGTAACCGTCCTCATATTCATCACTATAAAAAGTTATATTTGCACTAAGGCGTTCATACTCACCGCTTTCATCAACTTCAAGTTTCTTTTTTTCGGTCAGAGTTACACCTTTTGACTTTGTTATTTCTGCCTGAAATATTCCGTTGTCAAAAAACTCCATTTCATAACTTCCGTTCCACGTATATACTTCACGTGTTTTAACCATAACAAAATATGTTATACATTCTTCAATATCTAAAATATTTGCATCATCAGGGTCAATTGAATAAAGCAAACGAAAATATTCCTGATTAGTTGACGGCACGTACCCAAAAGTGTTTTTTATCATTTTTTTGGTTTCTTCACCTTTTTCACCGGAGAAAAGTTCAGACGGTATATCTAACGGCTCCGTCGCTATATTATCACTATGGGTTACTGTAAAAAGAACCTCTTCACTCCCCTTTTTACCAAACTTTAAGCCTGTTGAGTATTTATTTTCTATATTTCCGAGAAGTTCATATTCATCAGGCAAAGCAAATTTAATATCTTCAACTGTGTATTCTGTTAAAACTTCATTTTCAAAAGATATTGCGAGCTCGTCATAAAACAAAGTATCCGGGTTTGCAACAGGGCTCATTTGAGCAAGCGTTTTAAAAATGAATCCCGGTACAAAAAGAACGAGCATAGAAAGACTTAAAACAACAACAAGGCAAACTGCTACTATTCTTTTTACATTTCTTTTTACTTTGTTATCTGTTTTTTCTTGTGTTTCTTTTTTTATTTCAAGTAACGATTGGTATTCGATTATTTCATACATTATGAAAAGACTGAAGAAGTTTACGAATATTGTTTTAGTTGTACTTAATGCAGAGAAAAATGACTCTGCAGGAAATAATTTTACCACTATAACCATTAACAATAATATGCCTGTATATAACATAAGTTCTCGCTTAGGCATATTAACATTCTTACCTTTTTTATATTTTTTCGTTATCCATAACCATAAAAATTTCAAAACCACAGAAATAATTATGTTACACAAAAAAACGTAGATGTTTGAAGAATCTGTTATAAACCCTATTGCACCTGCTATCAATTGAAAATCTATTGAAATATCCAGAAAAAAATAAAGATAACTATATTGCTTGTAATTAAATATTTTTTCTGATTTCAAATATTTTTTCAAAGTTATAAAAAATGCTATTATGGATACAAGCGAAATAACTTCACCAAACAAAATACTGATTAAATCAATTGAAAAACCTGCTATTTCCGCCTGAAGAAAAAGAACTATTTTTATTATAAAAAGCAAAATCGTTCCTAACAGAATTGCTAATGTATGCTCGTAAATATCCTTTTTAATCTTTCCGACTCTTTTCCGATAAAAAGTTTCATAAGCTTCATATTTTTCGGTTTCACTCGTTTTTAACTCATCTGTCTGTGAAAGCAACTCTTCATAAGTAACTGAAAAGCAGTCTGCAATATTTTTGAGTGTTTTCACTCTTGGCATTGCTTCGCCAGTCTCCCATTTTGAAACTGCTTTGTCTGAAACCCCCAGAATATTAGCAAGGTCTTTTTGTGTTAAATCACTTTCAGTTCTGAGCTTATAAAGCTTATTGCCAAACGCATATTTATCCACAAGAGCACCTCCAAATTTATTTCTTAACATTTTCAATTATACTTTACTATATTCTCATTTTCAATAAATACACTTAAAATAGCGGTAGAATTAAAGTAGAAGTTGTAAAAAATGAATAATACAAACGAAAATCCGTCCTCTTAAAAGAACGGATTTTCGTTTTGCTATTTATTTTCTTTTGCAGTATTTATTGAAGCGATTAAAATTCGTTTGATTTCCAAACAATCATTAAGAAGTGATTGACTCATTTTCTCATCAATATATTCAGACATATAAAGTAATTTAATCCAATATTCTGTTTCTGCAGTTTCTTTTAAAGCTATGCTCATTTTGGATATAAAATCTGCTTTGCTTTGTCCGTAGTTTGCTTCGTTTATATTAGCGCCAATACTTGTACCGCTACGAACAATTTGTTTTGATATTATTGTTTCTTTTTTAGTTTTAGTTAAATGTTGATGTAATTTTACAATTCTTGATGCAAAGATGATAGATTTGTCAATTAACAAATTTTCTTTCACATAATCGCCACCTTTCTGTTCATTATAACAGTAAAACGATTCAAAATCAATTATTCACTATTCATCAGCGAGTTTACGAGCGACTTCATCATTCATTATTCATTGAAAATCCGTTCTTTTAATGAAAAGTGAATGATGAATAATTAATAGTGAATAATACAAACGAAAATCCGTCCTCTTAAAAGAACGGATTTTCGTTTGTGTTTGTGGGGGTATATTGAATAAGGAGATAGGAATGAAAAACTCTAAATTAATCTGAAACATTCTTTATAACTGTTTCATTGACTATAGTCTACTTCATAGAATTAAATCCCATATGAATTAAATGTTAATAATTTGTTAAAACAGCCATATGCACTTCAATTTCATTTCATCAATCAATATACATTATACTCCGTTTTTTCTCACTTTTTCCTTGGCAAAATATTCTAAATCTTCTATCGTTTTCTTTTTCTTTTCTATAAGTTCTTCATCACTTATTTTTATATAAATGCATTTAAGACAAACTCCATTTTCATCATGTGGTACCTCATTTACAAAACACTCTCCATCACTCTGATATATGCAAAACTTGTTTTTGCAATCCATAAACTTCACCCTTTAATGAAATAAATTTATTATGGGGATTATATCCCCTTAATAAACGAGATTATAACCCCCATAATAAATAGTGTCAAGAGGGGGGCTCTCAAATGATAATCTTTGATAAACTCTGGAAAACAATGGGTGAAAAAGGCATTTCAACCTACACACTCAGAGAAAAATGCGGAATAGACAGTAAAACTATACGCAGACTTAAAGCAAACGAAAACATTGAAACAAAAACACTAAACAAAATCTGTGAAGCATTAGATTGTTCTCTTGAAGATATTGCTGAATACAGAAAAAACTAAAAACATCCTGTCATTTTTCGCCTGTAGAAATGACAGGATGTTTTTATTATTACAGATTCAAAGCACAAAATAAAAAGGGAAGGAAACAACTTTTCTCGTTTCCTTCCCTTTGTTTTTAATTCACCACTTCATACATAGCTGCGGCATCATCTTTTTTGGCGTATTCATTAATTGAAACAACTTTATATTTAGTCAGATTTTCACCCATCTGAATTTCAATTAAATCGCCTTCTTTTACCTCGTAAGATGCACGGGCAATTTTACCGTTAACAGTAACATGCTTTGCATCACAAACTTCGTTTGCTACTGTTCTTCTTTTAATAATTCTTGAAACCTTTAAATATTTATCAAGTCTCATTTTTAGTCACCTCATCACTTTTATAATGCCGACCGCAGGTCCCGAAACTTTTCACTATTCACTTTTCACTCTTCACTCGAGCGTAGCTCGTCATCTTGTTCCCGTCCAGAATAAATGGTCTTTTACAAGCACTGCTCTGCAGGGTGCCGCTTCAACGTTACTGATTTTAATTGGCTGTGCCATTAAAAAGTATTTACCCGGCTCTACCTTGCTCAAATCAAGACCCTCTAATATTGCAACATTATTTGAAAGAAGTGCTCTGTGAATAACTTCGTTAGTACCACTTATGCCAATAGACTGAGCATCTGTACCAACTAATTTAACACCTGAATCCGCAAGATAGTAGGCACTGCTCTCCATTAAATAGGATGTGCCACTACCTTTAATTAAAACTCTTTCTGCGGTTTTCCAAGGAAAATGCTCTTCGGCAAAGGCACCTGTAACAGGCCCCGGAGGAACCTCAACAACCTCGCACTCGCCAATAAAATATTCCATTGGAATTTCATCTATTGAACTTCCGCCATTTATAAAATGAAGTGGTGCATCAATGTGCGTTGCGGCGTGTAAACAAGTATAAAACGCATTAAGATTACACTTCTCGCCCGATTTCATTGATTTTATTTCATCCAAATATCCTTCAGGGTCACCCGGGTAAACGGGAGTTTTAAGAATATCTTTTGAAATATCTATTATTTCCATTTTTACACCACCATAAAAATTTTTTTTATAATTTAAAAAGATTGTTTATATCCTCGGGATTCATTCCTGAAAATGAGGCATCAGCAATGCCGTTCATACTGTCTTTGACAACAGCCTGAAAAAACTCTTCAGAAAAATTATCAAGAGAAATTTCTGTTTCTGAGCCGTCACCCATATTTTTGAGCTTAGCCTTATTTTCTTCTAATTCATTATCCCCTAACACGACTGTGTACTCAGCGCCGATTTTATTTGAATATTTCATCTGAGCCTTAATAGACCTGCCAACGGTATCAACAGAAACGCTGTAACCCTCACTTCTTAAATCAGAAGCAATCTGAAGTGATTTTAAAACTGCGTTTTCACCTGCTGTTACTATTGAAAGATTATATTTAGGTGCTTCAGGGAACGGAATTTCTGCACCCTCCATAATAAGAACGAGTCTTTCGAGTCCCATACCAAAACCACAGGCAGGGAGGGCGTTGCCACCCAATTCTTCAATAAGACCATCATAACGACCGCCACCGCAGACAACGAGACCTTCTGTTTTTTCATATTTTGAAATAAATTCAAAAACTGTTCTTGTGTAATAGTCAAGTCCTCTTACTATTTGTGGGTTAACCGTGTATTCAATACCCATTGTATCAAGATATTTCTGAAGCGAACTAAAGTGTTCACGACAATCATCACAAATAAAATCTAAAACTACAGGTGCATCCTCTGCTATTTTTGAGCAAACAGGGCTCTTGCAGTCAAGGATTCTCATTGGATTTCTGTCAAGTCTTGAAAGACAGGTTTCACAAAGGTCGCTCTTTTTATTTTCGAAATATTCTTTTAAAGCCTCAGTATATTTTTTTCTGCACTCAGGACAACCTATTGAGTTGATTTCAAGAGCAACTTTCTCAAGACCTAAATAATTGAGATAGGTGTAAGCAAGAGAAATAATTTCTGCATCCTGAATAGCAGTACCTGCACCAAAAGCCTCAACACCAAACTGATGAAATTCTCTGAGTCTGCCTGCTTGTGGTTTTTCGTAACGATAGCAAGATGTAAGATAACAAACCTTTTGCGGTAATGGCTCGTTAAAGAGACCGTGCTCTAAAAACGCTCTTACTGCACCTGCTGTACCCTCAGGTCTTAATGTTATTGAACGGTCGCCTTTATCGTTAAAAGTATACATTTCTTTCTGAACAACGTCGGTTGTTTCACCAACAGAACGGTCAAAAAGCTCTGTGTATTCAAAAACAGGTGTACGCATTTCTAAAAAGCCGAAGCTCTTTGCTGTGTCAAGAGCCGCCTGCTCTATATATTGATATTTGTGTGACTCTGACGGTAAAACGTCGTTTGTACCTTTAATTGCTTTTACACTGAATGCCATTTTATTTCCTACCTTTATTATCGTTATAGAGTGAGTAAAATTCAAAAATCGGGAGCAATAAAAAGCACCCGATTTCAAATTCAAGACAACACAACTGCCGTCTGTGACAAAATTATTACCTCTTTTTCGGATTAACAATATCACGCCAATCAAGATCGCCGCGTTCAAGACTGTGAATAAGAGCTTCGGCAGTTGCAATATTTGTTGCAACAGGAATGTTATGTACGTCGCACAATCTTAAAATATTATTTTCATTCGGCTCACCCGGATTTGGTGAAATCGGATCTCTGAATAATAACAAAACGTCTATTTCATCGCAAGCAATTCTTGAACCGATTTGTTGGTCACCACCCTGTTGACCGCTTAAATACTTTTCAATTTTGAGTCCTGTAGCCTCTGAAACCAATTTACCAGTTGTACCTGTAGCACAAAGTGTGTGTTTGCTTAAAACTCCGCAATAAGCAATACAAAATTGCGTCATAAGTTCCTTTTTTGAATCGTGTGCCATTAATGCAATATTCATACTTCAGCCCTCCTTAATCTTTTTCACTCCACTATATTTCCATTATAGCAGAAAAATTATTTTTTTCAATATGATTTAGTTAATTTTTACAATATGTTGTAAATTTTATTACGAGTTCAGAAGTTCAAAATTCTTTTTATTTGAAGCGTGTAAATTCTTATAAACCTCATAATATTTATCATAAATCTTTTTTGTTTCCATATTTGGTGTAAAGCTCTTGCTTACAGGAATCATTTTCTTCGCATCCTCAATTGAGTTGCAAATTCCAAGTCCTACTGCAACAAGCACAGTAGCTCCCATTGCACCAACATTCTGAGGTTCGCAAACGGTTTCAACTGTTTTTCCTGTGCAGTCTGCTAAAATCTGACAGGTTAAATCAGACAACGCACCGCCACCTACAAAACGCACTTTTTCTGAAGTTTTAACCTTCTTCTCTTCTGTTTCAATAAACCATCTGAGGTGATAACAAACCCCTTCTAAAACAGCACGAATCATTTCTCGTTTACCTGTTTCAAGGCTTAAATTAAAGAACATTCCTCGAGCATTAGGGTCCTCAAACGGACAACGATTGCCGTGAAGCCACGGTGTGAAGATTACACCGTTTGAGCCTGCAGGAATTTGCGACACAACCTCAGTCATATAATCGTAAAGACTTGTGTATTTTTTCTCGTAGCCATCAGTAATATTTTTCTTTTCCAAATAAATATCAATTTCATCGAGTGCCAAGTGGTCTTTAACCCATTCAAGACACTTGCCTGCCGTTTCTAATTCTGCAAAGTAGTTATATTTACCGTCTTCTGCACCTACAACTGCCGCAATCATAGCAGAAGCATCAACAACGCTCTTCGGTACAACTGTTGAAACCCAACCTGAAGTACCACTGTAAATATGTGTGTCACCCAATGAAACTGAACCTGCACCAACACCTATAAGGGATGCGTCACCGCCGCCACCGAAAACAGCAGTACCCTCTTTAAGACCTAATTCCTCTGCAGCCTTCTTTGTCAACTCACCTATTTTGTCAGTTGATGCTTTAATCTCAGGCAAATGCTCTGGGTTTACCTTAAGCATTTTGCACATTGTGTTACTGAAGCATTTTTTCTTGATGTCATAAAGTTCAGTAGCAAAGGCAGAGTCGTGTGTCATACAGAACTCGCCCGTCATTCTTGCAATAAAATACTCTTTAACGTCTAACCATTTATGTACTCTTTTAAAGTTTTCAGGCTCATGCTTTTCAACCCATTTATATTTCCACACAGGGTCTTTTACAGAAGCGGCAACCGCACCTGTTATTTTAAGAGAAACTAAAAGTTTCGGCACGTTTGCACCTGCAATTTTAAAGCCGTGAGCAATACCCTCTTTTAATTCTTCACGTGCTCTCTGGTCCATATAGCTCATAGCACGTCTTACAGGCAAGGCATCTTTATCGACAAGAACTACGCCCTGCATCTGTGAGCAAAATGAAATACCAACAATCTGCTCAGTGTCAAGACCGCTTTTTTCCAACACCTTTTTAGTTGTGTTGCATAACGCAGCCCACCACTCGTTAGGGTCCTGTTCAGCACCGCCATCAGGAAAAACATACAGTTTATATCCTTCTGATGCCGCGGCAATTAACTTTAAATTTTCTGCTAACTCAAAAATACAAGTTTTAACACCTGTTGTGCCTATATCATAGGCTATAGCATATTTCTTTTCCATTTCTATCTCTCCAAATAAAGTCTTTTCAAAACCATTCTATATCATTATGCAATATTTTTTGTAAATAATCAACATCTTTTTAGAATAAAATTCATTTTTTTTAAACAATTTAACATTTTTGCGTCAAAACATAATATTTTTGAAATTTTTTTGATAAAAAGGGTTGACATTTATTTTCTTTGTGATATAATCTAACCACTGTTTCAGAGGATATCAAGTTCTCTGTAGTCGGTGTTGATGGCGTTGAGGGTCCACCCGTTCCCATTCCGAACACGGTAGTTAAGCTCAACAGTGCCGAAAATACTTAGTGGGAAGCCGCTCGGGAAGATAGGGCGACGCCGACACAATAAAGGCGATCACCAATAGGTGATCGTTTTTTTATTTTTAAAATATTTTTACATTAATAAAAGCATTTTTTCACAACACAAGTTCTGAAAAAATGCTTTTTATTTTATGCTTTTACACTATTACTTGCAACATAGGCGCTACTGCTGCCACCATTTACCGCACGGACAGTGTAACGATAAATTGAACCTCTACCCGCCCTAGAATCAAGGTACGTCAATGAATTGACGTCAGTCGTTGTCTTTATCAGATTCCATGAAGTCCACTTGCCGTTAATATACTCGCTTCTGTAAATTTTATAAGCTGTTGCACCTGTAATTTTATTCCAATTTATTTTTATGCCACCTGAAACAGATGAAACTTTTACCGTAGGATTTATAAGCCTTATTACATTTGCAGATGCCTTGTATTTACCCCTGAACGAACCATTGACTGCCCTTACAGTATATTTATAGGAAACTCCTGCTTTTGCTTTTTTATCTACCCAGGATTTTGTTGCGGCCTTTGTCGTTCCGCGATATGTCCACCCTGACCATTTTTTTGTTTTCGAATTGTAAGTTGATGAATATACCGCGTAGCCTGTTACATTAGCAACAGTAGTCCAGCTGACTTTTATTCCGTTAGTTGCGTTAGCAACCTTCACAACGGGTGTAACGTTATATCTTAAGCCCTTTGTTGCCTTGTAGGCACTTCGGTATTTACCATTTACCGCCCTTACGGTGTAGCTGTAGGCAACACCCGGCTTTACCGTTGTATCAACGTAAGAGGTACCTGCAAAACCATTTTTGAGAACAGTCCACTTCGAATATTTTTTAGTACTATCATTATAAGTTCTTCTGTAGACTATATAGCTCTCTGCATTTTCAACATCAGTCCATGTAAGCTTAATTCCCTTTGAAGCATTACCTGTTGTTACCACTGGTGTATCGAGTGAACTCGTCCTTTTTATAACCTTGTAGTCAACCCACTCTTTACAAACAGTGCACTCTTTATATTTATAACCGTCAACTGTTTCTGTAGGGTATTGCCCTATTATCCAATCACTTGGAGTATGAATCCCTGTTGCACGTACGACAGTAATATCTTTTGTGTGTTCACAGTTCATACAATGATGTGATTGTACACCTGCATTTATACACGTAGTGGCTGTGTCAACAGTCCACTCATTTGAGTAGCTGTGACCTAACGCCCCAACGTACTCCCACTTACGGACGTTGCAACCCACATCAAGGCATCTTTTAAATTTTTTGCCTGACTGTGTGCAGGTAGGAGCACTTTCTTTAACGTAAAACCAATTACTCCAGGCGTGATTTCCTAAAGGTGAAATTGCACGTTCTTCATATACATAATCACACTTTTCACAGGTGCGAACCTTTTTACCTGAAGTGTTTTCTGTTGCAGAAACAACTTCAACCCACTCATTGCCCTCAGTGTGACGCACTCTTTTAAAATTATATTTAGTCTTTGTCTGAAGTGTGTAGTCGGGCGTGTCTGAAAGTTCACCGGAAAGTGTGCAGCCATCAAAACGCAAGCCGTAAATTGCATAATAAGGTTTATTGACAATAGACTTTATCTGTTCCGGTGTTATTACTACTTCACTTATTGTTGTCACAGGGTCGTAGCTTATAACGCTGTCTTTTGTTGAATAGTATAACAACCCGTTTCCGCTTGCAAGCTTTGAAAAGCCTGTGCTCCAGGTGGTACCATCTTCAACCTTATCCCACACATCGGTTATTTCTTTTATAACAACATGTGTTCTGTCATTTATATTATCAAGCTCAATCAGCTTACATTTTCTTTTAGTTTTATCTTCGACCATCAAATCGCAGTCGATGTAATAAACATTGTCATTCACATACTGAAATGAGGTGATTGAATCCTGCCAGAAATAATTGTCATAAGTCGTATCCTTCGGTGTTGTTATGTAATCTGTGCGACCTAAAACACCGTACGTATGACCTGTTGATTTTATCCCTTCTGTTGACCTGAGAAAATTATCGTGAAAAACCTGACCGCTCACATCATTTGTAACGTCATCCCAGGTAATATCCACGTGATATGGCTTATTATTAATATAAACTATGTTCCACGCGTGAACCAATTTTTCAGATGAGCAATATTGTGACTCGATTCCTGCACGTTCAAGCAAATAGTCGTATGCGAGAGCATAACCCATACAAACTGCAACGCCCTTGCCTAAAACACCATACATATTGAACGCTTCATCCGGAAGCGTGTCATTATCTAAATTAATAACGTCGTACTCACAAAACGTTGCAATTCTGTCGTGCAATAAAAGTGCTTTTTCGACGTCGCTTAAGGAATTATTACCCTCAATACCCTCAAGAAGTCTATCGGCACCGCTTACTGCAGCATTGTAATCCCTTACAAAATCTTCAGGTTTATCATAAATATATAAACTGTTAAGTCCTGTTACCAGGCTTTCATCCTTGCCGCCGAGCTCCGCTTTAAAGCCTGTAACTCTGAACAACTCAGGACTCTCGTACCATATAAACTCGCAGACTGCATTATATACGTCAACCTCTGCTGGGAGCCTATATTTACTCAAATCAATATAACCATAGCCCTCAGGGTCTCTGAGATTACTGTCATCAACCATAAGCTGTGCAAGAATGTCATTTTTGAAAGCCACCAAATCGGGAATATATTTATTCAGATTGACGTTACTGCTCCCATAAGTAATTGCATTATGCACCTTTCGTGTTGCTAACTTGTTTTCCATATAAACTGTTTCGTCTATTGCAAACGCAACGTTTGCAGTAGTACAGATAAACGTGAAAACTAGAATGCAACACAACAAACCTTTTAAAATCTTTTTCAAAATTCCACCTCAAAGACTAATTCTAAATTATTTTACGTTGTGTAGGGGTCACCTAAAAACAATTGTACCCACGCCTTGTTCTCATTGTCGTAGCCAACTATAAGATGTGTGTAACTCGGATTAAGAATATTTGCTCTGTGTCCTGGTGAATTCATCCAGCCATCCATTACTGCTTCGGGTGTCAGGTATCCCCAAGCTATATTTTCGCCTGCAGAATAATATGAAATGCCTAACTCCTTCAAAGCTGTAAAGCACATAGTACCGTCAGGTCTTTCGTGGTCAAATTTCTTTACGATTTCAAGTGCGCGTATGTCACCTGCACTTTGCCCCGCCGTGTAATACTCTAACGGAGAAAGACCTGCTTTTGCTCTTTCTACATTTACTAAATCTAAAATTTCCATTCTTTCGTCAACTACAACTCTTATACCGCCTCTGTTGTAAGATGACCATGTATTACCTCTGCAAGCTCTTATTGTGTAAGTAAATGCAACACTGCCTTTAAGTGAATTATCTGTGTAATTAGTGCCCTTTACGTTTGCAATAGCAACCCAATTTGATGAGCCTTCTGCTTGACGGTAAACTCTGTAACCGGTAGCACCGTTTACTTTACCCCAGCTTAAATTTACACCGTTTTTATCTTTAACAACCGAAAATACAGGCTCTGAAAGATGGCACATTCCGCTTGTGTTCTGATATGAACTGTTACTGTTACCACTCACTGCACGAACGGTATATTTATAATAAGTTCCGCTTACTACATTTGTGTCAGTCCACAAGGTTCTCGAATTATTGCAAGTTATTCTTTTTTGCCACGATGACCACTTCTTCGTTTTCGCATTATAGGTTGAAGAATACACTATATATCCTGTTGCATTCTCTACCTTACTCCACGAAACATTCATACCCGTGTTAACGTTATAAAACTTCACACTCGGCTGTGCAATTCTCAAAAGAGTCGCACTTGCTTTATATGTGCTTACAGTCTGTGCATTTTTAGCTTTGACTGTGTAACGATAATTTTTCCCGTTTTCTGCAGTGGTATCTACCCAGGATGTGGTAGAACCATTAGAAATTACAGTTATATTTTTCCAACCATTCCATTTTCCGTTAACATTTTCGGTTCTGTAAACCAAATAACTATCTGCACCTGCTATTTTACTCCATGTTACTTTAATACCATTTGAAGCATTTGCGATTTTTGTTGTCGGTTGGTTAAGTCTTATTACACTTACACCATTTTTATTATAGCTACCATTTACACTACCGTTTACAGCTCTTACTGTATATCTGTAATACGTTCCGCTCTGAGCCTTTGTATCTGTCCAATAAGCTGCCGTCGGTTTTGCTGTACCTCTTAATTTCCAACCGCTCCATTTCTTAGTTTGAGCGTTGTATGTTGAGGAATACACTTTGTAGCCCGTTGCATTTGCAGCCTTGCTCCAGGTTACTTTAATACCGTTTGAAGCATTTGCAACCTTTACTGTTGGTGTTACGTTATATCTTAAGCCTTTTGTTGCTATGTATTTACTTTTTATTGTGCCGTTAACCGCACGGACTGCATAGCTGTATGCAACGCTGATTTTTACAGTTGTATCAACAAAGCTTGTGTCTTTACAAGCACCGTTTATAACTTTCCAGCCAGAATATTTTTTAGTATTTGCGTTGTATTCTCTGCGATATATCGTATAACTCTCTGCACCCTCAACAGCATTCCAACTAAGAATAATACCTTTTTCTGTAACCTGTGTTGTGGCTGTAGGTGTTGAAAGTGTTATTACCTTTGGTATTTCTGTAACGTCAGTTTTTGCATCACAGCGTATGCAATGTCTTGATTTTGAACCAGGCTCTGTGCTTGTAGGAGCCTTATCTTGTGTAAACTCTGTAGCAAAGCTGTGACCTAATGCAGGTATAGCTTGTTGTGGCACTGTTACTACTCCGCACACAGAACATTTTTCACCTGCTGTGAGACCCGTTTTTGTACACGTAGGTTCTACACGAGGAATAAGAACTTTATTGTGTTCTCCTTTTTTAATTACCGTACCTGCTTGTGTAACTCCACAAACTGTACACACTCTGTCACCTGTGTAGCCGTCTGTAGTACAGGTTGCGGGCTTTGCATTTTTCAACTCGTATTTATGACCCGTAGCAGGATATTCTTCCACAAGCATTGAAGTGGCACAGGTTGAACATCTTCTTAATTTTTGGCCTACGTTGATGCAAGTCGGAAGAACTGTTTCATAAAAATAAACATGTGGATTTTTAGGGATAAGCTCTGTTTTCACTGCACCACAGGTAATGCAGGTTGCCATCTTTTCACCTTCACGCAAGCACCATGTTTCTCTTGTTATTACCCATTCGCCCCACTGACAGGTGTGTACGGGTATTTTATCTATTTTCTGTGTTTCAAGAACCACGTCGCACTTTGTGCATTTACGAACCTTTTTACCCTCAGAGGTGGTTGTTGCAGGAGTAACCACTACCCACTCTGAAGATTTCTGGTGTGTTGTTATTATGAAATAATAGTTTTTCTTTACGCTTAAGCTCTCATAGTAGTTATCGTTATAATACTCACCCGAAATTACACAGCCAAAAACATTCATACCATTTACGTTGAAATTGCTGCCGTAACTTGCAACATCCGCTGCCACCTCTTCGGGAGTCAGCACAGTTGTGGTTTTCTTAGTTGATGGATTATAACAGTAAATTGCATTTGGTGCTGTGTAATAAAGAAGTCCATAAGCACTACCGAGCCTTGTGTTTGCCATTGAATAATAACCAAACCACTTATAGCCACTCAAATCAGCTATTGTCTCTAAAGAAGTTTTATTTTTGATGTTGCTTATATCATTTGCTGCATATATTTTTTTATCAGCTTCATCAAAATAATAAAGCTTATCTCCTATAACCTCAAAAGAAGCCGTCATATTTTGCCAGAAATAGCTGTCATAAGTTGTATCAACAGGAGAAGAAGCAAAATCGTTTGCGTTGTGCCCTGTGTTTTTTATGCCTGTAGTCGACCTCAAGAAATTATCGTGAAAAACTCTGCCCGTAACATCATAACCCGGGTCATCCCATGTGGTATCTACGTGATATGGCTTGCCACCTATATAAACTATATTCCATGCGTGATTGAGCGTATCAGAAGAACAATAATCAGACTTAATTCCAACCTGCTCTAAAAGATAGTCATAAGCGAGAGCATAACCCATACATACAGACACACCTAAGCCCAATGCACCATATGCATTATAGGATTCATCAGGAATATTGTTTAATCCGCTTTCATAGTTTTCGTAATCGTACTCGTTAAACGAAACAAGTCTGTCGTGTAAAATCAAAGCTTTTTCAAGGTCGCTGAGGCTACTGTTATTTTTCACGCCATACAACAACACTTCTGCATTAGAAACCATTTTGGTATACATTTTTTTACTTTCTTCCTGCGTATAAAGCGAAGAAAAATACAATGCATCAATATACTCTTGATTCGGAGCAGAAGGATTTACACCTGTTTCCACAGAAAAAGCCAACCCGTTAATAGGAAACAACTCCGGTGAATTATACCATATCAATTCAGCCATATCTTCTGTTTTGCTTCCCGGAATAGAAAATTGACTGAGGTCAATTACGCCTTTCTCTATTGTACCGTCTACCATATATAATTGCTCAACCATATAATCATTGAATTCATTCAAATCAAAATAAGCATTGAGCCCGTCTACGTTAGTCAACGAAGCGTTGTAACGTTTAGGGTACATAAGCTGCCTTTCAGGATATTCAAACTCAACTGCAAACGCAACGTTGGCGCTTGAAACAATGAACACCATCACTAAAAGCGAGCAGATAACTTTTTTTATTGTGTTTCTCATGAGACCACCCCTTATACTTTATAATTATATTATAGAGTAATTATTATTTTTCGTAAATTCGCAATATAAACAAAAGAATGCAGGTATTTTCTACCTACATTCTTTTTCTGTTTTATGCTTCATTAAAACATTTAACAATATACTGAACAACTGCTCCAAACATCGGATGACTGTGAGAGGCTTCGCCGTTCCAATTCTCCCAAAGAGTTGTAGCTCCGTGTTTTTTCATATTGTAGAAAGTATTTTCTTTTTCTGATGTTAAGAGTTTAAATGCCAACTCTTTATAACCATTTTCACAAAGCACACGAATTAATATATCAGTACCAAAAATACCCGTATCAAATTCGCCAAGTGCTTCATATTTATCTACAATTGCTTTAAGGGTTCTTTCGTCACCCAAACCAATATCAAAAGCATATGCATCACTTGCTTCTACAGAAGAACAGAAAGTACCTGTTGCTTCATCGTAATACGCTTTTGTAAACGCTTTTACAACACTGTCAAGTCTTGTTTTTAATTGGGCGGTTTCTTTACCTAAAATTTCAGAAATCTCTATAACCTGCTTGAAAGCTTTTATTAAGAAATATGTATTTACAAATGGCTCCGGAATAAGATTTTTGTTGCCTGGTGAACACCAATCACCAAGACACCATCCGCCTAATTCCTCTCTTACAACAAGACCATTTTCGCTTCTGTCTTCCATATAATCAAGGAAGTTAAGCATATTATTGTAATATTTACTCAAAAAACTTTTATCTTTATAAAATTTATAGAATGAGTATGGAACAAATACAATTGCACCGCCCCATCCACCAGGGCCACCTCCGCCACCACGGAATGGTGCGGTATGCTGAACGTGACCATTGTATATATCCTGACAATCTGCAACGTCCTGCATCCATTTTCTATAGAGCATTTCTGCATCAAAACAAGTCATAACCGCTTCACAAGCCAACTGCCCGTCACCTGTGTAACCGAGTCTTTCTCTGTGTGGGCAGTCTGACGGAACACAGCCATGTGTATTGCTTAACTGAGTTCTTATAAATGCATCGAAAATCCACTGCAAAGTTTCATTGCTTGATTTAAAATTCACAATTCGCTTTAAATCAGTATGAGTAACTCTGTATTCAATTACTTCTGCATCGCCGATAACTTCAAAATATCTTGCGGCATGCCATGTAAAAAGCGGATGAAACTCTGTCTTCACTTTGTCACGGATAAATCTATCTCTCTGAACTCTTGACTCCCAACCTGCAGAATTGAAATTAAGTGAAAAGTCGTCGTTGATATTTTCTGCATAGCGAATATCACAAACGCCACTGTGAGAAGTATCGTCAAAGAAACGAATTACCGGATAGCCTGAGATATTTTCACCAATATCATAAACACGGATATCACCGCGTTCATAAATGCATTTTGGCTTAATTGTTCTGATAACCTTGTCAGGAATACAATCCTGTTCCTGAAGAATAGAAAGTGGTCTCTTAATTACTTCTGCTCTTTTCCATTTTTCAATACTATAATCTGTATTGGAAAAATCGTAATTTCCTATACGGGCATCGTGCTCTTCACCATAGTAAATATTTGTTTTTCTTACATAAGATTTTATGTATTTAAGTGTATCATCACTTTTTGCCACAATTTTTTCGCCCTGCATCATTTTGAAGCAAAGCATAGGATTACCATAAACAGGTGCAAGTTCTCCAATGCTTTCATATTGACAGAACCAGCCACCGCCGATATGGAAAACAATAGTATTCTTACCTGATTTCAAAAGAGATGTAACATCTAATTTTTCATAGAGAATTCTCTGTGTCATTTTATCAAATAACGGGTAAGACATCGTTTTAGAATCTACAGAAACATAATTTGTCCACGCAGGTGCTAAAAGTCTGTCTGACACTTTTTTGCCGTTAACGTAAATATCACAAAAGCCAAGACCTGATGCATAAAGAATTGTTTCCTTTACTTCATCAAGTTCAAAATCTTTACGGACGATTACTGCATCTTTTTCTCCGCCGAAAGAAACCCACTCAGCATCATCAAAAATAAACTGATAAGAACACTTTACAAAACGGGTGTCACCTTTTAAAAATGATACACCATCTACCGCAAACCCATTTTTTTCGAAAAAACGTATAGCAGAAACCGGCAACTCTGCAAAAATTTCAGTTGCACCAAGTTCTTTTGCCTTTTGTTTAAAGAATTTGAGCATTTCTGTGCCTAAGCCGTTAAATCTGTAATGGTCTTTTACAAATAAGCCGTAAATTTCAAAAACGCCTTTTTCGATTTCAGCAAGGCTACTACAAGCAATAATGTCGTCGCCGATAACACAACTTGTGTGTAATGCTTTTTCGTCTTTTTCATCTTTTTCTCTCAATGTGAGAATTTTATTATAATTCTCACATTGAGAAGAGTGATTTACATACTCTAACATAGCCATATTACTTCACCTTTTCAGGAACTATCACAAAATTAAATGTCAATTCCTTTGATAAATCGATTGTGTATTGCGGAAGTGTTTCAGGACCGCAAGAATTTGAACCTGTACCCCTTGTAAAGCCATCAAGAGTTACAAATGTTGTCTTTTCGTCCTTTATATCCTCTCTATGATTTGCTTTATCAAGTGTTTGTTGTGAGTAATTGTGAATATTGAATGTAAAGTCTTTATCTGAATAAATAAGTACTTCTTCACCATTATCACTCATAAGTTTTACATATTTGGTATCGCAATGATTTGAGTTATCCTGCGGACGGATATACGGCTCATGGCTCTCTGCAACTGTACTGTTATAAAGACCTACATAAGCCTGTGCTTTATAGTCACAAAGACATTCTCTGTCACCACGACCGAAATATTCAAACTTATTAAACTTCTTATCTAATTCAACAGTAAAACCAATTCTTGGAACAGATGTTATCAAAGTTTCGCCTTCAACTGTTCTCTTTATTGCAACTTCAATATCCATTACACCGTTTCCGCCGATGATGTAAAGAATATGAGCATCAAACAATGGTTCTTTTTCTCCATAGATTGTTATAAATTCAGAAACAGTTGCAATACCTGATTTAATCTCTGCACTTATATCATTTATTTCAATCTTAGGCTCTGATATTTTTTCTTTTTTCCACATAGCAAGAACTTTGTCGGCATCGTTATCAAGATATGCTCTTGAAATATTAAGTAAAAAGCCTTTATGAGAAACAGGAGTTTTATTTAAAATACTCACACCATTTCTCTTGAAACTTAACATTTCACCTGTTACTTCAGAAAATTCTACACTACCATTTTCAAATTTAACTGTAAGAATATCATCATTTGAAGCAATCGACATTTTACCACTTGTAAGTTTTGGTAAATCAAAATCTGCTTTATTGAGCTCGATTTGTTCTTTTGCTATTTCAAAATCACCATTAAGATATGTAACATTGAGATAAACATTTTTATCTTTATTTACTTTTGGTAAATCAATTGTGTATGTTGCATCTTTAAGAGCTTCGATTTCTGTTAAGAAAGAGCCACAACAAGCATTCACACCATTTTCCTGAAGTTCCCAATAAACTTCGATTCCCTCGGAAGATTTAAACCTGTTTGTATTTGTTATTGTAAGCTTGTTATTTGAGAACTTTTTAACTCTTAACGGACGATAAACGTTCTTCATTTCGAGAGCACCTGTGTGAGGTGTTCTGTCAGGGTAGAAAAGACCATCAACACAGAAACAACCATCGTGTAATTTTTCGCCGTGGTCGCCGCCATAAGTATATTCATACTTAAAGCCGTCTTTCTTTGTGTCGTGCTTTACAGAATGGTCTGCCCATTCCCATATACAACCGCCCATAAAAATATCGTGCGACATAAAGATATTAAAATAATCTTCTAAAGAACCTGGTCCCATACCCATAGCGTGAGCATATTCGCACAAATAGAATGGTACTTCTGTATAAGATTTACCACGTTTACCTTCTCTTACTTTAATCAAATCATCCGGATGAGTATACATTTCAGAATAAACATCATAGTGCTGACGCTTTGTTCTGCAGACACTTTCATAATGAACAGGGATATCTGTGCCAATCTCTTTAAGCATTTTATAGCATTTATCCTGACACTTGTAACCCTCAGCTTCGTTACCCAACGACCACATAGTAATTGACGGGTGGTTTCTGTCACGGTAATACATTCTTCTGACTCTGTCCATATAATGCTTTGCCCATTTCAAGTCATTGCTGATAGCAGTACCTTCACATCCTAAATGATAAAGTCCGTGAGTTTCAATATCTGCTTCATCAACAACATAAAGACCGTAATGGTCGCAAAGTTCAAGGAAGTGTGGGTCCGGTGGGTAGTGTGAAGTACGGACGCAGTTCACGTTATATTCTTTCATAAGAAGAATATCTTTGAGTAAATCATCGTAGTTGAGCGCATAGCCCTTTGTTTCGTGTGTATCGTGATGGTTAACGCCCTTAAGCTTGACTTTTTTACCATTAAAATAGAATGTTGCATTTTTGATTTTAATATCTTTAAAGCCTGTGTATGAACGAATTGTCATAACTTCTTTTTTACCATCAAGAAGTGTTATATATAATTCATAAAGTCTCGGAATCTCAGCATTCCACTCATCTACTTTAAGATTTTTAAATACAACCTCAGTTAATTTTTCAGCATCAACAATTTCTGTTGCTACTGTAGTTTTTCCATCCATCAAAGCGATTTCTACCTTTTTATTTTTTAAATCGCCTTTAATTTCTGCCTTAACAGAAAGGTTGTAGCTGTCACCTTTTTTAGTTGGAATTGCTTCGTAATCGTAAATATATGTTTTTTCGTAAGTGTGAAGAAGTACATCACGGAAAATACCGTTTTCTCTGAACATATCCTGTGCTTCAAGATATGAACCGTTTGTCCAACGGAACACAACTGCAACAATTTCATTGTCGCCTTCATTCAGATATTTTGTTATGTCAAATTCGTAAGAGTTGTGAGAACCCTCACCATAACCTACATATTCACCATTAACATAAAGGTCAACCGAAGCCGCCACACCTAAAAATGTGATAATAAAGTTTTTATTCACATCATCAATTTTTACGTTTTTTCTGTAAACACCGCAGGAAAAATCCTCGGGAAGCTCAGGTGGTTTTACACCTTGTTTTTCAGGAAGTCCTAAGTAAACAGGGTCAAATGTATACGGGCAGTTAATATATGCCGGGTTGTCGTAACCTGTTCTCTGCCAGGTACAAGGTACGTTTATTTTATCAAAGGTGATTTTAGAAGTATCTAATTTTTCAGGGAGTTTAGATTTCTTTTTATAATATTTGAAATCCCACTCGCCTGAAAGAACCGTAACAATATCACTCTGATATCTTTCAGAATTATAATCAATTTTTTTTGCATCAGCTTTTTTCTTGTGTGCAATAAAGTATGCACGAGGGTCTAATCTATTCACTGCAATCGTCTTAAAATCGCAGTGATTTGTTTTGTTTATTAAGTACTTCATAATGTTTCCTCACTTACAAAAAATTCTATCCTTTTTATTCTATCATACAAATAATTCATTTTCAATTTATTTATATAAATTCCGAAAAAAATGTCGCATTTATTTTAAAATTATGATAAAATAATTGCAAAATCTTTTAAAAGTGTGGTGAAAAAGGTGGAAATACACGAAGAAACAATAACCGGTGTAGTTGAAGAAATTACATTTCAAAATCCACAAAACGGCTTTACCGTTCTTGATTTTTCAAGCGACGATGAATTGTTCACCGCGGTTGGTGTTATGCCCGGAATTACCGCAGGTGAATCTGTTTCTTTAACAGGTAATTTCATAATGCACCCTACCTTTGGCAGACAGTTGAAAGTCACCTCTTTCACAAGAACTCTACCCGAAACAAGCGAGCAGATTATAAAATATCTTTCATCAGGCGTTATAAAGGGAATCGGCCCCAAAAAAGCACTTTTAATTGTTGAAACTTTTGGTGCTGACACACTGAATGTTATTGAAAACACACCTGAAAGACTTGCTGAATTAAAGGGTATTTCTATAGACCAAGCTAATAATATAGGTGAAGAATTCAAAAGACAATATGCTATGAGAACAGTTATGTTAGGGCTTGAAAAATATGGTCTGACACCAAACGACTGTGTAAAAATTTATAAAAAACTCGGCATTGGCGCGGTTGAATCTGTTAAAGAAAATCCATATTGTCTTTGCTCTCTCGGAATTGGTATTTCTTTCGAAAAAGCTGAAGTAATCGAAGAAAAATTAGAAGAAAAACCTACTCCTGAATACAGAATAAGAGAAGGTATTCTTCACGTTATGAGATTCAACAGAAATTCACGTGGTCACACCTGTATTCCACGTGAGAAGCTTTTAAAACCCTGTTCAGATTTACTTGGCACCAATGAAGACACAATAGATATCACAATAGATAATTTAGTTTCTACCGCACAGTTAAAACAACATATTATCGACGACAAAGAATTCATTTTTTTGCCAACCTCTTACAAAGATGAAAAAAGAATTGCGGAGAGAATGAGCATCGTTGCAAAATTCCCTCCACCAAGAATGAGCACACTTGCAAAAACCATTGACGATATTGAATATGAAAACAACATTAAATATGAAGAGTTGCAAAGAATGGCTATTGCTACTGCAGCAAATAAAGGGCTTTTAATTCTCACCGGTGGACCGGGTACCGGTAAAACCACCGCAATCAAAGGTATTATTAATGTTTTTGAAAAACAAAATCTTGATATCGCTTTAGCCGCCCCTACAGGCAGAGCCGCAAAAAGAATGACCGAATTAACGGGGAAAGAAGCTAAAACAATTCACCGTCTTTTAGAAGTTGAATGGGACGAAGATGACAAACCTGTTTTTACACGTAACACCAAAAATCCTCTCGACTGTAATGCTTTAATATTAGATGAGCTTTCAATGGTAGATATTTCTTTGTTCGCAAGTCTTTTAGATGCTTTACCTTTAGGTTGCAGACTCATTTTAGTCGGTGACTCCGACCAGCTGCCACCCGTTGGTGCAGGTAACGTACTACACGATTTAATTAAAGCAGAGGTTTTGCCCGTTATTGAACTTAACAAGGTATTCCGTCAGGCAATGGAAAGCAAAATTGTCAGCAATGCACACAAAATTGTTGCAGGTGAAATGCCCGATTTGAAAAATGACGGAAAAGATTTTTTCCACATGGAAAAACAATCACCCTTCTTAACTGCAGAAACAGTTGCAGAGCTTTGTGCTGTAAGACTCAAAAAAGCGTATAATTGGGACCCCCTTTCAGATATCCAGGTTATTTGCCCTTCAAAAAAGGGTGAAACAGGTACTATGAATTTAAATAAAATTCTACAAAAACTACTGAATCCCGCAGACGACAATAAAAAAGAAGTGATTATTGCAGGGCAGTTGTTCCGTGAGGGCGACAAAATAATGCAGACTAAAAACAACTATAACATTGAATGGGAAAGTGAAGATGACAGTGGCACGGGAATTTTCAACGGTGATATAGGAATTCTTGAAAAAATCAATGTTCAGAACGGACTTGTAACATTAAATTTCGACGGCAGAATTGCAGAAATCGCTACTGAAAATTTAGCGGATCTAGATTTATCTTACGCAATAACGGTTCATAAAAGTCAGGGCAGTGAATTCAAAGCAGTTATAATTCCCGTTATGGGTATAGTTCCTAATTTAGCATACAGAAACCTTTTATATACTGCAGTTACAAGAGCGAAGGATATGTTAATTACAGTAGGCTCAGGTGATTTGGTTTATAAAATGACCGAAAATGACAAAAAAGCCAAACGCTACTCTGCATTATCTCACTTTCTGAAGGCGGAATTCTAATGAACAAACAAGAATTAAAGGATTTTTTAATAGCCTTTTTATTCCCGAAAAGGTGTCGCTATTGCACCTGTGTTATAAAACACAATGAAGAAATCTGTAGGAAGTGCGAAGACAATCTTCACGAAATAAGTGGTGATATCTGCTTTAAATGCGGTTGTTCAAAAGATGATTGCGTTTGCAAGAACCACAAATCTTACTACGAGGCAATTTCTGCACCTTTTTATTACGATGGTACTGCGAGTAATTCTATAAAGCTTTTAAAATTCCGAAAGAGAACTGAGGTAAGCGACGTTTTAGCCGAAGAAATGGCAAAGTGCTACATTAATAATCTTTCAGAATATTCTGTAGACTTAGTAACCTTTGTACCAATGCACAAGAAAAAGCAAAAGGAACGCGGATTTAACCAGGCAGAGCTTTTAACAAGAAAAATGTGTGATATTTTAAACCTTCCCTGCAAGGAGCTTTTAGTTAAAACCGATGAAACCGAGGACCAGCACTTTCTTGACGAAAACTTAAGAAAAGGTAATCTTTTAGGCATTTTTTCAACCGCAGACGAAATTGATATTCTCGACAAAAGAATTTTACTTTGCGACGATATTAAAACAACCGGTGCAACCTTAGACGAATGTGCAAAGACGTTGCTCATTGCAGGTGCATCTGACGTCATTTGCCTGACTTGTGCGATTACTAAGAAAAAGCCACGAAACAGAAATTAGGTTTTAGAAATGAATTTATCCTATCATTTTTAGTCTTACCGCCGACTAAAAATAATGGGATATTTCTTTTTGTTATTAAATTCATATGGCTACCGCAAGTCCCGATAATTCCGAATTACACATTACGAAAAAACAACTCCCGAGAAATCGGGAGTTGTTTTTTTAATCGTCATCATCTTCATCGTCGTCATCATCCTCTTCAGGTGGAAGCGGGGTGATTTCGACTTTAATTTTTTCTATTCTTCGTTCATCTACTTTAAGAACTGTGAATTTAACGTTTTCAAATTCTACTTCATTCATTTCACCATCTTTAGGCAAGAATTGAAGCTGGTCTATTATAAACCCTGCGAGCGTTTCATAATCCCCCTCAGGAAGTTCTTTTCCTAAAAGTTCTTCGATTTCTTCAATATCAATAGTACCGTCAACAGTGAATGTATTATCATCAATTTTTCTGATTTCTTCGTCTTCCTGGTCATATTCATCCTGAATGTTACCCATAATAGCTTCAACTAAATCCTCAAGTGTAAGAATGCCTGCTGTACCGCCGTATTCATCAACAACAATAGCCATCTGAATTTTTTTAGCACTCATTTCGGTAAATAATTCACCGCAGGATTTTGTTTCAGGAATAAAATATGCTTCACGTGCCATCTTTTTAAGATTAGACTTTGCAGGTAAAGATTTGCCTACGTACTTAAGCAGGTCTTTTACATATATAATTCCTATTATATTGTCAATTTCGCCTTCATAAACGGGAATTCTCGAGTAACCGTTTTCAATTGCAAGATTGACAAAGCTTTCTATATTTGTATCCTCAACGTCAACAGCAGTAACGTCTGTTCTGTGAGTCATAATGTCACCGGCATTAAGGTCGTCAAATTCAAAGATGTTGTTAATCATTTCTTTCTGAACGTCTTCAATAACACCTTTTTCCTGCCCTACGTCAACCAGCATTCTGATTTCTTCTTCTGTAACAACCTCTTCAGAAGCGTTAGGGTCAAAGCCTAAAAGTCGAACAACACCGTTTGTAGAAACTGAAAGAACCTTTACAAAAGGTGAAGTAATTTTAGAAATTGTTCTTAACACACCCACTACTTTAAATGCAATTTTTTCAGGAATTTGCATACCGATTCGTTTTGGTGCCAATTCACCAAACACAAGTGTGAAATATGACATTACAATAGTGACAAGAACAACCGCAATTGGTGAAATGATGTTTTCGCTTACACCTGTTGAATTCACAACTACAGATGTGAGCATTTCTGCTAAGGTTGTAGCAGCAGAAGCAGATGCCAAAAAGCCTGCAAGAGTTACACCAATTTGTATTGTAGATAAAAATTTGCTCGGATTTTTTGTAAGCTTTAAAACTTGTTTTGCTTTTTTGTTGCCTTCATCAGCTTGTTTTTCTAACTTGGCGTCGTTAAGTGAAATAAGAGCTATTTCACTCATTGCAAAAAATGCATTAACCAAAATAAGAACTATAAGCAACGGCACTTGCCATATAAGCGATTTTGCGTTAGCAGTTGCTTCAAGTGTGTTTAACATTGGTTCTACAGAATTTAAAATAATACTAGGTCCGGCGTCATCCATTAGAGGATTTGCTCCTTTCAACGAAAAAATATAATACACCATATTAAAATATGATTTCAGTATTATACAAAATTATGATACGTTTGTCAATGTTATTTGAATTCCAATTCCACTATTAGATATATATTTTACTTAATAAGGTAATTTTTCCACTATTTTTGTAGAATTTTTAACAAATAAATGTTTACAATTCTGTTTTTTAGTGATAGAATAGATATGTTTTAAATTATTAATTCATAGGAGGAAAATCCAATGGCACGTAAAATGAAAACCATGGACGGTAACAATGCGGCTGCGTATGTCTCATATGCATTCACAGAAGTTGCCGGTATCTACCCAATCACTCCTTCAAGCCCAATGGCTGACTATGTTGACCAATGGTCTGCACAAGGAGTAAAAAACATTTTTGGTACAACTGTAAAAGTTGCTGAAATGCAATCTGAAGCAGGTGCTGCTGGTACAGTTCACGGCTCACTCGCAGCTGGTGCACTTACAACAACATACACAGCATCACAAGGTCTTCTTTTAATGATTCCTAACATGTACAAAATTGCTGGTGAGCTTCTCCCATCAGTTTTCCATGTTTCAGCTCGTTGCGTAGCTTCACACGCACTTAATATTTTCGGTGACCATTCAGACGTTTATGCTTGTCGTCAGACAGGTTTCGCAATGCTCGCTGAAACAAATACTCAGGAAGTTATGGACTTAGGCGCTGTTGCTCACCTTGCAACAATCAAAAGCCGTGTTCCATTCATTAACTTCTTCGACGGTTTCCGTACATCTCACGAAATTCAAAAAATTGAAATCTGGGACTATGAAGACCTCAAAGAAATGTGCGATATGGACGCTGTTGACGCATTCCGTCAGAGA
>JAZRKU010000016.1:0-109008 GCA_045646485.1 Acutalibacteraceae bacterium
GTTATTCGTTACGGTAAAGTTCGTAGAGCAAAACTTTATTATCTTCGTGACAGAGTTGGTAAGGCTTCTAAGGTTAAAGAAAAAATTGGCTAATGCCAAACAAAACGTGGGGCAGGTGAAAATCTGCCCCTCATTGTTTAACTGTAGGTAAATTAAGCAGATAAATCTGATTCGGATACGTCTAAGATAATATTTGCTGCAATAGTCTTCACTACTCCGATTTTTAATGAAAGGTAGAAATATAATGAGCAGATCAGAAGAAACAACTTTAGATTTTTCTTATAATGAAGAAGATAATAAAAATAAAAAGAAGAAAAAAAGCCTTTCAAAAATGACTGTTTTTGATTTTATTGAGCCTGTTGTTGCGGCTTTACTCGTTATTACAGTTATATTTACTTTGTTTTTCAGAATTGTTAACGTCAGTGGTCCGTCTATGATGCCCACTCTTAACAATGGTGATAAAATAATTATTTCTGCAAGAGGCTATGAGCCCGAAAGAGGCGATATTGTTGTTCTTTCAGGCGCTTCAGGAATAAAAGATACAATAGTAAAAAGAATAATAGCAGTTGGTGGCGACAAGGTTGATATTAATTTTGCAACAGGTGTTGTAACAGTTAATGGCGTTGAAGAAGAGTACACAAACTCTCTCACACTTCAGCAGTTTGATATTGCTTTTCCTATTACAGTTCCGGAAGGCTGTGTTTTTGTCTTGGGCGATAACAGAGCTGAATCTTTAGACAGTCGTTCAACTGAAATTGGTTGCATAGATGAGCGCTACATAGTAGGAAAGGTTATTTTCAGATTGCTTCCATTTGGCGAAGGGAAGGTAGAGTAATATGTCAGATGTTGAAAAAATTCCTGGAACAGAACAAGAAGATGTACAAGATAGCTCCGAGGTTGTTTCAAGTGAGAATCTTGTTACCGATATAGAAAAGGATAATAAAAAGACTGCAAAAAAAGATGAGAGCACAGTCGCTTTAGATAAAAAAAGCAAAATGCAGCTTAACGTGTATGATTTTGTATCTATAATTATGGCTGCATTTATTATAATAACACTTATTTTTACATTCGCTTTTCGTCTTGTAGGTGTTAAGGGTCAGTCAATGGAGAATACTCTTTATGAAAATGATTGGCTTATTACAATGCAGAAATCTGAATATAAGTGTGGCGATATAGTTGTTATTACTGAACCCAATTATTTCAACGAGCCACTTATAAAACGTGTTATTGCAGTTGGCGGTCAGACAGTAGATATCGATTACTCAACGTCTACAGTTTATGTTGACGGCAAGGCAATTGACGAGCCTTATATAAAAGAAAAATTCATTCTCCAGAATGCTGATGATATAAGCTTTCCTTATACAGTTCCCGAAGGCAAGCTTTTCTGCATGGGTGACAACAGAAACCGTTCAACTGATTCACGCTCTACGTTAATCGGTGGTGCAGTAGATGAACGCTATATTTTAGGTAAAGCAGTGGTAAGAGTTTTACCGTTTGGTGCTTTTGATATTTATGACTATGAACAAGAAGAACAACAAGAACAATAAAAACAACAAAAACAACCCGCAAGAAAAAAAGAATGATTCTCAAAAGCAGATTGTACAATGGTTCCCGGGGCATATGGCTAAGACGAGAAGACTTATAAAAGAAAGTCTTCCGTTTGTAGATTTGGTAACGGAAATTGTAGATGCGCGAATTCCAGTGAGTTCAGCGAATCCTGAACTTGCAGAAATGATTGGAAATAAACCTCGAATCGTATTGCTTAATAAATGTGACGTGGCTGATGAGAAGGCGACGAAGCAATGGGTTGAGTTTTACAGGTCAAAGGGACTGTATGCCTTGCCCGTTGATTGCCGTTCGGGCAAAGCACTCAATGCATATTTGCCCTTGGTCCGCGAGATTTTAAAAGAAAAAATTCAGAAAAATACCGAAAAGGGTATGGCGGGTAAACCTTTAAGAGTTATGGTTGTCGGAATTCCTAATACGGGTAAATCGTCATTTATAAATAAAATGGCGGGCAGAAATCGTGCAAAGGTTGCCGACAAGCCCGGTGTTACACGTAGCAATAGTTGGTTTGCGGTTGGTAATGGAATAGAGCTTTTAGATACCCCCGGTGTATTGTGGCCTAAATTTGACGACCCTGCAGTCGGTGATAAATTAGCTTTTATCGGCTCTGTGAAGGATGAGGTTTTAGATAGCGAAACACTTGCTATGAAGCTTATAAATGTTTTAAAAACAGATTACGCCGAAAGACTTTCTGAGCGTTTTAAAATTTCAGATTTTGAAGAAAAAGAAGATTATGAAATTTTAGAGATGATTGGCAGAAAACGCGGAATGTTAATTTCAGGTGGCGAAATAGATACCGAAAGAGCTTCTGTGATTTTGCTTGATGAGTATAGAGCAGGTAAATTAGGTAAATTGACTCTTGAATATCCGAGAGATTACGAGTAAAATAGAAGTCAGACAAAAGGCACTTCCTTAGTCTGACTTTTTATTTTTGACAGGAGATTATTATGCTTGATTATAGTTATGAAAACGTAGCTCACGAAAAAGGCTACAAAACAGTTTGCGGTATAGATGAAGCGGGCAGGGGTCCTCTTGCGGGGCCTGTTTTTGCTGCAGCGGTAATTTTACCCGAGGGGTATTCACACCCTGTGTTAAACGACTCTAAAAAGCTTTCAGAGAAAAAGCGTGATGAGGTTTTTGAAGATATAATAAAAGATGCTGTATGCTATAGTGTGGGGGTCGCAACAGAAAAAGAAATTGATGAAATCAATATTCTGAAAGCAACTTTTCTTGCTATGAAAAGAGCAGTAGATGGTTTAGAAATAAAACCTGATTTTGCATATATAGATGGTAATCAATATCCAAAAACAGGTGTTGAAGAAGAAACTATAGTAAAAGGTGACGGTAAGTGTATTTCGGTAGCGGCGGCATCTATTATCGCTAAAGTGAGCCGTGATAGATTTATGCTTGAAGTTGATAAAAAATATCCCGAATATCAATTCAGCAAGCACAAAGGCTATGGTACTAAGCTACATTATGAAATGATTGAAAAATATGGTGTTGCAGATGTACACAGAAAATCATTTTTGAAGAAAATATTGGGAGAAGTATGAATAGTAGATTATTAGGTGCCCTTGGTGAACAAGAGGCTGCAAAATATCTGAGAAAAAAAGGCTACACAATAAAAAGTGCCAATTTCAGCACCTTTGTAGGCGAAATAGATATAATTGCAGAAGATAGTAAAAATGTATGCTTTGTTGAAGTTAAAACGAGAACAGAGGGGGCAATGTTACCACCGTCAAGTGCCGTTGGCATTCACAAAGAGAAGAATATTGAGGGCAGTGCCGCAATATATATGAAACGGTATGATGTAAAAAAAATACCGAGGTATGATATTATTGAAATTATCGTTCGTGATAACAAAGTCGTTAGTTTGAATCATATAGAAAATGCATTCTGAAAACAGGGGGAAAGTATATGCGATTATTTGATTTGCATTGCGACACAATTGGTGAGTGCTATAAAGAAAAGGCTTCTCTTCGAAAAAATAATTTTAATGTTTCTCTTGAAAAAGGTAGTTTGTTTGAGAATTATACTCAGGTTTTTGCAATCTGGATTCCTGATGAATTAAGAGGGCAAAAGGCAAAGGATTACTTTAACAAGGTCTGCAATTATTACAACAACGAATTATCTCTTAATCGCGATTTAGTAATACGTTATGCACCTGAAACGAAAAACGACAAGCGTATTAAGGCTGTTCTGGCAGTTGAAGGTGGTGCCGTTTTGGGTGGCGATGCAGAAGAAATATATAATGTTTACGAAAGCGGAGTCAGATTGATGACACTGACCTGGAATAAAGAAAACGAAATTGCCTCGGGTGCGTTTTGTGAAAATGGTGGTTTGACTGAATTCGGCAAAGGTATATTAAGAAAAATGGAAAAGCTGAAAATGGTAGTTGATGTGTCACATCTTAACCGACAAAGCTTTTTTGATGTGGCAGAAGAATCCAATGTGCCGTTTATAGCGAGTCATTCTAATCCTGATATTGTAGAAAATCCATTTGGTAAAAAGAGGAATCTTAATGATGAGCAGATAAAAATAATAAAAGAACGTGGCGGGCTTATAGGTATTAATTTCTGTAAGGATTTTCTGGAGTCTGACAAAAAAGGCTTTGAGGCAATAAATCGTCATCTGAGCTATCTTTTAGATAAGGGCTGTGAAAACGTGGTTGCACTCGGCTCTGACTTTGACGGTTGCACGTTAGCCGAAGGAATAACAGGTCTTGAAAGTATGAAAAGTCTTTGTGAATTTTTATTGCAAAAGGGTTATAGTGAAAAAACGGTTGGTGATTTATTTTATAACAATGCAAACAGATTTTTTTCAAACAGATAAATAAAGCGGGTGAAAAAAACTTTCGTTTTTTACAGCCGTCTGTTATTTATTATTGAAATTAATAGTTGAGTGAAATAGACTCTTTCATTCTTTTAGCGTAGAAATCAAGAAGCTTTGGCTGAGTCTTTGCAATTTCATCGTAATCAGTAACAATGCCGTCGATTAATTCGCTGTAGTCGTTGCTTCCCATTTCTTCACGAACTGCATTTTCCCAGGTCGCATATTCTGATGCTGAAACAAAATACATAAGGTGATAACCAAATTCTGTTTTAACAATTTCAACGTCGCCTGCTTTACGAACAGGGTTAATAGCCCAGTTTTTGAATTCAGGAACGTAGTTGCTTGAAGCAGAAACGTCATCATAAAGACCGCCTGTCTGAATTGAACCTGTGTCATCTGTGTTGTCTGCAACAAGAGCAACAAATGCATCTTCAGTTGCGCCGTTGTCTTTCCATGTCTGTAAGAGCTTATCTGCTTCTGTTTTTGCAGCTGCTAAGTTAGCATCAATTTTGTCTTGTGAAAGAGCATTGCCTGAAGCATCAGTAGTCTCAGCAGAAATAAGAATATGACGAACAGATGTAAAAGCAGGTGATTCATCACGCTGAGCAGGTTTTACAACATAGATAATGTAGTATGATTCTGTTTCTTCATCGTGAAGAACTGTTTTATCAGAAATTTGTCTTTCTTCGCTGAAAAGCCAATTTGTAACAGTTTCGTTTCCAACGTCTGCTGCGCTTACATCACTTAAAAGAGTTGTAGTATCAGCTTCATATGATTCTTTTAATGATGGAGGAGCATATTCTTTAGAAAGAGAAACGAATGTGTCTTCTGTTGTTAATTTTGAAAGGAATTCATTAGCAATTTTCTCAGCATCTTCTTTTGTGTAAGCGGGGTCTGTGCTGCCTTCTTGCGGAGCTGCATAAGTTACTGCGAAAATTCTTGCACTTGCAGAAACGAAGTTTTCTTTGTTTTCGTTGAAGTATGCTTCAACATCTTTATCTGAGAATGTTGTGCGGACATTTTCCTGATACCATGTGATGTATTTGTCAACAACTAAATCTCTTTCAAGGAATTCTCTGTAGGTTTTTTCTGTAAGACCTTCACCACAAGCGAGAGAAATGTAGCTGTCTAATGAGTAGTTGTTTTCTTTTGCAGTGTCTGCCAATGACTGAATTTGCTCGTCGATTGATGTCTGGATTTCAGTTTTTTCTTCATCAGTAAGAGCAAAACCTGCTTTCTTAGCTTCTTCGCTCATTGCTTTTTTGTACATAGTTCTCATAAGATATGCTCTTGTAGGAGCCATCTCTGCGAAGTAGTCAGACCAGGTAACAACTGTTTCAGGAAGATTTTCTTCTTCTGTAGCAGGGTAATCCTGTTCAGCAGGGTCAATAGTGTAGTCAAAACCTGTTAAGTATACACCGTAGCCTGAGCCGTAGCTTGAATACATACTTTCATATTGATATGCAGTTTCACGGATTTGTGAATAAAGAGCCATATAATAGTAGTTGTATTCAGCACCTGAGAGCTTATCATCTTCACCAAAAGTAACTACCGGAACTATCTTCTGAGGAACGTAGAAAACGTTGAGAAGAAGACTGCCTGCAAAATAAAGGGCAAGAGAAGTGCAAAGAAGAATAGCAAGAGTCTTTACAACAATTCTTACAGCCTTATCTCTTTTTGCTGAATGTTTTTTCTTGGACGCTTTTTCAAGACGGGCTTTACGCTGTTCACGGTAGATTTCAGCGTTTGTCTTAATTTCGTTGTTTGCCATTTTTGTTTTCATCCTTTTCATTTGCTAATTTTTGTGCATCAAAATTAATACAGTGATACACTTTAAACATAACATACCTATTCTATACTAAAAAAACAAATTTTACAAGAGTATTTTTAATTTTTGTTACGATAAAAAGCATTAAAGTAAAAAAATATTGCTTTTTTATTTATAATTAATGCTCTTTGGTGTTTGACACCACGCCTAAAGAGTGGTATGATAGACGAAATATAAGATGATTAAAAAAGGCGAAAAAATGAAAAAGTTTAATTTAAACAAAAAAGTAAAAATAATTATTTCTGTCGCAGTTGTGCTTTTGGTTGCTATAGTCGGAGCGAGTGTTTTCTTCTTTGGTAAAAGCAGTGTTGCTCAATATGATTTTACCAATAAAAAGGCTACGTTTGAAAATGATGCGACAAAATATAAGAATTCAATTTCAGACAACAACGGCGTTACTCTTGTTTACAACCCTGAGAATGCTTTTGTTGCCTTTAAAAGTGCTACCTCGAAAAAAGTGTATATGGCTTGTGATGAAACTGCCGCAAGAGATAGTAATTCGGCACTCATAAATCTCACGTTAAGAGATAAAAAAGGTAATTCATATATTATGAATTCAAGTGATAACAGCGTTGCTTTTAAAACTTTTAAAATCACAGAAGAAAAGAATTCGTTGCAGATTAAATTCTCGCTTTTTAAAGACAAGGAAAGTGCAAAAGAAGGCTTTTCTAAAAATGGTATTTGTGCAGAGATACCATTAACGTTTACAACCGAAAACGGTAACCTTAAGGTGTATGTAAACTGTGCTGAAATAAACCTTTCAAAGGGACTTTATATTGAAAAAATTTCTATACTTCCTGGTCTCTTTTCTGTAAAGGGTGCTTTAGGTGGTGAGCACTTTGTTATTCCTGACGGCTCTGGTGCTTTAGTTGATTTGTCGAAAGAGGTAACAGAGAATGTTGCAATATCGCTTAACACATACGGAACAGATGTATCTGTAACAGGCTATAATGAGGGTGCATATTTACCTTGCTATGCACTTGCAGATGAAAAAGAAACTGCCTGTGTTATAATTTCAGAGGGTGACGCACTTTCTGAAATAAAGGGCAACAGATTTAAAAATATCGGTGAGGGTAACATTTTTACAGAATTTACACTTACTGCAGTTTCAAGTGTAGCTGAAGACGATGGTATGAAGCTCTGTGAGCAATACGATGGTGAAATTGCGCTGACGTTCGTTTTCAGAGAAACAGAGAGTAATTCTTACACTACTCTTGCTTTGGTTATACGTGATTTTTTAATTAAAAAAGATTATCTTAACGATACAATTCAATATGATTTCGGCGATATGCCGTTCTTTGTGAACGTAATCGGCAGTGAAAAGAACAACGGAAATCCCCTTACAACCTTTGATGATGCAGCTGAAATTGTAACGTTGCTCAACTCGAAGGGTGTCAGAAATATTGCACTCAGATATTCGGGCGTTTCCGATGGCGGTCTTGGCGGAGGCTCTGTTTCTAAAACGCCTTTGTTAAAATCTCTTGGTGAAGCCGAAGATTTAAAGTCGCTTTGTAAAATTGCAAGCGATAAAAGAAGCTCTGTGTGGGTGGATATAAACGTTTTCACAGGCGGAACTGCAGTTACAAATATTAACGGTGTCGTAAAAGCACCGCTTTATGCAGACGTTTATCCGTATATGGCAAAAGAAAACGTTTATACGGCGGTGTCTGACAGTTCAATTCTCGGTAAAAACGTTTCGACGGCTTACTCATTTGCTTTAGAATATGAAAATCTTAACCTTGCTGTAAATGATGCGTCGTTTCTTCTTTTTACAGACTCTAACAGAAATATGAATAGACAGGAAATGCTCAGATTTACAAGAGAAAAGGTTAATTCTCTTTCGGTGAATTCAGGTCTTATGCTGGATAAACCTGCGTTGTGGCTTATGAAGGGTGCCTCTGCAGTTTATAGTGTTCCGCAAAGCTCTGCTATTGAGGGTAGCGGTTGTGCAACAACTGTTCCGCTTTTGCCAATGGTTTTGCACGGTTCTGTTATTTATGGTGGTGAGCCTGTCAATGCAACAAAAGGCGGTTGGATTTCTGTGCTCAGAGCAATTGAATATGGTGCAGTTCCCTCATTCCTTTTCACATATGAAGAGTGTAACGATTTGTCTTACGGTGCTTATGCTACACAGACTGCACAGTATTATTCAAAAATAAAGTCTCTGAAGTCAGTTCAGGGAATGGTTATGACATCTCACGAGATGCTTATGCCGGGTGTTTATAAAACAACCTACGGCTACAACAAAATTGTTTATGTAAACTACAACGAAACAGTTGTAACAGTTGACGGACTGTTGTTGTCACCACAAGATTTTATAATGGTTTAAAAATGATAAAAATAACAGAAAAAACTATTTATTTTTTTCTGTTATATGATATAATTATCGAAATAAGAAATATTTTACAATTTATGGGGGTGGTTCTTTTGGAAATGGATAGAAAATTGCTTCAGCTTACCGACCAATATGCAGATTGGTGGAAAAAAGGCTTCGAAATTCCTGAAATGACAAAAGAGCTGTACCCATATAAAGAATTGTTTACACCACTCAGAGTCAACAGCATCATAATTAAAAACCGTGTTGTAATGGCTCCGATGGGTAATATTTCAATGTGCGACGAAACAGGTAAACCAAACCTGAAAATGCTCAAATATTTTGAAGAACGTGCCCGTGGTGGTGTGGGTCTTATAACTACAGGGCTTGTTCCTGTTTCTTTTGGTATTGATAAATCTTTGATTGAAAAAGATGGGCTTTCATATTTTCCGAGGATTGACAGAAGCAGAACTAATTTCGCTCCATGGAGAGATTTAGCGGCAATATGTCATTCTTATGGCTCTAATATTTTTATTCAGTTAACGCCGGGGCTTGGCAGAGTGGGTAATCCGCAATGCCTTACCACACAATATAAATTCCCGAGAAGTGCGTCGTTTAATCCGAATTGGTATATGAGCTCGGTTCCGTGTCTGAGATTTTCAGATTTATCACTTAAAAAGATTATTAAAAATATGGGTCAGGCATCAGCAGATGCCAAGGCGATGAATATTGACGGCATTTACCTTCACGGTCACGAGGGTTATTTGTTAGAGCAACTCACAAACCCTGCCTTTAACAGAAGAAAAATGGGTAGATATGCAAATTACGAGAATTTCGGTCTTGATATGGTAAGGGAAATCCGCAGAAGAGTCGGCGATGATTACCCTATTATGTACAGAATTGATTTATCTCTTGCACTCAATGAAACTTATAAGGATAAAATGAATACAGTTCCGTCGCTTAAAAAATTCAGAAACGGCAGAACCGTGGCAGATACTTTCAGATATATGAAAAATCTTGTTGAAGCAGGTGTCGATATGTTTGACGTCGACCTCGGTTGTTACGACAACTGGTGGCTTCCGCATCCGCCGTCATCAATGCCGTCGGGTTGTTTCCTTGCTATTGCAGAGATGGTTAAGAGATTTTTTGTGGATTACGAGGTGAGAACAAACAAGGGCTTACCTGTTCCTATAGTTGCAGTTGGTAAATTAGGCTACCCCGATTTAGCAGAAAAGGCTTTGCGTGAAAACAAGTGTGATATGATTATGCTTGGCAGACCGTTACTTGCCGACCCTGATTGGTGTAACAAGGCTTATAGCGGTAACGTCAGCAGTATAAGACCGTGCATAGGCTGTCAGGAGGCTTGTCTTAACGAATTTGTTGAGGGTGGGCATCCGCAGTGTGCGGTTAATCCGAGAACTGCGTTTGAGGATGAATTTGAGCGTGAAATTCCTCAGGCTGAAAAGAAAAAATACGTAGCGGTAATAGGTGGAGGTCCTGCAGGTATTGTAGCGGCAGAAACACTTATTAAAAGAGGTCATTCGGTTGATTTATATGAAAAAAATGAAATCGGCGGAAATCTTGTTCCCGGCAGTAAAGCTCAGATAAAATATGAGGTGAAAAATTACCTCGAGTATCTTAAAAATATAGTAAAAGAGTTAAAAAAGAATAAGGATTTTGAGTTGATAAAGGGCGACGCGAAGGCAGAGTCTTTAAAAGCGAAAAGCTACGACTCAATAATTATTGCAACGGGTAGTACTCAGTCAAGACCTAAAGTTGAGGGTATTGACAACGAAAACGTATTTTTTGCTGTTGACGTATTTAAAAATCCGAAGCTTTTAAAGTCTGCAACAGACGTTGTTGTAATAGGTGGCGGTGTTGTCGGCGCAGAAATGGCTTATTACCTCAGATATGAATTAGAAAAAAATGTTAAAATCGTTGAAATGGATAAGTACATTATGAACCACGCCTGTACTGCAAACAGAGGGCATATTATTCACTATCTTGAAGAGGGTGAGGTTGAGATTTTAAACTCAACAAAGCTTCTTTCTGTTGACGAAAAAAGTGTTAAGGTTCTTCAGAATAAACACAAGAACGTGCCGAATCCTTATATTACGTGGCAACCGATTCTTCCTGAAAATATAGAAAATCCACTTGACATTTTCAATAAAATCGGCGAAGATTATATAGAGCGGATTTTAAAAGCGGATGCGGTTGTACTCGCAACGGGTGCAGTACCTTCACCAATGCTTTATTACGATTGTGTAAGGCTTCAGGCTGCCAAAGAAATTTATAATTTAGGTGACAGCTTTAAGGCGGCGAAGGTGTTTGAGGCTGTAAGGTCGGCTTACCGTTGTGCAAGAAGCCTGTAAAAAGGCAAATAAAATAGTTTAAAATAATCAGCTGAAAGGGTTGAAAAAAATGAATACAAAAATGGAACTTACCCCTGAACAACAAGCCATTCTTGATGGTGCTCAAGGGGAAACCATGGCGAAAGTTATGAAAACTCTCGTTATGTACGGTGAAGCTTTCGGTGCTACCAAAATGATTCCTGTTACAAGCGAAATGGGACACTTGGTAACAAGCTTCGGTCTTAAGGTTATGACACCTGTTTATGACCTTATGGAACAACTTATTGAAGCAGGTGTTAAATCTAAACAAAAGTTTAGCGTTGACCCTAAACCACTTGCACCAGAAGTACCTTCTGACTTCATTAAAAACGTTGTTTTCAAGAAGTTTATGTACTCAAAGCAAGACAGTTATGATGAGCAACTCAGAAAGTTAGGTCTTGTAAGTGATGAAGCTTACACTTGTACTTGCTATATGAATGAAGTTGGTAATATTCCTAAAAAAGGCGACGTTCTTTCATGGGCAGAATCAAGTGCGGTTGTTTATGCTAACTCTGTTTTAGGTGCTCGTTGTAACCGTAACTCAGGTATTATTGAACTTATGGGTTCAATTGTTGGTTACGTTCCTTACTTCGGTCTCGTTACAGACGAAGGCAGAAAAGCTACATGGATTGTTGAAGTTAAAACAACAAAGAAGCCTGAAGCACAGGTTTTAGGTAGTGCTATTGGTATGAAGGTTATGGAAGACGTTCCTTTCGTTAAAGGTCTTACTAATTGGATTGGTACAGAATTAGACGATGCTACAAAATCATACCTCAAAAACTTTGGTGCAGCTACAGCTTCAAACGGTGCAGTTGGTCTTTATCATATTGAAGGTCTTACTCCTGAAGCAGTTGAAATGGGCGAGAGCCTTATTGCAGAGGGTGCACAGGTTTACGTTGTTGACGATGCAGAGCTTGAAAGAGTTAAAGCATCTTATCCTGTAATGTGGAAGAATAAAGAAGCAACTCCAAAGCTTTGCTTTGTTGGTTGCCCACACCTTTCACACGCTGAGTTAAGAGAATGGACTGACAACGTTGTTGAAGGCTTAAAGAAAAATGGCTTAAAGAAGGTTTCAATTCCTACAGTGTTTACAGCTGCTCCTGCAGTTGTTAAGGAATTTAAAGCAACTGAATATGCTGCAAAGCTTGAAGCAACAGGTGTAGTTCTCAGCTACATTTGCCCACTTATGTATATGAATAACCCACTCGCAAAGAAAATGCCGGTTATTACTAACTCAAACAAATTAAGAACATATACAACATCTCGTTACTACACAGACAGCGAGATTCTTGACATAATCACAAAGGGGGCAAAATAAGATGAAAACATTTAAAGGTCGTCCGGTAGTACCGGGTACAGTTGAAGCAACTGCTCTTGTATCTCACAATGGTTTCAATACCCTTGCTTCATTCCAAAATGCGCTTCAGTTCGGTGACAAACAGGCAAAATGTGGTGACCAGAACAATACTGACATTTTTGAACAACCAATGGTTGGCACTGCTCTTTGTCTTCCTCAGACAATCGGTTCAACAACAGGTGGTATGGTTCTTTACTGTGCAAAAGCAATGGACAGAGCTCCTGCTTGTATGCTTTTCTCTGAACACATTGATTCCCTCGCAGCTGCAGGTGCAGTTTTAGCGGCTGTTTGGACTGATTCACCAATGCCAACAGTTGACTGCCTCGGCGAAGAGTTTTTAAATACAGTTAAATCAGGCGATAAAATTAAAGTTTACGAAGATGGTACTGTAGAGATTTTATAATTTTAAAATTAAAAAGAAAAATGGCGCAGTGTAAAGGTGCAAAATTACACTGTGCCATTTTCTTTGTTGTGAGAATAAAAAAGGCGGAATATCTTGATTAAATATTTTTGATTTGATATTATAAGAGATAAGAGAAGTTTTCTCTGTATTTTTAAAAATTATAAAGCAGGAGGAAAAATAATGAAAAAAGGTTTATGTATGATTTTGTCGTTCATTTTTGTAATCGGAATTTGCTTTTCTGTTCCGGTAACAGCGAGTGCGGCAGAGGTGCAAATTTCAGCACCACAAAATGTTAGTGCAGTTTCAACAGCTCAAGGTATCCAAATCAGTTGGAATGCTGTTGAAGAAGCAACTTCTTATCTTGTTTTCAAATTGGTTGGTAATGCATATATCAATATAGCACAGGTGAATGCTGATGAATTAACATTTATTGATAGCGATGTAAAAAAATCGGAAACATATTGTTATGCGGTTGCGGCTATGGATGATGCAGGAAATGTAAGTGCATATAGTGAGATTGCAGTTAAATATAATGTGGTTACATATTTGGAAACACCAAAAGCAAAAGCGATTAACACAGCAAATGGAATTTCGCTTAATTGGGCTAAAATTGAAAATGCTGAGTTTTATATAGTTTACCGCAGACAATATAACAAAACAACAAAGAAATACTCAGGCTGGAAAATTATAAACAATGCTTGTGAAGCAACAAGCTACGTTGACACAAGCGTGAAGTTAGGAACAGGCTACAGCTACGCAGTACGTGCAGTAAACGGTACGGTGAAGAGTGGCTACAAAGCAACAAAGGGCTTGTACTACAACGTTGTGCCTACGGTTAAAATAGCTAATGCTTCAAACGGTATTAAGGTAACCTGGACTAAGGCTGCAAATGCAACAGGCTACACAGTTTACAGTTCTACATACAACACAAAAACTAAAAAATGGTCGGCGTGGAGCAACAGAGGAACAACCAAAGCAGCAACAAGTTCCTGGGTAGACAAAAAAGTAAAACAAGGCACATTTTACAGGTATACTGTTCGTGCTGTTTCAGGTAATATAAAAACAGGTTACAAGGCAACATCGGGCTTGAAATTTTTAGCACAACCTACAGTAAAAATAGAAAATAATAAAAATGGCATTAAAGTTTCGTGGAATAAAATTTCATATTCAACAAATTACGCTATTTACAGAGCAAGTTATGCTAACGGTGCATGGTCAGGTTGGCAAAATGTTGCAAAATTAAAAAACAATGTGAATGTATGGACTGATCCATCTGTCATTAGTGGAACTATTTACAGATATACCGTGAGAGCAGTCAGTGGCAGTTCAAAAAGCTCATATAAATCAAGTTCTGATTTAATGTATCTTACACAACCGGATGTGACAGTTTCAAGTTCAACAGATGGTGTGAGAGTTAATTGGTCAGAAAGTAATGGTGCAAGAAACTATGCGGTTTATCGTTCTGAGTATGTTGATGGTTCGTGGACTTCATGGTTTAGAATTTCAACAACGATTGCTACTTCGTTAACAGATGGTGAAGCTATAAAGGGTGTAAAATACAGATATACTGTAAGAGCCCTCAATGGAGGTTATAAGAGTTCGTTTAAATCAAGCTCTGCCATTAATGGTTGTGTGACAAATGGTGGCAATACAGGTAACACAGGTGATATCACAACTGTACCAATTGAAACAACTTTACCAACAAACGAGGTTATACAGATTTATAATACAAGTATAAATCGTGCTAAATATCACGGACAGAATGTTGTTAAAGTTAAAGATGGTGCTGTTAACTATAAAGGTATTTTTGAAGCAGGTTCAATGACAAATATACTTTCTTCTATAGTGTCTTCGTTTATGTGTGCAAATGAGTCTGAAATTGAGATTGTCAACGAAGCTATAAGCAGTGATTTGCTTCCGCCTGAAAATTCTTATTGTAATCTTACAACGAAAGGCGTTAAAAGCGTTAAATGTGAACAGAAAAACGGAAAATATATAATAACTATTGTTGCAAGGGATGTTAAAAATCCAAATCTTGGTGATGATGGGGTAGGCTCACTTGTAAATGTTGTTACCGAAGATGCAATTAAAGATGCAATGGCTTCTACTTCTGTTATTAAGAGTATAGATAGTGTAAATACAAGTTACGAAAACGTAACAGTTGTTGCAACTATTGATAAAGAGACAGGCGGTTTGGAATACCTCAGAATTGATGCACCTTGCATTCTTGAAATAAAAGCACAAATAGCTGTCGGCGGGGCGATTGATGGAAGAGTTGGAGTTCAGACAATTACAGAGTATTCTATTGGTGGTACTTCAAATGGTAACACAGGAGGTAATACTTCTAACAGCAAAATTGATAGAGAAGCTCTTGCAATGTTCCAGAAAGCAGCGGGCGAAATTAACTCAAGAGGTGTTGCAGGTTATACAAAAAAATCATGGCAAACGATAGAGTCAATGGACGTTGGCGGCAACGAGGCTATGAGAAGTATTATTGAAGGCTTCATGACAAAAGAAGAGGAAGCTGAAGAAAAAGTTTCAGCAAAAGGTTCAGATGATGCAAAAAATCGTATGCCTGTAAGTAACTGTACTGAGGAGACAATTGAAAGTGTAACAAGGACAACAAAGGGTAATAACTACGTTATTACAATCGTAATGAAGGACCAGGTTAACCCTTCCCCGAGTGACCCGGACGGTCTTAATGTGATGTCAAAAGATATTCTTTATATGGAAGACGTTCACAATACAGTTAAGAACGATGCTACAGTTAGTAAACTTGTTAAGAGTCTTAATAAAGCTGAAATTAACTATAAAAAATATACAATTGTTGCTGAAATGACAAAAGATGGCAAGTTTGTAAGCATTACACACAGTTGTTCTGCTTCGTTCGTTGTTGAGGCTAATCTTGCGTTTAATATGACTCTCAGTGGTGATGGCGTTATTCGTTTTGATACTAAATATTGGGACTTTAAATATTAAACCAAACTCTTTTGAGCATTCTGTCATTTTATTTGATGGCAGAATGCTTTTTTGATGCCTTAATTGTTGACACTTTATGTGTTTTGTGATATTTTAAAAGGCGTATTATTATTCTGTAAGAGAGGCGTTTTTTATGGTATGCAGAAATTGCGGTAAATATAATGAAGATTGGATGCAGTTTTGCAGTGAATGCGGAACAAAGCTTGAAAAAGAATTGCCACCACTACCACAAGATAATCAGGAGCAATATAACACAGCTCTGCTTAATGTGAATCAGAGCAATTTGAGCAACAATAACAGTTTACAGGAAAAGCACGATGAGTCGGGCGAGAATGTAAATAAAAATTCAAAACCACCAAAGAAAAAAGGTCTTATAATTGCTATTGTTGCAATAGTTCTTGTGCTTGCTTTATGCGGTGGCGGTTTTGCCTTTTTAAGCTATAACGATATAGAATTAAGCGATGTTTTCTCAGGTAACGTTGAGTCAGGCTCAAAAGACGATGATAACAAAAAAGACGATGACGACAAAAAAGATAAAAAAGATGATGACGACGAAGAAGATGCGGATGAAGATGACGAGGAATTAATGCCATCTTGTCTTGAGTGGGAAGAGGAAGAGGTCGAAGATTATTTTGAGGATATTGATTGCAAAATAACCTTCGAGTACGAATATAGCTCTGATGTTGAAGAGGGCTGTGTTGTAAGTCAGACTCTTGAAGAGGGTGAAGAAATTACCGAAGATACAGAAATAACTTTTGTAATATCTTTAGGTGCTATGGAATGTCCTGAGGAATACAGTCAGAAAATTGTTGTTACGGGAAAAAGTAATTCTACAAGTGCAACAATGGAGCTTTTCACTTGGGAGAATGGTGAATGGGTGTCTCAATACAGTTGTGCTGCTACTGTAGGTAAAAACGGAATCGGTTCTAACTACGGCGAAGGTAAGGGCATTACTCCTCTGGGTGTATATAAATTAGGCGTTCTTCTCACTGCAGGAAAACAAACTAATGAAACCTGGCCTTATAAAAAAGTTACTACAGATACAGGTATTGTAGATGACACATCTTCATCTTATTACAACACTATTGTAAGTATTTCTTCAATGCCATCTTATGTAAGTTGCGACCCTATAGGTGACACTATTATAAACGGCAATACAGACAAATGTATGTACATTGAGCATAACGGCAACGGACTCAGCTCAAACGGCGTTGTTTCAGGTAAGGGCTCTGCTATTACTATTTGCGGTAAGCAAGGCACGTTATATGCTACTGCAGGTTGTATTGATATTTCATCAAGTGATTTTAACGTGATATTATCTTTGCTTGATTACAATCTCAATCCTCATATTGTAATTGAGGTACATTAATATGGCGAAGCAAAACCTGAAGAAAAAAATAAAAAAGTGGCATATAGCACTTTTGGCAGGGTTAATTGTTCTTGGTGCAGTTTTTGCTACTTTGGGAATAGTTTTTGAAAAGAAAAACGACAGTTCAAAAGAGCGTACCTCTTTAAAAAATGAAACCATTGAAACAAAGGCAGAAAAAACTACGGTTGAAGCTACTACCGAAAAAGAAAAAGCGATTGTCCCTGACGAGTTGCAGGAAATTTTCTTGAAAAACGAGTTTTCAGAAGAAGCACTTGAAAAATCAGAGTGTCAGCAATTGATAATTGTTGACGCTTCGGGGGATTCAAGGACTGTTAGATTTTTTGAACTCGAAAAAAATGAGTGGTGTGAAAACAGCGAGTGCGAGGGCTCGGTGCTTATAGGTAAAAATGGTGTATCTAAAAAGAAAACTGAAGGTGACGGGTGTACACCGCTCGGCTTTTATAAAATAGGTTCAGCGTTTTATATAAACGAAAAGCCTGACACAAAATTAGACTCTTTTCAAATAACTGAAGATAGTTATTGGGTAGATGACCCTGACTCTGTATTTTATAATAAATATGTCGTTGGCACAGAAAATAAAGATTGGAACAGTGCAGAACGAATGATTGAATATAATGGGTACAGATATGGTTTTGTTGTAGATTACAACGTTGAATGTAACCCGGGTGAGGGTTCGGCAATCTTTTTTCACATAGGGTCGAATCCAACCGCAGGATGTGTCGCAACAAACGAAGAATTGATTTTAAAATATCTTTCTTTGTTAGATGAAAATAAAAACCCTTATGTTTTAATATTTTAATACTTTACACAGTCACTTTTGTGGCTGTGTTTTCTTTTGTAAAAAGACTCAAAAAAGGTAAAGAAAGGTAAGTTTTTGTTGACACTAAATGACTTTTGTGATATAGTTAAAATGATAAAATATAAACAGTTATTTTGTTTATTTCGTTAAAAAATTTATGCAGAATGACAAGAGGTGCTATATGCAATTTTTAGAGGCATTAAAAGAATTCGGGTGTAATACAGATGCAGGTCTGAGCCGAATGAAAGGCAAGGTCGATTTTTACAAAAGGTTGATTTCTAAGTTTCCTGAGGTAATCGAGGAAAACGAATTCAAATCATTAATTGAAAGTAAACAGATTGACAAGGCAATTGAAAAAACACACCTTATTAAAGGTGTAACTGCTAATCTTTCATTTGACTCACTTTACGTAAGCTACACTGAAATAGTGAATTTATTAAGAGCAGGTAATCCTGATGAGGCTCTCAACGAGTTTGTTAAAATTGAAGAGCTTCAAAAAAATCTTGTTGAATATATAAAAAATAACCTGAATTAACGAGGAGCGTATTATTGTGGCAGAAACCAAAAAAAGATTATTAATATCAGATGACAGCTTTATTGACAGAGAAATTCTTCATCATATTTTAGAAGACCATTTCGAAATTACTGATGCGAAAAACGGATATGAGGCACTTGACCTTCTTACTAAAAAGGAAGAAAAATACGACGCAATGCTTCTTGACGTTATGATGCCCGTTATAGATGGCTTTTCTGTGTTGCAGCTTATGCAGAATAACAACGTGGAAAAACTTCCTATTATTATGATGACTGCCGAGGCAACAAAAGAAAACGTGCGCCGTGCAGCAGAATATGGAGTTACCTCATTTGTTTCAAAGCCGTTTGATGCAGAAACAGTTTTAGAAAAGGTTCACACACTTCTTGATATTGAACCGAGAAACAAAAAACTTGATGCTGGTCCGTTAAAGGAATTTGATATTAATGATACAAATATTTTCATAGGCAGACTTCAGGGTATTTATAAAGAGTACTTAAAAAATAAAGGCGTAAGCGATGAGCGTTTTAAAAGAGTTTCAGAACTTACAAGAATTCTCATAACTCAATATGGTTCACAATTCGTTGGTGATGAATATGAACCGGCAAAAATAAATATGATTACAACCGCCGCTTATTTTTACAATATCGGTTATATGACTATTCCTGACAGATGTATCGATTTCCCCAAGAAAAATGAAAGCGATTACAGAATGTATCAGAAGCATACAATTGCAGGTGCAAAGCTTGTAAGAACAAATATTGCTTCAAGTTGTTCTTATTTTATTTCGGTTTGTACCGACATCTGTATGTATCATCACGAAAGGGCTGACGGCACAGGTTTCCCACATCAGCTTACAGCAGAAGAAATTCCGATTCATGCCCAGATTTGTGCTTTTGCAGCACAATTTGATGAAGTATTTTGTAAACTTGACGATTTTACAAGACAAAATTTCAACATTGCGATAAGCCAATTAACAGTAGATGCAGGTGCATTTTCTGAAGAAATATATAAATTAGCAAGAGAATGTAAAGGTACAATTACAGATTTCTACAGAAACAGATTTGCTCAGAGTTAAAACCTATTTTCGGGTGGTGTGAATGTGCAGAAAAAAGTAAACAGAAAGTGGAAAGTAATGGCAGCTGTTTTAAGCTCAATAATCATTGTGTTAGCTGCAACTGCAATAGTTACTTATATTGAAGAATTCAGTCAGATGGTTTATAAGGAACGTGCTTACCATCTGAATGAAACCGCAGCTCAGATTACAAGAACGGTAGATACCGCTCTTGATGAGCAATGGTCCATATTAAAAATTATGTCAGTTCGTTTTCCTGCTTTTGATACTCTTACAACCGAAGAGTGTGTTTCACGAATTACAAGAATGGAAAATGAACTTCAGAAAGATGGATTGATTTTTGGTATCGTGGATGAAAACGGTAATGTTTTTGCTTCAAATGAAGATAACCGTAAATTCTCCTTAGCTGAATTGAACGTCACTGAAATTAATGAGAAGACTCTTGCTATAATAAAGCCTGTAAAGGATTCTGAAAGTGAATATATGACTTTTGTTATGAAAAATGGGGCTCCCGTTACTTTAGGCGATGGCAGAGTTATTACTCACAGCGTTGTCTTTTGGGAGATGGATTATTATAAAAAGCTCTTTCATAACGAAGCATACGGCGAAGAAAATAGCATTTTTATAAGAGCTAATGACGGCACAAGCATTTATGCAGAAAGTGAAAAATACGACTTCTTAAATAGCTTCGATTATATGGATATTTACCCTAACGTTGAGAGAGTTAACGGTGATTCCATAGAGGTTATCAAGCACAATATCAAAAACAATAAAAGCTCCGTTACTGCAATAGAAGTAATAGACGAAGAAAAAACTTATTTTATAACGATTCAACCAATGACCAATAATGATTGGGATTTGGTTATGGTAGTTCCCGAAGAATTCGTAAGTGCTGAAACAATAGACTTTGCGAGTGCAATTGTTGATACAGCTGCATTTCTAGCTCTTGTTATAAGTTTGGGTATTTTGTTTGTTATTATCTTCATTTATAAAAATAAGAGTCAGACACTCCTTCTTAAACAAGAACGAGAATATTCAGAGGCACTTGCCGCTTCTGCAGAGGAAGCCAAAAACGCCAATATGGCAAAGACAAAATTCCTTTCTCATATGTCTCATGATATCAGAACACCTATAAACGGTATTCTGGGTATGATAAGTAAAGCTGAAAGAAATATTGAAGACGTAACGGTTTTGCGTGATTGTCACAAGAAAATAAGAATGTCTGCAGAGCATCTTTTAGGACTCATAAACGATATTCTTGATATCACAAAATTAGAAACAGGCTTAAATGAAGAAAAAGACGAGCCATTCCCGATGAGCTGTATGCTTGATACTTGTTGTTCAATTATAAAAGGTCAGCTTGAAGACAAGTCAATTGAATTCAAAACTGATTTTTCAAACATCAGTCACGATAGTGTAGTGGGTAATAAATTGCATATAAGGCAAATTCTTCTTAATATTTTAAGCAATGCGGTTAAATACACCGATAACGGGTATATTTATTTTAAAGCGGAGGAGCTTGCTTTTGATGAAAACGAAGCAACTTATACTTTTACAATAACCGACACCGGTATAGGAATGCATAAATCTTATTTAGAGCATATTTTTGACCCGTTCACAAAAGACGATTCTGAAGAACGAAAATACCGTATGGGAACAGGTCTTGGAATGTCTATTGTAAAGAATAATGTTGACAAATTAGGCGGAACAATCGAGATCGACAGTACCTTAGGGTTGGGCAGTACGTTTACTGTTACACTGACACTTAAGCTTACTGAACACGAAACGGTTTGTGATGCTATTAAAGAAAAAGTTGACAGGTCGGTTGACGTTTCGGGTATGAAGGTTCTTTTGGTTGAAGATAATGAACTCAACGTTGAAGTTGCGTTAATGCTTTTAGAGGATGCCGGTGTAAAAGCGGATGTTGCCAAGAATGGTAAAGAAGCCATTGAAAAATTTATGGCTTCAAAAGAGGGCGACTACGATTTAATTCTTATGGATGTTATGATGCCTGTTATGAATGGGTATGACGCAACGAAGGCTATACGTGAGTCAGACCATCCTTTGTCAAAAAGTATTCCTATTATTGCCCAGACGGCTAACGCTTTCCAGGAGGATATCAAAAAGGTTAAAGAGGTTGGTATGAATGCTCATATCTCTAAACCTATTGATGAAGAAAATCTGCTTAAGGTTTTATCAGAATACAAAAAATAAAATTTGACGCATTATAGAAAACATTTAAAAGCTGTGGGTAAACCACAGCTTTTTTAGTAATATTTTTCATTGAAAAAAATCAACGGATATGATACAATATATTGGAATATTGCTTTTGTAGTAATTTAAGAAGCAGTGCGAATTTACGAAGTGAAAGGAATGCCTTTATGATTAGACCAAATAATCAAAGTTGCTATCTTTATTTTAAAGAGTGTACTAAGGATTTCGGTTCATATAATGTAATTGAAAACTACGGTAATATGATATCTCACAAAAAATTCCTTAAGGATATTGATGCTATCGCGGGATATCTTGATAAAAATAATATTAAAAGGGGAGACGTTGTTACTATATTCCTCCCTAATATTCCTCAGTGCTTTGCGGCGTTTTATGCTATAAATAAAATCGGCGCTATTGCAAATATTGTTCACCCGTTAATGACACCTAATATTTTAGAAGAAATATTAGAAACAACAAAATCTAAAGCGATTTTTGTTTATGATATGATAATGGAGCCGTGCAAAGAGGTTCTTGACAGATTTGACGGAATTGCAATTGTTTGCAGTACGTCAGACTATGTAAGCACAGTTGCAAAGCCTGTTTTCAAGGTTTTTGAAAAGGTTAAGGTTAAAACAGAAATCTCAAATCAGAAGAAAATTTCTTATAATACAGTTACTCATTTGAGTTTTATTACAAAGGCTGTTCAGAACAATGGTGAAGAAACTGCGGTTTATCTTCACGGTGGCGGAACAACAGGTAAAAGCAAGACGATATGCTTATCTTCAAACAACCTTAATGCTCTTGCTTTCAAATTGAGTTTTCTTGATTCACCACACAGACCCGGTGAAGAATTTTCACTTGCGGTTTTACCATTGTTTCACGCTTTTGGTTTAGGTGTTGTTGTGCATTTCAGTATGTGTGCAGGCTTTACCTGTATTGGTATGCCTCAATTCTCACCTGAAAAAGCAAATAAATATATGAAAAAATATAACGTTACCTATATTGTTGGTGTGCCTAATATGTTTAAGAAAATGTATGAAGCATCTAACTTTGAGGGCGAGCATCTAAAAAATCTTCGTCTGCTCTGGGCTGGTGGAGATATGGTGAGTGAAACATTTTTAAACGAATTTAACTCAGTGCTTCAGAAGTGGGGCAGTAAGGGTAAACTTCTCAGAGGTTATGGTCTTACAGAGGTTTCTTCGGTGTGTACTGCAAACGTTGCGGGTGCATATAAAGAAAATTCTATTGGTCGCCCGTTGGCAGAGCTCAGAGTTGAAATATGGGATGACAGACATAAAAAATTGCCACCTAACACAATTGGTGAAATCGTAGTAAGTGGCGATACCGTTATGAATTGTTATCTTGATGAGAGTGATGATTGCTTTTATTTTGACCGCAAGGGTAATAAATGGGTTCTGACAGGTGACTTGGGTTACGTTGATGAAGACGGTTACATTTTCTTTACGGGCAGAAAAAAGAGAATGATAATTATTTCAGGCTATAACGTATATCCGAATGACATTGAAAGCGAAATTTTAAAGCTTGATTATATAAGCGAGGCTTGTGCAGTTCAGGGCTATATTAATGCTAAGCCTGTAATAAGACTTTTTGTTTCGCTCAGTGACCCTGAGGCGAATCACGATGAAATAACAAGACTTTTAAAAGAGTATTGTTCTAAAACATTAGAAAAATTTGCACAGCCATCAACGATTACCATAATGGATAAGCTTCCACGTACTCAGATGGCAAAAATAGACTTTATGAAGCTTACGGATACTCCACCAGCTCCCGTTCCGACTAAAAAAGAGTTGAGAGAAGAGCGCCGTGAAGAAAAACGAGCACAAAAGGAATATAACGAAAGAAATAAAGAATGACTAAAAAGCAACTGTAAAAACCTGTCGTTTTTACAGTTGCTTTAGTTTTTAATTTAACAGAAATACATAAAAATTAAGAATACCTGCAAAAATCAACCAGATTATATATGGCAGGTTTAAATATCCTGCAGTTTTATTTATTTGCAGATATTTAAAAGTGTAAAGAATTACAAGACCCAATAAAATTACAAGCCAGACAAATGCGAAAAAGTACAGACCGAAACCGAAAAATATAAAAGACCAACTGAAATTAAAAAGAAGACTTATATAATACGTTATTAAAGCTCTGTTCTTTTTGCCTGTGTTAAATGGTGTAATTTCAATAAGATAAGCAGAAATACCCATTAGTATATAAAGAATTGTCCACACGATAGGAAAGAGAAATGCAGGTGGTGTGAATTCCGGTTGGATAGCAGTAGAAGAAAACTCTTCATTTGCACCTCGTGTAGCGAAACCTGAGACTATGCCTGTAAGAAGCGGAATTGCAAGATTTTTTATAAGCAATTTCCAATTGATGTTGACCTTTTTAGAAGAATTCATAAAATAATCACCCTGAATATTATTATTCAGGGTGATTGCTTTATATGAATATAGAGTGAACTTAGAATTCTGAGAATGGTGTTGAAATCCTGCTCAGACGGAAGTTTACAGCTTCACGTGAACGGTTAAAGCGATAAATACTGAAAACAAGACCAATGCCGATATAAAGACAAAGCGTACTCGAACCACCTGCACTGAAGAATGGCAAGGTAATACCGATAACGGGCAAAATCATCAAACACATACCAATGTTAATGAGCACCTGGGCAGAAATCATAACTGCCATACCATAGCAGAAAAGCTGAGTTGAGAAATCTCTTGATTTTTTTGCAATTTTAATAATTTTATAAACTATTGCAAAAAGCAAACCTAAGGCAACAACACAACCGAAAAAGCCCGTTTCTTCGCCGATTGAGGTGAAAATCATATCATTTTCACTTGCAGGAACAATACCACCTTGAGTGTAAGGTCCCTTCGCAAAGCCTGTTCCCCAGAAGCCACCTGAGCCTAATGCATTTAAGCCTAATAACTGCTGGTAGCTTTCGTCGGTGAATTGTTCGGGTCTGAAAAGTGCCAAAAATCTATTTTTCTGGTATTCACCAAAACCATAAAGCCATATAAGAGGCGAAACGGCAAGTGTTAAAATACCACCGCAGGCAAAGTAACCCCAATGAAGACCTGCAAAGAATAACATACCTATAGTCATTATAATAAAGACGAGCGCTGAACCCATATCACCCGTAAGAATAACAAGACCGATAGGAACAACGGCGTGTATGCCTAAAGCGATAACCGATTTTAAATTGTTTATTCTGTCTCTTACGAGCTCGAGATGCATAGCAAAGGTTATTAAAAAACCTATTTTAACAAGCTCTGACGACTGAAAGTAAATGCTACCGATTTTAATCCAGCATTTTGAGTCGGGTCTTTCATCAGGTGCGGCACCAATGGCAAGTGTTAAAACCATCAGAGCAACACAAAAAACTGCTATAATCGGCCATAGCTTCATAATAAATTCATAATCTATTGCAGAAATGACAAGCGTTAAAAGAATACCTGCAATTGCAGCAATAATCATAACTGTGGCATCACGTGCTATAACATCGCCATCCTCCAAAAGGCACCTTGTGGTGCTGTAAACCATAAGCACACCGAAAATGGAGGTTGCAATAATAAGTATCAATAACAGGTTGTCAGTTTCTTGAATAAATCTTTTTGTAACAGAAAAAAACTTTTTCAAGTCCTTGCCCCCTTGATTTTATCGTTAAATATTGTTATTATTATACATATTATCAAGTTTAATTTCAAGTGGGGTAAATATTAAAATTATGGTTCAGGTAAATGTGAATGGTTTTGAAGAAACAATCGAATACGCAAAAGAACTCGGCGCAGTCTTAAAGGGTGGCGAGGTTATTGCATATTTCGGAGGTTTGGGTATGGGCAAAACGACATTTACCTCAGGTCTTTGTGAGGGCTACGGAATAAAAGCAGAGGTGTCAAGCCCGACATTTGCACTTGTTAACGAATATGGAAACACAAAAAAGATTTATCATTTTGATATGTACAGAATTTCTACATTTGATGATTTGTGCTCTACCGGTTTTTTTGATTACCTTGACACTGATGCAGTTTTGGCTATTGAGTGGAGTGAAAATATTGAAAATGCACTCCCCGAGAATTATATAAGAATTGAAATTGAAAGAGGAGACTCTGACGAGAGTCGTATTTTAAAATTAAGTGGTGACAAAATTTATGAAGATTCTTGGCGTTGAGAGCTCTGCTACAAGTGCATCTGTTGCTGTGGTGAGTGATGGTAAAGTAATTTCATTGTCGTTTTCAAATACAGGTCTTACACATAGCCAGACACTTATGCCTATGGTTGAAGAAGTTCTTATGAAAGCGAACGTTAATATAAGTGATATTGATTACCTTGCGGTTTCTAATGGTCCCGGTTCTTTTACGGGGATAAGAATAGGTGTTTCGGCGGTTAAAGGTATGGCAGACCCGCTTTGTAAAAAGTGCGTTGCAGTTTCAACTCTTGAGGCTATTGCAAAGCCGCTCGAGAAAACAGGCGTTTTAGCAGTTTCTGTTATGGATGCACGCTGTATGCAGGTTTATTGCGCGTTATTTGACTGCACAGACGGCAAATTTGAGCGTTTAACAGACGATGAAGCAATTTCTATCGAGGAGTTAACAGAACGCCTTAAAACACAAAATAAACCTATTGTATTAATAGGTGACGGTGCAAACGTTTGTTATAACAAAATGAAAGACGTTTTAGAAAATGTTTCAATTGCTTCTCCGACAATATGTTATCAATCTGCTTCGTCGGTGGCACTTATTGCAGAAGAGTTGATTGCAAACGATGAAAAAAATGCTATTATCTCAGAAAACTTAGTTCCGAAATATTTAAGACTCTCACAAGCGGAAAGAGAACTTAAAAAGAAACAAGAAAACAATTAATTGTATATATGAAAGAAGGCTTTTAAAATGATAGCTATTGCTTCAGACCACGCAGGATTCCCTTTGAAGGAGGAAATCAAAAAGTATTTAGAAGAGAAAAACATTGAGTTTATTGATTGTGGTGCACATTCTACTGACTCGGTGGATTACGCCAAATTTGCACAGGTTGCTTGTCTTAAGGTGACAGAGGGTTATGCAGAAAAAGCGATTCTTTGTTGCGGTACAGGTATCGGTATTTCGATGGCAGCAAACAAGGTTAAAGGTATTCGTGCGGCGTGTTGTTCAGATTATTTCAGTGCAAAGTTCACCCGATTACATAATGATGCTAACGTACTTTGTATGGGTGCAAGAGTTATAGGCGGCGGTGCTGCTTGTGAATTGGTTGATGTATTCCTTTCAACAGAATTTGAAGGGGGCAGACATCAGAGAAGAGTAGACCAGATTATGGCTATTGAAAACGGAGAGATTCTTTGAGGCGAGGAACAGAATATGAAAAAGCAAAAATTAAAACTTACAGTAATCTCTGCTATGTTTGCGGCATTTGTTTGTGTGGCAACAATGGTTGTGAAAATTCCTACACCGCTTAACGGCTACATAAATTTAGGTGACTGCGTAATTCTTGTTGCGGCATTTCTTTTGCCCTGCGGTTACGCTGCTTTAGCGGCAGGGGTAGGCTCTTGTCTTGCCGACGTTCTTTTAGGCTATATGGCTTACGCACCAGCAACATTTGTTATAAAGAGCTTAATGGTTTTTGTTGTTTTTGTTGTAGTAAAGCTTTTAAAAAGTAACAGAACAATCCTGGTAAAAGTATTGTCTGGTGTTTTAGCAGAGCTCTGGATGGTATTAGGTTACTATGTTTTTGAAGGTTTTATGTACGGATTTTCTGCATCTCTCGTAAATATTCCGATGAATTTAATTCAGGGCGTTGCAGGTCTTGTTCTTGCACTTGTTTTGATTAAACTTTTGGAAAATCAAAAAGTGTTAGAGATGTTAGGGGATAGGAGATAGAAATATCACTAATTTAAAATTTTAAATTAAATAAAAAACAAACTATTGCATTTTTGCAATAGCTTGTTTTTATTTTGCATCTTTAAGGCAGGGGACTAAGACATAGAAACGCCCTGTCTTGACTTGTTTCAATTGATTAGGAAGAAGTAAATTAAAAATTCACTTCTTCACGATTACTTCTTACTTCAATCTGCCGTCCACTGATTGTCTGGAATTGCCTCTCTTCGAAGAGAGGGGGACCATCGCTTGCGATGGTGGAGAGTTCTTCGACAATAGCTAAATCCTATAATTACATTTGGGCGATAACGCTACAAACTACCATTCTAAAGTTTTATCTATAAACTCTATATTCAATTCTTTTGACTTTTTCTCACACGCTTCTCTTATTTTAAAAATAGCGTAATTATAATCATAATTAACATCTTGATTCTCTATTCTAATAACAGAAAACCCTAACTTTTCTAAATACTTTGTTCTTTCATCATCATATTCTTTATCGAGATTGTGTTGACAACCATCTATCTCTACAATCAAATTTAATTTCGGACAATAAAAATCAACTATATAATTTCCGATTATTCTTTGTCTGTGGAAATTTGGTTTTAAATATCTTAAATATCCAAACCATATTTTTCGTTCTTCTGCAGTTTGTTTTTTTCGCATTTTATTTGCGTATTCTCGTAAATCTGTATTTATCGGTAATGCTTTGTGTTTGTCTGTGCTCATATTTAATTTTCCTTGTGTTCATCTGTTTACCGATGAAGTTTATTTTTTTAAGTTAATGCACTTCGAAGAACTCTCCACCACGCTTACGCGCGGTCCCCCTCTCTTCGAAGAGAGGCAATTTTTGCAGAAGTTTTTTCGCTTCATTTTTAGTTTAGATATCAGGAAACAGGAAGCAGAAAATAGGGTGGGGGAAACTTCGTTTTCTAATTAACAAAAACCACAGTAGTTTTCACTACTGTGGTTTTTTTGTTATTCTGCATCTTTAAGTGCTCTTTCAAGCCAAATAACACCGATATCCATTGCAGCCCAAAGACCTTTCTTTTCAGTCTTTTTAACAATAGCTTCAATCGGATTTACGTTAGGGTCAGTATTTAAAAGCTGAACTGTAACCTTATCAGCAATTTTTACACCGTGGACCTCGTGAGAATCTGCAACAGAGAGCATAAGCACGAAAGGGTCACTCATATTACCGTAGTAAAGTGTATTACCTTTACGAACAAGTGGTCTGCCCTTGTAAGTAAGAAAACTTGTTTCAGTTTTTGCCAAAATTAACACTCCTTAACTGTTAAGATATGTTTTAAGAAGAGCTTGTAAAAGTTCATCTCTGTCAATCTTACGAATTAAACTTCTTGCATTATTATGTGTTGTGATGTAGGTTGGGTCTTCAGACAAAATGTAACCTACAAGCTGGCTGGTAGGGATGTAACCTTTCTCTACAAGAGCGTTGAAAACAGAAATAAGAATATCTCTCATCTCTCTCTCGTGCTCGTCTCTGATAGCAAATTGAATGGTTTTATCTGTCATAAAAACACCTCCCAATAAATTTTACACTAACATTATAAACCATAATTATCAAAAATACAACAGTAAATTGTTAATAAAAGTCGACAAATGTTAAAATTATTTTTTAAGAACAACGTTTATCTTAGAAAGGTTTTCCAAAATAGAGTCAATCCAACGTTGAACCTCTTCCATTTCGAGAGTTCTTTCTTTAGATGAGAAAATAAATCTTACAGCAATGCTCTTTACACCATCTTTTTCAAATGTGTCAATAACGTTAACGCTTGTAAGCTCTGTTAAATTCAAAGACTCCCAGCAGTTTTTAAGCTCTGAGAATTTAGCACCGCAAGAAATGTCGAGTGAAAGGTCGTAATAAGTTGATTGCTGAGTAGATGGTTCAACAAATTCAATGTTATTATTTGAAACAGAAATTAAATCGTCAACGTCAATTTCAATGCAAACTGCTTTACCTGTTTTATCAAGCTTTGCAGCAACAGCAGGGTGAAGCGTGTTTACAACACCAACATTTACATTGTCGCAAAGGATTTCTGCAGTGTTCTTTGGATGCTCGTAAGCGTGAGCGGGAGCAATTTTGTTGAACTCAGGTGCTTTATGCTTAATTGAAAGAACGAGTGTGTTAATGATGTTAAGTGCTTTGAAGAATAAATCTTTTTCGGCGGACTTTTTATCGAAAAGCACAATTCCTAAAACTCTTTTTTCGTTTGCAGTACCGTCAGTTTTTAAACCTTTAACAACTCTGCCTATTTCAAAAATCCCAAAGCTTTCTTTAAAGTCTTTGTTGTCTGAAACTGCGGTAAGGAGTGTTGGAATCATTGAGTTACGAAGCGTACCGTTGTCTGAACTTTCAATGTTAAGAACTTTTACGTTATCTTCTACTTCAATGCCTAATTTTTTATATCTTCTTACGTCACCCCAGATATATGAGTGAACTTCGTGAAGATTGTAATGTTTAACTAAAATATCTTTAAGTTCATTGCTTTCTGAACGTACTGCAGTACTTCTTACAGGCTTTAACGGGCTTTTTGTAGTAATAATACTGAAGTTGTCATAACCGTAAATACGTGTGATTTCTTCAATGATATCCGCTTTGATTGTAACGTCTTTTGTTGCTCTCCATGACGGAACTTTTATGTGGAAATTATCACCGGTCATTGTTACTTCGAAACCGAGGCTCTTTAAAGTTGTGTTGATTCTTTCTGTAGAAATATCGATTCCTGTGTATTTGTCAACATAAGCTTTGTTGAAATCAATTTCTATTTCAGGATATTTCTTTGTGTATTCGTCAGTTAACTGAGATGCAACACGAGCACCCTCATCGATAGACTGTAAAAGATAAGCAAATCTTTTTGCAGCAGTAACAGTCATTTCAGGGTCAAGCATTTTTTCATATCTTGCAGAAGCATCTGTACGAAGACCAAGTCTTGAAGATGATTTGCGTACAGAAACGCCGTCGAAGTTAGCACACTCAAGAACAACAGAGTTAGTGTCGCCCACAATTTCAGAATCAAGACCGCCCATAATACCTGCAATAGCAACAGGGGTTGTTGCATTTTTGATTAAGAGCGTGTCAGTTGTAATATCTCTTTCAGTGTTGTCAAGAGTAGTGAATTTACAGTTTTCATCAGGTGTGCCGATTTTGATTTCGTCAATTTTGTTTCCATCAAATGCGTGAGTAGGTTGCCCCATTTCAAGCATAATATAGTTTGTAAGGTCGGCAAGTAAATTTATGCCACGCATACCGCAATAATAAAGACGGATTTGCAATGAAAGAGGACTCACGTTTTTTGTGATGTTATCCATCTTAACACATGAATAACGATAAACCAAGTCAGGTCTTTCAACGGTAACCTTTATTTTTTCATCGCCGTCATATGCTAAATCTGAAAGCTTAAGTGGCTTTAACTCTCTGCCTGAAAGTGCAGAGAATTCACGTGCAATGCCGTAATGTCCCCAAAGGTCAGGGCGGTTTGTGAGTGATTTGTTATCTACCTCAAATATAATATCATCAATAGGATAAATCTCTTTTAAATCTGTACCGTTAGGTGCATCTACGTCAATTTCCATAAGACCTGATTTGTCATCAGAAAGACCGAGTTCAAATGCAGAACAACACATACCTTCGGATTCGTAGCCTGCTACGGTAGCTTTTGTAATATCACCTGCAGGAACTTTGCCACCTGCTTTTACAAAAGCAATTTTCATATTTTCTCTTACATTTGGTGCACCGCAGACAACGTCATAAATTCTGTCACCACCGTCAACCTTGAGAAGATGAAGCTTTTTAGAATTCGGATGATTTTCGATTGAAAGAATTTCACCGACAACAACATTCTTTATATCTTCACCTTTTACGATGATATCTTCTACCTCAGCGGTAGCAAGGGTAAAGCTTTCAATGAGTTTTTTAATATCAAGACCTGAAAGGTCAACGTATTCTTTGATCCAATTAATAGAAACAAACATTATTTACCCTCCTTTTCATCATCAATAAAAGTTCTGTTTGTAAATTGTGAAAGTGATTTTAAATTACAACTGTTGAAAACACGGATATCTTTGATTCCATAACGCATCATTGCAAGTCTTGTTAAACCTAAACCAAATGCGAAGCCTGTATATTCTTCAGGGTCGATTCCACCCATTGAAAGAACGTTAGGATGAATCATACCACAAGGGCAGAGTTCAAGCCAACCTGAACCCTTACAAGACGGGCAACCGTCACCGCCACAGATAAGACATTGAATATCAAGCTCAAAGCCTGGCTCAACAAATGGGAAGAAGCCCGGTCTTAAGCGAACAGTAATGTCACGGTTAAATACTTCTGAAAGCATAGTTTTCATAAAGTAAATGAGGTTTGAAATTGAAATATCCTTGTCAACCATAATACCTTCCATCTGGAAGAATGTGTTTTCATGGCAAGCATCAATTTTTTCGTTTCTGAAGCATCTGCCGGGGAATATAACTCTTATTGGTCTGCCTGCTTCAAGCTCTTTTTTGTATTTTATAAGAATTGCATTCTGTGCTGCAGACGTATGAGTTTTGAGTAATTGATTTGAGCTTAAATAATAAGTATCCTGCATATCGCGGGCAGGGTGGTGCTTTGGTATGTTAAGAGCCTCAAAGCAATGATAATCATCTACGATTTCATCATAATCTTCAATTGAGAAGCCCATACCTGCAAAAATGTCTTCAACCTCTCTCTGAACGAGAGTAATAGGATGGTAAGATCCTTTATCTTCATTAAGAGGGAATGATACGTCGTAATCTTCTGCAGAATTAATAAGTGCATCTTCTTCTGCTTTTTTGATTTCTTCGTTCTTTTCTGTAAGAGTTTTTTCAATGAATTGTTTAACCTCATTGATAATCTGACCTGCCTCTTTTTTCTGCTCATTAGGAATGTTTCTTAATTCGCTCATAAGAGAAGTAACAGGCCCTTTTTTGCCGAGGAACTCAATTCTTAATTGCTCGAGTTCACTTGATGAAGCGGCATTGTTGACTTTTTCTGAAAATTGCTGTTTTAAAGCATTTGCGTTTTCAAGCATTTTAATTCTACCTTTCAAAAGTTTTATATAGCAGGTGGACGTTAAGACAAAAAAATAACGCCCCATCCCGAAAGGGACGAAGACATCTCCGCGGTACCACCCTTATTTTTGCATAAGTGAATTTTCACCATAGAGCAAACACTCTTTTGTAATATAACGGTTACTCCCGTTACGACCTACTTTGTTTCAATCGCACCGCTCACAAGTGAACTTCAAAAGGTTTTTGCAAAAATGCTTTCAGCCGGTGGCATTTTTCTCTGTATGCAAAAGAATCTTTTTACTCTCTTGCTCAACGCGTTTAGAACATTCTAACACAATTAATTACGAATTTCAATAGATAAAAAAATTTATTTGATAAAATTCAGCATGTAATAAATAATAAAGGAACTGTAAAAACTACTGTTTTTACAGTTCCTTGAAAATTATTGTTATATCATGTTAATCTTCTATTGGTTCGCTGTGTAAATTATTGTCTCCATCACAGGTGATTTCTACTTCGGGAATTCCACCGGGCATAGGGACTACAGTTATATAATAAGTTCCCGCAGAAGGACAGGCATGTAAGTGTGAATGAATGTCGGTTTCGAGCATAACAATCTGGTCTGCTGAAAGCGGGGTGTTGTACTGCTCTACAGAAGCATTATGACCGTCTGAGGTGATTTTGTAATCGAAGTCAGAGTTGAAGTTATTGTAAATACACCAATTCTTTGCCTGAGCTCTTAAATCTTCTTGCTGTGTTTTACAAACCTTTGCACGGCTGGTTTTTGTAACAGTACTGTATACGGGAACTGCAATTCCTATTAGTATGCCGAGAACTAAGACTACAACCAACAACTCAAATAAAGTAAAACCTTTTTTAGAATTCAAAAACTTATACATAAACAAACCCCCTCGAATTTACTTAACGTGAACGTTACGGATAGTTAACGAAACTTTTCCGTACCTTTTCAATTACATTTTAGCATATATTATGCAAATTGTAAATAAAAAGTTAATGGAATATTGAATGTTTGTGTTACATTTACAATCGAGAGGGCATGTAATTGTTCTAAATAAACAGTGTTTGTTATGAAAATGTTAAAAAGTATATAAAAATGACTGTTAAAAACAGATAGTTTCTAACAGTCATTTTAGAGATTTTATTCAAAAAGTGTGTGTGTACCGGCATCGTAATCCCATGGTTCAAAACCTGCTTCTATAGCCGGAGAAGCCAGAGAAATAGAAAAATCGCGGTTTTCAATATCTTTAAAATACGGGTCTGCAAAAACGCCGTTATTGTAAAGACCGTTATTCTGAACCTGTCTTACAGAGACTCTGTCAACTAATTTTGTGGAATTACCTGAATAAACCTTTTCGCCGTTTGTATAGTCCCAATAAAGGTTACTGTCATCTATAAACCAATCAGATTCGGTAGTGTTTTTATAAATTACTTCGTTATCACTTACAAAAATATTGTTGTAAAGGAAGAGCGAGTTGTGTCCTTCCTTTTTGGTAATAATCAACTGACCGTCATCGCTTAAAGCGAAAATGTTATTCTGAATTAAGTTATCCTTACCATAATGCTGGTGGAAACTTTGTGATGAACAGTCATAAACAAGGTTGTTCTTTACAGTGATGTAGCTTGAGCCTTCGTCGAGGTAAATACCCCAACCGCCGTAGCCTGTGCTACCTTCGTAACAACCGACGTTGTGAATGATATTACCGCTTAAAACTGTATCAGGTTGAATACCCAACGTGTAAATACCACCCATATCAGAAAGCCAACCGTTACCTATGTTGTAAATTAGGTTGTTTTGAACCTTAATGTTATTGGTAGGGTTGTCTGTATAACCCCAGTTCCAGCCGACAGAAACAGCGGTGTACCAGCCGTCGTGTATTTCGTTATGTACAATATCGCAATCAGTTGCGTGTGTAATAAGCACACCTATTGAGTTGTTGTAAATTCTGCCGTAATATCTTATATGACAGTCTGTAACGTCAATATTGCTTGTTTTTGCTGGTATTTCATATGGACCATCAATGAAAATTGCGTTACCGCCAATATGGTCAAATAAACAGCTTGTAACGGCGGAATCGGTTGAACCTACATCATATTTGATTGCAGTATTTGATAAATTTTTGAACTTACAATTAATAAAGTTAATGTCTGAAGCATTTGTTATGTTAATAACAGCAGGTGTTTCAAAAGCTGCTTGCGGGTGAGTCGGATTGTATTTTATATTTCCATAAAGAGGGTGTTCGCTATTTGTAATAGGATGCCACTTTGTACCTGACACAAAATCCCAGTCGGTGTTTTTGAAATCAATTCCGTTGAAAGTAATGCCTGAAACGTTTTCAATGTTAAAGAATTCTTCAGTAACAGGAGCAGATAAAACAAAGTTTTCTGTTGTTTCACTTTTTTCGGGAATGTAATAAAGCTTGCCCTCTGTTCTGTCAAGATACCATTCACCCGGTTCAGTTAAAGCCTCTCTGACATTTTCGTAAACAAAGTTATCGCCGACCTCAATAGTCATAGCCGCAGGCTTTGAAAATTCTACTCTTCCTGTTTCGGTATTAACAGAGTGAAGCGGAAGAATATCATCACACCATTTATGCATTATTCTTACGTTAACGTCGCTTAAGTTTGCGAAGTTATAAGTTTTATCGGTAAAAAATGCAGCGTGCAAATCAAAGAAACCACTTGTATTATCAGGGTCGAAGGTGTCTTCTTCTAAAGAGTCAGTAACTTTGAATGAGCCACTCTTCGGCCATTTGCTTACAGAAAGTCTTTCGTCGCCTTTAAATAATGAACGGAAGAACATTTCATTTGTATTAACGTCAGTAACAAATGCGCGGGTGCTATTTATTTTTGTCTCAGTCCAGCCGCTGAGTTCAATGCTGCCTGTGAAAACAACGTCTTCATCGGGGTAAGAACGGAAAACAACGTTGTTTAAATCATCTTCACCGAAGCTCATTGCTTCTGTAAAGAGATAAGTGCCCTCTCTGAACCACACTGTAACAGCTTCATCTGTCTTGCCCTTTAAAAGCTTTAACCTTTCTTTTGCGGCATTCATTGTTTTCAGAGGGCTTTCTAAAGTTCCCTGATTTGAGTCATCACCAAGAGGTGAAACGATAATATCATATTCACCCATTTTGAATTCTCCTTCATCAAAAATAGTCTGAACTGTTTCGGTATCAACAAAATATTCACCCGGATTGACATTTGGGACAGAGGTTGAACCGAGAAACAGCATTAAAGCCGTAAGCATAGAAATAAGACTTTCTAAAATACTGAGTATTGACATAAAGAATCCCCCTTATTTACAATTTATTCTATTTTAATATATAATCGGTAAAAAATCAATAAGGCTAAAAAAAATCTTTACATTATAAAAATATATGTTAAAATATACATATAAAATGTACATTTGAGGAAGTGAACTTATGAGCAGTATTAAATTAGGTGTTCAGCTTTTTACTTTGAGAGATAAGTGTCAGACGGCTGAAGATTTTGAAGAAACGTTAAAATTTCTTAAAAGTATTGATTGTAACGTTATTCAGATTTCTGCAATAGGACCTATTGACCCTGTAATTGTAGGTGACCTTGTAAAAAAATACGGGATGGAAGTATGTGTTACACATAAGCCTTATGACAGGTTTAAAAATGACCTGGATGCCCTTGCAAAAGAGCATGACTTAATAAATTGCAAAAATATGGGAATAGGTGCTATGCCATTTAATCTTCACGATTCATACGAAGGCGTGTGGGGCTTTATAAATAAGTGTAACGAAATCGGCGCAAAGCTTCACGAACAGGGTAAACAGCTTTGCTACCATAACCACGCATTTGAATTTGAGGTTTATGATGGAAAAAGAACCTTTGAAAGACTTATTGAAGAAACCACTCCCGAAACACTTCATTTTATTCCTGATACATATTGGATGCAGGTTGGCGGTGTAAATCCGGCGGAATATCTGAAAAAGCTAAAAGGCAGAGTAGAGGTTTGTCATTTTAAGGATATGCGTATTGTTAATAACGAGCAACGCTTTGCTGAATGTGGTACAGGTAACTTAGACCTTTCTGCTTGCTACAGAACATGTCAGGAAATTGGTGTTAAATATATTGTTATTGAGCAGGATTTATGTTACGATATGGATGTGTTTGAATCTGTAAAAATCGGATTTGAAGGCCTTAAAAAAATTGCAAAGGAGAATGAATGATGTCAAAGGTAAGAATTGCTTTGATAGTTCTCGGTTTTGTTTTATTGACTTTTTGTTTTCCGTTAGTTTTATTACTTGCATTTGTTGATGCGAATGCAATAAGCGTATATATAGTTGTGTACGGAATAATGTTTTTCGGAAGCATCGGTTTTTTAATTGCTATGCTACTCAAAACAAAACAGGATATAAGCGACCAGATTGAAGAATTAAAGGTTCAGAATGCTGCGATAGCATACCGCCTTACAGAAATGAAAAAGCAGGGTAAAATTCCTGAGGTATCTGAAAAGGATAAAAAAGACGAAAAAAGCAAAGAGAAGAAAAAAGAAAAGTTTGATGATTTTCAATGATTTTTTCAGACAGTTGATTGCAAAACAATCAACTGTTTTCTTTTATCGACTTGAATTGTTTCTTTTTTTGATTTATAATAAAAACTTGAACATAATAAATATAAATTGTTTTCGGAGGCGTTTTTATGCTTTGTCAGCATTGCAAAAAGAATGAAGCAAATATGCATATGAAAAGAATAATAAACGGAAGTGCAACAGAGGTTCATCTTTGTTCAGACTGTGCCCGTTCGCTCGGTTACGGCGATTCGTTGGGCGGTTTCGGTTTGGGCTTCAGCGATATATTCAGTGAGCTGCTGGGCAGAACAGAAAAAACACTTTCGGGTAATGCTCTCAGATGCTCTCTTTGTGGTAAAAGCTTTGAAGATATTGCCGAAAGCGGAAGAGTTGGCTGTGCAGAGTGTTACACAACGTTTTATGATAAACTTTTGCCTACCCTCAGAAAAATTCACGGCAAAACTACCCACCAGGGTAAAGCACCGTCAAATATAACAGTAACAAGAGCAACAAAAGAAAATGATGTTGAGCAGTTAAAAATTGCATTGAAAAATGCTGTTGAAAGAGAAGATTTTGAGTTGGCGGCGAAGCTTCGTGATGAAATTAACTTAATTGTAAACGGAGGTGCAAACGGATGAGTGCAAAGTGGTATTTAGGTACAGGTGTTCAGAATGACGTTGTTATAAGCACAAGCGTACACTTAGTAAGAAATTTAAGAGAATTTCCATTCCCGCAAATGCTTTCTTTGCAAGATAAGCTGAAGGTTAATTCACTTGTAAAAAATGCGTCTGATGCTTTGGAAAACTATAATTTCAATTATCTTGAAATGAAAATGCTTTCACAGTATGAGGTCGTTTCATTGGCTGAAAGACATCTTGTAAGCCCTGAATTTGCATCTTCAAGAGATGGCAGAGCGTTGCTTATTACCGATGATGAAGCAGTCAGCGTAATGCTCAATGAAGAAGACCATATTCGTTTTCAGGTTATGTATGCTGCATTTTCACTTGATGAAGCCTATAAAACCGCTAACGAAATAGATAATGCACTTTCCGAGAGACTCAATTTCGCTTTTGATGAAAGAATCGGCTTTCTTACACAGGACCCTACTATAATAGGTACGGGTATGAAAGCTTCTGTTACGCTTCACTTGCCGGGACTTGCAACCTTAATGCAGATACCAAAATTGGTTTCGACTGTTCAGAAGTTGGGGCTCACATTAAGGGGTTCTTATGGCGAAGGTGCCGCAGCAAAAGGCGATATGTTCCAACTGAGTAATGCTATAACTTTGGGTATTTCTGAAAAAGCAGCAATAGAAAATTTAAAATCAATTACTTTACAAATCGCAGCACAAGAAAGAGCTGCACGTGAAGAAATTTTAAAATCAGGGGTTACTGAAGATAAAATTTTCAGAGCCTATGGCGTATTAAAATATGCAAGACTTATAGATACAGACGAACTTATGGACCTTATGTCACTTGTCAGATTAGGTGCAGTTAAAGGGTTAATCAATATTGATACCGCAAAAATTGAGGGTATGATGATTAATATGCAACCTGCTACAATATCGCTTTCTGTTGACAGACCGCTGGACAGAAACGGCAGAGATGCTCTGAGAGCTAAAAGAGTCCGTGAAATGTTAGGATAATCAAGTTAAATTCTTTTGTTCCGGGGTAATTTATATGGCAAAAAATCAAGAAAGAAAAAAACAATTAGTCGCTTCACTTTTGTTGACGCTTGCGGCATTTATATGGGGTAGCGCGTTTGTTGCACAAAGTGAGGCTTTAGACGTTTTAGGTCAATTTACGTTTTTGGCATCCCGTTCTTTTCTGGGAGTGCTGACACTTATACCTGTTTCGGTTTTTATTTATAAAAAAGAAAAGAAAAAGGGTAATGGGGAACATAACGAATACAAGCAATTCTTTTCAAAGGATTTGGCTTTGGGTGGGTTCCTTTGCGGAACAGTTCTTTTTGCAGCGTCAGCGCTACAGCAGGTGGGCATTATTTCTTCGGGAGTAGGTAAATCTGGATTTTTAACTACTCTTTACATATTGGCGGTTCCTATATTGGGGTTGTTTTTGAAACGAAAGATAAAGCCCTTTATGTGGGTGTGTATAGCACTCGGCGTTGTCGGAATGTATTTTTTATGTGTCAGTGAAACAAGTGCTCTTAATTTCGGTGATGTTATGCTGATACTTTGCGCTGTTTGCTTCGGCGTTCATATAATGATAATTGACTATTTTGTTAAAAAGGTTGATGGCGTCAGACTGTCATTGGTTCAATTTTTTGTGGTTGGTGTATTGTCGTTAGTTACCGCAATCATTTTTGAAACAATTGATTTTGCTTTAATAAAATCAGCGTTTATTTCAATATTCTATGCAGGAGTTATGTCGTCGGGCGTTGCGTACACTCTGCAGATTGTTTCTCAAAAAAATCTCAGCCCGACAGTTGCAAGTCTTCTTATGAGTCTTGAAGCAGTGTTTGCAGCTCTTTCAGGTGCAGTGTTTGGCGAACGCCTTACAGGTAACGAAATATTTGGTTGCGTTTTGGTGTTTATAGCAATAATTTTAGCGCAGTTACCTACTAAATCACATCAGAAACAGCCTGAAGCTGAATCGGCTTAAGGTTTTTGTGTTTGAGTTTTGAAAGGTATCAGATAGCTTGTTCTTATAAATTTAAAAACCCATCGAAATTGATTTTCGATGGGTTTGTTTTTTTGATTTAGGTTTTGTTTGCAAGCTTAAATACGTCGTGCTGAGTACCTAAAATCATAATATGGTCATTTTCTTCAAATTTATAATCAGCACCGGGGGCACCGTTAACTCTGTCGCCGTTTTTTACAACAATAATATTGACTTTGTAATTTTTGCGGACGTCAATTTCCTGAATTGTTTTTCCAATCCAACTAACTAAAACAGGGATTTCATAAATTGCATATTCTTCTGTAATCTGAATTAAGTCGAAAATATTTTTTGCGTTGTACTTTATTCCCGTTTTTTCTGCGATTTCTCTTTCAGGATAAATTGTTTCATCTGCACCGATTTTCTTTAAGAGATTAGCCTGTCTGTCACGCTTTGCAACAGAAACGACTTTTTTTGCACCTAATTCTTTAAGTAAAGATGTTATTTCGAGAGATGCCTGAAAATCTCTGCCGATACAAACAAAGCAAATGTCGAAGTTGTTTATTCCTAAAGAACGAAGAACACCTTCGTTTTTACAGTCTCCTATGAAAGAATCGGGGAAAATACTGTTAAGAGCTTCAACTTTTTCTTCATTTTTGTCAACGACAACAACGTCGTTACCGAGGTCGAGCATCTGTTTTGCCAGATGCTTACCAAATCTTCCTATACCAATTATGAGTATTGATTGCATAATTTATTCTCCTTAAAATAACGTTGGATTTAAAAAAGTGTATTCCAAAGATTTATTAACCGACTATTACATTTTCTTTTGGTCTGTCAATAGGTTCATTAACCTTCTTTTCAGCGAGTGTAAGCATAAGTGTTAAACCACCAACTCTGCCGCCGAACATTAAAGCAATTAAAACGAGCTTAGAAACACCCGAAAGCTCCGTGGTGATACCTTTTGAAAGACCTGAAGTACTGATTGCACTGATTGTTTCAAAAATAGTATCAGTAATTGGTAAATTTTCAAATGTGCAGATAACAGCGGTTGAAACGAACACCGCTGTAATGTATATGACAAGAATAGCAACTGATTGCTTAAGTGTTTCAGTAGGAATTGAGCGTTTGAAAACCTGTGGGTGAGTGTTGTTTCGTGACGCTGCAATTGTGAAAACAAAGAGAACGGCAACTGTTGTAACCTTAATACCGCCACCGGTTGAGCCTGAGCCTGCACCGATGAACATCAAAAGGTCGGTGAGCATTTCGCTGCCCTGTGAAACCTGAGAGTAGTCAAAGATTGCAAAACCTGCATTTCTTGGCGTTACAGAAGCAAAAAATGCTTTAAGAACTTTTTCTTCTATAGGTAAGCCTTCAAATAAATTTTTGTCTTCAAAAATCAAAAATAATAAAGCACCACCAACAAAAAGGATAAAGTTTGTAGCGAAAACTAATTTTGAGTGAAGTGAATATTTCTGAAAATCGAATTTATGATTGATAACATCATCCCATACAAGAAAACCGACACCGCCGATAATAATGAGCACTATAATGGTTATGCAGACCAAAGGGTCATTATCGTAAGCTACAAGTGAAGAAAAAGGGGATTGTATGCCCATAAGGTCGAAGCCTGCATTACAAAAAGCAGAGACCGAATGAAAAATAGAAATTTCAATTCCGTTTGCAATTCCGAAATCCTGACAATATCTTATAGCAAGAATTGCCGCACCGATAAATTCGGTGATAAAAGTTATAAAGAAAATGCGTTTTAACAGCTTTACTACTCCGCTTAAGCGAAGTGTGCCCTCTGATTGCATAAGTACACGACGTTCATAAATGCCAATTCGTTTTCTCAGGAAAAGAGAGAACATTGAAATAACAATGATGAAGCCTAAGTTTCCTATTTGTATGAGCAGAAGAATAACGATTCTTCCAAACAGAGACCAATGAGAATAGGTATCATAAAGAACGAGACCTGCACCGCTTATGGCGCTTGTTGAAGTAAATATTGTGTTTAAAATAGGTGTCATACTACCGTCCCGAGAAGAAACGGGTAATGTTAAAAGAAATGCACCTATCAAAGTTAAAAGTGCGAAGCTTAACACAATTGTTTGCGTATAAGTAAATTTTGTTCTTAATTTATCTAACATTTCTATCCCTTGAATTCAAGTATTATATTTGTATTAGGTTTAACACAAAACTGACAAAAAGTAAATAGTTTTTTAAAACATATTTATTCTTTCCAGAATTTTCTGTCAAGACTTCTGTATTGAATTGCTTCAAAAATATGTTTTTTCTCAATTGTTTCAGATTTATCTAAATCTGCTATGGTTCTTGCAACTTTAAGAATTTTATCGTAGGCTCTTGCTGAAAGTCCCAATTTTTCAAAAGATGACTCAAGAATTTTTGCGGCATCGTCTGAAAGAACACAAAATTGTCGTGTCATAGAGGGTGTCATTTTTGCGTTGCAAGTAATATTGGTTCCCTTAAATCTTTTGAGTTGAATTTCCCTTGCTTCATTTACCCTCGCTCTTATATCAGCAGAACACTCGCTTTCTTCGGTAGCTGAAAGCTGTGCGTAATCAACAGGCGGAACCTCAATGTGAATATCGAGTCTGTCAAGAAGCGGACCTGAAACCTTAGAAAGATATCTTGCGGGGGCACCTTTTGGACAGGTGCATTTTTTTGTGGGATGACCAAAATGCCCACAAGGACATGGGTTCATAGCACAAATAAGCATAACCGAGCACGGATATGTAAGAGCACAGGCGGCTCTTGAAATGGTTATAGTTCCGTTTTCAATCGGTTGACGCAAAACCTCCATTGTGTTGCGTGTGAATTCGGGTAATTCATCGAGGAATAATACACCGTTATGAGCAAGAGATAATTCACCGGGTTTGGGAATTGTGCCACCACCTGAAAGCCCCGCAGGGGAAACAGAGTGGTGTGGTGCTCTGAACGGTCTGTAATTAATAATGGGGTTATCCTTAGAAAGATTTCCTGAAAGTGAATATATTTTTGTAGTTTCGAGAGCCTCGTCTACAGTTATATCCGGCAATATAGTGGGAATTCTTTTTGCAAGCATACTTTTGCCTGAGCCGGGTGGGCCAATCATCATAGCGTTATGCCCACCTGCAGCGGCAACCTCTAAAGCTCTTTTGACCTCAAACTGACCCTTTACGTCTTTAAAGTCGGGGAGATATGAAGGAATATCAAAAGTCTTAAAAGGCTTTATTTCTACGGGTGTAATTATGTTGACGTCGTTTATGTGTTCAACAACTTCTTTGAGTGTTTTGACACCATAAACGTTAATGCCCTCAATAACAGCCGCTTCTTCACAATTATCAAACGGAACAAAAATTTCTTTTATGCCGTGTTCTTTGGCGGCTATTACCATCGGTAAAACACCTTTTATGCTCTTTATTTCTCCTGATAATGAAAGCTCGCCTACAAAAGCGGAGTTTTTGTAATCTCCACGTATTTGCTGAGTAGCTGAAAGAACAGAAATTGCTATTGGCAGGTCGTAAAACGAGCCTTCTTTTTTTGTGTCGGCAGGAGCTAAGTTGAAGGTGTAGTGATATCCTGTGCTCATTTCGAGCCCTGAATTTTTCATTGCCGCTATTACGCGTTCTTTTGCTTCGTTAACAGCAGTGTCGGGGAGTCCGACTATATTAATGGCGTATTTACCGCTTGAAGCTATGCTTACTTCAACGTCAACCATATAAGAATTTAAGCCTAAAAGTCCTACACTTTTAATCTTTGCAAACATATTAAAAATCCCTATTCTTCATTTTTTTCTGAGACGGAAACCGATTCTGTTTCTGTGGTATCCGCTTCATAGTCTTCAAAAGAATCAATTTCTTCTGTAGTTGTTTCTTCATATAATGGTGGATTGAATTTAAAGAATTCTTTTTTCCTGATATAGAAAAGAAGTAAAACAGTGAGTAAAGCCATACCTGAAATAACAGCACCAAATACTAATCCGTCAGGTGTGTATTTAAAGGTTACGGAATGCTTACCTGCAGTAACACGTACACCTAAAAGAGCATCGCCGATAGCAATAATATCATCTTCCTTGACTTTTTCGCCGTCTATATAAACACTCCAGCCGGTGTCGTAGTTTATTGAGGTGTAAATTATACCGTCTTCACTTGCGTTAATTGTACCCTTAATTTCAGTTTCATCAAACTGCTCAATATTCAAAGAGTCCTTCTTTAATTGATTGTAACCGTTTTTGAATTGCTCATCGTTAAGAGTAACTGCATAAAGATAAGTGTAACCACTTGTGCCTTCTTTTATAGGTGCATAAACAGAAATTGAGTCGCCTGCTTCCATATAGCCTAAGTCAAGAATATGTGGTTTTGTGTCAATTGGTTGAGATAAAGCGGTTCCGTCTGAAAGTGTGACAGTAATTCTTTCTACTGAGTTAGAACCTGTTTTGAAATAAATATACGCATTTCCGCTTTCTTTTACGATTAAATCATAGGTTAAAGAAGCGTCTGCAAAATCACCTGATACGGTGTAAGGGTAGCAACCTGAGTCACCATAGCCCTCATAATTGCAAATGGTATTATTGGTTGAGATTTTATCTAATTCAATATCATAGAAAACGTTGTTTATGCCTGTTGTACATTGAAAGAGTGCACTTTGTACTTCAAAAGGATTTGAATTTTCGTGAGACCAATATTCGATATCTTCATTTGCTCTGAATGCAATAGGAAGCGAATACTTGTTTTTGTATGCGGTGTATTTGCTTTTACTGAAAAGTCTTTCGTAGTATTCTTCGTTCATATCTGCAGTACTGCCCATATCGTTATCAACTATATAATCAAGAGCGAAAAATGCGTTATAAACAGGTGTTTGTCTGTTGTAGGTGTAGCTGTTTATATAGTTACTGAACATACCAAGATGATATTGCATATTTGAAGTTTTTTCATATGCCATTGATGAGAATGTAGAAACGCCGTTGTAGTAATACCAGCAAGGGTCCATTCTTGCACGGAGCGTGGTGAGCTCCATTCGGTAATTGTCGTTACCCGCTTCTTCATCAAGACGGTCTTTTATTATTCTGAAATCGTCATAATCGCTTACAAAGTTAGTTTTTGGCTGGTCCATGCTGTAATTGTTCGTGTTAGCAACAATATATTCTGCACAGCAAGAGCAAAGAATTAATGCTGCGGCTGCAATTTTGGGGTATTGGTCGTTTTTAAGAATGCCTAAAGCAAGACAGTAAATACCGATAAATGCAACACAAATCCATACACCGACTTCAGAGAAGTTTTTCGAACCGATTTCCTGAACCATAATAACAAAAAATACAGTTGCGACGCCCACACCTATAATCTGTCTTTGTGTGTACTCTTTTATAAAGGTGAGTGCTCTGAATGCAAAGATTAAGAGGAGGAATGAATACATATATGAAAATCTGTATGGCAGGTCGTTAGGGAAATGGAAGCCGTGCCATATATAGTTGAGGTAATTGGTGTAGCAACTTGCAAACATAATGCCTAAAATACCGCAACTGAAAACTTTTTCTTTACCTGAAATCTTATTTGAAAAAATAAACAGCGGAACGAGCATTACAGTCAATATGCCACAATAAATGTTAGGAAGAACATCTTCACCGCTGCTTCTGATTGTAGGGTTTAAATATGCTAAGTGATTAGCAAGGAAATCGAATATTGAAAAATATGTTTTTAAAGTTTCGGGGAACGTGCCTGAGGTTGCCGAGCAGTTCTGAAGAACGTAATAAACAGGGAAAAGCGAAACCGCAGAAAGACAAGCAGATATTACAGATGAGAAGGCGAAAAGACAGCCTGAGTCAAAAAATCTTGAGTTTCGCATAGTGTTTATGCCCCAGAAAACAGTTGATTTTATACTGTCATCACGCTCTTTTAATTTACCGAGGTAGGTTGAAGTGAAGTTGTATTCTGTAAAGTAATTATAAATGAAAAACAAAACGGAGAAAATACAAACCATATAAGCCATATAGTAGTTTGTAAAGAACGTGAGTGTTAATGAGATGATGTAAAGAGCGGTTTTTCGCTCTTTTATTATTTTATCGATACCGAGCATAACAAGTGGGAAAAGATAAAATGAATCTATCCACATAACGTTCCAATAGTACGCAATAAAATATCCGCTACACGCGTAAAGAACGCCGAATGCAGAAAGAAGCGGAGAATTTTCGGCATCGTATTTTTTCTTTAAAAAGTATGAGAATGTGAAAGATGCGGTAACCGCTTTTAAAAGAATCATTGTTGCAATCGCTTCAGGCATATTTTTATGACCTGCAATGAGCATAACAATAGCAAATGGGGATGAAAGGTAGTTGTAAAAGTTTCCTAAAAACGTACCGCCACCGCCTGAGGTCCATGAGTAAAGAAAGCTGTCACCGTTCACAACTCTCTCGTAAAGTTCAGCAAAAAGCGGACCGTATTGGTGGTAAAGGTCCATTCTTAAAATAGTTTTATCACCGAAAGGAATTAAGTCGTAGCAGTAATAAACTATTAACATAATTAAAAACGTACAGCCTGCCGCTAAAAATGAATAGCGGTTATTATAAAACGGCTTTAATCTTTTGTTTTCCATAAATATATTCTTCATTTTTGTTCTCCTGAAAATCAGCAATATTTTTACACCTTATAATACCATATAAGTAAAGTTCTTTCAATCTTTTTACAGTTTTTTAATGGCCTTTTTCTGAAAAAATTTTTAGAAAAGTTCTAAATGCGGACAAGTGTAAATAGTAATAGTTTGAGAGCAGTCTCAAAACTGAAACACTATTTCGGTGTGTTGTATTTTAAATGAAAAGAAAGGATTTGAGAAAATGCAGGATTATTTTAATGCTATATCACTTTTACCAAAGGATGTTGAAACGTTGTTGTCGTTAATAAACAAGGATTTTATGTGTAAGGTGAATGAAATAAGATTCAGAGCAAACAAGCCTGTAACGCTTAACACTAAGGATGGAGTTTTTTATTGTACAAAAAGCGGAAGAGTCACCATAAATTATAATGACGATTTATATTTTACTGACGAAAGGAAATTACAAGAAGTAGTTTTTTCTCTTTCAAGGCGTTCTATTCATACATATCAGGATATGTTGGCAAAAGGATATCTGCCGTTAAAAAATGGTTGTAAAGCAGGAATTGCGGGTTGTGCGGTAATAAAAAACGGTACGGTGTATTCAGTGAACTCATTCAGTAGTGTAAATATAAGGATTTCAAGAACGTATAAGGGTTGTGCAAAAGAACTTCTTGAAAAAACAGGCAGGGATTGCAGTTCTTTTCTTGTTATAGGACAACCGCTTTCAGGGAAAACAACACTTCTGCGTGATTTGTGCAGAGAATACGCAGGGGAAGGTGCCCAGGAGCCTAAGAAAATAGCAATTATAGATGAGAGAGATGAAATTGCTTCACAATCCTTTGGCGGAGGTGTTGACGTAGGCGTTCACACAGACGTTTTGTCGCTTTATCCGAAAAAGGTGGGAATTGACATCGCTCTTAGGACACTTTCACCCGATATAATAGTTCTGGATGAAATAGGAAACGATGATGAAATTCCCGCGATACTTTCAGGAATGAACAGCGGTGTTGATTTTATAGCAACATCACACGGCACGTCTTTGGGTGAAGCACTTCTGAGACCGAATATAAAAAGGTTAATAGATGCAAAGGTTTTTAAAAAAGCGGTAGTGCTGAAGGGTAAGACAAATCCGTGTGAAATTCTGGAAGTGATAGATTTATGAATATATTTACATCTCTTTGTGTAGCGGTTTGCTTTGCGGTTTTGGGTGTCAGCAGAATTCTGAATATAAAAAAATGCACGCTGACACTTTGTGAAGCGGTTAAATTTATAAATTCAGTAAAAAACAACATCCGATTTTCTTCAATGGATTATGAAAATCTGATTAATGAGGGGAAAAAAGAGGGGTTTTTATATATAAATTTTAATGGCGGTGTAACGCTTTCTGATTATGCCGGTGAAAAAGCAAAACATGAATTTTCTTGTTTTGTAAATAAAATTGGCACGACTGATGAAGAGGGGCAGATTTCGCTTTGTGAAGAATACGCTGAGAAGTTCAAGGTGTTCTATAAAGAAAGTGTTTCTGTTGAGAAAAGCAAGGTAAGGGTAATTGGTGCGCTGAGTGTGCTTTCTGTTATTTGTGTGTTGATACTTGGAGGTTGAAATGGATATAAACTTTATTTATAAAATAGCAGCAATAGGGCTTATAACAGCGGTGCTTAACCAGGTGTTGCAGAAAAACGGTAAAGAGGAGTACACACTTATAACAACAATAGCAGGAATTATTATTGCGGTGCTTATGCTTTTGCCTTATATTTCTGAGTTAACAGAAGAACTTTCTTCGATTTTTGGGATATGAACGTAATAGAAATAGCTGTGTTTGCACTTGTCAGCTTAGTTGTGCTGGTTCTTATAAAGAAAAATAATCCGCAGATATCTGTTGTGGCAGAGCTTGCGGTTATTGTAGTTGTTATGATGGGAGTTATACCTGAATTCAAAGAATTGGCAGAAGCCTGTAAAAATATAGGAAGTGTAACCTCAGTTTCATCAGACGTTTTAAAAACTATGATTAAAGCCTTTTCGATACTGACCGTTGGTGGCATAACCGCCGATGTCTGTCGTGATAACGGTGAAAATGCATTGGCAGGAGTAGTTGATACAGTAGTTAAAATTCTGGCAATATCTTGTGCAGTGCCTACCTTTACGGCGGTTCTGATGACGGCTTTGACTATTCTGGAGCAATAAAATGAAAAGAATTTTTATCGTTTTGACAGTTGTTGTGTTTTTATTTGTTTTTTCTGTTTCGTGTTCTGCGGTCAGCACAAATATTGATAATTACAGTAGCGAGTTCTCTTATGATGAAATGATTTCTTCTATTGACTCTTCTGTAGTAGAAATACTTAATGAGATGGGGATAACCGAATTAAGCTATGAGAGCATTTTCAGTGTTACTCCCAAAAAGGTGTGGGATTCTTTTTATGGGGTTTTTACCGATAGCTTAAAAGAGCCGTTTACACATTTTATGGTTGTTACAGGTATTATGGCAGTAATGGCGGTGCTGACAAATATATCACGTTCACCTGAAACAGTTACGCTTATAGGTGGCTCGTGTGTTGCTTGTATTCTTGCGACACCAATAGTTTCGCTTATTACCCGTTCTTTTTCGGTTTTAGAAACGCTTACCGTATTTACTTCAGCATTTTCTGCCGTTTTTTGTGCAGTTACATCAGCAGCGGGTGGTGTAATTCAAGGAACATCATTTTTAGGAATGAACATTTTTCTTAATTCTGCCTTGAGTGTGTTTGTATCATCAATGTCAAAACCGTTATCCGGTTGTATGTGCTCTCTGGCGTTTCTTTCTTGTTTCAATATAAAAACATTCAGCGAGAGAATAAGTGAACTGTTTAAGAAATTTTACATCTTTATATTAGGTCTTATAACAACTGTTTTTTCGGGAGTTTCTGCTATAAAAGCAATTCTTGGCGGAAGTGCCGATAGTGTTACGGTTAAGGGAATTAAATTTTTGGTGGGACGTTCATTGCCTATAGTCGGTGGTGTTGTAAGCGAAAGTTATCAGAGTATAATGGCGAGTCTTTCGCTAATTAAAAGTACGGTGGGAATTTTCGGAATAATAACAATAGTAATTACAGTGTTTCCTGTGATTTCAGAGCTTATGTCGTGGTGGCTTTTTTTGAATTTTATAAGTACGGTTTCAGAGATTTTCGGCTGTTTTAAAATTCAAAATCTCATACTCATTTTTAAAGATGTAATCATACTTGTGATTGCGACAATAATTTTTTCTGCGTTACTGTTTATTGTTTCGTGCGGATTTATGCTTGTTTTCAAAGGAAGTGTATAAATGGAAAGTTTAAAAACAGTTCTTGTGAATTATGCGGTGTGTGCCTTGTTTGGAAGTGTTTTTGAATTTATTTCGCCAAAGCGTAATAAAGAGACTTTCAGAATTATATCATCACTTATTCTTATTTCAGTTATAGTAATTCCTCTTGCAAGGTTTGATTTTAGCGATTTAATTGTAGACTTTGAGCTTCAGCAGGAAGAAGCTACAGAAAATAATTCACTTTTGTTAACAGCAGATATATTAGAACGTGAAATTTATAAAAGTATTGAAGATACACTCATAAACGCAGGTGTTGATGAATATGAAATATATATAAGCACAGAAATAAATGAAGAAACAAAAGAAATAAATATATCTAGTGTAGAAATACTTTTAGATGAAAGCTTTGAAAATAAAATTGAAGAGCTTGAAAGTGCTTTCGGGAAAGAATATGGAGAAATATTAAAAATCGGAGTAAAAGAAAATGGAAAAGTATAAAGAGGTACTGCAAAAAATTTTAAGCGAGAAAAAGAACGTAGTGTTGATAATTTGTTCATTTGTGGCAATTATACTTCTTTTGTTTTCTGAATTAAGCAGTGAAGATAATGAAAAAGAAAATTCAGAACCGTGCATGGGTATTGCTGCAGATGAATACATAGAAATACAGGAGGAAAAGCTGGAAAAACTCCTCGAGAGTATTGATGGTGCAGGTAACGTAGAGGTTATGATTACGCTTGAAAGCTGTTATGAAAACGTGTACCTCAAAGACAGTGCAGTTAAAACCGAGAGTAATGAAAGTGATTTCAGCAAAGAGCAGGAGGATAAATATATCATCACAAAAAACACAACAAACGACCAGGGAGGGTTAATTATAAAGGTGTATGAACCGGTCGTGAAGGGTGTTGCAGTTGTTGCCGAGGGCGGTGATAACGAAAAAATTAAAATGGCTGTTTTAGAAACAGTTTCGGCGGTTTTTAATATAAACAGTAGCAATATTTCGGTAGAAAAAATGAATCCTGAAAGGAATGAAGAATAATGAATATGCTTATTAAAAGACGACAGCTTATAATGGCGGCACTTGTTGTAGCGTTAGGCTCTGCGGTGTTTGTGAATTGGTATTTTACAAGCGCTGAAGGGGATATTAAGGGTGAAAGCAACCCTACAAATGAATACGTTCAGAATTTAGGTGAGGCAAAATACGTCAATTCTGATAAAGTCGGTACAAGTGACGTGACAGAAAAAGCAGAGGCGGCTGCATCTAAAAACACAGATTATTTTGCAAGCGTGAAATTAAAAAGGACTAAGGCTCACGACGATGCACTTGAGAAATTAAAAGCATTATTAAAAGAAGCCCCCGAGGGGAGCAAGGGTGCAGAAGAAGTCGCAAAGGAAATTGAAAGTCTGAGTAGTACAATAAAGCTTGAAGCAGATATTGAGGCGTTGATATCTGCAAAGCTAAAATGTGAATGTGTTGTTATGATAAACGGAGATAATGCTGAGGTTGTTGTGAAAAAGGGAAGCCTTAACGATTCGGCTATAATGCAGATAATGGATGCATTTTTAACTAACACAGTTATTAAGGCGGAGAATATTAAAATTAGCGAAGCCTGAGGAAGCAATGCCTTCGAGAATTGGAAATTGATAATTGAAAATTGCGGGACCTGCGGTCGGCATTAAAAATTAATAAAAAAATATAAGTTCTATCATTTAAAGTTTTTCGTAAACCTAAAATGATAGAACTTGTTTTTTAAAAAAATGAAAAGGCTTCAAAAGACATGCTTTCATGCGTTTTTGGATAACTCGTTTCCCCCTAAAATTTTAGTGATGTTTTTATGAAGTATTTTTTCTAATTCGTCATCGCTTAACCCTAAAGAATAAAGGTATTCAAGCTCATCCTCCTGTTTCCACATCGGGTAGTCAGTTGCGAAAATAACCTTGTCTGCACCATAACGACGTATTATTTTAAGAGCGGTTTCTTTTTCTAAGGCGAAAAAAGCAGAGCAGGTATCAACGTATAAATTCGGTAATTTACACAACTTTTTACTAGCCTCCTCCCAGATTGAGTAACCGCCGAAGTGTGCCCCTATAACAGTTAAATCGGTGTAAATTTCCATTACGGGTAAAAGTCTGTTGGGGTTAGAGTTGTCGTAACGGTCATCGCCGGTGTGCATTAAAATTGGTAATTGATATTTTTCGCAAAGCTCATAAATTTTGAGACAACGGTAATCATCAATTTTAAAGTTCTGAATATCGGGATGAAGTTTTATACCCTTAAGACCCAAGGAGATAAGCTCTTTTATATCTCTTTTTAAATCATCAGAATCAGGGTGGAGTGTACCGAAGCCTATAAATTTGTCGGGGTAGTGTTTCACCTCATCTGCTATAAAGTGGTTTATGCTTGAAACCTGCTTTTCAGTTGTAGCAACGGATTGTACAAGCATTTTAGAAATACCTGAAATTTTGCTTTGCTCTATAAGCTCTTTTGTTGTACCGTGAAAAGGTGCGTGTGTTACACCGTAAAATTTGTCGGTACTGTCGGTTGCCTTTTGTGCGATTTTCTCAGGGTATATGTGACAGTGAGAATCAATTATATAAAAATTTTTCATTTTTCAGCCTTCTTTGCAAAATTAAAGCGAGTGCTCCCTTACGTAACAGGTGAACACTCGCTTTTGTGGTTTTTTAATTACGCAGTTTCCACTGAATTTGCTTTTTGAAGATTATATTTTTCAATAGCATTTTCACGCATTTTGTATTTAAGAATTTTACCTGCGGCATTCATTGGGAATGAATCAACAAAGTCGATGTATTTCGGAACCTTATGACGAGCCATATGGTCCATAATGTACTGCTTCATTTCTTCAACAGTCATTGAAACGTCTTCTTTGAGAATAATGCAAGCCATAATCTCTTCACCGTACTGTTCATCGGGTACGCCAATAACCTGAACGTCTTTGACGTTTTCGTGTGTGTAAATAAATTCTTCTATTTCTTTAGGGTAAATATTTTCACCACCGCGGATAATCATATCCTTGAGTCTGCCTGTAATACGGTAGTTGCCTTCAGGAGTTCTGCAAGCAAGGTCACCTGTGTGAAGCCAGCCGTCCTTATCAATAGCGGAAGACGTTGCTTTCGGCATTTTATAGTAGCCCTTCATTATGTTGTAACCACGGGCAACAAATTCGCCTGTAACTTCATCAGGGCAGTCTTCACCTGTTTCAGGATCAACAATTTTGCATTCAATTTCAGGGAGTGCTCTGCCGACTGTTGCAACACGTACCTCAAGAGGGTCGTCGGTTGAACTCATTGTACATCCCGGAGAAGCCTCTGTCTGCCCGTAAACAATTGTGATTTCTTTCATGTTCATTTTGTCAACAACGTCCTGCATAACAGAAATAGGGCAAGGGCTACCTGCCATAATACCTGTACGCATATATGAGAAGTCTGTTTTCGGGAAGTCAGGGTGCTCTAAAAGAGCAATGAACATTGTCGGTACACCGTGGAATGCAGTGATTCTTTCAGAATTTATACAAGCAAGTGCCGGCTTAGGTGAGAAATAAGGGAGTGGTAAAATTGTTCCGCCGTGTGTCATAGTTGCAGACATTGCAAGAACCATACCGAAGCAGTGGAACATAGGAACCTGAATCATCATTCTGTCAGCAGTTGAAAGGTCCATTCTGTCACCTATGTTTTTACCGTTGTTTACTATGTTGTAGTGAGTGAGCATAACACCTTTAGGGAAACCTGTTGTACCTGATGTGTACTGCATATTACAAACATCATTAACATCAACGGTTGAAGCAAGCCTGTAAACCTCTTCTTTTGGTACTAACGGTGCTCTACCAATTGCTTCTTCCCAGGTAAGACAGCCTTTTTTCTTGAAGCCGACTGTAATAACGTTTCTTAAAAACGGCAATCTCTTTGAGTGAAGCGGTTCACCCGGAACTGTGTTTTCGAGTTCAGGGCAGAGCTCACCAATGATTTCATCGTAATTTGAATCACGATAACCATCAATAAGAATAAGTGTATGTGTGTCAGACTGCTTTAACAAATATTCTGCTTCGTGAATTTTGTAAGCGGTGTTCATTGTAACAAGAACAGCACCGATTTTTGTTGCTGCCCAGAATGCAATGTACCACTGTGGCACATTTGTTGCCCATACGGCTACGTGACTGCCCGGCTTTACACCGAGTGAAATAAACGCACGGCAACATTCGTCGACGTCATCACGGAATTCAGAATAGGTTCTTGTGTAGTCGAGCGTTGTGTATTTAAAGGCATATTGGTCAGGGAACTCTTCAACCATCTTATCAAGCACTTGTGAAAAAGTAGCTTCAATAAGAGTTTCTTTTTTCCACACGTATTTACCTGTATGTGTTTTATTTGAATAAAGTGTCTTTTTTGCTCTTGATGTGTTACCGAAGGCTGCCATAAAGCTCACAAAGTGAGAGAAAATAATCTCCATATCGTCAAGCTCAGGCATCCATTTAGGGTCCCATTCAATAGAAGCAAAACCATTGTAGTTAACTGATGTAAGTGCTAAAATCGCTTCTTCTACAGGGTATTCACCCTCGCCTATAAGGCAATATTTGATTTCGCCGTTTTCTTTCTGGGCATCTTTGATATGAACGTGCTTTACGTATGCACCTAAGTTTTTAATTGTTGTTTCAGGTTCTTCACCTGCAATGAAATATGGAGAATAAAAATCCCAAAGAGCGGCAAGTGAATCGCATGAGAATGTGTTAAGAACCTCTAAGAGCTTTTGTGTATCAGAAAAAAGACCAGATGTTTCAATTATAATTGTAACGTTGTTTTTTTCTGCTTCAGGAATTATATCAGAAAGAACGGAAATGACCTCGTTTTTCTGATGCTCGTAATCCTCGCCTGTGTCGGTTGCTTTTATGCGTACAAAAGGAATGTGAAGGGTAGAAGCAATTTCGAGACATTTGTTGAGCTCGGCAAGGAAATCATCACGTTCAATTTTTGAAGCAGGGTTTTTAAGGGTGTCTATGCAAGGAATTCTCAGGTTGTTTTCGTAAAGCTCACGAACAGTTGCTTGAGCGGCACTCATATAAAAAGCACCATTTTTCTCTGTGAATGAAGGGTTGTTTACGTTGTGGAGTTCAATTCCGTTAAAGCCTTGTTCTGTTGCGATTTTACAGAAATCTTCCCAGAGATACCCGTGCCAGCCTTTTGTTGAAAAAGAAAGTTTCATAATTTGTTTCACCCCATTTTAATTTTCTTCAAAAATAATTTTGTTAATAGCGTTTATGTACGCTCTGATGCTTGCGCCGATGATGTCGGTGGAAACACCGTTGCCTGAATAAAGTTTGCCGTTAGAGCGAAGCTTTACAAGTGCAGAGCCTGTTGCTTCACGACCCTCTGTAACAGAATGAATCTGGAAGTCGTCAAGTTCGTAGTGGTGACCTACAATTTGTTCAATTGTAGTGAAAGCGGCATCAATAGGGCCATCACCGATTCCGATAGCCTGTTTGTTTTCGCCGTCTTTTTCGAGTGTAATCTGAGCAGATGAAGTAATAATGTTACCTGTGTTTATAACGTAATTAACTAATTTGTATGCAGGAGTAACCTGAAGTGCAGTTGTTGCAACAATTGCATCAAGCTCTTTGTTGCTTATAGTTTTTTTGCTTGCTACAGATTTGAATCTTTCAAATACCTTTGCACTGTCTTCATCAGACAAATCATAGCCTAAATTTTTAACAGCTTTTAAAACTGTTTCAGCAGAATCGTTTTCGGTTAAATTAAATTCACTTGCAGGAATAGCACTTTTTGTTTCTGTAACTGAAACAATGTGTTTTCCGTCTGCGATTTTTGCAACCTGGTTTATGATTCTTAAAAATTCACTGTATTTGAGTGAACAACTGATGTTAAGCTTGTCGCCGTTGTTTCTAATGATATTTGAAACAGTAACAATAGAGGCAATGTTAGCAGTGTTTGAAACACATTTGATTTCTGCTGCGCCATGAGTAACCGCAAGCATAGAGGATGCTGCTGCACAACCGTTTGTATCTTCACACATAACACCTAAATTAACGTTTTTAAGCTCAGGCACTGCTTTTATGGTCGATTCTATAAAGTCAACAAAGGCATCGGGTAACATAGAAGCTTCGTTGTCGCAGATTGTAATTGTTTTAGCACCTGCTTCAATAGCAGTTTTTATTGCAGAAATTAAAACGTCGTTTTCTGCTCTTGTAGCATCAAGTGCAACAAACTCAACGTCATCGCAAAGTGAAACGGCTTTTTCTGTCAATGTCTTGATAAGCTCAATCATTTTAGGAGCTTTTTTGTGGTATGTATATTCCATTCCCACGGGAGAAATCGGAAGAGCAACAGAAAGTCTTGGTTTTGCAGCACCTTTTATTGCGTTAAAGGTTGCTTCAACGCTTTCAGGTGTGTTACCTGTCTGTACGCTCATTGTACTATTTTTTAAGAAAGCACGTGCAGTCTTTAAAAGAAGTGTGTCTGTTTTTTCGTTTTCAATTGCAGGGAATTCGATGACATCGACGTTTGCACTTTCTAAAAGTCTTGCAATTTCAACCTTTTCTTTGAAGCTGAGAGTTGCTTCATTACCTTGTGATTTGAGTAAGATTGTACGGTCTGAAATTCTGATTTTGTTCATAGTACTATTCCTTTCGAGATTTGAGTATTTATTGATATCTGTTGTTTTGTGGTAAATAAAAAACCCGAGTCAAAGCATAACAACTTTTGACTCAGGGACGAATTTTGAATAAATCCGCGGTACCACCCCGCTTACTGCATAAGCAGTCTCTCATTAAGACTCAATTAAGTCCGTAGCCATGGTAACGGGGCAACCGGAACTTCTTACACACAATTAAATGGTTGGGAAGTTCTGCTCCGGAACGAGACCGCATTAATGAAACATATCGACTCGCACCAACCGCCGACTCTCTGAAAAGTTTTACTCAATAACGCGTAATTCCTTCAATGCATTTATCAATATGTGCAGTATGATACCACTTGTGTTTTAAGTTGTCAAGAGTTTTTTTGAAAATAGTGTGGTATAACTGGTAAGTGTGAAGGTTGTTAGTTGATAGAGTTTGAAAGATGGTTCTTTTTGCCTTTTTTGGGGGGAATTGCTTCAAAAGAAAAATAATTGTGAATATGTATGGTATTATAAAATAAATTATGGTTTATTGAAAAATTCATGAACTGTAAAATAAGTAACATTCCCCCCCTAAAATGTTACAAGTGTGAAAGGGTGTTTTTATGAGAACTACACTTAAAAAAAGGCTTTTAAGACTTACCTGTATCAGCGTTGTTGTAGCATCTTTGATTGTTACAATTGCTGCTGAAGTTGGTGTTTTTTCACTTTCAAATGCAAATACCAAACAGAATGGCTTAACTGTTACTTCTATTGCAGAAAAAACCTTTAATGAAGAAATCATTTATCTCAGCAGTTGTCTTTTAGAAGCGGAAGAAAATATTGAGGGCGACGCAACTTTTGAAAAGGTTTTCTTTCATGGTAGCTTTGACGGCTATGATTATAGCGCAGTTAAAGATATAATTGAATCAGCAAATACAGACTATATGGTAGTTACACCATATGTTACAAATGAAGCAGGTGACTATGTAACACTCGTAGCATTAAAGCGTGCTGACGGGATTATCGTGGGCGAATTGGCAGAAGATTATTTCAGCGCTATTTTAGGTGCATTGAAATTAAATGAAACAGATATGGGCTTTGTTGTGAATGCTTCTGGTAGAATAGTTCTTTCTGCAGATTATGATGTTGACACTACAAATAATAATCTCGCAGAAAACTTTGGTTTGTCTCAGGTAACTGGAAATTTAGCAGTTGCAGAACCAAGCGTTTCAACAATAAATGTTAATGGTGTAAAAATGACGGTTGCACAAACAGCCGTTTCAGAGTATGGCTATACAATGGTTTATGGTACAAGCGAAAATGGTACATATAGTCAGGCTATTTCAATAGGTATTGCTTTGGTTGTTATTGTTGTAATTCTTTTCTTCCTTGCTTATTGGGTAGGTCAGTTAATTGCTAAGCAAATTGCAACACCAATTGTAAATACAACCAACAGACTTGTTCGTGTTGTTGAAGGTGACTTGCACGGTGAAACACCTGTTACACATCGCGGTGACGAAACTCAGGTTCTTAACGATGCAATGGTTAATACAATTAAAGAATTCTCTTCTTACATTAAGGATATTGAGAGGTTCTTATCAGAGCTCAGTGATGGTAACTTGAACGTTACAAGTGATTTGGAGTATGCAGGTGACTACAGAAAAATCAGAGAAGCTTTAACTAAAATACGTGATAACTTAAAAGGTACGATTACAGATATTAAATTTGTTAGTGAGCAGGTTGCTTCGGGTTCTGATACACTTTCATCAAGTGCACAACTTTTAGCACATAATACATCAGAAGAAGCCGCTACGCTTGAAGAAATCAGTTCAATGACCAATGATATTGAAACAAATGTTGGTAAAAATGCAAATGCAACAGTTGAGGCATCCGAACTTCTTAAAAACATTGTTTCGACTGTAGAAACAGGCAGTCAGAAAATGACTGAAATGAAAGAGTCTATGGATGAAATTCAACGTTCTTCTGAAGAAATTGAAAAAATTGTTAAGATGATTGATGATATCGCATTTCAGACGAATATACTTTCGCTTAATGCTGCAGTTGAAGCAGCAAGAGCTGGTGCTGCGGGTAAAGGCTTTGCAGTTGTTGCAGATGAAGTGAGAAATCTTGCTGCTAAATCTGCGGAAGCAGCGAAGAATACAATGATTCTTGTTGAAACGAGTTCTCGTTCAGTTAAATTGGGTGGCGAAATTACAGTGGAAACCGACGAATCTCTTAAGGCGATTAATAGTTCTATCGGTCAATTTACACAGCTTATGGATGGTATTACAGAAGCTTCTAAAGAGCAGGAAGGCGCAATTAAACAAATCACATTAGGTATTGAACAACTTGCAAACTCTGTGCAATCAAACTCTGCTACTGCACAGCAAAGTGCCGCTTCTACAAATGAATTGAATCGTTTGGGTGGTACACTCAAATCTAAGATTGAGCATTTTGAAGTGTGATTTTTTGAAATAAAAGGGGGAAGTAAAAACGATATGTTTTTTACTTCCCTTTTGTTTTGACTTTTAACCAAAAAAGGGTATAATATATGTATATAAATATTTAAGGAGTGTTTGTTATGGAACTTAAAGGTTCAAAAACTGAAAAAAACTTAATGGAAGCATTTGCAGGTGAAAGCCAGGCAAGAAACAAATACACTTATTTTGCTTCTGTTGCTAAAAAAGAAGGTTATCAACAGATTTCTGCTATTTTTGAAGAAACTGCAAATAACGAAAAAGAACACGCTAAAATGTGGTTTAAGGCTTTAGGCGAATTGGGCAACACCGCTGAGAATCTTGCAAAAGCTGCAGAGGGTGAAAACTACGAGTGGACCGATATGTATGACCGTTTTGCTAAAGAAGCTGAAGAAGAAGGCTTTTTTGATTTGGCTGAAAAATTCAGAAAAGTCGGCGAAATTGAAAAGGCTCACGAAGAGCGTTATAGAGCATTGTTGAAAAACATTGAGATGAATGCTGTGTTTGAAAAAGCAGAAGAAACAATGTGGGAGTGCAGAAACTGCGGACATCTTGTTATGGGTAAAAAAGCCCCTGAAATTTGCCCTGTTTGTGCTCATCCGCAAAGCTATTTTGAAGTTAGAAAAGAGAATTATTAATTTACTTTAGAGTGGGTAGCAGAAGGTATTGTTTGGCAATATCTTCTGCTACCCGTTTTTTGTTGTAATATAATTTTGGTGCCTTATGTAAAAAAAATTTACAATTTGTACAAAATATCGACCGTTTTAAGCGGAATAATTGTTGACATCAATATACAATTATGTTAATATTTAACTATATGTAGTGTTTTGCTACAGATAACTAAATTTAAAATAAAAGTGAGGGTTAACTCATGAAAAAATTCTTAAGTGCTATTATGGCATTGGTAATGGTTATCGGTATTGGTTTCTGTGTTCCGGTAACTGCTGATGCGGCAGATAGCGACATTTTCGACATCCGTTTGACATACTCATTGAGTGCAGACGGTGCTTCTTATGAGGTTTCCGGTTATGAAGTTGAATACTCATCAGGTGACGAAAGTGAAGCTGCTATTTTTAATAACGGTGTTCTGGAAATCCCGGCAGTTTATAACTATATGCCTGTTACAGGAATTGCCGAAAACGCATTTATAGGTTGTGGCAAAATACAATCAATAGTTATTCCTGATACTGTTAAAAGAATCGGTGACTTTGCGTTTGGTAATTCAACGATTGGCATAATTTATAACGGAAATAAAATTGAGGTTCTCGGTGACTATGCATTTTATAACTGCGACAATATAGGTGCTATAAATCTTTTCTCAGCTACTAAAGAAATAGGTGCTTACTGCTTCTACAATTGTAGCAGTCTTATGTCAGTTAACCTTAATACAACGCTCGAAACAATTGGTGATTTTGCTTTTGGTAACTGTGGTGCTCTTTCACTTATTAAGTTCCCGGCTAGCGTTAAGTCAATCGGTGACTATGCTTTTGATAGCTGTACTTCTCTTACAACAATTACATTTGCAGAGGGTATTGAAAGCATTGGCGATTATGCTTTTAGTAAGTGTACAAGTATTGCAAAGGTAACACTTCCGAATTCATTGAAATCAATTGGTAGTTATGCATTTGAAAGTTGCGGTAAGCTTTCTAAAATTACATTTGGTACAGGCCTTGTTACAATTGGTGACCACGCATTCTATGGTCTTGACTCAATAAAAACTCTTGATTTTGCAGAGGGCTTGAAAACAATCGGCGAAAATGCTTTTGAGAGTTGTAAAAATCTTACAGAGGTTTATATTGCAGATTCAGTAAAAACCATTGACGATGGTGCTTTTAAGGATTGTGTGAGACTTGAAACTGTTATAATGGGTAGCGGAGTTACTTTTGTTGATGACAAAGCATTCAGCGGTTGCGTTGAACTCAAAAATTTAACGTTGGGTGAAAACTTAATTACAATTGATGACTATGCATTTGATGGTTGTTCAGCTCTTGAATCTCTCAAAATTCCGAATAGCGTTAAAACTCTCGGTGCAGGTGTGTTTAACAATTGTAATGCTCTTAAGGATATAACTCTTGGTTCAGGTATTGAAACAATAGGTGCTAAAGCGTTCTATAATTTCGACATACTTACAGATATCACTATTCCGTCAGGTGTAAAAACAATTGGTGCTGAAGCATTCGGTGATTGCGACAACATTACTTCAATTGTTATTCCTGATTCAGTAACAACAATTGGTGCAAGTGCTTTCGATGGTTGCGATAATCTTGCTTCTGTTAAAGTTGGTAACGGTGTTCAGCTTATAGGAGCAGCTGCTTTTGCAAACTGTAAGCTTCTCACAAATGTTGATTTAGGCAACAGTGTTGTTTCATTGGGTGATAACTTATTTAAAAACTGTGAATCTCTTGAAGCAATTGCAATTCCTGACAGTGTAACTGATTTAGGTGATGGCGTTTTCAACGGTTGCTCAGAGCTTTCTAAAATCACATTAGGTGCAGGCATTAAAAAGATTGATGCTAATGCTTATAAAAATTTAGATGTACTTACAGAAATTGTTATTCCTGAAGGTATTACAGAAATCGGTGAATATGCTTTCTTTGATTGCGACAATATCACAAGCATCGTGATTCCAAGTACAGTAAAGGCAATTCCTGATTCAGCATTTGAAAGTTGCGATGATCTCGTTAATGTAAACATCAAATCCGGTGTTGAAGCAATAGGTGCAAACGCATTTAAAAACTGTAAGGCTCTTAGCACTATTGTTATTCCGGGTACAGTTAAATCAATTGGAGATGGTGCATTCTATAACTTACCGAAGCTTTCATCTGTTACTATTAATGAAGGTGTTGAAACAATCGGTGTGAGAGCATTCTATTGGTGTGATTCACTTACAAAAATCTCTCTTCCTAATACTGTAAAAACTATAGGTAATTATGCTTTCTCAGATTGCGGTAAACTTGCTGAGGTTAATCTTGGCGAAGGTGTGCAGATAATTGGTAAGGATGCTTTTTCATTCTGTCAGAATCTTACAGAAATCAAAATCCCTGCAGCAACCAAAACAATTGGCGACAGTGCTTTCTACAACTGTACAAATTTAGAGAAACTTGAAATGAACAATGGTTTAACAACAATTGGAAAGGGTGCATTCTATAAATGTAAAGCACTCACAGGTGTTGTTTTACCTGAGACACTCAAAACTATTGGCGACGAAACCTTCTACAACTGTGTTTCACTTGCATCAATTTCAATTCCTACAAGTGTAAAATCAATTGGTAATTATGCTTTCTATTGCTGTGATTCACTTGCACTTGCTTCTATAGGCAGCAGTGTTAAAACAATTGGTGCAGCAGCATTTGCAGGTTGCAATAACCTTTCAATTACCTGTAATAAGGATTCTGCAGCACAAGAGTATGCAGAGGCAAATAATATTCCTTATAATTACTTTGTAGTTAACCAATATTTCAGAGAACACACAGTAGATGGTATCAGTGTTGATGAACAAACCTCAACGCTATATATGGCTCCGGGCTGTGAAAACTTTGAAGAGGTTGTTGTAATCGCTGATGATTACAGCGTTTCTACTGAAAAGAATGGTGCTGCTTATTGCGGTACTAATACAGTAATTACTGTTTATGATGACAGCAACAATGTTGTCGATACTTATACACTCGTTGTTCAGGGTGATATCAACGGCGATGGCGTTTGTGACGTTTTTGACTGTACGTTGGCAGATATGGCTGCTAATGGTTGTGCAACAGTAGACGGTGCTTTCTTAGAAGCAGGTGACTTTGACTACGACAGCGAAGTTTCTGTTTACGATTTGCAGCAAATTGTAGATATTGCTACAAACGATTAATAAATAATAAAAGGCTCACAATGTAATTTGCATTGTGAGCCTTTTATATAAATAAATATAAAAAATAAATCCTTGCAGCGTTTTATTGTTGCAAGGATTTTTGTTGAATTATCTTATATTGTTTGAATTTGTTTTAAGCATAACGTCGTGAGAACCGCCCTCAACAATACTTGTTGCAGAAACAAGAGTGAGTTTAGCATCTCTTTGTAAATCAGGGATTGTAGTAACACCACAGTTACACATTGTTGATTTCACTTTGTAAAGGCTCTTGCTTACGTTGTCATGAAGAGAACCTGCATAAGTAACATAAGAGTCAACGCCTTCTTCAAATGAAAGCTTTGAGCTGCCACCTAAGTCGTAACGTTGCCAGTTACGAGCTCTGTTAGAGCCTTCGCCCCAATACTCTTTAACGTAAGTGCCGTTAATGTTAAGCTTTGGTGTAGGGCTTTCATCGAAACGTGCAAAGTATCTTCCGAGCATAAGGAAGTCTGCACCCATTGCAAGTGCTAATGTCATATGGTAATCGTGAACGATACCGCCGTCTGAACAAATCGGAACATAAATACCTGTTTCTTCAAAATATTCATCTCTTGCAGCAGCAACTTCAATAAGAGCAGTAGCCTGTCCGCGACCGATACCCTTTGTTTCACGGGTGATACAAATAGAACCGCCACCGATACCTACTTTAATAAAGTCTGCACCTGCATCAGCAAGGAAACGGAAACCGTCTCTGTCAACAACGTTACCTGCACCGATTTTTACTGAATCACCATATTTTTCTCTTACGAAAGCGATTGTGCGTTTTTGCCACTCGGTGTAGCCCTCAGAAGAGTCGATGCAAAGAACGTCGGCACCTGCATCAATAAGAGCAGGGATTCTTTCTTCGTAGTCTCTTGTGTTGATACCTGCACCAACCATATATCTTTTTTGAGCATCAAGAATTTCTTGTGGGTTTTCTTTGTGCTGTGAGTAGTCCTTACGGAATACAAAATAGAGGAGGTTGCCGTTATCATCTATTATAGGAAGTGAATTTAATTTGTTTTCCCAGATAATATCGTTTGCTTCTTTTAATGATGTTGAAGCAGGAGCGGTAACAAGTTTTGCTAATGGTGTCATAAATTCAGTAACTTTTGTGTCTAAAGACATACGGCTGATTCTGTAGTCGCGTGAAGTAACAACACCTAAAAGCTTGCCGTTAGGCTGGCCATTTTCGGTAACAGCCATTGTTGAGTGACCCATTGTGTCAAAAAGATTAACAACATCAGCTAAAGTGTCATCAGGTTTAAGGTTAGAATCACTGAGAACAAAACCTGCTTTGTAGTTTTTAACTCTTGCTACCATAGCAGCTTCGTCTTCAATTGATTGTGAACCGTAAATAAAAGACATACCACCTTCTTTTGCAAGTGCAATTGCAAGTGTGTCGTTAGAAACAGATTGCATTATTGCAGAAATAAGAGGTATGTTGAGTGTGATAGGTGATTCTTCAACACCTTTTTTATATCTGCATAAAGGTGTTTCAAGTGAAACATTAGCAGGAATACAATCTGGACCTGTGTAGCCCGGAATGAGAAGGTATTCGCTGAATGTTCTTGATGGTTCGTTGCAGTAATGTGCCATATTTTTACACTCCTTCAATAAAATGTTTAATTGCTTAAAAAGAAAATAGTTGTAAATTAATCTATTATATCTATTTTAATTACTTGTGAGTGAATTGTCAATGGTAATATTGCTATTATTACAAAATCTTTTTTAATATTATTTGTTGTAAAATAATAATTTCTATGATATGATTAGTTTGAGTTATGTTAATTAATAACACAATAAAGTCAGGAGAATGAATATGGCACATTTTGATGTTGATTTTTTAGACAAAAACAGTGAACGCTATATGTTAAGCAGACGTATTCGTAAAATTACAGACATTATTAAAAGCGATTACTTCATTAAAGATAGTGTTTCAACAGGTGATTTTTATATAAGAGATGGTCAGTATACATATGACCAACGTAATGAAGGTGAGTGGAAGCCTTTTAAAGCCAATTGTGATTATTGGGGTTACGATGAATGTTATTGCTGGTTTAAGCAGACTGTAACTATTCCTGAAAGCTTTAAGGGTGAAAAGGTTATTTATCAGTTTAAAGCATATTATGATGATGGCAGATGGAACTGTGTAAATCCGCAGTTAATTGTTTGGGTTAACGGCGAAATGAAGCAGGGCGTTGACAGTAACCACCAATACGTAACAATTACAGAGTGTGCAGAAGGTGGCGAAACTCTCGAAATTTACATAAATGCTTACACAGACCCGTGGGAATATAAAGGCCAGGTGCAGTTAGGTGCATTTTTACAGGTGTTGGATACTGATGCTGTAAGAATTTATTACGATATCGCTTCACCGCTTGAGGTAACAAATTATTATGATGGTGACTCAACTGTACGCGTTAATTTAATCAAACACCTGAACATTGCTTGTAATATGCTCGACATTGACTCGGGTGACAGAGAATCCTTTGACAAATCCGCAAAAGAAGCATCTGCATATTTAAATGAAAATATCTACGGCAAAAAACACGAGGCAACTGCGTGGTCAATAGGGCACACTCACATTGACGTTGCGTGGCTCTGGCGTCTTCGTCAGACGAGAGATAAGGCAGGTCGTTCATTTGCTACTGTGTTAAAACTTATGGAAGAGTACCCTGACTATAAGTTTATGTCATCACAAGCACAACTTTACGATTATGTAAAGCAGGACTATCCAGAACTTTTTGAAAGAATAAAAGAAAAGGTTAAAGAAGGCAGATGGGAAGTCGAAGGCAGTATGTGGGTTGAAGCTGATACTAACGTTGCATCAGGTGAAGCTCTTGTTCGTCAGTTTCTTGTTGGTAAAAACTTCTTTAAAGAAGAGTTTGGTGTAGATAATAAAATAATGTGGCTTCCTGACGTTTTTGGTTATTCTGCAGCTATTCCGCAGCTTATTAAAAAGTGCGGTATGGAATACTTTATGACTACAAAAATCAGTTGGAACGAGTATAATAAATTCCCTTATGATACATTTATGTGGAAAGGTATTGATGGTACTGAAGTTCTTTCACATTTCTCACCTTGCGAAGATGCAAACCGTGATGAAAGAAAAGACTACCAGACTACATACAATGCATATTTAAGACCTGGTTATATTATCGGTGGTAATAAGAGATACAGTCAGAAAGATTTAGGTAGAGATTACCTTTGTACCTTTGGCTATGGTGACGGCGGCGGCGGACCTACTGTTGATATGCTTGAGCATGGCGTGAGAATGCAAAAGGGTATTGAGGGTTGTCCTAATGTGAAAATTGCACCTTCACTTGATTTCTTCCGTCATTTAGAAAGTCAGGTTAAAGATAATAAATATCTTCCGCGTTGGGCTGGCGAACTTTATCTTGAATTACATCGTGGAACTTTAACCAGTCAGGCAAGAAACAAGAAATATAATCGTAAGAGCGAATGTCTTTATCACGATATTGAAACTCTTTCTGCTATTGCAAAGAAAGAAACAGGTTTCACATATCCCAAAGAAAGACTTTTAGAAAATTGGAAACTTATTCTTCTTAACCAATTCCACGATATTCTTCCTGGTTCATCAATCAGAGAAGTTTATGAAGACAGTAAAGAACAGTATGAAAGCGTTTTAGCAGCGGGTACCGAAATGACTGCAAATGCAGAAGCTGCACTTGTTTCAAAAATCAATCTTGAGAATGACAGCCTTGTTGTGTTCAATACAACAGGTTTCAACAGAAAAGATGCAGTTGTTGCAGATATTCCTGTTGATTCTGACTTTCAACTCTTTGATGGCGACAAAGAAATTGTTTACCAGAAAACTTATGACGGCAAAATTGTATTTGTTGCAGAAATTCCTGCGAAGGGTTACAAAGCACTTGCAATCAAAGCAGGTAAAGCTACTCTTGGTGAAGCAATTAAGGCTGACAATGAAAACGCTGAAACAAAATATTTCTCTGTCAAATTTGACAAAGGTGAAATTATAAAACTTGTACACAAAGAGTCAGGAAGAGATGTTTCTGATGGTCAATCACTCGGTAAAATTCGTGCATTCCAGGACAGACCTTTTAACCACGAAGCATGGGATATTAAGCCTTACTTTGAAGAAAAAGAATATGAGTTTGATTTTGTAGGTGCCCAGATTGTTGAACAAGGTGCAGTAAGAGTTGTTTATAAGGTTGACAAAAAAATAATGACTTCAACTGTAAGTGTGTATTACAATATTTATGCCGACCTTGAGAGAATTGATGTTGATTACAAAACAGACTGGAAAGAAAAGCATATTGTATTAAAAGGCGATTATCCTGTTGATGTTAATGCTGTTAAAGCAACATTTGATATTCAATTTGGTAATATTGAGCGTTCAACAACAGAAAATACAACTTGGGATTTTGCACAATTTGAAGTTTCAATGCACAAGTGGGTAGACCTTTCAGACAACAGCTTTGGCTTATCTGTTATCAATGACTGTAAATATGGTTGTACTGTAAAGAACGGTCATATTATGCCAACTCTTTTAAGATGTCAGACAAGACCAAATGAAGTTCAGGATAGAGAGTATCACGAATTTAGCTTCTCAATTTATCCTCATAAAAATCATGTTTCATCTTCAGATGTTGTTAAAGAAGCATTTAACGTAAACTACCCTGCATATGCAGTATTTGCAAAGGCTAATAACGGAACGCTTCCGGCAGTTTATTCATTTGTAAATGCAGACAAAAATAACATCGTTATTGAAACTGTTAAAGATGCAGAAGATGGTAACGGAATTATTATTCGTGCTTATGAAACATGGAACAGTAAGACAAAAACAACATTCACATTCTGCGATGATATCAAGAGTGTTGTTGAATGTAATCTTATTGAAGATGGTGCAGATGAAGTTAAGTTCAGTGGCAACACAATAGAAACAGAATTCAAGCCATTTGAAATCAAGACGTTCAGAGTTGAATTTTAAAAGGATTTATTACAATGGGTTATAGTTTTTTTGCAATGCTTTCGCGTATGAAATACATTGACCGTTGGGCGTTAATGAGAAACACTGAAAGCGAAAATTTAGACAGTCATTCAAAAGAGGTTGCCGTAATTGCACACGCACTTGCAGTTATTGGTAACGTAAGATTAGGCAAGAATTACAATGCCGACAGAGCGGCAGTCTTAGGTCTTTATCACGATGCGCACGAAATTATAACGGGTGATATGCCAACTCCCGTAAAATATCAGAATGAGAAAATTTTAGGTGCATTTAAAGAGATAGAAGACTGTGCAACGGAAAGACTTGTTTCAATGCTTCCGGATGATTTGAAATCTGAATTTACAAGTGCTTTAACGGGCGATAACGATGCTGATTTATTACCGCTTGTCAAAGCCGCGGACAAGCTCAGTGCATTGATAAAATGTATTGATGAGCGAAAAGCGGGTAATTCAGAATTCAAAAAAGCAGAACGTTCTACAAAGAAAAGAATTCTTGAGTTGAAAATAGAGGAAGCGGATATCTTTTTAGAAGAATTTATTCCTGCTTATGAATTAACACTTGACCAACTTTAAGAAACAACCGGGAAACAGAGTTTTTTTCTCTGTTTCCCGGTTTTCACTTTTGAATTTTTGATTATCTTTAAAATCAGCATAGCGGACCTGATTCGTTTTTTTATTTTACCACCTTTTTGCTTCGTGTTTTCTTGAAAAAATCCTTGACTTTACGCCGAGTTTTTTATACTATATATATGTATAAAATTTTTAAGGATGTGTGTTTTGATGAATCAACAATATGATGCATTGTTTACCCCTTGGAAAATCGGTAACGTTGAAATCAAAAACAGAATTGTTATGTGCCCAATGGGTGGTACATCACTTTTCGGCTGGTTTGAACTCGGCGGTTGCCATTTTGACAAGGAAGCGGCTAAACTCTTTATTGAAAGAGCAAATAACAATGTAGGTCTTATTATTCCTGGTATTGCACCACTTCGCGATACATTCTGGGGCAAATGGCTCTGGCAAAACCCAAAGATGTTTGAAGAACTTAAAGAGTTTATGGATGAAATCCATAAGACAGGTGCAAAATTATTCATTCAGCTTACTGCCGGTATGGGTCGTTCATGGGCTATTACAGAGCTCGTAGCACCACTTCATAGAAATAAAATTACCCGTGCACTCGTAAAGCCAATTATTGATACTTCTCACGAATTAGCTTCTCCAAGTGCTCAACCTGCTCGTTGGGCTCCAGATATTATCTGCCCTGAAATGACAGTTGAACAAATTCACGAAATTATTGAAGCATTTGCTAAAACTGCAAAACTCTGTAAAGATGCTGGTGTTGACGGTGTTGAAGTTCACGCTGTTCACGAAGGTTATCTTTTAGACCAATTTGCTATTGAATTCTTTAATAAACGTACAGACGATTACGGCGGAAGTTTTGAAAACCGTTATCGTTTTGCAACAGAAGTTGTTAAAGCTATTAAAGGTGCTTGTGGTGAAGATTATCCTGTTTCACTTCGTTACTCAGTTGAGTCAAAAATGAAAGGCTTCTGCGAAGGTGCAATGCCTGACGAAGTTGAAGGTAAGGATTATAAAGAAGCAGGTCGTGCAATGGCTGAATCTGAAAAAGCTGCTAAGTATCTTCAGGATGTAGGTTACGATATGCTTAACGCTGATAATGGTACATACGACTCATGGTATTGGGCACATCCACCAATGTATATGCCTGAAAACTGCAACTTGGAAGATGTTGCTCACATCAAAAAGTTTGTAGATATTCCTGTTGTTTGTGCAGGTAGAATGGATCCTGCAGTTGCTGCAGATGCAATTAAAGAATGCAAAATTGACGGTCTTGGTGTTGCTCGTCAATTCCTCGCTGACCCAGAATGGATTACAAAAATTATAGAAGACAGAATTGAAGATATTAAACCTTGTATCTGTTGTCATGCTGCTTGTTTCAACTTCTCAACATCAAAAGGTCATGCTAACACACAAGACCTTACAGATACAATGGGTCTTTCTCGTTGTGCTCTTAACCCAAAAACAATGCAATCTAAAAAATACAAAATTGAACCTGCTAAGAAAAGCAAGAAAATTGCTGTTATCGGTGGCGGTATCGGTGGTATGGAAGCTGCTATTGTTCTTGCACAGCGCGGCCACACAGTTGACCTTTATGAAAAGACAGATAAATTAGGTGGCGTATTTATTGCTGCGGCTGCTCCTACATATAAAGAAAAAGACCGTGACCTTATCGCTTGGTATAACCGCGAAGTTAAGAAATATGATGCAATTACAATTCATATGAACACAGAAGTTAAAGATATTGCTTCACTTAACGCAGATGAAGTTATCGTTGCAACAGGCGCTACTGCAAAGAGAATTCCTATTCCTGGTGCAGAAAAAGCAGTTGAAGCAGTTGACTTCCTCTTGGGCGATATGTCAAAAGCAGGTGACAATGTTGTTGTTATCGGTGGTGGTCTTACAGGTTGCGAAATCGCACTTGAACTCCACAGAACATATGGCAAAAATGTTGCTATTGTTGAAATGCAGGATGACCTTATTACAACACCGGGTATTGCTCTTGCTAACACAAGTTATCTTCGTGATTACTTCAAAGCAAAGAACGTTCCTGTTTATCTTGAGTCAAAAACAACACAGATTGCAGATGACAGCGTAACTGTTATGACTAAGGATGGCAAAACAGAAACTATTCCTGCTGATACAGTTGTTCTTTCAGTTGGTTACAACTCAGCACCTGTAGCAGAAAAGAGCAAACACGTTCACGTTATTGGTGATGCGTTCAAAGTTGGTAGCCTCAGAACTGTTATCTGGCAGGCTTGGGACGTTGCAATGAAAATATAATTTAACAATAAAAATCCCATCATCTCATGATGATGGGATTTTTTTATTGTTTGGATTCTAATTCTTCAATAAATTCTTCAATTCTTTTGAGTGCTTTAATAATATGCTCTACAGAATAACAATAAGAAGCTCTTATGAAGCCTTCACCACCAAGACCGAATGCGGTACCTGGTACTACAGCAACCTTTTTTTCTCTTAAAAGTCTTTCACAGAACTCTTCGCTCGAAAGACCTGTGCTTTCAATGCAAGGGAAAGCGTAAAAAGCGCCTTTTGGTTCACGGCAGGTAAGACCTAATTTATTAAATCCGTTTACTATGAGTTTTCTTCTTCGGTCATATTCTTCGTGCATACGTTCAACGTCTTCGTCGCAGTTTCTGAGTGCTTCAATTGCAGCATATTGTGAAGTAGTTGGAGCACACATAATATTAAATTGGTGGATTTTTGTTATCTGATTTAATATTTCTTCAGGACCACAACAGTAACCAAGACGCCAGCCTGTCATTGAGAAAGCTTTTGAAAAACCGTTTATTGTAATAGTTCTGTCATAAAAGCAATCTAAAGAGGCGGGTGAAACGTGTGTTTTTTCTCCATAAGTGAGTTCAGAATAAATCTCATCTGAAATAACCACTATATTTGTGTCTTTTATTACATCGTAAAGTGCTTTTAAATCAGCCTTTTCCATAACAGCACCCGTAGGGTTGCACGGGTACGGAAGAATTAAAGCTTTAGTTTTATCTGTAATTGCGTTTTTTAGTTCTTCTGCTGTAACCTTAAAGTCATTTTCTGCTTTTGTTTCAATAATTACCGGTACACCACCTGCAAGGCGGGTAATAGGTTCGTAACAAACATAACTCGGTTGAGGGATTATAACTTCATCACCGTAATTTACAACTGCTCGTATAGCACCATCTATTGCTTCGCTACCGCCCACTGTAACAAGGATTTCTGTTTCAGGATTATATTTAAGATTGTATTTTCTTTCTAAATAACGAGAAATTTCAACTCTTAAAGTGCCTAAACCTTTGTTGGCACTATATTTTGTTTTGCCACGTTCAAGTGAGTTGATACCGGCTTTTCTTATTTTCCAGGGAGTTTGAAAATCGGGCTCACCAACACCTAAAGATATAACATCTTCCATTGTTTCGGCAATATCAAAAAATTTTCTGATTCCTGAAGGCTTTATTTCAGTTACGGTGCTATTGAGAATTTTACCGTAATCTATCATAATAAAAATTGCCCCCTGTCATCTTGCTCCATATCGCACAAATGAACATCCATTTCTTTATATCTTCTCATAACGAAGTGGGTAGTTGTAGATGTAACAGAGTCAATAGTCGCAAGTTCTCTTGCAACGAAACGCGCAACATCCTGCAGAGTTTTGCCTTTAACAACAACATTAAGGTCGTAAGAACCTGACATTAAATAAACAGATTCAACTTCGTGGTAAGACATAACCTTTTCAGCAACTTCTTCAAAACCTAAATCTGCTTTAGGCACAACATTTAATTCAACTATTGCAGAAACATAAGCGTCATCAAGTCTGTCCCAATCTATAACGGCTTTGTAGCCTCTTATATAGCCGTCTTTTTCTAATTCTTCAATAGTTGTGGCTACAGTTTTTTCGTCGCTGTCTAACATAACCGCTAACTCTTCGTTTGAATATCTTGCGTTTCGGCATAAAAGCTTTAAAAGTTCTGATTTCACAAGAATACACCTCATATTAAGAAAATTTATAAAACTGCATAATATAATACTAAATTCAATTGATTTTGTCAATTATCGTCTTTACAAAGAATTAGCAAAATGGTAAAATAAATGTATTAATTAAATTGTAAAGGTGATTCTATGAAAATTACTCGTTATCATGAAGATTTAACTAATCTTCACGTAAACACTTTAGAGCCGAGAGCTTATTTTATTCCGTATGCTTCGCTTGAAACTGCTCTTTCGGGCGACAGAAACAACTCGGAATATATGTTGAATCTTTCAGGCGAATGGGATTTTAAATTCTTTAATAGTTTTGAGGATTTATATAATATTGAAATAGATGATAAATCTCTTTACGAGGATAATGTAAGAGTTGAGGTACCAAAGTGCTTTCAGCTTTATGATATAGGTGTGTTTGATAAACCGCTTTATTCAAATCTTTATTATCCTTTCCAGGTTGACCCTCCTTTTGTTCCTGATGAAAATCCTTGCGGATTATACACTAAAAATTTTAACGTAACAGAAGAAATGAAAAGCAGAAAGAGCATTATAACGTTTGAGGGTGTTGCATCTTGCTTTTATCTTTTCATAAATAATGAATTTGTCGGCTACAGCCAGATTAGCCACTCTACAAGTGAATTTGATATTTCGGAATATATTACTATTGGAGAAAACAAAATCAAGGTTCTCGTGTTAAAATGGTGCGATGGTTCATATCTTGAAGACCAGGACCATTTCAGACTTTCAGGTATTTTCAGAGAAGTTTATATTTTAAGCAGAAATCAGAACTATCTTAAGGATATTGAAATCCGTCAGAGTTTTAACGAGGATTATTCAAAATGTACCCTTAATATTAAATGTGATATAGAGAATCCCGAGAGCATCATTTATGGTATTGTTCACCCATTGGGTAACGTAATTGACGAGGGTGAGGTTTCTCAGAGAGAATTTACCTTACCTATCGAAAATCCTGTAATGTGGAACGACGAGGCTCCGTTTATTTATACGCTTTACATTACTGTGGATGATGAAATTATTCCGTTTCAGTTAGCATTAAGAGAAGTTAAAATCGAAAATAAAAAGCTTCTTATAAACGGTAAAGCAGTAAAACTTCGCGGTATTAACCGTCACGACAATTCACCAACAGGCGGTTACACCGTTACAAGAGAAGAAATGGTGAGAGATTTGTTCCTTTTAAAAAGAGCGAACGTAAATGCCATAAGAACATCTCACTATCCGAATGACCCTCGTTTTTATGATTTGGCAGAGGCATTGGGCTTCTATATCATAAACGAAGCAGATATAGAAACTCACGGTATGGGCTTTAACACCGAGAGCGATTGGGATTGGACACGCTGGTCATTCTTGTCAACCTCACCTGATTGGAAGCTTTCTTATGTAGACAGAGCAAAAACTCTTTATGAGAGAGATAAAAACCATGGTTGCGTAATTATGTGGTCTTTAGGTAACGAAAGCGGTTGTGGTGTAAATCACAGGGCAATGAGAGAATTCATTAAATCACGCGATGAAAATGCAATAGTGCATTACGAAAACTCTCACCTTGAGTTTAAAGCTGTTCCCGAAGGCGAAAACTTCAGCGATATTTCTGACGTTGAAAGCAGAATGTATGCAGGCGTTACATATATTGATAAATATTTGAACGATGAGCAATATAACAAGCCGTTTTATATGTGTGAATACGTTTGCTCAATGACAACGGGCGACGTTTATGACTATTGGGAATTAGTTGATAAATATGACAATTTCTGCGGTGGTTGTATATGGGAGTTTGCAGACCATTCAATATCTATGCCGGGTGATGACGGTAAACCGAGATATTATTACGGCGGTGACTTCGGTGATTTCCCAAATAACAGTATTTGTTGTATAGATGGTCTTGTGTTTGCAGACCGCTCTTTAAGACCGGGTTACTTTGATATGAAAAAGGTTTACGAGCCTTTCAGAATGTCTTTTGAAGATGGAGTTTTAAAGGTGAAGAGTGTTTTATATTACACCTCACTTTCAACCTGTTTCTTAAAATGGCAGGTTACAAACGGTAAGCAGTTAATAAAGCAAGGCGTAATTGAAAGTTTGGATGTTGAAGCGCAAAGTGAAAAGGCTTATAAGCTTTTTGATTTAAGTGAATTAACATTGACTGAAAACGCATTTTTAACTGTAACTGTACATCAGAATGTAGAAACCCCTTGGGCACCAGAGGGTTATGAAATAGGCTTCGGACAATTTGAATTGCCTGTAAAAGCAGAGGTAATAAAACGAGATAAATATCAAATTTCCGTTAATGAGGATGAGCGATTTGCAGAAATAAAAGTCGGAGATAACGAATATCTTTTCGATAAGAGCTACGGAAGGATTAAATCTATAAAGCGTAAGGGTAAAGAACTTTTAGATGAGCCTACACGTCTTCAGATATGGCACGCACCTTGCTACAACAGAGGCTCAGCAGACGCTTGGTATGACAATAATCTTCATAAAGCATATCAGAAAACTTATTACAGCAAAGTAACCGAAAAAGCTGATGCAGTAGAAATAGAAACTTCAGTTGCTTTCGGTGGTCCTGCAAGTCCATCTACAATAAAAGGTGTGTTTACTTATATCTTTAATAATGACGGAACATTTAAAGTGAAAGCAGATGGTACTGTAAAAGACGTTGCACCGCTTCTTCCTCGTTTTGGACTTGAGTTTATATTAAAAGAAGAAAACGAAAAACTCAGATATTTCGGTTTAGGATTTACAGAAACTTACCCTGACCGCTATAAATCAGCACGTTTTGGCGAGTATGAGTTAACTGTAAGTGACAACTTCGTTCATTACGTAAGACCTCAAGAAAACTCTTCTCACTACAAAACAAGAAGGGTAGACGTAGGCGATGCAAACGGTGTTGGTTTGCGTGTTACACCTTGTGACGAAACAAAGGATTTCTCTTTTAATGCTTCGCATTATTCAGCAGAACAATTAACAGAAACAACGCACGATTTTGAACTCAGAAAAGAACCGAGAACAATTCTTAATATTGACTGGCGTTTTAACGCTATAAGCGAAAACGAAGAACTCAATAATGAAGAAAATCAAAGACTTCTCAATGATAAAACCTTTAAGTTCTCATTCTTATTTGAACCAATTGATATGTAATAAAAAAACAAGTGTCAAGGTTTTAACCTTGACACTTGTTTTTGCTATATTTATCGTAAATTTTTATCAACCCGGAATCAGATACATATGATAAGCGTAATTATCATATTCAATAAAGAGAATCTTGCTTTCGCCATTTGTATAGTATTTAAGGTGAGAGCTTTCTAATAAGTTGTAAATTTCTTCTTCATCTGTAATCTCGGTAGCGGGAGCAGGTGACTCGTTAGTTGAGAGACCTAAAATCTTGTCTAACAATCTTCCGAAGAAGCTATTACTGAATTCATCGTAATAATCATCATAATAGAATTCGTCTTCTTCGAATGAGTAGATTACAGATTCAGGTACGAATGTGTCGCCTACGAAATATGACGGGTTGCAGATTTTGTCTGAAGATTCTTCATATGAAGCGTACCAACGCATAATGTCTTTGGTGTCTGCGATATATGCCTTTACAGGCTTGGTTTTATTTTCGCCTTTTAAGTTGAAGAAATCCATATAACCTAAATCTCTTAAGTATTTAATCGTGTGCTTCATATTAGAAGTAACAGGGATGTTTGCTTGTTCAGAATCGGTCATATCTCCACTGTAAGTCCATCCGGAATCGTAGTCTTCCCAAGAGTCGAGCTCTACAACCTCACCGGTTTCAGGGTCTATAGTAATAGGTATTTCTTCTTCATCTGTCGGTAGGGTGCCTTCTTCAACATTAATTACAGTACCGTCTTCATCAACGATTGTTTCGATATCACCTATTTCGTTTTCGTAGTAGCTCATATCAAAGAAACTATCATAATAAGCGTCGTTGTAACCGAATGAGATAAAGCCATAGGTTTTTTCAGGCTTATACCATTCCTCTGCACTTAATTCAGACATATCCTTGTAAATAGCTTCTTTGAGTCCTTCGAAGGTTTCTTTGTTAATCTCAGATGAAAGCAACTCACAACTACTGTCTTTTGAATAAAGAAGAACTGTGCTGTATTTGTAATCAAAACAAGAAGCAGAAAAATCAACATATTCGTCTGTAATGGGGTTATATTCGAGTTCAGCTTCTGACTTAATAGTATATGGTGAACTATCGGTTGGCTTGTTGTTAAATAAATAATCTCTTCTTGTTTTATCTGCTTCATCGGTTTTCCAGAGAGTAAGAAGCTTGTCTGAAGTCTCTGCGCTTACGCTGATGTAAGAACGGTAAACCTTAGTGCCGTTTTTTAAGGTGTAGCAAAAATGAACAAGGTCGCCTGTTTCTTTGCTTCTGTTATTAATTGCGCTTTCGTGGATTGCTTTACCTATTTCAATATCATTTTGTGTTGTTAAAGTAATAGGCGTTTGTGAAACGTAACCCATTTCGTCAAAGGAGTGAGGGTCTGCCGTGCTGAATAATTCAATATGATTATAAGTGCTTGACACCTCTATTGATTCGATTTTTTCAGCATCAGGTAATCTGCTTGCATAACCGAAACCGCCTGTTATTGCATATAAAAATGTAACTGCAATTAAAATAATGGGAGCGGCAATAAGCTTTAATTTACTCTTTGTAATTTTAATGTTTGTTATAATTATACTGTTACAAATGTAAGCAAAAATAACACTTGTTATAGAAAGAAGAGTAAGAGTTAATGCAGGGGATTCAAATGAATAACCATAAATATCTGTTATTGGTGACGCAGAAAAGAGTGCGCTATAAACAGTAACAGAATATGCAAGTTCTAAAGAAATTGCAATTGAAGTAATAAATGTGATGGTTTTGTTTATTGTTTTAAAACCGATTTTTTCAACTTTATATTTTGTTACAAAATATTTTTTTACTAATATAAGAGCAATTGTGCAGAGGATAATCCAGAAGATACTTGTAACTAAAGAAGAGGTTGCATTTTCATACATTTCATAAGAGCTAAAGTAATACATATATTGTTGAGAAATATCATAAACCGGATTAAGTGCATCAGCTAAGGTTGCAAAGAAATCTTCTCTGTAACTAAGCGATGTGTAACCATATAAGAAGCACGAAAGAATTGTATCAATCACTCCGAAAATAACACTTGGTAACACGAGAAGTGAATATGAAGCGGCTAAGGTTTCAATAAATCTGCCACATAATACTGAGCAAAGTGTTGTTGCTGTAAAGCCTACTAAAAGGCATTTTAAGCAAGTGAATAAATTGGCAAAGAATGCAGAAAATAATTCGCTTTCGGGACCATGCCACTTTATATTCATTAATAAAGTGATGAGTTTAGTAAGTATTATAACTACTGAAATTACAATTATTGGTGTAATAACCTTTGAATTAAACAGGTCTTTTCTCTTTTTAGGGAAAGAAAACGTAGCAAGACCAAAGGCTTTTTTATTTAAAAATCTGAATTGATGTAAACCAAGAACAAATCCTGATAACAAAGCCCAGAAAAAGTCGGTGCTTGAAACAGAGAATATGTAATCTGCTTTATCATACATTGAGTATTCCAATATATTTGTAATGTTGTAATATGGGTCAATGCCTACTACTGAGCTTATTATTGCAATTGTAGAAAGACATAATAAAATTACAAGTGGTGCTTTTGTGGCACTGAAATTTGCTAAATCAAATTTCCTGATTTTTTTAGTTTTCACAATAAATACTCCTTTCAACTATTAATCAGTAATATATATTATTGTTTTTTGAAAATTTGCTTGATTTTCTCGTTTTCGCTCACAACTACAGTTTCTTCAATGAATACTTCTTCTAACGTGAGTCGTTCGCTTTCGAGCGTTTCAATTTCCATAGTGTTGAGTTTTGCTATTTCTGCATCAGTATCACCGCAGACTGTCAGCATAGCGGTTTTTCCGCTGAGCTTGAGTCTTTGGTAATTAATATGCTTTAAGTCTTCTTCTGTAATTTCGTTTTTAAATGTTACAAGCACTTTTCTGAATTTGTCACTGATTTCTTCAATAGCACAATTCAAAATAACGTTTTTACCATTAATAATTGCAACGTGGTCACAAATATCTGCAACCTCTTGTAAATTATGTGAAGCTATTATTATAGATGCATTTGTTTCTGATATGTATTCTAAAATAAGCTTTTTGAGAATCTCTTTTTTGTGTGGGTCGAGACCGTCAAACGTTTCGTCAATTAAAAGATATTTCGGCTTAGCAGCGAAACCAATAGAAAGTTGAATTTGCTTCTTCATTCCCTTTGAAAGGCTTCTTATTGATGTTTTTTGTGCTATGCCAAAAAGTTCTGTCATAGACCTGAATAAGTCGAAATCGAAATTTTTATAATGCGTAGCGTAAAATTTTGCACTGCTCATAACGGTTGCTGTTGGCGGAAAGAACATATTATCTGAAACATAGAAAAGATTTTGTCTTTCAACGTCGTTGTCAAAGACATCTGCGCCGTCGAGCAAAACCTGACCACTATCAGGATTTATGGCACCTGAGCAAATATTAAGAAGTGTAGTTTTACCGCTTCCGTTAAAGCCGGTGAGTGCAAAAACAGAGGTGTCAGCAACATCTATGTTAATGTTTTCTATAGCAGTAAAATTATCATATTTTTTCGTTACTGAATTAATTTTAATCATTATTGTTCTCCTCATTAAATATTTTTTCAGTCAAGCAGAAAACCTGCTCTTTGGTTAAGCCTCTTGCTTTACCTGAGATAATACTCCTTTTTAATTCATTTTCGGCGTTTTCAATTATGCGAGTGTTATTAATTGCCTCTTCACTTATAAAAACACCTTTACCTGCGACAGAGTAGGTAACCTTTTCTGCTTCTAACTCCTGAAATGCTCTTTTTACCGTGTTCACATTCAAGTTTAAGTCAGACGCAAGTTGCCTGAGTGAAGGTAATTTGTCGTCAGGCTTTAATTCCCCGAGATTTACTTTGTTTATTATCTGCTCTTTTATCTGCTCGAAAATCGGAGTTCGGTTTCTCGGGTCAATAATTATCATCTGAACACCTCCCAAAGAATTGTTTAAATAACTGTGATATCACACATATCACAGTTTGAATATAACACGGTGTTTTTTATTTGTCAAGTGTTTTTTAGAAAGAAAAAGGTTCGCTTTGCTCAAGTGAGGAGCGAAGCGAACCTTAACTTACATTTTCTGAAGCTTAATTATATTTGGGTATCCCACATACCACAGAAACTGTCTATAGGGTCTTTACCTTTGAATGCATCGGGACCAGTAAGAAGGTTATCAATTAAAACGTCAAGAGTAGAGGGTTTTGAGTCGTAAGCATTAATATAGGTTCTTACCTGAGGAATATCTGCAAGCATTGTCGGGGCATTAACGCTGATTGCGATAACAGGTGTTTCGAAAACATACCACGGAATTTCTCCGCCACCTTTAGACATACCGAAAGATGGTCTGCCAGTCATAACATCGCAAAGAGTGATGATTAAATCCTGCTCAGCAACAAAATCTTTAATAGCATTTTTACCTGCAAAATAAAGATTTATATTTGGTTTTTCGCCTGCTGCGATTTGCTGCTGCATTTTATCAAGCGGACTAACGTAAATTGAAGCATCAAAGCCTTTTTCAATAAGTTTGTCACGTAATTCCTCGGCAGGGTTTTTCTTATTGCCCATCATCATTTTTATAAGAGCATCCATTGGTCCGGGTGCACCTTTTATATGAACTATGGTTATTTTTTTGTATTTTTCAGGAGAGATAGGTAAAACATCTTTATCTTTATATTTAACAAGAGTTATCGCATCTTTGCTGATTTGTTCACTTGCTTTTAAATATTCTTCTTTACCAATAACCTCGTTTGCCGGTGTAGAGGGCACAAGCTCGCTCTTCGCTTTTTTATTAAGTCCCATTTTTGCTTTAAGAGCTAAAATTCTTGTAAGTGCTTCAACAATTCGTTCTTCTGAAATAATGCCTGATTTATATGCGTTAAGCATAGTTTCAAAATCTTCATCGGGGTCGTTGAAGAATAAGAACATATCGCAACCTGCATTTATTGCGGCAGGAAGCATATCTTTCCTTGTCATTCTATCTGTCATAGCAACCATATGACTCGCATCTGTAACAACCATACCATTGAATCCTAATTTTTCTCTCAAGAGACCTGTCATAATTTCGGGGCAGAGTGTAGCAGGAAGCATTTCTTCGTCGGTAATACCGGGTTTTACTTCTTTCATATATTCAGGCATCATAATGTGACCGCCCATAATAGCATCAAGGTCGTTATCAATTAACTCTTTATAAACAAAGCCGTATGTTTCCATCCATTTTTCAAAATTGAAATTATTAATGTTGTTTGAAATGTGAGCATCTCTGAAATCTATGCCGTTTCCCGGAAAGTGCTTTGCCGCACAGGCAAAACCCTCTATTGTGTGGGCACCCTTTAAGTATTCAACGCTCATTTCAGCAACACGTTTCGGATCGTTACCGAAGGCACGGGAAACCACTTCTGTGTTTTGCCAATTATAATGTATATCGCAAACAGGAGCAAAAGCCATATTACAACCGATTGCAGCAGCTTCTTCGTTTGCAAATTTACCTAAATCAAAAGCATAAGCTTTTTTACCTGTAGCACCAATTTTAATTCCATTGCCGATAAATGTTCCGTCAGAGCAACTGCCGTCACCACCTGCTTCTGTATTACAAGCAATAATAAGCGGGATTTTTGAGTATTTCTGCAAGATGGTGTTTTGGTTTTGAACAGCTACACTTGGCATATTGTTGTAGCGACAACCGCCCAAGTGGTATTTTTCTACAAGGTTTTTAAGATATTCTTCGTCAACACCTGCAGTAAGCTGGAAAAACAATTGACCGACTTTTTCTTCATCAGTCATAGCACTGATAGTGTCATTTACCCATTTTACGTCTTCATCTGAGAGATAAAATGGTTTTGTTTTTAAGTTAACCATAATAAAATGCCATCCTTCTATAAATTTATTTTACACCGAGATTTTTATAAAATTCTCGTTTTTTTGCTAATTCGTATTCATTGAAATTTTTTTCTAGAAACAGTGAAAAGCCTTGATTTATAAAGTCTTGCCAGGATTCAGATTCGTTTTTTACAAGAATAGGGAAGTAATAAACGTTATTGCTTTCAGCAGCCTTTAAATCACCGGGGGCATCACCGCACATAAGCACGTTTTTGTTGTCGTAGCCCTTTTTTAAAAGCTCGGATATGCAAAACGCTTTGCTACCTATATTTTGTGTGAGAACAACGTCGGTGTGCTCCAATAAGCCGTGTTTTTCCCATTCGCCTAAAACAGCGGCAAGGTTTGCGCTCGAAACAATTGCAACGTCAGCTTTTTGGTGAGCAATTTCTAAAGCCTCTTTAACAAGCGGAAATGGTTTTATTTCACTTTCGGGGAGTTCTTTTATGCTCAGATTAACACGCTCACTCCATTCAAGAGCAAGCTTGAAAATTTGTTTTTCGGGAGTTTTTTCTAAGATTTTTTTGAGAGCATCATTTGATAACTCGTCGGCATTTTCCGACCAATAAATTAATTCATCAATCCCTTGAATGCATTGATATTGCTCGTTTATTTCAGACAATGCTATAGCAAGACCTTTAAAACGATTGATTCCTCGGGTGATCGTGTAGAGGTTTATTTCGTTCCATCTTTCAAGAATAGATTTTTCCCATTTTTGCAGTTTCCAAACTTCTATCATGCAAGGTCCAAAACAACGGATGTGTTTAATATCCATTGTATCCATCGCACAGCCGTCACTGTCGACGCAAATAAGAAAATCCTTTGTCTTCTTGAATTCAGAAAGAGAAATCATATTTATCATCCTTTTGTGTTAAGTTCGTCAAGTGTGTGTTGACGTCTTTCTTCAAGCGCTTTTGTAATTTCTTTATGCTTTTTACCATTAAGCTTATAAAAAATCATAGGAACAACCGCTAAAAGTGAGAAAATAGCAGGAAGAATTGCGAATAAATACATAAGGCTTGCTTTTGCTTCGGGAGGCATAAGCTCGGGAGTTTCGGCAAACGCCTTATAGCCGACAAAAATAAGAAACAGATTTGTAATATAATTCGTGCAATTACCGAGAATTCGAGAGAGTGTGTTTTTTAAAGCACTGACGGTGGCTTCGTTTCTTTCACCGTGCTTGTATTCGCCGTAATCATAAACAGACATCTGAATAAGCCCTGGTATTGTATTGTAAAAACCTGTTGTGAGACCGTGAATTGCATACCATATAACAACACTTATAAATATTTGGTCAGGTGTGTGATTTTCATACGGGTAAACACTAAAAAACATTGCAAAATAGCAAAAAGCCGTGCCTAGTTTCATCCCGATATAAAGATATTTATCATCGACCCACTTGCGTATTATTGGTGCTAAAAATAAAGATATTCCTGTTGTTACGAGAGAGGCGAGTGAAGCAAATGAAAGAAGAGCGGCGTAGTTGCCGTCGTTGTAAATGTAATTAAACTCAAATGGTGTACCTGCGAAAAGTGTAAGCGTAAAGGTTTCCGCTCTGAAACAGGCTATAAATGCGTAAGTCATAAGTCCGTAGCCGACAGACATACCGTGGCCTAAAATTTCAGATATCATATAAAGTATGAGTGGTTTATTCTTAATTATGTGTGAATAAACCTCACGAAGCTTCGGTGTCTCGACTTTTGGTGGTTCGGCAATACGCTCTTTTGTTGTTACTATATTCCATATTGCCAAAGGAATAGCCGCGAGTGTTACAATTGAGTAGCTGTAGAAATATCTTTCTGCTTCCGAAATATTTGGCAAGAGGAGCGGCAGTAATGCAGCAATATAAGTTCCGCAGGCACCTACAGTTGAACCTAAAATACTTTCAATAGCCGCAATATATCCGCGTTCTAAATTGTTTGTAGTTCTTCGGGCGTTAAGTGCAGTTAATGCGGCATTATAAAATGTTGAAAAGGCATCATTCAAAAAATATAAAACTACAAGGTAGACAACTTTTAGTGTATCTCCTGCTTCGGGGAAAAATGCTTTTATTGGCAATGTCTGCAAAATAAGAATTAAATTGCAAGGGACAATCATTAACATAAGCCACGGCTTGAATCTTCCCCAATTGCCAAAGGTTTTTCTCGATTTGTCAAGAAAGCTTGAAACAATTACGTCGTTTGCAATATCCCAGAACCCAAGAAAGAAGATTATGGTGCTGTATGTAGCGAAAGCCTGTTCTGAGAGGCCTAAAAAAGTAGAAGCAACAAGACCGCCGAAAAATCCGCTCATAGCGGTTGATACTTTTGAAATAGCCGTGCTTGAGCCAAAAGCAATATATTCTTTTTTTGTGAGTTTTTCGTTTACATCAGTTGCGATGTTGTTGGTAAACTTAGCCATAATATATCTCCGTTTAAGAAATTTATAGAACTCGATACCCGTCTGTTGCCCAAATATATTCGGGATTGATAGTCAGATATTGTTTATATCTCAGTTTATAATCTGTAAGGGACAGTGTATTTACACCGCCGGCTTCTGTGAAATTGTCGTTTTCCCAACCACAATATCTGCAGATATCATAATCACATTCATTTTTAAATTTGTATTTGCTGTAGGGTGAAAGGAATATTTTTGTTCACTTTTATCTCACTTTTTAAATTTATTCGTAGTCGTCGTCAGTTACTTCACGGAAGCCACCGCCAAAATACCAACCGTTTTGCTCTACGAATTGTAAAAAAGCGTCAGATAATTTGTCAACGGTCATATCATCAGGTGTTTCTATGACACCACCAATTTTAATTTCTTTTGACATAAATACTCCCCCCACAATAACATTACATTAATTATAGCATAATTTGTTGTGTTTTTCAATGACGTTTCGACTGGGTGGAATTATATTATTGAAAAAAGAAACACCTTTTGTCCGTAGACAAAAGGTGTTTCTTTTCTGGCTAAGAGTAACCAAACGTATTATTGTTTTGATGTATACCAAGCTTCTTTTTTGTAATCTTCCCATTCTATTCTAACACTTTTGAATGTAAAGCATACTGTGAAGAAGGGATCTTTTGATAGTGCATCGATAAAATATGTGGTTTCTTCTTTTATTCCTAAATCAAAGATAGTTATCCCTGATTCTAATTGCTCTGAAAAACGGGAAAATGCAGACGCATCAGTTAAAATGATTTGAGGTTCAGTAGAATAGAACTCACCGTTTTCGTCTTGTTGCCAAGCTCTTCCAAGTTCGTATGATAGCAGATTGAATCCTTCGAAGATAATAAACGCACCGGCAATTTCCATATCAGTTTCATGTGGATTTTGCTCTGCATCTTTGTGAATGTTTAGATAGCTTGCATTAACAACCAGATGATTATTGTCAAAAGAATTAAGGGAAAATTCTGCATCGTGAAATTCAAAATCAGAGAGTTTATTAACTGAATGGTATTTCACACAATCACCACCTTTTTATTAGCATATCACAAAATTATGAGTTTTTCAATGATATATGGCTGACGCGATATGATATACGGCGTTGTCGTATGATATCGCAAAAACCAAGTTCGTTTGCAAATAAGTGATAAGTGATGCAGCTATGCTGTGATAGGTGGTGCGATGCGTTCTTACACGCGCCGAAGGCGTGCATCACGGGAGAAGTCTGCATCATGCACAAAGTGCGCATCACGTTCCGAAGGAACGCATCATTCAAAAAAGTCAATTTTGTCTGGTAGACAAAAGTGACTTTTTTGTTGGCGGAGAGCAAGGGATTCGAACCCTCGAAACGGTTTTGGCCGTTTACACGATTTCCAATCGTGCTCCTTCGACCAGCTCGGACAACTCTCCGTATCTGAATTGTGTAGTTATTATACATAAGATGTAAAGAAAAATCAAGAGTTATTTTAATAAACTGAATTACAATGAAGAAAATATAATAAAAAGGTTACAACTGATATATAAAAAGTTACTTTTTTATTACAATATTGATTGTTCGTTTGACAGTTTTCTTTATTTATAGTATTATATATAATTGGAATTATATGTGAAAGGACTTTTGTGAATGGGTTTGTTTATTGACCTTGAGGGTTTGGATGGTTGTGGCAAAACAACCCAAACCGAGCTTTTATGCAAAAGATTTGAAAACGATAATATTAAATACAAAAAAATAAAACTTCCTGATTACGAAAGTGACTCGAGCATTTTAGTTCGTAAATATTTAAACGGTGATTTCGGGAAAAATGCAAATGATGTAAATGCGTATGCGGCATCTGTTCTTTTTGCCGCTGACAGGTTCGCCTCTTATACAGAAAAGTGGAAGAGTGATTATCTTGACGGCACACTTATTTTTTCCGACAGATATACACCAGCGAATGCATTATATCAGATGACAAAGCTTGAGCCGGAAGAATGGGATTCATACTTAGAGTGGCTTTTTGATTTTGAATATAACAAAATTGGGATTCCTGAGCCTACAATGGTAGTGTTCTTAGATATGCCTGTTGAGGTTTCTCAAAAACTTATGACGAGCAGATACAACGGCGATGAAACTAAAAAGGATGTTCACGAGTGTAACGTTGAATTTTTACATAAGTGTCGTGACTCTGCACTCTATGCTTGTAAAAAATATGGGTGGAAAGTTATTTCTTGTGCCGAAAATGGCGAAATTCTTTCAATAGAAGAAATTAACAACAGAATTTATGACGAAATTAAATCAATTTTAAGGTGAATTTATTTTATGTTGGATTTTCAAAGTGTTTCAATTGAAGACCGAGAACGGGTAGAAGAATATCTTGGATTTTTAGAAGAGCCTTTTTGTGATTTTACATTCGGAAATTTATTTTTGTGGTCGGTTGTTGAAAATACAAAAATTGCATTTTTAAATAACTTTTTATTTATAAGATTTTCTGATGAAGAAAAATTTTATTATTCTTTTCCTATTGGAAAAGATGAAATAAAAAATGAAATTAATTTAATAATTGAAGATGCAAAAATTAATAACAAAAAATTTCAATTTGTTTGTCTTAATAAAAAACAAATAAAAACTTTAAAAAATATATATGGTGAAAAAATTAAAATAAATGAAAACAGAAGTGCGTTCGATTACGTTTATTCTGTAGAAAAATTAGCGTCGCTTAAGGGACGTAAATATCATTCTAAAAAAAATCATTTTAATTCATTTAAAAACAATTACGATTTTATTTATGAAGAAATAAATGAAAATAATATTTTTGAATGCATTAATTTTGCAAAAGAGTGGTATGAAGCAAGTGAACCCAAAACCCCGCTGTTAAAGGAACAAAGAGTGTTAAGCTGCGCCTTTGAAAATTATTTTAAATTAAATTTAATTGGTGCATTAATTAAAATAAATGGAAAAGTCGTCGCCTTTTGCATTGGGGAGAAAATGTATAAAGAAAATATATTTTGCACCCATTTTGAAAAAGCAAGTTTTGATTTTCCAAAAGCGTATACAGCAATAAACAAATTATTTTCTGAATTTACAATAAATAATTTTGAGTTTGTAAATAGAGAAGATGATGCAGGGAATGAAGGATTAAGAAAAGCAAAATTATCTTATTATCCTGAATTTATTTTAGAAAAATATTATGCAGAATTTTAAAGTTGAAAACAAATTATTATTAACCGAAAATAAATGCCAGATAAAAAGTTTGTGGCAAAACAATTTTTTGGATGATGATGAAAAAACAATTGAATATTTTTTAGAAAATGTTTTTGAAAATAAAAAAGGTGTAGGCACATTTTTAAATAATGAATTAATTGCAATGATTTTATTTTTGAATACAAAAATTATTTTAAAAAATAAAAAAATTAATTCGGTTTATTTTTATGCGGTGTGCACCAACGAAAAATACCGGAATAAAGGTATAATGAAGGAGCTGTTTTCATTTGCTCAGGCTGAAGCACGAAAACAGGGTTATGAAATATGCTTTTTAGTTCCCGCAAATGATGGATTGTTTAAGATGTATGAGAAATTCTCATTTGAAACAACAGTTTTTTATGAAGAAAAAACTTACACACGCGATTCTTCGTGTGCTAAAAAAACGATGTTACAAACAACGGATTTTTGTTATGGTGATTATATCAGGCTGAAAGAAAAGCAGATAATGGATTACGAGTTTGTAATATGGGAAAACAACGAATTTGATTTTATATTCAACAAAAACAGAAGTGACGTTTCATTCGTGTTTATTGAAAATGGATATGCTATTTATGAAAAACGAAACGATTTGATTCATGTTTTCGAAATCTGTGGAAATGAAGAAGATATTATAAGTTGCATTTTTAAACGTGAACAGGACTTTGAAAAAGTGGTTTTGAGAGTTCCGTCAGAAAACAGAAAAACAGATTTTGGTATGTCGAAGAGTTTAAATAATGAAAATTACAGAATAAGTTCTGTTTATTTTGGTATGCCTTATGGCTGATTTATATTTTTGAAAGGAGTCTGAATTATGGTTTATGTGTTTTTAGCAGACGGCTTTGAAGAAATCGAAGCTTTGGCACCGGTCGATTTTTTGCGACGTGCAGGAATTGCCGTGAAAACCGCATCACTAAAGGGAAAAACGGCTATTGGTGCTCATAATATTGAAGTGGTTACCGATATTAATATAGATGATGTTGTGTTAGATGAGAATACAGAAGCGGTAATTCTTCCCGGTGGTATGCCCGGCTCTGAAAATCTGTTTAACTCAGAACAAGTTAATGATGCTATTGATTTTGCCATAAACAACAATAAATTAGTTTGTGCTATATGTGCCGCTCCATTTATTTTAGGCAGAAAAGGTATTCTGAAAAACAAAAAAGCAACTTGCTTCCCGGGTTTTGAAGATGAACTTTTAGGTGCAGAGGTGCAAGAAACCGGGGTTGTTTGTGACGGCAATATTATTACTGCGCGTGGTGCAGGTGTCGCGTGGGAATTTGGCGAAGCAATTGCCGCAAAATTAGTTGGCTCTGAAATTTCACAAAAAATACTTTCAGGTTTGCAATGGAAAAGATAGTAGATATAAGACCAATAAAAAAAGAACTGCGTTCTTCCTGCAAAGAAATGCGGCGTTCTATGAATCAGGATATTAAAAATAATTATGATAAAAAAATTCAGAACAAATTGCTTAATTTGTTTCTGGTGCGTGAGGCAGATGTGGTTTTAACTTATGTTTCAACACCGATTGAGGTGAAAACGCTTGATTTTATAGAGTGTTTATTAAAACAAGGTAAAACCGTTGCTGTTCCGAAATGTCTTAATGACAAAGGTGTTATGGATTTTTTTGTTATTGATTCATTAGATGATTTGGAAGACGGTTTTTTCGGGGTTCTTGAACCCGATCCCCAAAAAGCAAAAAAAGCGGAAACTACAGAAAAATCTGTTTGTATAGTTCCGGCGTTTTTATTCGATGAAAACGGCTATCGTCTGGGGTACGGAAAAGGTTATTACGATCGCTTTTTATCAAAGTTTGAAGGTAAAACCGTTGGTATTTGTTATGAAGAAAATATTCGCAGTTCTCTGATGCACGGAAAATTTGACAGACCCGTCGGATTAATCGTGACAGAAAAAAGAATTGTAGATTTATTATAAGGAGTTAAGTTATGGCTCGAGATTTTAATGATTATGATGATCTCTTGAAAAATTTTGATGACTATACGTCCAAAAATACATCAAGAGATATTTCAAGCAGTAGCAGTGGCTTTAAAGAAAACGATTCAAAGCCCGATATTGCTCGAAAAGAATTTGCACAGGGTGATTTTAAGCCGACACCCATACGTTCAAATTTTAGCGGTAATGATATGTATTTTGACAGGAATCAGGAACCGCCAACACCGAAGAGAAAGCAAAATCCAAACAGTCCTTTTTACAGAGACCCTGAGAAGGATTTGCCCACACCAAAAAGCAGTGACAGGGGTAATGCGGCTTTTAAATCGGCTAAAGGTATCTTACCGAAATCTAAAGCAGATGCATATTTAGATGAAATTGAAAAAGAAGAATCTAGAAAACGCGGTCGCTACGAGCGTGACAGCAAAAAATACAAAGGTGAAGTGTATTTTTCAAATCCACCTCAGGAAATTAAAGAAGAGGCTGAACGTCAGAAGCGTGAAAATTCACCGTACGGTAAATACGCAAGAAAAAATAAGCGTGATAATATTACCGCACCGCCACTCTCAAGAGCTCAAGAGCGCGAGGTAGCAAAAAAGACTTCAGAAAAAGCACGAAAAGCTGAAGGTCGCCTTACAGTGAAAGAAAAGCTGATTCGTCTGGCAATTTGCGTTTTGGCTGTTGCTATAGCAAGCTCTTCAATATGCTTCTACGGAATACGTTGTATTAACGACGTGCTTGCTATTGAAAAGAGAGAAATGGATTGCGAGGTTACAATTTCAGCAGGTGCTACCGATGAAGAGGTAATTGCAATTCTTAAAGAAAACGGCTTAATAAGAAACGAACTTTTCTGCAGATTATTTGTTAAGCTCATTAAGGGCGAGGGCAAATACGTTTCAGGTTCTTACACACTTAATAGCGACTGGGGTATTGAAAAAATGCTCACAACAATGCAGTCAGGTAACAACTATTCAGAAACAATAACTCTTACTTTCCCTGAAGGCTATACGATTGACCAAATTGCAGAGAAGCTTGAAGCCAATAAGGTTTGCACAGCCTCAAGCTTTATAAAAACAATGCAGTCAGTTGATTTCTCTCAGGAATATACATTCCTTAAAAATCAGGCAAATAAGGAATTACGCTTCAGAACACTTGAAGGATATATTTATCCTGACACATATGAATTCTACGTTGGCGAAAATGCTTCAAGTGTTGTAAGAAGATTCTTAGATAACTTTGAATCAAAATGGACTGCAGAAAATCAGAAAAAAGCAGAAGAACTCGGAATGACAGTAGATGAGATTGTGACACTTGCGTCTATTATTCAGGCAGAAGCGGCTAACTCAGGTCAGATGAGAGATATTTCTTCGGTTCTTCACAACCGTCTTGATAAACCCGGAACATTCCCGAGATTAGAGTGTGACTCTACCGAAAAATATCTTATCGAGACAATTAAAGTAACACTTACATCTTCTACAACAGATACACAAAAATATATTGCTTATCGTGATTTATACGATACTTACAGCACGGATTGTACAGGGCTTCCTGTTGGTGCAATTTGTAACCCGGGCAGTTCAGCAATAAGTGCGGCACTTAACCCGACAGATACTGATTACAATTATTTCAGGCACGACGCAAAGGGTAACGTTTATTATGCTACTACATTCAGTGAGCATAATCAGAATGGTTATAAAGCGGCTGCAATCAGTGATGATGAATAATAAAAAAGGCAGTAAAAGCGAAAGTTTTTACTGCCTTTTTGTTATTCTATTTTTATCATATTCTATATCAATTCAGAAATAATTGTATTAGAAATAAGAAAACCCTTTTCAGTCAAAGAAATTTTGCCACAATTAAATGAAATATAACCTTTTTCTATGTAAGTGGAGGCTTTTTTTAGAATTTCATTTGCCTTTTCTTTACCGAAAAGCTTTTCTACCTCTTCTAAGCTTAAACCGTCTTTAAGTCTCAGGCGAAGCATTATGTATTCCTCTGCATCTGCACCATAGCAGTCGAAAACAGGCTCTTTACCGTTTATAAAAGCATTTATGTCGTCTTCAAAGTAATAACGCTTTCCGTTTAAAAGTGAATGTGCAGACGGACCTAAGCCCAAATAATCAGACAAAAGCCAGTATTTGGTATTGTGTCGGCTTTCATAACCGTTAATTGCAAAATTTGAAATCTCATAATGATTAAATCCGACGTCATTCAGATATTTACACACATATTCATAAAATTCGCAAACTGAATCTTCATCGGGTAAGTTTAATCTGTTCTGAAGCTTGTAAAACGGCGTGTTTTCTTCAATGCTCAATATATAAGCACTTACATGTTTTACGTTACAATGTTTAATAAAATCTAACGTTTCGTTTAACGATTCTATTGTCTGGTTGGGAATTCCTAACATTATATCAAGCGAAATATTGGTAACATCGTTTGATTTTAATACGTTAATTATATCAAAAATACGTTGTTTATCCGCGCTTCTGCCGAGTTTTTTTCTTTCGGCATCCACAGCGGATTGAACACCTAAAGAAACTCTGTTTACACCACTTTTTTTGAAGTAAGGAATCAGTGCTTCAATATCTGAATTAGGATTACATTCAATAGTGATTTCAGCGTCAGGTGATATAGTGAAGCTTTCCTTTAATGCAGAAATAATGCGAAAAATATCTTCTCCCGCTAAAACAGACGGAGTGCCGCCGCCAATATAAATTGTGTCAGCAAAAAAACTCTTATTGTCGAAATAATTTTTAAAACGCGTGTTGTTTGTTATTTCGTCAATAAGTGCATTAATATAATCTTTTTTTAATTCGTCGTTTTTGCAAAGAGAGTAAAAGTCGCAATAAGGACATTTTGATTTGCAAAAAGGAATGTGAATGTAGATACCGCTCATATAATCACCGATTTGATTATACTATCAGTTATTAGTTTTTTCAATAGTGTTTTCGGCTTTTTCCTGCTTTTCAATAATGAATTTGTTTTTACAACCGCCGAATTCATTTTTGCATTTTAAATGGTTTAAGCATCTTATTTTTTTTCTGCCGTTATAATAAGATGTTTCCTGAATAATTATATTTTTTTTGACAATTGAACAATATTGTTCATAAGAAAAAGCGTGTTTGTCCAAAAATATCACTCCTTTGTTTTTTAGCTTTTAACGACTACTTGTTCTCTTATAATAAGTATGCACAAAAGAGTGATTATATAATCTTCATAAACTGAAATATATCTGCATAAAATTAAAGGGTGATTTTATGATTGATATATTTGTTTTTTGTGGAATACTGATTTTACTTGCTTTAATTATTTTTAAGGTAAGCAAAAAGTTCTTTAAGGCTATGTTTGTAAGCGTTATGGGTGGTTTGGGTGCAGTTTGTGCAGTTGGTGCTATCAGTTATTTTGTGCCACTATCAATTGGAATTAATTGGTTGACGCTTTTAATTTCAAGCTTATTTTCTGTGCCGGGGGTGATTCTTGTTTTATTGTTGAATATATTTATTCAATGATAAAAACACGTTTTTTTAATAAAAAAGCCACAACATTTTGTTGTGGCTTTTTCTTATGAAAAATAATTTTTTGTGGCTAAGGCGACAATGTAAGATAATATTCCTGCAACTGTAGGGGAGCTTACCCAGGCAATTGCAATATTTCTGAATACACCGAAATTTACGTTGTGCTTTCCGCGAGTAAGTCCGGCACCTAAAACAGCACCAACAACAGCCTGTGAGGTTGAGACAGGTATTCCCATCCATTTGCCCATAATAACAACGGTTAATGCCATTGCAATAATTACCAGAAAACCATCTATCTGACTTATGTCGGCAATACTACTGCCTACAGTCATCATAACCCTTTTTGAGTATGTCAGAACACCAATGGCAATTGCAATTCCGCCAATTGTAGCGGCAACACGCGCATCTGTAAGGAGGTTAGCTGCAACGCCTGTTTTGTCGTATGCAGCATCGTAATAAAGTGCAGTAACGTTAGCAGAGGAGTTGGTTCCGATGCTATAAGAAGCGAATGCACCTGCGAATAAGTAGCCGATTTTTACAATTCTGTCGTAATGACTTAATGAAGAAAGCTTTTCTTCAACAAATTTATGAAACAGAAAAACTAAAACGAACGATATTATTCCTGCACCTAAAGGGTTTAAAATCCACGTTGAAGCAAATTTACCTATCTGAGGTAGATTGATTGCTAAAATTTCAGGGTTTTTATAATCTGCGTAAAAAAGTCCCCAGCCAATAATAGCACCTGTAATAGATTGGTTTGCAGAAACGGGGAATTTAAGGTAGCTCATTACAAAAACCGTAATTCCCGCACACATAAAAATAATAGCCGCTTTTATTGCGGATTTAAGTCGCAAAGTTTCGACTGTGTTGTTTTTGATAGCGGCTAAAACCTGCGATTCTGAAGCGATTACTTCATTACTTGTGGAAAGCTCTGCAACCTTGTCAATGTTGTTTGCGCCACCAACAAAGGCACCAACAACTACCAGAAGTGCAATTATTATAACAGCGGTTCTGTATTTTACAACACGTGTGGCTACAGCAGTACCAAAAGCATTGGCTGCATCGTTAGTACCTAAAGACCACCCCATAAACAACCCAGCGAAAAGCAAAAGGTATATCATAAAATCAAGCCTTTCTTGTTACTAACATTATCTGGATTTTATCCGCTAAATTTTCAATAATATCTGAAAGTTCTGCAATATTGTCAGCAAATTCTTTCATTTGCATTTTCTCTGCGAGTTGAACATCCATTTTAAAAATTCTTTCATAAAGACTTTCTTCAATAGCATCAACATTTGACTCTTGTTTTCTTATTTCATCAAGAATTGAGTGGTCCTTTAAAAGTCCGCCAAAATCAGAGAATAAAAGGCTTACGCTCTTTCTTAATACATCAAATTGCTCACGGCTGATTGATATGATTTTAAGCAAATCTTCACTATATTCATTAGGAAAAACAAAATTCTGAAACACCGACATTTTAGCATAATTCTCGCATTTGTTTGCAATGGCATCACAACCGGTTGCTATTGAAATTAAGTCTTGTCTTGTAGCAGTCAGAAAAGAACTGTCACTTAACGAATCAATCATTTTCCTTAAAGAAACGTCGGCAACTGCTTCTGCATCACTAATGCCTTTTGCTAATGTGTTTAAGGTGTCAAAAGATACATTAGGTGCAGACGATGCACGGATAAAACTTTCAAATTGAATAAGACAATTTTCAACATCATTAACTTGTTCCATAATAAGCATATGAACAGGATTGTTTTTAACTTTGTGATTAAACATAAAATCCCTCCGAACTTTTTAGTATATATTTATTATACTATAAAGTTCGAAGGGTATCAACCTGAATTTTATGAATACTTAAGATACTGTGAAAATAACCTCAAAATTAGCACTTTCACCTGCAACTATCAAAGAAATATCTCCTTGTGACTCGTCAATAGAGTAGGTTTGGTTCGGTTGGTTAATTATAAAATCGTGAATAATCTGATTATCAGATAAAATTAATAGTCTTAAATTACCTTTCGTAGCCTTTACTGTTTTTATTTCAAGCTTGTCATATGAATTAAGAGGCTCATCAGTTCCAAGAGTGGTGACACCGTTGAAAGCCTTGCCCACGTAGTAATATTTATCTTCCGAATCACTTATAGAGGTGATTCCGGAATCCTCAATACCTTCAATAATATCTTTATCAGAAATTTCGCATAGCGAAAAATTATCTTCGCCATTGGTATCTTTGATTTCTTTAGCAGTATTTCCGAAAGAGGGGACAATTGCGATAATACCAACAATCAGAACAGCAAGAATAATAATCATGGTTTTTGAATTTTTAAACATAAAAACATCTCCTTTGAATTATTATAACACAATTCAGAGGAGATGTCATCTTAAGAAATTGTAAGGTTATTCCCAATAATCGACTTTGTGAGGCAAACTAATATCTTTTACGTGGAAAACAGGTTCTTTACCATCTTTACGTTGTTTTTTGTAGTCATTTAAAGCACGAAATGCATATTTTGAAAGAATTAATGAAACGGGGAGGTTAATAAGTGTCATACCACCCATTGTTATATCTGCAATATTCCAGAGTAAATCTGCACTAAGACCTGAACCTAAAAGAATAAGTAAAGAGGCAATAATGTAATAAATCGTGTTGAATTTTTTGCCGGGAGTTCTTTTTAAAATAAACGAAAACGCTTTATCAACATAAAAGAGATTGCCGAGGAGAGTGGTGAATGCAAAGAATATCATTGCAATAGTGATGAATATTGGGCCGAACTCACCCAAAGTAGTTTTTAATGCCAGTTGTACATATGGTGCCCCCGAAATATCAGGGGAGGGTTTTATGCCTGATGCCATACACATAAAAGCTGTTGCAGAACAAACTAAAAGAGTATCAATAAATACAGAGAGAACCTGAACGAGACCTTGTTTTACAGGGTGGTTTACTTCTGCGGATGCAGAAGCATTTGGTGCAGAGCCTACACCAGCTTCATTGCTGAATAAACCACGCTTTATACCATACATAACACAGGAGCCTGAAAAACCACCGATTATTGCTTTTATATCAAAAGCACCTGCAAAAATTTCTTTGAAAATATCGGGTAATTCTTTGAAGTTTAAAATTGTTACTATAAGAGCTACAAGTATATATCCTGAACCCATAAACGGAACTAAAAATGAGGTGGTTTTAATAATTCTTTTACCACCACCGAAAAGGCAAAAACCGACAATAAATGCTAAAATTAAACCAATTATCCAAGGTGATATTTTATCATTGTAAAAACTGTAAGCAGAAAATGTGGATTGCAAATTGTAAGAGGCTAACATATTGAAGCCTATGCCATAAGTAAGAATAAGAAAAATTGAAAAAATTATTGCCAAAGGTCTGCTTTTTAAAGCTGCTTCTATGTAATAAGCAGGACCACCGTAGCTACCATCAATCCCTTTTTTCTTATATATCTGAGCAAGGGTGCTTTCAACAAAGGCAGAGGCTGAGCCTATTATTGCGATAATCCACATCCAGAAAACAGAACCAAATCCACCCATACAAAGTGCTGTAGAAACTCCGATTATATTGCCGGTACCAACTCTTGAAGCAGTTGATACCATTAACGCCTGAAAAGAAGATACGCCTGATTTGTCAGCGGGTTTTTCAGTAACTGCTTTAATTTGTTCTTTGAAAAGAGTGAATTGCACGAATTTTGTTCTTATACTGAAATATATACCGCCTAAGATTAAAATGATAATTAAAATGTAACTATAAAGAGCATCATTGATAGATGCGATGATGTTGTCTAACATAAAAACTCCTTAGAAATGAAAAATTTTGTGGTATTATATCACAATAACTGCAAAAATGCTATAGAGAAATGAAATTATTGATTGTAATATGAAATAAAATTCGTCCATATTCGCGTCAGAGAATATTTCACATTTGCGAAGCAAATATTTCATAGCGAAGCTATTTCACTTGCACGAAGAGCAAATTTCATTGAAAAAACGCACCATTGTCGGTAGACAAAAGTGCGTTTTTTGTTACGAAAGAGCGACTAAAAGTAGTATAAGTTGGGGGAAGAAAGACTGAAGTTAGTGTAGTACTAATCTTCAAGAACGGATTTGCCTTTTGTTCCGTCACGATTTATATAATACCCGTCAACAATTTCATTAAATCCGCCACCAAAATACCAACTTTTCGATTCAATCCATTCGATAAAAGCATCTGTAAACTCATCTATTGAAATTTCACAAGGTATTTCAACACAACCATTTATCTCTATTTCTTTACGCATTATTATCACCTCTTAAAGAAAGTATACCACAAAACAGTTTGATTTTCAATGATGCATCGGCTGACGCCGATATGATGTTATGCTTCGCATAATGATGTTGCTTCCTTCGGTCGCAATGATGCGATGTTTGCCAATAAACATTAGCGAAGCGACATAATCAGGCGAAGCCGTCATCATTGGCGTAGCCAACATCATTTGCCGAAGGCAAACATCATTCAAAAAAGTCTCCTTTGTCCGGTAGACAAAGGAGACTTTTTTGTTGGCCTGCCCAGAGGGATTTGAACCCCCGTTCTTCAGAATCGGAATCTGCTGCGTTATCCAGCTGCGCCATGGGCAGAAATAGTATTATTAAGTATTGTAACACATTTAATTAAATATTGCTATGCGATATGAAATAAACTTGAATATAACTATTCTAATCATATGTGAAGAGTTAATAGTGAAAAAGTAAAATCGACAAGTCTCACGCGAAACTTGTCGATTTTTGGCAGCGGGATAGGGATTCGAACCCCAACAAACAGAGTCAGAGTCTGCCGTGCTACCGTTACACAATCCCGCTAAGACTTGATTATTATACTCGCATAATTTCGTTTTGTCAAGAGGAAAGTTAACATTAAAAACAATTTTTTTCTTTTATTTTAAAAACCAGCAAAAAAATGTGAATTGTGAATTGATTTGTTGACAAAGTGATGTAAAAAAACTATAATATAAACACATTTTTTATGGAGGTTTACTTATGAAAAAAAGAATTTTAGCGTTGCTTCTTGCAGCGACAACAATGTTGTCGTTAGTTGCTTGCGGTAAGGATTCAGGAGGAGCAACTAGCGGTGAGAATGGCGGAGAGGGCTTTCTTATGGTTGGCGACGACTGTGAGCTCGATAACGTAGATTTTTCTTTGCTTGACAAAGAGCTTGACCCTCAGGAGGTTTATGATAATCTTACGTACACACCACAAATGTTCTGCGGTGAATATAGAATTTCTTATTGGTACGAAGATGACAGAGACCAAAGATTTGCTGAGACACAGGAGTTTGAAAAGGTTAAAATAGGCGATGAGCAGAAAGAAATTTCTAAAATGCTTATGGCAATTGAAATGGGTAAAGAAAACGTGTTGATGGGCCTTAATAATTCAGAAGACTACGCATGGGCGAGAATTCATTTTGTTCAAATGTTTAACGGTAAGCCTTACCTTGATACAAAAGAAGCTTCTGTAGAAGTTGAGGGTAACAAGGTTAAATTTACTATTCTTGAAGAGTGGAGTAGTGATAACGAGGCAAAAAAGGTTACATATAAATTTTCAGACGTTGTTTTAGAGTATGAGTTTGAATTTTCAGGAAGAAAGCTCACTCTTTCAAGAGATGGTGCTACTGTAGAATTAATTACAGGTTTCAGTTCGGATTCAGAAGATTATCTCTTTGTTGACAACTATCTTTCAAGCGGTTCAAAGGCTGTTGCAGATATTGATTATATGACATTCCGCTACGTAGAAAGCGAGGGTGGAAGCGACCGTTATACAATAGATTTTGTTGATAAAAAATTTGAAGATAATTATGAATCTATTATGTTATTAGAAGAAAACGGACTTGCAACAATTACTGTTGTTCTACCCAACAAAACCGAGTCATATCAATTTGTTTATTTCTATTGTAGTAACGATGGTATTATACTTACAGACGGCAAAGAGGTTTATTATTACAATGACACTTATGCTGACAGATGGAATGAAAATTTAGGTGGCTACATTTCAGAAGACCAGACAGGTGAGATAGATAGTCTCAGCGAGAGTCAGATAGAAGAAATAATTGAGAAAAAGGATAATCTTGTTGAAGATTTGGTAAAAGCATTTGAGTCAGCAGGAATCGAAGTAACTGTTGACGAAAAAACAGGTGAATTTGCAATGGATTCAACAATATTATTTGCAGGTGACTCAGCAGAGCTTTCTGACAAAGGTAAGGAATTCTTAAATAAATTTGTTAAAGCGTATACATCAATCGTTTTCTCAGATGAGTATAAAGATTTCGTAGAAAAAACAGTTGTTGAAGGTCACACAGCACCTTTAGCAAACAGCACCTATGAAAGCGGTTTACCACTCTCTGAGCAAAGAGCTAATATTGTTAAGGATTATTGCTTGTCTTCAGAAACAGGGGTTGATACAACTGAGCTTGCAAAAACCTTAGAGGCAATAGGTTACTCAAACAGCAGACCGGTAACAGACGAAAACGGTGAAGTTGATATGGAAGCATCAAGACGTGTATCTTTCCGTTTTGTAATTAATTTAGGCTGATATAAGTTAATAATAAAGCAGGTACAGAATCACTTCTGTACCTGCTGTTTTTATATCAGAAAAAATGCTTGTCTAATATCTCGCATGCTGTAATTACAAACCTTACGCAAGGTCTTGATTTGTAATATTCGGGCGTTCTTTCTTCAGAAACGGGGGATTGCTTTCCCGCAACCTTTAATAAATCCTTACAAATGTAAGTAGTGTGAGTCGCTTTGAATTCTTCTGCAAGCTCCTGAATAAGCGTGTAGTGCTCGTCTTTTGTCTTTTTGTCAGTAGGATTTGAGTAGCCATGAAGAATACCTGCTACAAAGAACATTCCTGTTACTGCACCGCAAACTTCTCGTAGTCTGCCCATTCCGCCACCGAATGAAGATGACATTTTTAATGCTAATTCTTTATCTAATTTTAAATCTTCACAGTAGGCAAGAACTACAGATTGACTGCAGTTATAACCCTCACAAAAATACTGAGCACCTTTTTCTGCATGTGTCATACTTATCATCTCTTTATTTTGTAACTAATTCTTTATCTTTTGCAGTACCTGTTTGCTTTGCACCCTCATCAAATTTTTCAAGAACCTTCACACTTACTGCAAAGCAGTCTGCAAGACCGTCTAAGTTCATATTGTCATAAGTATCACGTCTTGTGTGGTAGTAGTTCTGAAGATTGTGGTTAAGTCCTGTAATACCTGTTGCTCTCATACCTGCTTTTGCAAATGCAGCAGAGTCAGTAGCACCGCCGAGCGGGGGAACCATACCCTTTAAGCAGTGAATATCCAATTCCTTTGCACATTCCATAAAGAGGTCAGAAACGTCTTTGTCAACCTTTACAGTACCATTTAAATCACGGTAGTTTGTCATTAAGAATTTCGGGTCAAATATTGTGTCATAAGAATAAATAAACGTTGGAACGTCTGAGAATTCATCTTTGTGCTTGTTTGCCCAGAATTCTGAACCGCGAAGACCTGCTTCTTCAGAACCCGAAATAATAACACCGACTTCTGTGTTCTCAAACTCAATGTTATTATCCTGAAGTGCTTTTAAAATAGCAATACCCATATAACAGCCAGAAAGGTTATCGTTAGCACCGTCTACGACTCTTTTTTCATTCCACATAAAAAACATACCAATCATAAATGGCACAAAAAGAAGCCCCCAAAGAGCCATTTTAAAGTAGAGTGAAGAGGTATCAACCAAGCCAAAGGTAATGCCGTTGTTTACTATGTAAAGAATAGAAATTACGAGGTAATAAAATGCACCGAGTGTTGCTACAACAATGTGGCCTTCAAAGAAAACACCGCCCAAACGGTAGTTAACAGGCCATTCCCAACAAGCATCAGGGTGTCCGTTGAAGAAAATTCTTCTCTTTACTTCGCCCTTGCAGGATTTTACAGCAGTAACGTTGTGCCCTGTTTTTTGAGGGAAAATCCAGTCAACGATTTTTTTATACATTCCAAATTGTAAAATTGCAATTAAAAAACCTGCAGCAATAAGCGGTACTGAAAGCACAGGAAAAACAAAGAAAAGCGGAATTGCAGAAAGCACTAAGGTGAAGGTTATGTAAATCCAACCAAAGAAAGAGCCGGGATTTTCTTTGAAGGATTCAATTTCAACACGATCGCAACCGCAGTCGTTTCTTAAAACTTCTGCCATATATTCACAAGCCATTTTTTCGCCCTCAGAACCAGGGTCACGTTTTGGTATATCCTTGCAGATATGAGTGATTTCATCAATCATATATTGAGCAGAAGCTTTCTTTTGTTTAATAAGATTTGATAAATCCATAAAATACACTCCCCAAATAAAAATATATTTTCATTTTAAACTATAAAAGTATTTCGGTCAAGGTTTATTTTCAAAAGCGATATCTGCAAGTAAGGGGTAGTGGTCGCTAAGCTCTGAAAAAGCATTCTGAGAGAGCAGAGCAATGTTTTTTACGTATAATTCGCCCTTAATAAAAATGTGGTCGTTAAGACTGTTTCCGAGATAAGCGTTTTCACCGAAAAATTTGTTTTCAGCAAGGTCTTGTGCGTCTGTGTAAACCGAATTAAGAATACCATAACTGCCAGAGCGTATAACGGAATTATGACATACATCTCGTTTTTTTGCATTGAAGTCTCCAAGGATAATTATCGGGTACGGGTAGTCAGAATAAAGTTCTTTTGTAGCACTGTAAAGCTCGTTTACTTGACGGGATTGTCTGAAGAAATTATCCTCCTCTTCTGTTGTTTCAAGAAAACTAAGGTGCGTGTTTACAACAGTGAAAATATCGTTTGTCTTTTTAAATTTAAAAACCCCCCACACAATGCGTCTTGCTTGAAAATTCAACGTGTCTGAGAATGCAAAGCTTCCACTGTCTATGATTTCTACAGTATCACTGTTATAAATCAGTGCAGTCATTTTTTGAGGGAAAGCGGTTTTTAGGGGCGCGGCAAATTTAAATGGACTTTTGTTATCACAAATTTCACTGTACCAATCACCGCACATTTCCTGAACACCGAGGACATCGGGCAGATATCCGTCACGCAACGCGAAAAAATTATTCGCTCTTTCGTGAACGGGTTTGCCGCCCCATGACGGGTAGTGTGCAAGAAGATTAAAAGTCATAACTCTTATTGTGTTTTCATCTTTGTTTAAAATAATGTTATCCTTTTCTATGAGAGTTTTAAATTGATTTTCATTTTCAGAAACAAAAATGTTATGCTCCATAAATGGCTGGTTATAAATTAAAGGGGAGACAAGAAGAGTCAGAATCGTTATAAATATTGTTAATGTAATATGCAATTTCTTATTCATATAATTATTATTACAGATTTTCAATAAAAAAATCACTATTCAGAAATTCTAAATAGTGATTTTCAAGTTAATTTTTAAGTTTTGCTGTTTGCCTTTGTGCCATAACAAGATTATGATAAATGCCGTTGGAATTCATAAGTTCTTCGTGAGAGCCACTTTCTGCTATTCGCCCTTTTTCTATTACTATAAGCCTGTCTGCATTTCTGAGTGTAGCAAGTCGGTGAGCAATAGCGATTGTGGTTCTGCCTTTTGTAAGACGCTGCAGTGCTTCTTGGATTTTTATTTCTGTTTCAGGGTCCAGGGAGCTTGTTGCTTCATCAAGAATCAGAATTTGCGGATTTTTGAGAATTGCACGGGCGATGCTTATACGCTGTCGCTCACCACCTGAAAGTGTGTGACCGTTTTCGCCAATGGTTGTGTTATATCCGTCAGGCAGTTTAATAATGAATTCGTGAGCATTTGCCGCTTTTGCGGCAGCGATAACTTCATCGGGCGAAGCATCACTTCTTGCGTAGGCGATATTTTCGAAAACACTACCTGAAAATAGATAAGTTTCCTGAAAAACAACACCTATATTATCTCGAAGTGTGCTTTGTTCAAAATCTCTTAAATCGGTACCGTCAATTGTAATAGAACCGCTTGTCGGGTCGTAAAGTCTCATACAGAGATTTATAAGTGTGGATTTACCTGCACCGGAGTGACCGACGAGACCTACCATTTCACCTGAGTTGATTTTGAGATTTATATCCTTTAACACAGGTTCATATGATTTGTAGCCAAAATCAACGTTTTTAAATTCAATATCGCCTTTTGGATTCAATTCTTTTGGCTCTTTGCAATCTTCAATTTGTTGCTCTTCGTCTAAAACCTCGTAGATTTTTATAAGACTTGTGGATGCGTCGGCGAGTCTTCTTGGGAAGGACGACATCCATCTGAGTGGTGCGTAAAGGTAGGCAAGATAGAGGTTAAAGCGGGTAAGCTCTCCTAAAGAAAGTTCGCCGTCAAGAACCATTTTTCCGCCTACAATCAGAATCAAAAATTCGCTTAAAGCAATAAAATTGCCTACAAACGGAAATGTTCTTGCCCAATATTTTTCATTTGAAGCACTGACCTTTGCTAATTCTTCTGATACTTTGGCAAATTTGTTTATTTCACGTTCTTCATTGCCGAAGGCTTTAACAACGCGTATCCCTTTTATAATATCGTGAAGAATGGAGGTCGCTTTAGAATTAGTACGCCACTGCTTGTGATACCTTACGTGTGTGCTTCTCCAGAAGCGGGAAATCATAAACAAAGCAATGGGAACAGGTATAACAACAAGAAAAGTCAAAAAAGGATTAGTTGTTACAAGAATCACTAGAACGAGTGTGAGCATTATGATTTGTTCAATTAAATATCTGCCTTGCTCGTTGAAAAAATCTTTTATTCGTTCTGTGTCCTTGGTTACGCGTGTAATAACGTTACCTGCAGTAAGCTTCGACATAGATGTGAGCGATAATTCCTGGATTTTTTCGTAAACCATAAGCCTCAAATCATTAGAGAAATGAGAACTTATTTTATTGGTCGCTCTCGTGCTTATTACGGCAATGACTCTTGAAAGTGCAAAAATTGATACCATAAGCAGAGAGATAACCACAATTCCTATTATCCGTGATTCAAAATATGGTGTGGAACCAGGAGTCGGCATAAGGTAATCGTCAATTAAAACACTGTTGAACATTGGCATAAGCACAGACAAAACGTTTGAGAACGTAAGGGCGAGTCCTGCAAAAACCATTGGTATTAAATACGGCTTGAAATATTTAATTGCTCTGCCGAAAACGTAACTCTTTTTAACGCAATAAAGGCAAACACTAACATTTTTAAATAAATGTCGGTGACATTTAGGGCAAACAGGAAAATCCTTTGTTGAAATTTCTGTAAGCTCGCCTGTTTTTATGAGGTGGTTGAGCACTTTTGTGAATTCGCCAATTTCTGTGACGCAGGTCATAGAGAAGCGGCAAAGCGGTAAATTGTCGCTCTGGTCATTTTTGCCGTTTTTCAGCCTTAACTCAAGGCGGCCGCAACCGATATCTGTATACAGAACAGCTTCGGCAATTTCGTTTATTGAATATTTAGTTTTATGTGAATTGTATTCCGCCGTCACCGAGTCTTTTGTGAGAGTCAGAGTACCATCAACCAAGTCAAGGTCGGGCGAAAGGTCAAAATTAATTTTAACTTCTTTCATAATCAATATAAATATGGCTCTAAGAGCCTCTTGCTTTTTGTGTCTGTTTTCGAGAATTCAGGCATTATAAAACGGTTGCCGTCCATATCGAAAATGAGAAGTGTGTCTTCTCCTGCGAATCTTATATTACGTGTAATGTTTTTAACTGTAAAGTTTTTTTCCTTGTCACCTATTTTGGTCTCAAAATAAAAGTGTCCCATTTTTTCTTTTATGGATTTTATTTCAGTAATAGTAGGGCAGAAGTACCTTGTTTCAAGCTCGTTTTTTGCAAGCTCGCAAGATTCCTTGTCGAGGTCATCAATATTCCGAAGAATACCGATTTCTTTATCCTCTATATCAGAAATACAAATATATTCAAATGGTTTTGAGAACGGATAGGTTCTTGAAAGCTTTACTCTGCCTGAATCTTCGTTGTTCAGATTTAATATTAAAAATCCGTTATTATTTCTAAAAAAACGACATTTTTGAGGGTCGATAAATTCAAGAGAAAGTTTAATTGTTTCCATCGTTATCCTCCTTTGTAGTTTGTTTTTCACCAATTCCTATAAATTTTAAAGCATCTTCCTGCAACTTGAAAAGACGGTAATATTCACCCTGCTTTTCCATAAGCTCTTTATAAGTGCCGAATTCAACACATTCGCCATCATCTATAACCGCAAGCTTGTCTGCATCACGCAGAGTTGAAAGTCGGTGAGCAATAGAGATTGTCGTTCTACCCTCGGTAAGCTCGGAAAGAGAATTCTGTATATTTCTCTCAGTTTCTGTATCCATAGCGGCGGTTGCTTCGTCGAGAATAAGAATTTTTGGATTTTGTATAATAGTTCTTGCAATACTTACTCTTTGTCTTTCGCCACCGGATAAATCCTGACCGCCTGAGCCTACGAAGGTTTCGTAGCCGTCAGGGAGCTTTGAAATGAAAGAGTGAGCAGAAGCGGCTTTAGCCGCAGCAATAACTTCTTCGTTTGTAGCATCGGGACGTGCGTAACGTATGTTGTCGGCGATAGTGCCCATAAAAAGAAAAATATCTTGCGAAACTATGCCTATATTCTCTTTCAACTGTTTCATTGGTATATTTTTTATATCTACACCATCAATTTTTACAACACCCTCTTTTGGGTCGTAAAGTCTTGCTATGAGGTTTGAAATTGTTGTTTTACCTGCGCCTGTTTTACCGACAATACCAAGCATTTCACCTGCATTTATTTTCAGTGAAAGATTTTTGATTATGGGTTGCGCGGGTTCATATTCGAACTGTAATTCGTTTAATTCAATTTCGCCTCTGAACTCTTTTAATTCTACGGGATTTTCGGGTTCTTTTATATCGGGCTCGGTATCCATTATTTCAAAAACTCTCTGGGCAGAGTCGACACAACGTGCCCACCAGTTTGTAACCCATGAAAGGAACTCAATAGGGGATTGAAGCATCTGAAGGTAAACAATAAAAGAAAGTAGTTCACCTATTGTTATTTCGTTGTATTTTACGGCTAAAACTCCGCCATAGCCTAAAACAACAGCACTGAGTGCATAAACTATGACAGAAAGAAGTGGAAAAACTGTTGCCTCTGCATTTGATGATTTTATTTCGGCATCCATAAGCTTGTTGCTTATTTTGTCAAATTCAGTGAATTCTTCGCTTTCTTTTGAAAATGCTTTTATAATGCGGTGACCGTTAATGTTGTCGCTTACCTTGGACGTGAGGTTAGAGTTCTGCACCCAAACCTTGTGGTGAAGCTTTCTGAAAACCTTTTCGCATAACGGATATAAAATTACGATGCCAAAAGCACAACTCAAAAGAATTACGCTTAGCTTCCAGCTTGTAAAAAACATAATAGCAAAAATGCCAACAACAGTAATTGCACTCGTTATTACGTAGGGAAAGCCGTCAACAAAGAACCAATATATGTTGTTTGAATCTCTTGTGACACGTTCCATTAATGAGCCGGTTTGCTTATGGGTGTAAAATCCAACGGACAGCTTTTGCATTGCGGTGAATATTTTAAGCTTAATGCTGTAAACCACCCAGGGGAGCATCCCTGCTATAATATATTGATATACGAAGGTGAATACCCAATGAACAAGCTTTAATGCGGCAATAGTGCCGACTAAGGTAAGCAGAGCAGAAAAGAGATTTTCATAGCTTGAGGTGTTACCCGGATTAAGTACTTCATCATAAAGCTTTTGTGTGCTGAATTGAGGAATTACAAGAGAAATTCCTGTGCTTATAAGAATCGAGAAAATGAAAAAAATCATTTTTGCTCTTACTTCTTTGAAAAATGAAAAAAGTCGTTTTACGGTTGAGGATTTACCGGTACACTTTTTACAGAAGGCTCTTCCGGGAGGAAGAGGCTTTCCGCATTTTTTACAAACGGATTTCTTTAAAGCATTGATATACGTTTCATAATCTTTGTTGTTTTTGTAATTGTTAAAAACCTTTGAAAAGCATTCAGCCTGAGAAAGCAAGCCGATTGAAAAACTGCCTAAAGAGAAATATTCGTTTTTATATTTATAGGTAAGCCTGCCTGTAGCAATATATTTCTCAATGCATATTTCATCAATTTCAGTCAGAGGTATTGTAACAAGACGCTTTAATTCTGGTTTGAATTCGAGCTTCTTTCTGCTTTTTTTCTTTGGCTTTACTTCTTCTGAAAAATCGGCTATATAAACCCCCTTATTGTCAAATAAAATATAAGTGTCGCTGTAAAGAGCTTCTTTGTCCATATCTGTTTTAAAAAAGAAAATTAATTCAGATAAATCAAGGTTTTCTTTTTCTAATCTTTCAGATATAGGGGCAGGGAGTTTGATTTTGTTGTCAGAGTCACCTGTTTTTTTGTCGGGTGCTTTTTTTATATGAAGTTTAATAAGTAGCTTATTAATGATGTTCATATTTTTCTCCTTTGACCACTCAGAATAGGTTATTTAATCAGTATACAATAATAAGAATACTAATTCAATAATTGGAATTGAAATTTAAAATATTTTTAAAATTTGGAAATTGGGTTTTGTTATAAACTTATTTAAATCAAGGCATTTTACACAATCAGAGTTGATTTGTTTTGTGCGATATGAAGAAATTAAGAATTCTTAATTTTTCTTTGTTTACTGAATTGACATTCACTTGTAATTTTGCTATAATTTAATAAGCATATTATGGAAGGATTTTTGCATATGAGTAATATTTTGCTTAAAGGTATTGCACCTGCTCTTATAACTCCGCTTGACAGTAACGGAAATATTCTTAAAGACAGCATCAAAAAGAATATTGATATGAATTACGAGCAAGGAGCAAAAGGTTTTTATATTTGCGGTTCAACAGGCGAAGGTCCTGTTATGACACTTGAAAAGAGAAAAGAAGTTGCTGAAGCTACAGTTGAGTACAGTAATAATCGCGGTATTATTATCAACCATGTCGGTGCGGCTTCACCTGAAGAAGCAATTTTACTTTCAAAACACGCAAAAGAATGTGGTTGTGACGCAGTTTCAAGCGTTGTGCCTAACTTCTATTATAAATATAACGATAATGAAATTATTGAGTATTACAAAAAAATTGCAGATGCCTCTGAGCTTCCTGTGATTGCGTATGCTCAGGGCCTTTACACGGGAGATATTGTTTCTCTTATGGACAGACTTATTAAACTTGACGGCATAATTGGTGTTAAATTTACACTTACTGATTTTTATTCTTTACACAGAATCAAAGAACTTAACGGTGGCGATATCAACGTTATCAACGGGCCTGACGAGATGCTTTTATGTGGTCTTGCAATGGGTGCAGATGCAGGTATCGGTTCTACATATAACGTTCTTTGTTCTGAATACTGCAAGCTTTACGACCTCTTTATGAAGGGCGACATAAGAGCTGCACAGGAGCAACAATATAAAATCAATAAGGTTGTTTCTATTATCATTAAATATGGTGTTATACGTTCAATAAAATATATCCTTACATTGCTTGGCATTGATTCAGGCGTTGCAATATTCCCTGGAACCCCGCTCACAGATGAAGAAAAGGCTTCACTCAAAAAAGAACTTACAGAAATTGGTTATTTCTTTTAATTAATAAAGGATGGTAGTTAAGAATGGCTATTAGGCACGTTACAAGATTTGGCATTCAGAGAAAAATTGTTGCTAATATGACAAGCGAAAGCTGGAAGACAATTCCTCACGTTTGTTATACATATGAGCCAGATGTTACAAAATTTCAGGCTGCTTTTAAGATTTATAGTGAAAACCATAAGGACGATGAGTTTAAAGTAACATTTAACGGTGTTCTTTTAAAAGCTGTTGCCGAGGCACTTAAAGAAGCACCTGAAATGAATTCTCATCTTCATTTTGAAAAGAAACTTGTCCGCGGTAAGCTTACCACATTTGATAATATCGATATTTCAGTTCCGTGGCCACTTCCTGACGGCACAATGATGACTATCAATATGAAAGATATGGGTAATAAATCACTTCAGGAAATTGGTAAGCTTTCTGCCGATATAAACAGAAAACTTTCAAATACAAATCTTACAGAAGCACTTTACTCTGTTTCAATTCACGACACAATCAAAGCACTTAAAAGGGGTCATTTTATTAAAGCTGCTTTAAGAATTTTCGGCGCAAAATCACAGAAAAAGCACAGAGTTGTTACCTTGAAGGGTGCAGAAAAAAAGGCTTATTATTCAATTCCTGAAACTGACAGAATTACCCGTGACGATTTGGCACAGGGAACGTTTCTTGTTACAAACGTTGGTAATCTTGTAAGAGGCTTAAGAGGTGATGCAAGCGTTCTTATGATTATTCCGCCAATGGTTTGTGCTATGGCAGTGTGTGCAGCACAGAGAAGACCGATTGTAGTAACTGATGAAAATGGCGAAGAAAAGGTTGAAATAAGAACTATTCTTCCTCTTACAATCTGCTTTGACCATAGAGCACTTGATTTTTCAGAGGTAACTCCGTTTATAAGAAAACTTGAAGAAATTTTCAATAATCCTGAAATTATTTTAGGAGAATAATACTCAGAGTGATGAACCATTTTCCAAATTCTTCATCACTTTTTTGTACTTTATTAACTGTTTAACATCAAAATTAACAGATTTCCTATAGGG
>JAZRKU010000017.1:0-2409 GCA_045646485.1 Acutalibacteraceae bacterium
TCATCCCGTATGGGTGGCGGTGTCGGTGCTAAAGATAAGTCAATCATTGACCGTTGTACCATAAGAGTATTTGCAGACTATATGAACGGCAGAACTGATAAAGAACCTACACTTATGCAGCTCCGTGATGAACTCTTAAATCAGCCTGAACCCGAAGCTCATGACCTTGCTCTCTGTCTTGAAATGTTTACAACGGGTAGCTTAAATGCCTTTGCACATCAAAGTAATGTTGATGTTAATAAGCGAATTATCAGCTATGACATTTTGGAGCTTGGCGAACAGATGAAATCTATTGGACTTCTCATTATGCTCGATAACATTATGAACCGTGTAATCGAAAACAGAAAGAAAGGCAAATATACAAGAGTTTACATTGACGAAGCACACTTATTCTTCAAGAATCAGTATAGTGCAGAGTTCTTGTTAAAAGCCTGGAAGCGCTTTAGAAAATACGGTGGTCTGCTCACAGGTATCACACAGAATATATCTGATTGTCTGCGCAATGAAACAGCACGGGGAATGTTATCCAACAGCGAATTCTTATTGATGCTTAATCAATCGCCTTCAGACAGAAAGGACCTTTCGGAACTCTTGAATATTTCTGATACACAGATGAGTTATATTACAAATGCAGGTGCCGGACGAGGACTTATAAAGGTCGGCGGTTCTATCGTGCCATTTGTGAATGAGTTCCCGATGGATACAGAACTGTACGCACTAATGTCTACCAAACCCGGAGAAAGGGAATAGAGGTTTTTTTATTATGAGTGAAAAAGATATTAAGACAAAACCAAAGAAATTACCTAAAGTTGCAGTAAAAAGCAAAGGTGCCGCAGTGAATACAGTCAAAGACGCAAAAGCGGTAATGAAAGATACTCTTATAAAGAAAATAGTTGAATCAAAGCTTGGTACAGAACAAGGATATTCTGAAACGCAAAAAGCTGATACAGAGGCTTCTGAAAGAGTTGAAAGTGCTGCTTATACAACTGTTGATGTAGTTTATCTTAAAGGTAAAGCTTATGCGCAGAATAAAATCAAGGAACAAATACAGAAGGTTAAAACACGGGAAAATGAAGCACCTGAAAATCAGGAACCTACACCGGAAGAACCTGAAACTTCTGACAAAGAACCGAAGTCTGTTGAGAATGAGCCTGAAACGGACAAAAATGCACCAAAAACGAAGGAAAAATTCAACGACAACGAACAACCTTTCAAAAATCAAAAATCTGTAGAACAAGCTAAAAGCAAGGCTCAGGAAAAAGCAAATGTCAAGACCAAAGAGGAATATTTAAAATCTCAAAATGAAAAATTTTCTCACGGTGTAAAGACAAAGGAAAACTATATAAAGCAACATACACCTGAAGATGCGACAAAAGGTGTTAAGGGTAAGGAGCCGTTAAAGGCTCCTTCTTCTGATTCTGTTGTTTCGTCTAAAGATGTCCGAAAAGAATATGTTTCTAAAAAACTAAAAACAAAAGCTGAATATCGAAAAACACAAGCTGAAACAATAAAATTTTCTTATAATAACATACCGAAATTAAAGGAAACTGCAGCTTCAGTTAAAAGGAATGCGGCAAATTCAAATAAAACTTTGAAAACCCGTGATAATGTTGTTGGAAAGCCGAAATCTGTTGTAAAAAGCGGTAGTCCCTATATCGCTAAAACTGCAAAGAAGAAACCGTCTAAAACAACCAAGAAAGTTGTAAAAACTCAAAAAGAAGTTACGAAAAAAGCCGTAAGTGAAGCAGCTATAAAGGCGACTAAAATAGCAAAGGCTGTCGCAATAAAAACAGCTAAAACAGTAGCAAATATCAGTAAGGCTATTGCGACTGCTGTATCAAAGGTATCTACTGCATTTTTCGCAGCCTTTGGTTGGATTGGTGTGCTAGTTGTTTTGGTAATTCTTATTGTTATAATAATCGTTGCGGCAATAGCAGGAAGTCCGTTTGGAATATTTATATCAGATGAAGCTGCAGACAGCAACAGTATTCCGGTTTCTTCAATCGTAAATGAATGTAATATGGAACTATCAGCAAGGCTGACAGAAATCGAGGACAACACCATGCATGACAGAATTGTTATGGAGGGGGAACAAGCAGATTGGAGCTTGGTTTTGTCATTGTTTTCCGTTAAAGTTGCAGGCGTTGAAGATCAAACTGTTCAGGATGTAGTTGTTATAGACGTTGTTAAAAAACAAAAGTTAAAAGATGTGTTTTGGGATATGCACACTATAATTTCACGAACTGAAACCGTGACAAGTGACGAAACAAGTGAAACCGTATTATACATTACAATAACGGCAAAAACTAAAGACCAAATGATTTCACAATACGGTTTTACGAATAAACAAAAAGAGGCTCTTGAAACTCTGCTTGAAAATGCTGATGGTTTTATTAGCACAACACAAAG
>JAZRKU010000018.1:0-11425 GCA_045646485.1 Acutalibacteraceae bacterium
GAACCGTCGACCTCTAGCGTGACAGGCTAGCGTTCTAACCAACTGAACTACCGGGCCACCTCTTGGTGGGAACAATAGGGCTCGAACCTATGACCCTCTGCTTGTAAGGCAGATGCTCTCCCAGCTGAGCTATGCTCCCATTGCTTTCGTTGCACTCGCAACGATAGATACTATACACTATTGAAACTCATTTGTCAACACTTTTTTTCAAAAAATTTGAAATTTTTTTCGGTTTTTTTCGAAAGGGTTTCAGAAGCATTGATTTTGCTTTATCTTGCAGCTTTTACTATAGCTTCCATTTCAGAAAACTTTGCTTCTATATCAGCAACGAGTTTAAATTGTGTTCTTGCGCGGACTAAATTATGTTCAGGATATTCAGTTTTAAAATACACATCCCCGTTTAAGAAATCGCCTAAAAATCTTATTCCGCACTCAAATGTTAAAAGTTTTGCGGCAAACGGCAAATATGTAATTTCATTTTCAGTAAGTGAATCGCCTGCTGATGAAAGATAGCCTTCTACATAAGCTTTAAAAAGTTCTAAATCCAAAGAGATTTTTGAAAGGTCTTTTTCATCTTCTGCGCCTGTGTTTGCACCAAAACGTATGCTGTCGCCGAAGTCATAAAGCGAACTACCAGGCATAACGGTGTCAAGGTCAACAACGCAAAGCGGTTTGTTTGTTTCTTTGTCGAAAAGAACGTTATTAAGCTTTGTGTCGTTATGGGTAACTCTTAACGGCAACTCACCCTTTTCTAATAAATCGGTAAGCACTGCGCAATCCTTTTCTCTTGCCAAAACAAATTCTATTTCTTCTTTTGCTTCATCTTTTCTGCCTGATTTATTTTCTTCTAACGCCACTTTAAAATCTTTGAATCTTGAAACAGTGTTATGGAAATTAGGAATTGTATCTTTAAGAGTTTCAATCGGATAATCTGAGAGTTGTTTCTGGAAGTTACCGAATGCTTCTGCAGCCATTTTAAAATCCTCTTTTGAAGAAACTCCGTCTAAAGAATAAGAGTTGTCAACAAAATTATACACACGCCAATGACCGCCATCTTCTGTTTTAACGTAATTCTCACCCGATTTAGTTTTAAAAACAGTTAAAACTTCTCTTTCGGTGTCACCGCCTGCTTTGGCTACTTTTTTCTTTATATGCTCAGTAATACCCACTACGTTCTCCATAACTGCAACAGGATTTTTAAAAACGTTGTGATTAATCCACTGAAGAAGATATTTTTCTATTTTTCCTTCTACATCATATTCTACTACAAAGGTGTCGTTAATATGACCTACTGTAATAGGTTTTATCTCTTTTATTTCACCATTAAAAGCGTATCGACTTAATATATCACATAATTTGTTATATAATGCTGTTTCCATATTATTACTCCTTAGAAATAATCTTTACTGATTATACCCCATTGGGTGATATTAGTCAAGGTGATTAGTTTCAAATTTCCAAGTGTACAAGTTGCAAGCAATATTGATTTGTGATATAATCTATTTTGGTGATATTATGATTTTAATTACAGGCTTAACCGGTTTAAGTGGCACTGCTTTTTATAAGGTTCTGTGCCGTGAAGGCTTTAACGAAAAAATAAGAGTTTTAATAAGACCTACAACAAATTTAAAGATGTTTGAAAATTCGCCTTTAGATATTGAATTTGTCACGGGTGATATTTTAAACAAGGACTCATTAAAAAATGCTTTAAAAAATTGTGACACAGTTTTTCACATTGCTGCAAAAGATTTAGCAAGACCTTTGGTTGAAGCAATAAAAGAAGAAAACAGAAAAATCAAATGTATTTTTGTTTCAAGTACAATTGTGTATTCAAACTATTACCGCACAAGTTATTTAAAAACCGATGAAGCCGATTACGTGAAAATTTTTGAAGAAAACAATCTACCCTACGTTTTTATAAGACCGACTATGATTTTTGACGGAAAAACTGACAAAAACATAAGTGTATTTATAAATTGGCTCAGGAAATTCAGAGTTTTCCCTATTGTAAAAAAAGGTAAAGCGACAATCCGCCCTATTCATAAAGATGACTTGGCAAACGCTTATTATCTGATTTTAAAAAACTTTGACACTTTAAAAGAAAAGGAATACATAGTTTCAGGAGAACGGGATATGACTCTTTTAGAAATGTTTAAAATCATTTCTGAAAAAGGCGGATTTAACAATCACTTTATAAACATCCCCTTCTTTTTAGCAAAACTTGCGGTTAACTCAGTTTATTTTCTTTCACTCAAACGAATTGATTTCAGAGAAAAATTAGACAGATTAACAGAAGACAGAGCATATGACAACAAAGCAATAAAAGAAGAGTTAGGCTTCAGACCTACACCGTTTGAAATAAAAATCGGAAATTTATTAGATAGCAACAAATAAATCAAAAAATTCATCCTGCCATTTTAGTCGGAAATTACTCTGACTAAAGATGACAGGATGTTTTAATTCTCAACCAATAACATATTGAAATCCTGTTAAGAGAAACAAGAAACCAAAATTAAACGCAGTAAACGTTAAAATATATTTCTTGGTTTTACCCGGATTATTTTTTGAAAATTCTCTTAACGTAATAAGACTTGCAAGAGAAGCTATAAGTGTGCCCACACCGCCTATGTTGACTCCGAGAAGCAAATCTTTATAATCTGTTGTAAATTGTGAAAGAAGTATTGCAGACGGAACGTTGCTTATGAATTGGCAGGATAAAATACTGAACAAAAGAGTGCTTTTGTCAAGCAAAAACTGAAAGACCTCTCTTACAGCATCGATACGTGCCATATTCCCCGAGAAAACAAAAAAGGCACAAAACGTTAAAAGCAAAGGATAATCCACCATTTTAAGCGCTTTTTTGTCCATAATAAGTAATGTTGTAGGAACAACTATAAGCCCCGTCCAATAAGGAATAAAATGAAAAACTATAAGAATTGAATAAGCAAAAAGGACAAGGTAAATTGCCGTACGTGTTTTATTTACGTGCATTTCTTCCCCTTCTAACTGAAGCGGTTCTTTTTTTACAAAAACAAAACAACATATAGTTATAATTACAATAGATAAAACAAACGTAGGCAACATAGTAAGCATAAACTTGCCCGTTGGTATATTGAATTTTGAATACAAAAATAAATTCTGTGGGTTACCGAATGGTGTAAGCATACCACCCAGGTTTGCAGCGATATTTTGTATAACGAACGTAAACGCCATATATTTCTTTTTGCCCGTTGTTTTTAAAACAAAGCAACCAAGCGGTAAAAAAGTGAGTAAAGCCATATCATTCGCTATTAACATAGAACCTATAAAGGTTATATAAACAAGTGCAAGAATTGCAAATCTTGCATTTTTAAAAAGCTTTACAATTTGCTCAGCCAACATATAAAAGAAATTTATATTTCTTAAAGCACACACAACTGCTAAAACACAAAACAGACAAGTAAGCGTTTTAAAATCGAAATAGCCTATATAATTTCTGTCAACAGGAACAATTATTGTGGTAATCAGAGCCGCTAACATTGCTATTACCAAAACAACGTTTTTCTTGCAAAACCTTGGTACCTTTTTTACTATTACTGACATTTTTGCACCTTTTTTCCGCACAAATTTTTATATTTCTTATTTATAAACCTGCAATATAATAGTACTCGTATTTTAAAAAGTCAATATAAAAAATATGAGTTTAGAACATTATGCAGAAAGTGCTTTTTTTAATATGATTTTTTAGGCAAAAATACAAAAGAAGCAGTTGTAAAATTACAACTGCTTCTTTATCTTCATTCATTTTCAAATCAATATCTTGTAAACTCAGCTTTAAACAACGTATCCACAGGATGCTTTCCGCCGCCGCTTCTGTATTTTGAAGCCCCGGACTCAAACAGCAAATAAATTGTTCCGTTTACACTTTCTATCCCCTGACTCATTGGCGGTGCTACGTAAGAGGTTTTCATCTCCAATTCATCGCAGGCATACAAATCTACTGCGACACCGTCAATATTCACCGTACCTACGTTATCACTTTCAGTAACGTCGTTAAAGACCTTTATAACAGAATTATTTGTTCTGCCATAGCTCGTGCTGAAAATAAAACCACCTGTAAGAGTTCGTGTCATACCCTGAGTCTGCTCGGGTATAGCCAACATAATATCTGGAATGTAGCCGTCGTGTGTTGAATTAATTTTTTCAATTCGCGGAAGCCCGTCTTTCAGCTCGTAGCCCTCGCAATAGGCGTAAAACGTTTCACCTGAATCCAGAGTTGTAACGTTTGTAATACCATTTCTTACACTGTCTGAGCTTTCTACAAAATCGCCTACCCATAAAATTTCACTGTAAACGTTTGCAAAAGAGCCCTTGGTGTTAAGCTTGAAATCACTTGAAAACTGAATTATATCGCCGTCTTTGGCATTTTCTAATTTCTCAATTGAAATTGTTTTTGCAGAATAATCACTTGTTACAAAAATATATGCACCCGAAGATGCCACACCACCTGCGTGACCGTAATACATTGAACCATCAACATTTTTTAATTTAACAGATTTTATAAGCGAACCGTTTTGTGCATCAAGAATCATAAGCATTGATGGCAACGCTTCATCCTCATAATAACCGCTTATAATAATCCAATTAAGATTGAAGTTGTAGCAAATACCCTGAGGAATAATGCCTTCATAAAGCCCGGGTATTGTGTAAGACGATTTGAACACGCTGAGATAATTATTAAATTCTTCGGTTGTAGAAATCTCACTCTGCAAAACAACCTTTGTCGCAGAAATCTTAGCCGTAATTTCTTCTGTCTTTAAAACTGTTTTTGTACCACATGAAGTAAGAACAGTAACAACAAGAATCAATGAAACTACCGAAAGTAAAATTCTTTTCATTTTTTCACCTCGTTTTCGTTATTCTACTACAAAATGGAAAAAAATGCAAATTACCCCTCGTTAACACAGGTTAACAAGGGGTAAAAAGTCAGAATTCTATATTGAAATCGCCTAATTGATATTTTGTACAAGGGAAATTGCTGTTTCCGTTTTCATCAGGGAATGGAGACCAATCATCATTTTCATAAACTGCTCTTTCAGCTTCGTTTTTGAAGTCAGGGATTCTGTACTGAATACCATCATTAAGGCTACTGCGCCAACCAAAAATTGCAACCGCAGTCATAGCCGCTGATTTATAAACATCAAGGAATGGCTCTCTGTCATTCTGAACACAATCAAGAAAGTCGTAAATTGCATAATAATCGCCACCAAAGTGACCGCTTTGACTTGCTCTGTCTTTATCAAACGGATATTCTGCATCGTAATAAGTTTCTTGCTCCATGCCTTCCGGGATTTCCCAATCATTATAGAAAAGACGAACTTTATAGTCATCACCACGAACGCTCTCAAGACTACCCTTACCGCAATTCATACGATACCAGAGACCGTGACCACCAAATTTCGACCAACCCGTAACACGAGCGATAGAGCCGTTACTCATTGTGCAAAGCATAATTGAAGCAACGTCTTTTGTGGGTTCCTCTTCACGTTCAATGCGTACTTCATCGCTATAAATGCTGAGTGCATTAACAGCAACAGGAACTTCACCTGTAATCTGCATAATAGGTGCTAAGGCGTGCGTTGAATAATAACCTGACGGCATTAATGCACGCCAATGCTTTGCATCAGGTGTAATAACCTTGTAGCCGTCGTGTGGCATTGGGTGAACATATTCCCCCTCACAGTAAACTGCACCGCCGAGTGTTTTATTTTTATAAATCTCTTCCATTTTTCTTACTGTACCAAAATATGCACAGTTTTCAGCAATCATATATTTTGCCTTGCTCTTTTCAGCAGTACGACATAATTTAACACAATCTGCAAGAGTAACTGCCGGGAGTGTTTCGCTATAAACGTGAATACCCTTTTCAAGTGCTTTAATTGCATATTTAGCGTGTTCATTAAAATAGTTTGCTAAAACAACAACATCCAAACCACATTCAATGAATTCATCAAAATCCTTAAAATATTTTGTATCTTCACAAGTACATTTTTCAACTAATTCATAAGTTGTTTCGTCATAGTCGCAAACTGCGTAAATGTAACCTTTTTCACTTAAAACCGCAGGCTCTGCAATCGCAGTACCTCTACGAAGCCCGAAAACACCAACTTTAAGTTTATCTTTCTTTTCTACTGTGCAAAGATTTTTAACAAAATTATTGTCATTATCATAAGCATCAATATTCATATAGCCGTAACGATTAAGCCAGAACACCCAACGTGACTCCATATCCTCTTCATAAAGAACCGGTCTGAAGCCTGCTCTTAAATATGATTTAACTGCAGGAACTCTGAACTCGTCTGTTGTAAGCCCTACGTAAGTGCAGCCTTCTTTATAAAGTGCTGCTAAAGCAAGCTGGTTGAGAACAGCACCGAGACCCTTGCCACGACTCTCTTTGTGAACTGAAACCATATGTACCCAACCTCTGCCGTTTTCTTGCACGAGGGCGGTAATTGTAGCAACAGGATTTCCGTTTTCTGTTATAAAAAATACGTTTTCAGGCTTGTAACCATCTGCTTCTTCAATAACCTCTACAAAGCGTGTTGCGTCTGCATCATCACCAACGAGACCATTTTTGCATATTTCAGCCCAGGCAGCTCTGTCTTCAACAGAACCATTATAGCTTCTGTACTCAAAACCACCTAAATCTGTTGGAAATTCACACGGTGTTATTGTTTTATATAATTTTAACTGACTCATTTTAAAACCTCCGGAGAATCTTTTATTACATTGTCGTTTTCGCTATATAAAGATATTTTAATAAATTTATTATCTGATAGCAAAACGCCGTACGACAATATTTATATAATTATATACTCTTACCATTTATAATTCAAGTAAAAAAACGAATTTGACAAAGGTTTTTTGAAACGTAAAAGGAAATATATTTTCCCGAGAAAATATATTATTTAATTTCAAAAAAACACTTGACAAATACTTGTAATTCACATATAATGTTAAGCGTTCCTGTCGCAAGACATGGACCATTAGCTCAGTTGGTTAGAGCAACCGGCTCATAACCGGTTGGTCCGGGGTTCGAGTCCCTGATGGTCCACCATATTTAGGGGTATAGCTCAGTTGGTAGAGCAGTGGTCTCCAAAACCACGTGTCCTGAGTTCGAGTCTTAGTGCCCCTGCCAAAAAAACCGACAAGTTTCGACTTGTCGGTTTTTTAACTAAATCCACCCTTGCGGTGGGTGAAATATTGCTTCGCAATGTGAAATTCGCCTCAACGGCGAGTGGGTGGATTTAATTTCACTTGGTGCGACAGCATCAAATCTCACAATTTACGGAGTAAATTATTTCACCGTGAGCACAAGCGAACGATTTCACTAAAAACTACAAGAGTTCGAATTCATACGCAAAAATACAAAAATTTCTTTTTTGTATCCCATAGCCAAAAAGAAAACGGATTGCAAAAGCAATCCGTTTTTCTTTTTGGTTAAGTTTGAATTTCAGCAAGTGAAGTTCACTTATTTTATTTAATTAAATCTTTCCTATTTTCTTTTATCCATTCAATCATTGTTTTTGCTCTGCTTTCGAGATTTGGTAAATTATCAAAACTGAAATATTGAAGTTTAAGACTTTCGCCATCTGTAATTTTTAATTCGCCACTAACATTTTCAGCAAGGTATAAAGAAACCACTGAATATAACATATCACCGTTAGGATAAACAAAATAAAAATCTTTACCTGACAACACAGTAACTAACGTCATTTTTTCAGCATTAAGTCCTGTTTCTTCTTTTAATTCACGAAAAGCAGTTTCTTCTAAACATTCACCGAGCTCTAACCCACCACCAGGGATACCCCAGGTTTCTGTATCAGAACGAAGATTTAAAAGAATTTTATCATCTTTAATTACAAGGACAGTAGCACCAGCAGAGAGTAGCGGTCTGTGTCCTACAATTTTACGAAGTTCGCTTAAATAACTCATAATTTTTCACCTCTATCATACCCATCTTAATTACTATTATTTTTGATATTCTGCAAAAAAGAATAATGGTAAATCTTTGTTTTTAGTTGTGCCATCATAGGATGCAGGTTCTTCAATATGTTTTAAAACAAAACCTTTCTCTGCAGCAACATTCAAATAATACGACAAAGAACGGTGAAAATGTTCAGTTTCACCCCAGAACTCATTTGTAAAAGAATAAGGCTCAATGTATGATTTGATTGTTTTACCATAACAAAAGTCTTTTTCATCCTTAACCCATTCACTATCATAAAATGCCGGATGTACGATAGAATAATAAAAAATACCATTTGGTTTTAATACCCTATAACATTCTGAAAATACTTTTTCGATATTCTCAACATCCATTAAAACCTGATTGCAAAAGATTAAATCAAAACTTTCATTTGCATAAGGAAAGTTTTCGGTAATATCACATACCTCAAAGGTGCAGTTCTCATAGCGTGAACGAGCAATATCAATCATATTTGCAGAGCCGTCAACACCTATTACTTCCGCTCCGATATTTTGAAAATATTCGGTGTAATAGCCATAGCCACAACCCAAATCTAAAACTTTTTGTCCTGTCATATCCTTAAAACGTGCTTTTACAATCTGCTTGTTACTTTCAACAAAATCTGACTGTTCTTGGTCTTTTGTGTATTTCTCTGCTGCTTTATTCCATTGGTCAACTAATTTTTTCATAATTCAACCTCAGTATTTTATTCAATACAAATCTCTGTTTTAAAATACTTCTCCTGAAACTCAACTTGTTTCATTATTTCTTCTTTTGTAAATGTCATATTTGACGGAGCAACAACCCATTTTTCTTCGACATCATCAAGTCTTTTAATTATAGCAATTATTACCCCTGTAAATTCGCTCACAGGTTCATTAACACCGAGAACGTAAGCATCTTGCTCTTCACCATCAGGAGCAATAATGCCTTCGATATAACCATAGTTTACAGAATAAAATATATCTTTGTGCTTTGGGTGATATGTTCCCAAAGGTCTATCAATGATAACCTTGACTTTTTTACCTATCATTTTAATTTCTTCCCCTTATTACATCTCTCAATAATTCTTCATGTTGTTTACAAAATAACTCCGGCATATCATCTAATGAAAAGTATTTAAGTTCTAAAGTTTCATTTTCATCACAAATCAACTCACCGCCGACAACACTCATTTTATATCCAATGCAAATACTATGAACTTTGTCGCCATTAGCACAAACAACATCTGAATCTGTATAAATCCCAATGAGGTTGCCTACTTCAACATCTAACCCAGTTTCTTCTTTAACTTCTCGCTTAGCTGCCATTTCAGGTGTTTCACCGAGTTCAATAGCACCACCAGGAAAACCCCACTTGTTACAATCAGCTCGTTTTTGAAGCAAGACTTCACCATTATCATTGAAGATAGCCCCACCTGCATAGACAATAATAATTTTCTCGTGACCTACCTTGCTACGAATCCATTTTATGTAATCCTTTTTCTCCAACTAAATCACCCCACACATTTTCACATATATTATAAAGTAATCCAAAATCTCTTTAAATTTCGGTTTCTATCTGGCTCGCATACAGTTGATTCATAAACGCCACCATTTTTAAGTATTGCTTTTTCGCTTCCTATATTGCCATCAATACAACTGATAAGCAATTTTTCAAGACCGAGTTCTTTGCAATATGGTAGAATTGCTTTAAGCATTGAAGTTGCATAACCTTTTCTTCTTTCACTCGGTCTTATTGAGTAGCCAATATGACCACCGAATTTAAAAAGCCAATCATTAAAGTAATGTCTTACCTGTATCATTCCCACTATACGCATATCACTTTTTCGCACATATAAAAACTGTGTTGCAACAACCCATTCTTCTGGTACAGTTTCTACCTTTGTATATTTTTTACATTCTTCTATGTATTCAATTGGCTTTTCACATCTTCTGAGTGGACCACAACCATCCATAGATGAATTGGCATCTAAAAACTCTTGCCTGTATTCACTGATTTGCTCAGCGTATATTTCACTTGGCTCTACCAAAAAGAAATCGTCTGCATCTATTTGAATTATACTCTCAATTTTCATTATTCTCTACACCTTTTTCTTAGACACTAACTATTTTGATTTTACCATTACTGCAAAATAAAATCAACCACCATATAACTTGACAACTTTAAATTTGTGTGTTATAGTGACAAAAAAATACAAAACGAGGTAAAGGCTATGAACACATATCTTCTTAAAAAACAAGATATGAATCAAATGTGGCTTGCACAGTATGATTATAATACTTGCAGGCTTATACCTTTATACTCATTTTTGGATAGATAAAATTTATTTTTCCATATGTTTATAACGGTGTAAGTTGCTGCAGAAACTTACACCGTTTATTTATTATAAGAAAAGGAGTAAAAATTATGATTAAATATCCAGATTATGACCGAAGCATACTTTCTATTGCTTCGTCAGTTTTAAACCATTTCGGCGTAAAGGACTGCCAACACCAAACCTTACCTGAATTTGATAAATTTCTTGAGAAAGACTACAAAAATATTATAGTAATGCTTTTTGACGGATTAGGCACTTCAACATTAAATTACCATCTTGAAGAAACAGATTTTTTACGACAGCATTATGTAACCGATATTTCTTCAGTTTTTCCATCAACAACTGTTGCGGCTACCACTTCAATTACAAGCGGTTATTCACCTTTGGAATGTGCCTGGCTTGGTTGGGACTTATATTTTAAAGAAATAGATGAAACAGTTGCAGTTTTCAGAAATACTTTACAAAGAAATGGTGAACCTGCTGCAGATTATAATGTTTCAGAAAAATACATACCTTATAAAAATATTATGAAAAGAATTGAAGAAGTTAAGGGCAAAAAAAGTGCTTATTGTGTAGCATTCTTTTCAAACCGTCGAATTAAAAGCATTGAAGATATTTGTAAAACTATATATAAACTTTCTAAAAAGAGAAAAAAGAAATATATTTATGCTTATTGGAATCAGCCTGACCATGCAATGCACGGTCACGGAGTAACAAGTAAAGAAGCTCACGAGCAAATTTTACATATTAACAGAGAAGTAGAAAAACTTTGTGGTAAATTGAAAGATTCTCTTGTAATTATTACCGCAGACCACGGACAATGCGATGGTGTTACTAAATATTTAGAAGATTACCCAAAACTCGTAGAGTTATTAAAAATGCCACCATCTATTGAACCAAGAGCATTAAGTTTCTTTGTTAAAGACGGAAGAACAGAAGAATTCAAAACAGACTTCAACAAAATATTTGGAGAGTCTTTCAGATTGATGACAAAAGATGAAGTGTTCAAAGAAAATCTGTTAGGATTTGGCACACCACACCCGAAAACAGCAGACTTTATTGGCGACTTCTTTGCTGTTGCACTTGATAAAACTAAC
>JAZRKU010000019.1:0-13039 GCA_045646485.1 Acutalibacteraceae bacterium
CGGGAGTTTCAGAGAGCCAGAACGAGCCTTTATCAACTAATTCATAAAGAGATGTGTTATAAAAAATCGGGCAACCCTCTGAATTAAAGGCTTCGTCACGGTATTCTATAACAGAATCATAGCCTTCAAGAGTATCAACGAGATATTTATAATGCCATTTTGTTGATTCCTGAAAACCGATTATACCAGGCTTTTCGTTTTCTATATCGTCAATTACAAGATTCGCTCTATAAAACCAAGCCTTTTTGCCCCAGTCGGTCGGACTGATACAACGAAGATTATAGCTCATCATTTTTATCTGATTTGTTGTAGTTATTTGTATATCAGCTTCTTTTTTATTCTCTTTGTAATGTGAGTAATAAAAAAACGTATTGCCTGCCAGGGCAATTGCAACAATTATAGCAAGCGACAAAACAACACAAACCGCACTTATAATAATCTTCTTCATAAACGCTACTCCCTGATTTTATTTTTTCTTTTTCTTATAAAGCTCGTTGTATTTTTTAGAAGCCTCGCTCACTTCACCATCAAACACCAATTTACCGTCCTTCATAACTATTCCGCGTTTACAGAATTCTTCTGCAACTGCAGTTTGGTGTGTAACAAAAAGAAGTGTAACGTTATCATTATTTATAATATCATTAACCTTTTCTTTGCATTTGTTTTTAAAAGCGGCATCACCAACGCTCAAAGCTTCGTCAACAATTAGTATCTCGGGACGGATATTAACATTTATTGCAAAGCCCAAACGAGATTTCATACCGCTTGAGTATGTTCTCACAGGTTGGTCTATGTAATCTTCAAGCTCTGAAAATTCTATTATAGTACTTTCCAATGCTTTAATCTCACTATCTTTAAGACCTAAAATATGGCCTTTAAGATAGATATTTTCTCTACCTGAAAATTCCTGGTCAAAACCGCTTGTAAGCTCTAAGAGTGCGCTTACTCTGCCATCAACCTTTATTTCGCCTGATGACGGAAACGTAACGCCCGTAATCATTTTAAGAATTGTAGATTTACCTGCACCATTCTTGCCGAATAACGCAACAGATTCGCCACGATTGATTGTAAAGCTTACGTCATTAACCGCTTTTTTCTTTTTATATGGAACTTTTTTTACAAAAATGCCTAAAAGTCTTGCACGATTACTTGAATATAATTTATAGACCTTTGAAACCTTATTAAAACTGATTACTACTTCGTCTTTCATATTATAAACACCAAAAATCCTTCATCAAAGTACGTCAGGGATTTCTTTTCTCAGCTTCTTATAAGCCCAGAGAGAAAGAAAACCTAAAACAAAATAAAATCCTAAAAAGCAACCTAACTTTTCAGGTTCCTCGAAGAACCATTTGTGGTAAATAAAGCAATTTCTGAAACCGTAACAGAAATATGTAATAGGATTTAACATAAAGAATATTTTAAAGAACAAATTTGTTTCAACTAATTTGTCTACGTCCCATAAAACACCTGAAAGCCAGAACACTGCGGTAACAAACGATTTTACAAGGTTAGAAAAATCTTTGCCTATTGCTGAAACCATTCCTGCAAAAAGCCCCCACGCATTAAAGAACAAGAACATTAAAAGCATATAAACAGGTAACTGCAACAAATAAATTGTAGGCGGATAACCGCAAACCCAGAAAATCACTATAACAACTGCAACCAATATTGCGTTAACCATAAACTTTGAAATATTAGTATGCGTCGGTATCGTCATTACAGGGTATTTCATTTTTGTAACAAGGTAACTGTATTTTCTTATACAATCAGTACCGCCTGTTATAAGCTCATTCATATAAAACCACGGAACCATACCCGCAATAAGCCAGAGAATAAATGGGAAACCTTCGATATCCCCGCCCTTTCTCAAGCCTATTTCAATTGCAAACCAATAAACAAATATCGAAACAACCGGCTTTACTATTGCCCAAAACCAGCCAAGTGCTGCTCCGTGATAAGTCTTTTTTAAATCAGCAACCGAAAGTCTTAAAACCTGAACATAATTGTTTTTGTGTTCATTTATGTTCTCTTTTAAAAGTTTAAAATAACTCATATATAAAAATCCTTATAAAAAATTATTTGTGTTGTACTATTGTCACTCTCTTTTGGAACTGACAAATGATTTCGTAATTTATGGTACCTGTTTCTTCTGCTAATTGCTCTGCTGTGATTTCGTTTTCACCATCACGCCCCAGAATTACAACTTCATCACCAACGTTAACGTTTTCAAGGTCTGTAACGTCAACCATTAATTGGTCCATACAAACTCTTCCTATAACGTTTGCAAACTCACCGTTTATAAGCACCCTGCCTTTATTTGAAAAAAGTCTTGAGTAACCGTCGGCATAACCGATACAAACGGTTGCAATTTTAGTAGGTCGTTTTGAGAAGAATGTGTGCCCATAACTCACACCGCTACCTTCAGGAACCTCTTTCACGTGGATAACGTGGCTTATAATTTTCATTGCAGGTTGCAAATTTACAGAGCCGTCATTCACACAGTCATCCGGATAAAGACCATACATAACAAGACCTAAACGAACCATATCAAACTGCTCGTCCAGAGTAAGGGAGCCTGCACTGTTACAGATGTGCTTTATAGGAATCTTAATTCCTCTGTTCAAAAGCTTTTCATTGAACTCTTTAAAAAGCTTCGTCTGCCTTTGGGTTGTTGATTTATCTGGACAATCAGCACAAGCGTAGTGACTGAATACACCCTCAATATATATATTAGGTAAGTCGTTTATTTTCTTAACAACCTCTACACTTTCATCATTACAGAAAAAACCGATTCTCGACATACCTGTATCTATTGCTATATGAACTCGTGCAATTTTATTTAATTTAACTGCTGCAGAAGAAAGTGCAACTGCATCATCATAGTTAAAAATAGTTTGCGTCAACTCATTTTCAATAAGCGTTTCATATTGATAAGGCGACGTATAAGAAAGAACCAAAATTGGTTTTTCAACACCCGCTTCTCTTAACTCTACCGCTTCACCAAGTTCTGCTATTCCGAAGTAATCTACCATATTCTGAATATGAACAGCTACACCGACAGCACCGTGACCGTAAGCATCTGCTTTAACGGTGGCAAGTGTCAGCACTCCACTTTTGAGTTTCTTCTTAAGCTCGTTAATATTATTTTCGATGGCAGATAAATCTACCGAAGCATACGTTCTGTAATATTTTTTTATTTCTGCAGACATTATTTTCCACTCTAATTATATTTTTTCTTATTTTAACATATTCCGTTTAAATAAACAATAGTTTACACAAATTTAATAAATCACACGCCCCTTTTACTCTTGTTAAAAATCAAAATATGTGATATAATACAAAGAAGATTTTGAGTAGAGGGTAAGTTTATGATTTCTACACCTATTTACAACCTCATATCTACTTTAGGTACGCTTGTTACAGATATAGTAACAGGTGCTTTTGCATTTTTCAAAAAATATATTTTTGAAGCACTTAAGAAGCTTATCTTGAATTTTATAAAGTACAACCAAAAATCATTTTCTTCTGCTAAGACCTTCATTTTACGTGCAATTGCTTTTATTTTAGTTATTTCTGTTATTTCGGGTGTAATAATTTTTATAAACACCAAAAGCACAAAAATTTCTGCTACAGCAGTTATTTTTAATGGCGAAACAATTGCCTACATACAAAATGCGGATGACGCAGAAAAAATAGAGCAAACAACTCTTAAAAAGCTTAACACCGCAAAAAAATATGAAATTGAATATAAAGATATTAAAACAGAGCCTTATAATATAATTTCAAATGAAGCTTTAACAGACAAGCTTGTAGAAATCATTGCTCCGGACTATATAAAAGTATGTGAAATTTATATTGATGATAAATTAATTTGTGCAGTTTCTGACCAAATAACCGCACACAATGCAATAAACAACGTTCTTGAGCTTGAAAAAGGCCAAGCAGCAAAAGCCTCTGTGTCTTTTGCTGAAAAGGTTTCTTATAAATATGCTTACTATAAAAGCAGTGACGAAAACATCTGGACCGGTGAAAGACTCGAACTTGCTTTAAGAAGCTTTGAGCTTCTCACTCCGCAACGCATTGAGTGCGAAACAAAAATTGCCGCTGTACCGTTTGACACTGTAGATATAGAAACCAACACCCTTTTCATTGGTGACTCAAGAGTCAGAAGACAAGGCCAGAAGGGCTCTGAATACGTTATTGACTTAGTAACGTATATTGACAATAAAAAAGTGCTTTCTCAAAATCTTACAAGCATATCTATAAAAGCGCCTGTTTCACAGGTTATTGAAAAAGGTATGAGAGCTGAAAGTATTTCTATGGGTGGCTACACAGTTACACAGACAAGCGGTTATTTCTGCTGGCCTGTTGTCGGACTTCACACCGTCACCTCACCTTTCGGTTGGCGTAGTCTCGGCTACCACAGAGGTATTGATATCTCGGGCGCAAATGCATCAGGCTCACTTGTTGTTGCAGGTGCTTCGGGCGTTGTTATTGAATCCGGCTGGAGCACAGGTGGTTACGGTAACTACGTTATGATAGACCATGGAAATGGTGTAGAAACTCTTTACGCACATATGCTCGACAACTCGCTTATGGTAAGCGTAGGCGACCACGTAACAAAAGGTCAGGCAGTTGGTAGAGTTGGTAACACAGGCTACTCTTTCGGTGCTCACCTTCACTTTGAAGTAAGAATAAATGGTACCAGGGTAAACCCTGCTTGGTATATAGGATTAGAATGATGAATATTACAGTTATTTGCTTAGGAAAACTAAAAGAAAGCTATTTAAAAGATGCCATACAAGAATACTCGAAGCGTATTTCTGCTTACGGCAAGCTGACTATAACTGAGCTTTCTCCCGTTAAATTGCCGGATAACCCAACACCTACACAAATAGAGGTGGCATTAGAAAAAGAGGCTGAAGAGATAATAAAGAAAACCCCCTCAAACGCCTTTGTAATTCCGTTGTGTGTTGAAGGGACTTTAAAATCAAGCGAAGAGCTTGCAAGTAAATTCAATGAAATTTCACTTTCGGGTAAAAGCAATATTGTGTTTATTATAGGCAGTTCTTTCGGACTTTCAGAAAAAATAAAAAAACAAAGTGATTTAAAACTGTCGTTTTCAAAAATGACCTTCCCCCACCAGCTAATGAGGGTTATGCTTTTAGAGCAGATTTACAGAGCATTCCAGATTAACACAAACGGAAAATATCATAAATAAGAGGTAAAATTATGATTTGTGATATGTGTCAGAACTATTGCTATGACGAGGAATTTGAAGAGTATTACTGCGATATAAATCTTGATGAAGATGAATATTTACGTTTTTTAAGTACGGTTACCGAAACTAAATGTCCCTATTTTAAAAATGGGGATGAATATTCTATTGTAAGGAAACAAAATTAATTTTATTTTGCAAAACTTTTTGTATCTTGATTTTAGAATATTTATATGATATATTAAATTCATGGGATTCGTTCAAATTCTACAAAATCCCACATATAATTTTTTAAGGAGATTAAATTATGAACTGTCAGAATTGCGGTCAACCAATGCAAGATGGTGCAGTTTTCTGTCCTAACTGCGGTGCAACAGCAAACAATTTTACACAACCAAATAACTTCGCACAAAACCAACAACCATATCAACAGTCATATCAACAGCCATATCAACAGCCAATGGGAAATCCTTACAATCCACAACCTCAACAATATGGGGTTCCATACCAACAACAAGCTTTCTCAAACAATTTCCTCGCTGTTTCAAATTTTGCAGAAAAAGCAAAAACAATTAAAGTTCTCGGTATTTTAGCTACAGTGTTAATGTTTGGTATCGGCTTCATTTTCTCAATTGTTATATGGATTATGTCAGCCTCTCTCACAGAACCTATGGCAGACCCGAGTAATATGTCGGAATTCGCACTCCTTCAAAAAGCGAAAAAGGATTTTTCTTTAGGTAAAAAATTAGCTTTAGCACCACCTATTGCCTTAGGCGTTTGTTTCATTTTTGGTATGTTCATCGGAATGTTAGGAATTTAATTTAACTATAACAAAAAGTGATTGAACAAAACGCCGAGCTCCCGTAAGGCAGATTTTCTTTAAAATGTGAACTTTCGGCACAATAATACGTTAAAAACCACCGATACGCGATAGCGTTATCGGTGGTTTTTGCCTTTTCTTGTACACGGAATTTCGCATTTTAAAGTGCTTCGCAGTTTCATATAGATAGGCAAAACTTCCTTATGGGAACTCGGCGAAAGTTCAATCACTTTTTTTATTTACCTGTCATTACATCAATTATTTTAGAATAAACATCTGACGGATTATTCAAAAAATTATCCCTTAATTGTTCTGCCTGTAAAATATCTGCAACATATAAAGAGAGAGTCAAAAGATTTTCACCAAGCCCGTCAATTGCGAACGTTACGTTGTACCCTGACTCAGTTTTTGTTATATCAACCTTAGTTTCTCTTTCTGCTTTAGCTCTCGCTAACATTCTCAATGCAGATTTTACGGAGCGTTCTCTTAAAGTATTTGTAAGAGTTGTTTCAAGTGTTTCTGCGTTATTTTTACCTTCCTCGGTTACAGTAATGCAATTTTCTTCAAGATATGTTTCTTCCTTCAGCATTTTTTGCTTAAGCAAATCATCAATCGCTTCATTCAAATCGAAGAAATTAACAAGACCTTCTTCCTGCAGGCAATCGCAAAGTTGCTTTCGTGTCATTGGTTCTTTCACACGTGAGAGCATATAACAGACAAGAATTTTTATTTCTAACATATTACGCAAACCACCAAGTGCAATATCACCGGCAAATGCATCAAACTCTACCAAATAAAACACTCCTTTCACATAGAATATGTGGTTTATTTTATCATAAATCTACAATTCAGTCAACACACTTGAAATCTTCAAGAAGTTTTTCTCTTACCTCACCCGCCAAATAAAGCGAACCGACTACAAATAAAATATCGGAGTTTTCAAGTTTTTCTTTTACCAAATCAATAGCAACTGTTGCTTCGTCACAAACCAGGACATTGTTACAATATTTTCTCGCTATATTAGATAAAACTTCCGCCTTCATAGCACGGGGATTCTGAGGTGTTACTGCAACAAATATATCCGACTTTGAAGCTAATGGTTTAAGAGAATCTTCTACTGCTTTATCATCCATCATACCGGCAACAACAAATAATCTTTTTTTATTTTCAATGATTTTTTCTACAGCATTATAAAATGCTTTTGCACCATCTTCATTGTGTCCGCCATCAAGAATCACCAAAGGTTTTTTATTTATTACCTCTACCCTTGCCGGAAGAACTGTTTTTTCAATCCCTTTTTTGATATTATCTTCAGAAATATTATATCCCTTGGATTTTAAAACATTTATCGTTTCAATCACAGTTACCATATTCTGAACCTGATGAGCACCCGGCATCGTGGTAAAATACATTTCACCTTTGTATGTGAATTGTGTGCCGAGAATACTCTCTTTTTTTATTGCTACATCGTCAGAGTCAGGTAATATAAGATTATTGTTTTTTTCGTTACAAGTATTCTTGATAACTGCCAAGGCTTTTTCTGACTGACCATAGGAACAGACAAGTGTGCCGTTTTCTTTTAAGGTTCCGCATTTCTCAAAGGCAATTTTTTCTAACGTATCACCCAAAATTGCGGTATGGTCTAAAGAAAGCGATGTGATAACATTAACAAGTGGTGTAGTAATTACATTTGTTGCATCTAATCTTCCGCCTAATCCAACTTCTAAAACAACAACATCCGCATCCAATTTATTAAAACAAAGAAATGCTGTTGCTGTGAGTGCTTCAAATTCAGTAATTTGCAAACCTTGTTCTGACATTTTTTCTATTACGGGTTTTATTATTTCTACACATTCAGCAAATAAATTTTCATCTATCTGACAACCGTTATATTGAACCCTTTCTAAAAAATGAGAGACATATGGTGATGTATACAGACCAACTTTATACCCTGCTTCAATCAATACATTTGAAACGGCAGTTGAAGTCGAGCCTTTTCCGTTAGTACCCGCAACGTGTACACATTTCAAGTTTTTTTCGGGATTACCTAAAATTTGCAACAAGGTATCCATCCTTGAAAGACCAGGATGGATACCAAATTTTAGTAGAGAATGAATATATTCTAATGCACTGTCAAATGTCATTGAAGTTTAGAAAGACTTTCCTGAAGCATCTGTATTTTTGCCTTGTATTTCTCCTGTGATTCACGTTGTGCTGCAACAACTTTTTCAGGAGCTTTTGCCATAAATCCAGGATTATTGAGTTTATTCTCAACAAATTCCAAATCTTTTTTTACTGCTTCTAATTCTTTGTTAAGTCTTGCTTTTTCTGCTTCAAAGTCTACAAGTTCGTTAAGCGGAATATAAATTCTCGCTGCTTCTGTAATAACTGAAACCGCACCTTCGATTTCATAATCATACTTAGCAGAAACTTCTACTTCTGATGCAGAAGCAAGTCTTTGCATAAATTGTGAGCCATTTATAAAGTCTTCTGTATATTTAGTCTCAATATAAAGTTTTGCTTTCTTTGATGGTGGAACGTTCATTTCTGCACGGCGGTTACGAATAGCCTTAATAGCAGTCATAATGCGTTCCATAGCTTCAACCTCTTGAGTGAAATTGAGAGCCTCATCACACTTGCACCATTCTGCAAGCATAATTGTTTCACCATCGTGAGGAAGTGCCTGCCAAATTTCTTCTGTAATGAATGGCATAAACGGATGAAGTAATTTGAGAGTGTTAGACATAACATAAACCAAAACTGCTTTTGCTGTCTTTTTACCTTCTTCATCTTCACCATTAAGACGAATTTTTGCAATTTCAATGTACCAATCACAGAATACATCCCAGATAAAATCATAAAGGTTTTGTACTGCAATGCCCAATTCAAAGTTATTAAGCGAATTAGTAACTGTTTTTACAAGGTCATTGAATGTACTTAAAATCCATTTATCCTCTGTTGCAAGATTTTCTGGAATATGTGGAGCCGGTTCATCTTCATCAAGATTCATAAGAATAAAGCGGTTAGCGTTCCAGAGCTTGTTAGCAAAGTTACGACTTGCTTCAATCTTTTCATCTGAGAAACGCATATCGTTACCAGGGCTGTTACCTGTTGCAAGTGCAAATCTTAATGCGTCTGCACCGAAAGTGTCAATAATCTCAAGTGGATCAATACCATTACCTAAAGATTTTGACATTTTTCTACCCTGAGCATCACGAACAAGTCCGTGAATAAGTACAGTATCAAAAGGTGCTTTGCCTGTGTATTCCAATGCTGAGAAAATCATACGGCTAACCCAGAAACCGATAATATCATAACCCGTAACAAGTGTGTTTGTTGGGTAATAATGACGTAAATCTTCAGTATCTTCAGGCCAACCAAGTGTTGAGAATGGCCAGAGAGCAGAGCTGAACCAAGTATCAAGTGTATCCTCGTCTTGCTTGAGATTTGTGCTTCCACACTTTGAACATTTCTCTACAGTTTCTCTTGAAACGTCCATATTACCGCAGTCTTCGCAGTACCACGCAGGAATTCTGTGACCCCACCATAACTGACGAGAAATACACCAATCACGTGTACCACGCATCCAGTTAAGATAGTTTTTGGTAAATCTTTCAGGAACAAAGGTGATTTCACCTTTTTCTACAGATTCAATAGCAGGCTCTGCAAGTGGAACCATACGAACAAACCATTGTTTAGAAACCATTGGTTCAATTGTTGAGTGACAACGGTAACAAGTACCAACCTCGTGCTTTAATGGTTCTATTTCTTTAATGTAGCCACCCTCTTCTAAATCCTTGAGAATAGCCTTGCGAGCTTCCAAAGTTGTCATACCCGCATATTTACCGCAATCAAGAACCTCAGGCTCATCTGCTGCAGCCTTGCCGCTTTTAATAAGCTCGTCTGCAATACGCTTATCTTCTGCACCTGTGAGACGACCGTCGTAAGTAAAGGTGCGAACTACAGGCAAGTTGTTACGCTTACCAACCTCAAAGTCATTAGGGTCGTGTGCAGGAGTGATTTTAACAACACCTGTACCCTTTGTCATATCTGCGTGTTCATCACAAACAATAGGAATTTCTTTGTTTAACAACGGAAGAATTACGTGGCAACCATGAAGGTGCTTATAACGCTCATCTTCTGCATTTATTGCTACCGCTGTATCACCAAGCATTGTTTCAGGACGTGTTGTTGCAAGCTCTAATTTTTCACCCGTTTCTTTAACTGTATATAAAAGATGCCAGAAGCTACCGTCTTTTTCTTCATACTCAACCTCTGCATCAGAAATTGATGTATTACAGCAAGGACACCAGTTAACCATACGGTTACCACGGTAGATAAGGTCTTTTTCGTAAAGACGACAGAAAACTTCATTGACAGCCTTGTTACAACCCTCGTCAAGTGTAAAGCGTTCTCTATCCCAGTCACACGAAGAACCCATTTTCTTTAACTGTTCAACAATTCTACCACCATATTGTGCTTTCCAGTCCCAGGCTCTTTCTAAAAATTTTTCTCTGCCGAGGTCTTCTTTTGTTATACCTTCTTTACGCATTGCTTCAACGATTTTTGCTTCTGTTGCAATTGAAGCGTGGTCAGTACCAGGAAGCCATAATGTGTCAAAACCTGACATTCTCTTCCAACGGATAAGAATATCCTGCAAGGTATTGTCGAGAGCGTGTCCCATATGAAGCTGACCTGTAATGTTCGGTGGCGGAATAACTATTGTGTAGGTTTCCTTACCTTCTTCTCTTTTTGCGTGAAAGTATTTTCCATCAAGCCAAGATTTATAAATACGATCTTCAACATTTTTAGGATCGTATTGTTTTGCGAGTTCTTTTTTCAAAAGAAACTCCTCCTTATTTTAATATAATTAAATTCTATTAATTATCCCATATTAAGCAAGAATTGTCAATAAAAATTAATGCAAATTTTTATTTGATATAATTCTAATACACTTGATTTTTTTTTACATATGATATATAATGATTGGTAGTTATGAAATATTGCATTAAGTAAAGGGGTTTTATTATGGACGCAAGAATTCCTAAGAAAAGTGCATTTGCTTTTTTTGCACTCTCTATTATTACATTTGGCATTTACGCTGTCGTTTTCTGGCATAAACTCGGTAAAAACGTTAACACTCTTTGTGAGGGTGATGGCAAGAGAACAATGAAATATGGCCTGGCATTTTTCTTATCGGTAATCACCTGCGGTATTTTCGGAATTATATGGAAAATAAAACTTGCTGAAAGACTCAAGGTTAACGCTGAAAGATATGAGCTTATGATTCCTGAAGGCGGACTTGAAATTGGTCTTTTCCACACATTAGGAATTATTTTAGTCGGTGCAGGTATTGGTATTGCAAACGGTCTTATAATCAAAAACTACAATATGATTGCAGCGGCTTACAATGCTTATAACGACCTCCCTGAGCCGGAAGAAGAATTTATTGACCTTTTCAGTGACAATGAAATTTTAACTTTTGAAGATGAAGAAGAGGTCATCGAACAACTTTAATCACAAAAAAGTTACACTTTATTAAGTGTAACTTTTTTTATATCTTTTCATTTTACAAAAAAATAAAAGCCGTTGTTATTCAACGGCTTTTTATTATTTGATTTGTTTTATGCTTTTGCACTTTCGTATTCTTCAACGATTCTCTTTGCTTCTTCAAGTGCTTCTCTCTTTTCAGCAGTACGTCTTTCAACACGTTCTTCAAATTCAGAAATATCTTTGTATTTAACAGGTGCATCTGCTTTCTTGATGAAAACTTCAACTACAATACCTGCTACAAAACCTAAAATCGCAAGGAAACCACCAATTGAAAGTGAACCTGAATACATCGCACCAAAAGATGCTGCAATCTGTGTTGTGAAAACAACAAATGAAATCATACTGAGAACAGTAAAGATAATTCCTAATGTTGCAAGTGTAATATTTCTGTCGCTACCATTTGATTTAATTGAGCAAGAAGTTGCAATAACAGGAATTCTCGCAATTGCTATTACAGCTGCCAAGAATATGTAGATAATTGAAAGCACATAGAAAATAAATGCTACTCTTGTAAGTTCTGAACCCGATATCATATCAAGAAGAACCTCAAAATTCAGTTTCGCAACAACATCCATAACAACATTAAGGATAGAAACCTGCATATCTATGTCTTTAAAAGGCAAGCTTGCCTGAACATGAGCAAGTGGTAAGAAGAGCATTCCTATAGGAACAAAAAGAAGTACCAAACGAACTATTGAAAGCTTTGTTCCTATAAAAGCAAACTTAATGCGGTCAATTTTCGGTTGCATCTGAATGTGCTCTGCCTCAGCCTTATCGGCATCCTCCGCAAGTCTTTCCTGATGGTTGTAATACATAAGATTAACACCACAACCTGGGCAATCTGCTTTAAAATCGGTAAATTTAAGTCTGTATCCACATTTAGGACAGTTAGCCATAACTTTATCCCCTATCTATAAAAAATACTGTATTATCTTGACTATTATAACACAGTATTTTTACATTTTCAATAAAATTTGCAATCTTTTTTGGGATTTTTTATAAAGAAATTAAATTAGTTTAAAAAATCCTCGTTAAGTGTAAGACCAAAGTCCTTTGCAAGCTCTCTGAAACCGTCGTCAGTAATACTCTGTTTAATACCACCCATAGACTGAACCTTCACATAGATTTCTGCTGCTTTTTCTATTGTATCCATAAGACCAAAAGTAAGGTCAAAGTCTACACCAGAACAGAAAACACCGTGATGTGCCCAGAGAATTGCATCAAACTTTTTCATAAGTTCAGAAGAAGCAATAGCAATTTTTTCGCCACCTGGCACCATCCAAGGCACTACACCAATACCTTGTGGGAAAATAACCGGGCATTCTGTCATCATTTCCCAGAGTAAATGTGTTACAATTTTTGAGTCGAGTGGTAAAACGAAAGTAATAGCAATTGCATTAACTGGGTGAGCGTGATAAATAACACGATGTTCACCATTTGTTGCA
>JAZRKU010000020.1:0-12775 GCA_045646485.1 Acutalibacteraceae bacterium
CTCGCAAATCAGAAAAGGATTTGCTGTGTTTTTGTTTCGATTGACCAAAAATCCGTTCTATAAAAAATCTTCGACCTATAAATCGAAAGATTTTTATTGGATTTTTGGTATTGAGGGTGAAGGAAGGCTGACGCCTTGCAAGACCGAAATGCCGAAAAGCCTTGGAAATACTCGCTTTTAGGCAGGTTCGGATAACTCATTTCACCCTAATATTTCTTCTGCTTTAGCTAAAGCTTCCGCTATTTTAGAAATATCCTTACCACCAGCCATAGCAGAATCCGGTTTACCGCCACCTGAACCGCCTGCAACCTGTGCAACGGCTCTCACAATGTTACCTGCATGAGCACCGTTTGCAATAGCGTTTTTACCGCAGTAGCAAGCGAATGAACAGGTGCCTTTTGCGCTTTGTTCTGCTGCAAGAACTACTACTATATCGTCGCCCTTGTCTTTTGAAGAGTCAAGCATTGAACGGAGTGCATTTGCATCTGCTTCGCCTAAAGAAGCAGTAATGAGTTTATAAGAACCAATTTCTTTTACATTATCAAAAAGGTTACCTGCTTTTTGTTTTGCGATTTCAGCTTTTAATTCTTCTAATTCTTTTTCTTTTGCTTTGAGTTCTTGTGTAAGAGAAAGAGCTTTGTTAGCAAGGTCGTTGATGTTTGCAAGCTTCATATTTGAAGCGGCATTCTGAATAAGTTCTTCACGTGAGTTGAGATATTGGAGAACACCTGTGCCTGTAACGCCTTCAATTCTTCTTACACCTGCTGCAACTGAAGATTCAGAAATGATTCTGAAAAGACCAATATTGCCGGTATTAGCAACGTGAGTACCACCACAAAGTTCGGTTGAGAAACCGTTACCTGCAGTAACAACTCTTACTGTGTCACCATATTTTTCGCCGAAGAGTGCCATAGCACCTTTTTTCTTTGCATCTTCAATAGCCATTTCTTCCATAGTAACAGGAAGTGCAGAAAGAATAATTTCGTTTACTCTGTTTTCGATTTCTGTAATTTCATCACCGGAGAGAGCAGAGAAATGAGAGAAGTCAAAACGAACAACATTTTCGTTTACAAGTTGACCTGCCTGTTCAACGTGTGAACCGAGTTTTTCTCTCAATGCCGCTTGAAGAAGGTGAGCCGCGGTGTGATTTCTCATTATTGATTCTCTGCGTGATTTATTAACAGAAACCTTTACTTTGTCGCCGACTTTGATTGTGTCACCGTCAGTTAAAGTACCGTGATGAAGGAAAACACCTTCGGCAGTTTTTGTTGTGTTGGTAACTTCAAAAGCATTATCGTTTATTGAAATAACACCTGTGTCACCAACCTGACCGCCGCCTTCACCGTAAAAAGCGGTTGTATCTAAAACTATAACACCATCTTGTTCTGCACCGATAAAGTCAACTTTTTCACCATTTACCGCAATAGCTTTAACGGTTGCTTCGCAATCAAATTCTGTGTAACCAAGGAATTTTGTTGCACCAATTTCTTTGAAAGAAATGTAAGAACCTTTCCAACCTTCGGTACCTGCAACCTTACGGGCATCTTTTGCCATTTGTTTTGCTTTTTTGAGAAGGTCTTCAAATTCTTCATTGTTAACGCTCATTCCGTTTTCCTCAAGAATTTCGCGTGTTAAGTCTATAGGGAATCCGTAAGTATCCTGAAGTTTGAAAGCATCTGCACCTGAAAGTACCTTGCCTTCTGTGTTTTTCATCATTTCATTGAGTAATTCAAGACCGCTGTCAATAGTTTTATAGAAACTGCTTTCTTCCATAGCAATAACTTTTGTAATATAATCTTGTTTTTCTCTGAGAACAGGGTAAGCGTTTTCGTTTTCTTTAATAACTGTTTCGCAAACCTCTGCTAAGAATGGTCTTGTGATTCCTAAAAGTCTGCCGTGACGTGCGGCACGTCTTAAAAGTCTTCTTAAAACGTAACCACGGCCAACGTTTGAAGGAATAACGCCGTCACCAATCATAAATGTTGTTGAACGGATATGGTCTGTAATAACACGAAGAGAAATATCGTGTTTTTCATTAGCGTGATATTCGATACCTGCAATTGAAATTATGTGTTTCATAATGTTCTGAACGGTGTCAACCTCAAAGAGGTTATTAACGTCCTGACAGATAACTGCAAGTCTTTCAAGACCCATACCAGTGTCGATATTAGGGTTTTTAAGTGGTGTGTAATTGTTTTTGCCGTCGTTTTCAAATTGTGTGAAAACGAGGTTCCAGAACTCAACGAATCTGTCGCAATCGCAACCAACCTTACAATCAGGTGAACCGCAACCATATTTTTCGCCACGGTCATAGTAAAGTTCAGAGCAAGGACCGCAAGGACCCTGGCCGTGCTCCCAGAAGTTATCTTCTTTACCGAAACGCACCATATGGTCTTCTTTTACACCGATATCTTTTGTCCAGATGTCATAAGCTTCGTCATCATCAAGATAAACACTGCAATAAATTCTGTCGGGATCCATTTTGACAACCTCTGTACAGAATTCCCATGCCCACGGAATAACTTCTTTTTTGAAATAATCACCAAAAGAGAAGTTGCCGAGCATTTCAAAATAAGTACCGTGACGAGCGGTAATACCAACTCTTTCAATATCGGGTGTGCGAATACACTTCTGACAAGTTGTAACCCTCTTTTTTGGCGTAGTTTCTTCACCACTGAAATATTTTTTCATAGGTGTCATACCTGCATTGATAAGAAGAATACTCTTATCACCCTGTGGTACGAGTGGAAAACTTGGTAATCTTAAATGTTCTTTGCTTTCAAAGAATTTTAAATACATTTCGCGTAATTCGTTAACGCCGGTCCATTCCATTTTTTACACTTCCTTATATAATTTTAAAAATCTGACAAAATAAAAAAGCACATTTTGCAACACGGGACGGCTTGGATAATTCTCATTATCTCAACCGCGGTACCACCCGAATTGTGCAAAACGCACCACCTCAAGAGCTTTTTAACGCAAAGCAAACGTGCCTTTTGGGCAAGGCTCAACGGTAGCAGGAAAATTACACAGCAAAGAACTCTCAGCAAATGTTCTCTCTCTGGGTACTGCGTTTAATAAACCATTCCGCATCACAGCCAAAGCATATTAAATACGAGTAATAGTATATATTTATAATACTAAAAAGTCAAGAAAAATAAGCTTGTAATGAGAATTATGGTAAAAAGTATATAAATAAAGAGGCAAAGAGTGGACGTTTATTGTTAAAATGGGTCTTGACTTATTGCGTGAAAGTTGTTATAATCTTTGTCGCTGTGGGTATCCACAGTAATCCTTACCCTTAAATTTTAATGAGGGTCAAAGTCCAGAAGGAGGTGCAAACGATGGTAAAATACGAAACAATCATTGTTTATTCTTTAGCTAAAGGCGAAGAAGCTGCAAAAGAAGTTGCAGAAAAATTCAAAAACATGATTGAAGGCGCTGGTACTGTTGAAAGCATTGATGAATGGGGCAAGAGAAGACTTGCTTACCCAATCAACGATGAAAACGACGGTTACTATGTACTCTACAACTATGAGTGCAACGCTGAATTCCCTGCAGAACTTGATCGTGTTCTCAGAATTACAGACGGCGTTCTTCGTTCACTTATTATTAAGAAGTAATCAGATTTTAAATTTGGAAAAGGAAAAGTACGGCTTCTTGTCGTATAACGAAAAATTATGCTTAACTGTGCAGTAGTAATGGGCAGACTTGTAGCTGACCCTGAAGTTCGCCAGACACCTTCAGGTGTTTCTGTTTGCAGATTTACAGTAGCGGTTGACCGTTCTTACGTAAAGCAAGGTGAACAAAGACAAGCAGATTTTATTGATATTCTTGCTTGGCGTCAGACAGCTGAGTTTGTCGGCAAATATTTCCAGAAGGGCTCAATGATTGCAGTTCAAGGCTCAATTCAGACAGGCTCTTACGAAAAAGATGGAATTAAAAGACGTACATTTGAAATTGTTGCAGATAACGTAAGTTTCTGTGGCTCAAAAAGTGAAGGCGGTAGTGCACCAAGAGCTAATATGGAAGCACCTGCTTTTTCTAACGGCACTATTGATGATTTCTCAGCTTCTGCTGACGATGACGAATTGCCGTTCTAATTTTGAATTAACGGGTGAGTTTACTCACTCTGATCTAAAACTTTTAAGGAGGAAACTAAAATGGCATACGATAAAGCTGAAAGAGGCTCAGGCCGTCCTAACAAAAAGGGCAGAAAAAAAGTTTGTGCATTCTGTGTTGAAAAAGTTGACACAATTGACTACAAAGATGCAGCGAAACTTCGTCGTTTCACATCTGACAGAGCAAAGATTCTCCCTCGTCGTGTAACAGGCACTTGTGCTTACCACCAGAGAGAACTCACAACTGCAATTAAGAGAGCAAGACATATTGCTCTTCTTCCATACACAGCAGACTAATTTGTCGGTGTATTTTGTGTAGAACAAAGCCTATGTTCTTATTGAATGTAGGCTTTTTATTATTTTCACACCCACTCGTAGTATCTGTATACAACATCGGGGTGCGAAAATAATATCTACATCAAAATCCACACGACAAATCATTTTTTGGATGATTTTTAACAAAAACAGTGATGAAAATATATAATATTTCATTCTATAATTCGACTTGAAATGTATACGGATATATGGTAGTATATCGTCAGTAATTGAAATGGGTGAAAAATCTTTATGAAAAAGATTCTTTTAAATATATTTTCTATAGTTTTTGTGCTCGGAGTACACGCATTGTTGTGCTTTGTTTATAACAAAATCTGCTTTTTGGATGGAGTGTATCTCTGGGGTGATTTAGAAGGTATTTTTTATATTATTGCTTTAGTTTTTATGTTTTTACTTGCACCGGTATGTTATTATATATCAGGCAGAATTTTCACAAAATTTGCCAATAAGAAGTTTTATATAACAACGGTTTGGGTTGTTTTTTCATTATTGTCTGTTTTAGGTGCTGTTGCACTTTTTGTGCCTGAACTAGAAAGAATTTATCTTTCGGTAAATTCGCCTTCTTATATGTATTATTTGCTTTTTAAAGACAGTGTTAACTATATCTCAATTCCTGCTATGGTTGTTACAGGGCTTTTTCCTGCAATGTTTTCGAGAAATGGTTACGTCAGGAAAAAAAGACAGAAAAATGAGATTACTATGGATGAACTGAATGAAAAATTAGATAAAGAATCGTAATCACGAAGAGGGCTACACCGTAGTGTTTAACTTTGTATGACAAAGGGGTTCTGCATTTTTTGCAGAACCCCTTGTTATATTATTTTATGCATTTTGTGTCTTTTTTGCATCCGCTTTTTCTTTTTTCATACTTTTATTTGTTATGAAATTTAAAACAAAATTCAAAGTGAAAAGGAATATTCCTACGAAAATTCCAAAGTCAATATTGCCTGAGAAAATATTGATTCCGATTGTATTGAAGGAACTGAGAGCAACGCTGTAAAGAACAGGCGATAATATAAAGCACAGCGCAGAACCTGCACAGAGAATACAGTTAGCGGTAGCTTTGAGTGAAGGTGCTGAAATCAGTATAAAAACAAAGTTCAGAACACCGAAAACCACAGCGAGATATAAAAGCAACAGCGAGATAAAAATCATTAAGAAGTTTACACCCATCTCATCAAGCTTGACTAAACCGAGAATTGACCCCCAATTAATATTCAATAATTTATTGAGAGTGAAATCGAGCAGAGTCACTTTGTTTGATTCGTTGCTTAAAAACGGAAGGGTGAAGACGTAAGATGCCACGGGCAAAACAAGAACAATCAACGGAACAAATGTGAAAATGAATCTTGTAATTCTCAATTTGTTCCCAAAAAGTGAACTTTTGAAGTTGCCTGTGAAAATTCTGAATTTTGACCAGGCGATTTCGGCTTTTTTGGCGTCTGACTCAAGCATATTTTCCCAATCGTAGTTAGGAATATTGACACCACAATGAGGGCACTCAGCCTTTATATCCCAAAAGTTCAAGTGCTTATAACAGTGCGGACAGTTAGCCATAAAATCACCAGCCTTTATAAAGGTTAAGTTTAATTAATAATCTAAAACTCTGAGAATATTTTTGATATCAAAAGAAAGAGAGTCGATTTTTTCTCTTGCTTCTTTTTCGTTCATCAACGGAGTAACAAAAGCAATTTCTTTTTCATTTTCACCGTTGTAGTTTAAAATTTCAACACCATCGAAAATAGTTTCTATTTTCTCTTTTGCTGAATTATAGTTATCAGCTAAAGCTCTGACGTAAAGAGAAGAACTTTGCATTAACGGGCTGATTACGTAATCGTTTTCAGCATCTTCCCAGCCGAGTAATTTTCGTTTTTCGGTGTGCTTTGCACAGTCAATAACGTCTGCTACAACCGCACTCGCAGTTGGGAATTTACCAGCACCTCTGCCATAGAAAACGACATCACCTACAGCGTCACCTCTGACAAGGATTGCATTGAACACGTCTGTTACAGAGGCTAACTGACAACCATTCTTTATAAGACAAGGACCAACAGTTGCAGAAATTTTTCCTGAAGCAACTTTTTTTGCTCTGCCTATAAGCTTGATAACGCCGCCCCACGATTTTGCATATTCTACATCTTCCTTTGAGATGTTTGTTATACCTTCGGTTTCAACCTCTGATGGGTAAACGTGCTTCTGGAAGCAAAGAGAGGCAAGAATACAGATTTTTCTTGCAGCATCGTGACCTAAAATATCAGCAGAAGGGTCTCTTTCTGCGTAACCATTTGCTTGAGCAAGCTTTAAGGCTTCATCAAAATCCATACCCTCATCAATCATCATGGTGAGAATGAAGTTTGTAGTACCATTAAGAATACCTGCAACCTCAAGAAATTCGTTTGCAGCAAGACATTGCTCTATAGGGCGGATAATAGGAATACCGCCACCAACGCTTGCTTCAAACAAGAAGTTTACATTATTCTTTTTAGCTAATTCTAAAAGCTCAAAGCCCTTTGCAGCAACAAGCTCTTTGTTTGAGGTAACAACACTTTTACCTGCTTCAAGACATTTTGAAACAAATTCAAAAGCCGGGTTTAAGCCACCCATTGTTTCAACAACAATATCAACTTCTTTGTCGTTGAGAATATCATTAAAATCTTTTGTGAACAAGCCTGATAACTGGTGTGATGAAAAATCACGGATATCAAGAATATGTTTGACATCAAGAGCGTTCTGCCCGCTTCTTGTTGTAATGGTTTGTTTGTTTTTAAGGATTAACTCGACAACACCGGAACCGACTGTGCCGAAACCCATAACAGCAACCTGCATTTTTTACACCCCTGCATATACTTTAAATTACAATTATATGCTATTCTACCATAAGTTAACTTGAGAATAAAGAGTTTTTTTGAAAAAAATTGAAAAAAGTTGAATAAAGTTTTACAGATTTTTTAGTTATTTGTAAAAATAACATTGTAATATTTTAAAAAAAGGTATAGAATATAGTAATGAAAAAATAAAATGAAATTAGTTCTGATTTCGGAGGGTGAAAATGGATAAGGTTGTAGAAAAAAGGAGAGCATTTATAATCAATTTTGTATATGCGGTTATATGTATAGGTTTATTTTACGTGTTTGTAAAATATTGTCTTGGTGTTTTATCGCCGTTTATAGTTGCGTTTGTTTTGGCTTTCGCTTTGCAGCGACCTATTAAATGGATTCAGAAAAAATTAAAACTCAAATCCCACAGTTTTGTTTCTTTTTTGCTTGTGCTTCTGGTTGTTTTAATTGCGGTGGGTGCGTTAGCGCTTGCTGTGCTTGTTATTGTTAACGAGCTGAGAGATTTCGTAAGCTACCTTATGAGTCAGTTTTCATCCTTTGATGATTTGATTGTAACGGCAAAAGAGTATCTTATGAGCGTTGTTGTCCGTTTGCCCGAAGGGGTTAGAACTCCTGTGAGTGATTATTTGAACGGAACGCTGGATTCATTCTCTTTAGGTGAAGCCAATATTGATTTCTCGATGCTTTCAGGACCGCTCAGCGGAGCATGGAATATAGTGAAAAGCTTGCCTTCTGCAATTCTTGCTTGTGTTGTAGCAGTTGTCTCTTGCTTCTTTGTTACAAGCGATTACGATAGAATCAAAGAATTGTTTTTAGGGTTTTTTAGTGACGAAAAAAGAAAATATATTGTTAAAACAAAAAGAACTGCAGCAAGAGCTATATGGAAGCTTGTGAAGGCATACGTAACAATTATGGCTATTACGTTTGCAGAAATGTTTTTAGGCCTATTCCTTTTAAAGCTTATAGGCGTTTACGATGGTAGTTATATTGCAATAATTTCTTTTGTTACCTGTATTATTGATATAATCCCTGTTTTAGGCACAGGTACGGTTCTTATTCCGTGGGCAGTTTACAACCTTGTTTTCGGCAATATAGGTATGGGCATAGGACTTTTGGTAATCTATGCGGTAGTAACAGTTATAAGACAGATTATTGAACCTAAGCTTGTTGCAAATCAGGCGGGACTTCCTGCAATTATTACTATAATGGCAATGTTCCTTGGTGTAAGAATATTTGGTGCATTTGGAATCATTCTTCTTCCGTTTACAGTAATAATTCTGAAGCTCCTTTATGATGAAGGCGTTTTTGCAAGTGCAAATAAAAAGCAAGAAAAAGACAAAGGAGCAAAAAAATGATTGATTATGGATTTGTCGATATTCATTCGCACACGCTCTGGGGAATAGATGATGGTGCAAGGGATATAGACACTTCTGTGGAGCTTTGCAGATTAGCCTATAACACGGGGACCGACTGCCTTTTTCTTACACCGCACATTATAGATTGGAATTCTGCGGGTGCTCTTTATGATATAAGAGAGGAAAACGCCGATTATCTGCAGAATATAATGCATAATGAGGGTTGTGAATTAAAGCTTATTAAAGGGTTTGAAATTCTTTGTAACGATTCTATTTTCGGCATAAAATATTTTGAACCGTATACACTCAACAGAACCCGTTATATTCTTATTGAATTCAATTTTTTCAGAACTACAGAAGAAGATGTTCACGCATGGACTAATTACTTGCTTTCAAACGGACTCGTGCCTGTTATCGCACATCCCGAAAGATATGAATTTGTAAAAAACGACGTTACCGTTATAGAGCGTCTGAGTAACAAGGGTTGTCTTTTCCAGATGAACGCAGGTTCTGCTGTAGGTGTTTTTGGTGAAACGGAGTGTAACGTAGCGTTAAAAATGCTGTTCGGCGGTTACGTTGATTTCATAGGCTCTGATGCTCACGATTTAAGATGGCGTTCTACTGATATGAATATGTTTATAAATGACTATCCAGAGGAGCTGGACGAAAATCTGCTTTATACAGCGTTAAAGGTAAACCCTGAAAAACTCATTAAAAATGAAGAAATCAAGCCTGAAAGGACAGGTTGGGTAATCTGAAGTTGAATTTGTTCACAAAAAATTTAAAAAAATTAAAAAAATATGTCTTTAATTCTTTTAAGGAATAATAATTTCGGAAATGTGTGATATCATACACACGTATAAAGGATAAAGGAGGAAATAATCATGGGTGATATGTTAGTTTCTTTATGGTCAATAATGGCAAACTTTGGTTTTGATACAGGTGATCTTGCAAATAAAATAGGTAGCATAATCGCAAAGGATGAAAACGGCGATTATACAGGTACTCTTGCACCTGTTGCTGAAATTCCACTTGTTGGTAGCATTATTGGTATCTTTGCTGATATCGGTAGTTCAGCAGGCCAGGCAACACCAACAACTATTTCTTAATGCGGAAGAGACTTAGTTAATACTGAGAGTGTGGTTTACTGCACTCTCTTTTATTTTTGTTTTACATTTTGTTAAAAAAATATAAATAGTCTGTTTTTAAATTTTATATATTATAGTATTTATATATACAATAATATTAAGAGGTGTTTCAGGTGGACAACAATAAAAATAAACTCGACAGTAAAAGTAAACAGCTTGTTGTCGGAATATTTGCTGTTTTAATTCTTTTGACTTTTTCTGCTGTTATGATAATAGCTGCAGAAAATTTTGCGCAGGGCAGCAAACCTGTTACAACGGGTGGGGCTCCTTTGGCAGATGTTAATAATCCTACAAGCACGACGCAGCAGGATAATGTTAACGGGCAGACAGGAATTCATACAGATATATTTACAACAACTGAAACTCAGGTGGTAACAGAAACACAAACTCAACAAGTTCCGATTTCAGTTGAGGGTCTTGAAGAATTTACCAAAACAGGCGACAATATGATTTCTGATTCACCGAATAACGAATTCATAAGACTTATTGTAAAAGAAAAGGGCGCCAACGCAGAAACGCTTGTTGCGATATATGCTGTTCCGGATTTAGGAAACAACTTCGTTTTAGAGTTTGATGACAAACGCGATGAGAACGGTAACATTATTAGAAGTCCAAAAACACTCAAAAAGATATACCATATTAATAAAGAGCGTAATATAACGGTTGCAACAGGTAAACCAACAGGCAACGAGGGTGTTGATTACGGCACAAGTCTTATGACTTACTACCTTGTTACAGATGTTGTAATGCCGGAGTTTCCAGAATATTTCACAGACGTAGGCTAATTTTTACAAAGGGATATTACTAATTGGTGGTTGTTTTATGCAAAAATACCTACTATACAACTTTCACAAAAAAACTTTAAAAAATTCTCAAAAAATGCTAAAAAAACTCTTGCAATTTTGAAATGATTATGTTAGTATATTAGGGCACGCGAAAGGGCGTGTCCTATTTTCATGCCCTTTTTTGCGTAATGATATGCGATGATGCGGGAGGTGGCTGCCTCAGAAGGCAGGGAATTTCCGCGGAGTATGTCCGATTTTAAACCGGGCGATTTTAAATACTGTGCAATCCGTATTGCCTAACTTAACTGAGGCTTTCGGCATTGTATGGAACGCAAGTTTTTCCCGGAAGTTTATTCCGGTTTTTAAACGGAGTGAGCGAACACCCCGGGTGAGTTGTTGAAATTTGCGTAAGCCCGCCAAAATTTTTAGGAGGCGTTACAAATGGCAGTTAAGGAAAAAATCAGAATCAGACTCAAAGGTTATGACCACAGTGTTGTTGACAAGGCAGCAGAAAAGATTGTAGAAACAGCAAAGCGCACAGGTGCTCAGGTTTCAGGTCCTATTCCGCTCCCAACAGAAAAAGAGGTTATCACAGTGCTCAGAGCTGTTCATAAGTACAAAGATTCTCGTGAACAATTCGAGCAACATACTCACAAGAGACTCATTGACATTCTCAGACCTTCAAACAAAACTGTTGAAGCTCTCACAGGTCTTGAGCTCCCAGCTGGTGTTGATTTTGAAATCAAACTTTAATCCGATAAAAGTTTGATTTTAAATATACCTATTATATATAGGTGTTGCAGGTCATGTTGGGGAAACCCAACCAATAATCTGACAGGAGGAATAAAATTATGAAAAAAGGTCTTATCGGAAAGAAAATCGGCATGACTCAGATTTTCGATGAAAAAGGTAACATGGTTCCTGTTACTGTTATCGAAGCTGGTCCATGCGCAGTTGTTCAAAAGAAAACAACTGAAAATGACGGCTATGAAGCTGTTCAGCTTGGTTACGGCGACATGAAAGTAAACAGAGTGAACAAACCTATGAAGGGTCACTTTGCAAAAGCTGATGTTGCTCCAAAGAAAGTTCTTAAAGAATTTAAACTCGCTGATACTTCAAGCGTAAACGTTGGCGATATCTTAAAAGCTGATTTATTTGCAGCAGGCGATATTGTTGATGTTGTTGGTACAAGCAAAGGTAAAGGTACTGCAGGTGCTATCAAAAGATGGAACTTCGCAAGACTCAAAGAGACTCACGGTACCGGCCCTGTTGCAAGACACGCAGGTTCACTTGGTGCTTGTTCAGACCCTTCTCGTGTTTACAAGGGAAAGAAAATGGCAGGTCACTTAGGTAGTGAGCGCGTAACAGTTCAGAATCTCAGCGTAGTAAAAGTTGACAGTGAAAACAATCTTATCGCTATCAAGGGTTCAATTCCTGGTCCTAAGGGCGGAATCGTTGTTATCGCTGACAGCGTAAAGAAAGCGTAAGGAGGGAGTGTAACAGATGAGTAAGTTATCAGTACTTGATATGACAGGCAAGAAAGTTTCTGACATCGAGCTTAACGATTCTATTTTTGCAATCGAGCCAAATATGTCTGCAATGCATCTTGTTGTTGTAAGCTATTTAGCAAATCAGCGTCAGGGCACTCAGTCCACACGCACTCGTTCAGAGGTAAGCGGCGGCGGTAAAAAACCTTGGAGACAAAAAGGTACAGGCCGTGCAAGACAGGGTTCAACAAGAGCTCCTCAATGGTATCACGGTGGTGTTGCTCTCGGTCCGAAGCCTCGCACATATGGCATTGACGTTAACAAAAAGGTTAGAAGACTTGCAATGAAATCTGCTCTTTCTTCAAAAGTTGCAGCAGATGAAATGGTAGTTCTTGACTCTGTTAAACTTGATGCAATCAAAACAAAAGAAATAGCAAAAATGTTCGAAGCTATTAAAGCACAAAAGAAAGTTCTCGTAGTTCTTCCTGAAAACAACGAAGTAATCTACAAGAGCGCAAGAAACATTGAGGGTGCAAAAGTTTCAACAGTTAATACTCTTAATGTTTATGACATTCTTAACTGCGATACAATCGTTGTTCTTAAGGATGCTGTTACAAAAATCGAGGAGGTATATGCATAATGAAAATGGCACAAGACATTATCATTAAACCTATCATCACAGAAGATTCTATGATGGGTATTGCCT
>JAZRKU010000021.1:0-1723 GCA_045646485.1 Acutalibacteraceae bacterium
CAAAACTTTTTTCTTTTTCACACTAAAAAGCTACTGAGCTATGAAAAAACATGAATATTTTTGGAGTATTCTAATTTCTGTTAATAATTAACGTGAGTTCGATATAAGATTTTTAGTTCTTATTAAAAATAACTCGTTGAAAATTAGGAAAATAGCGGCAAAAGTTGTAAATTTGAGTAGCTAACAAAATAATATACAACCCCTTACCGCTATGTTCTCCGAGGATAAAGTTACTGAAATTTTCTGTTTGGCAGATGAATTCTGCAAGTTTTTTGATGCACAGCAAGAAAAATCAATGCTAGAAGCTCCGCAAGACGGCAAAAGACGCCGTCGCAAGCCAATCGTATGAGCGATGCTGAGATTATTGTCATTCTCATACATTTCCACTCTGGTGGATTCCGCTGTTTCAAACATTACTACTTGCACTACATCTGTAAGCACTGCAAGCACCTGTTTCCCAAAACGGTCTCTTATAACCGTTTTGTTGAACTTGAAAAGGAAGTGTTATTGCAGATGACAGCTTTTATCAAACAGGTATTGCTTGGAGAGTGTACGGGAATAAGTTTTGTGGATAGTACACCTCTGCGTGTATGCCGCAACCAGCGTATTCTCATCCACAGGACCTTTGAAGGACTTGCAAGCCGTGGCAAATGCTCTATGGGTTGGTTCTTCGGATTCAAACTACACCTTGTAATCAACGACAAAGGAGAAATCCTGAATTTTGTTTTTACAACAGGTGGTGTTGATGACAGAGAGCCATTGAAAGAGGGAGTTCTCTTGAAAAACATAAAAGGAAAGCTTTTCGGTGATAAGGGGTATATTGGAAAAGCTCTTTTTGAGAGCCTTTTTGTTGATGGTATCCAGTTGTTTACCAAAGTCAAGAATAATATGAAAAACTCGCTTATGAGCATTGCAGACAAGATTTGCCTGAGGAAAAGAGCGCTTATAGAAACTGTAAATGATGAACTCAAGAATATCGCACAGATTGAACATTCGCGTCATCGATCCTTCAACAACTTTATCGCAAATGCGTTGAGTGCCATTGCTGCATATTGTTTCTTTGAAAAGAAACCCGCCATTGACCTGAAATTTATCAATGACGGGCAACTTTCTTTGTTCTAAAAATTATATCGAACTCACGTTAGTTACTATGCTGCAATTGGAAACTTAGTAACTTGTAATTCCATCCTTTTTCATTTGGGCATTCCGGTTATTAAACGTAGAAAATCTCAATCATTACAAAATCCGCACATTTAAATTTTCAAAACACTGTGCTGGAATTTATAAAACACTGTGCTGGAATTAAAAAAACGCTGTGGTGGGAAATATTTTTCACTGTAGTAATTTTTAAGAATAACAATACAATACTGAACCTATTGATATGTATTTAGAAAATAAAATAAACTTTAGTAATAATAAAACATAAAACATTAAAACTCTCAACTGATATATTCTAAAAAAAACGTATATTTGCAGAATCATGAGTAGAATAATGTCCATAGACTATGGTGCCAAACGCACCGGTATAGCTGTTACAGACCCGTTACAAATTATTGCTAATGGACTTGCGACTGTACAAACCTCCAAACTTGATGATTTTATCAAAGAGTATATCAATAAGGAAAATGTTGAATGCATAGTTGTTGGGTTGGCCAAACAAACAAATGGAGAAGATTCAGAAAACATGAAACGAATTACTCCTTTTGTAAACAAAGTCGGAGGC
>JAZRKU010000022.1:0-15415 GCA_045646485.1 Acutalibacteraceae bacterium
TGTTGCTTTCGCTGTTCCTCTTAACTTCCAACTACTCCACTTCTTTGTATTTGCATTGTATGTTGAAGAGTATACTGCATAGCCCGTCGCGTTTGCTACCTTAGTCCAGGTTACTTTAATACCATTTGTAGTATTTGCAACCTTTACTGTTGGAGTTACGTTAAACCTTAAACCTTTAAGCGTTATATATTTACTGAGATTTTCTCCGTTCACTGCACGAACTGTATATTTATAATATTCACCTAATTTTACTGTTGTATCTGTATAGCTTGTTGCAGTTACTCCTGTTTTAAGTCTTGACCATGAAGACCATTTTTTAGTTTTTTCATTATATGTTCTTTTGTAAACAATATAGCTTTCTGCACCATCAACTTTGTTCCAGTTAACCTGCATACCCTTTGCAGTTGCCTCGAATGTTACATCTGGTGTAGCTAAAACTTTCTTTGCAATTACAGTTACTTCTGTTTTAGCCTCACATCTGCTACAATGCTTTGACTTTGAACCAGCTTCTGTATATGTTGGTTCTTTATCTGTTGTAAAGTCTTTTGCATAGTCGTGACCGAGCTCAGCAATTACCTGTTGTGAGACTGTTACTGTACCACAAACTGAACATTTCTTACCATCTGTAAGACCTGTAGCGGTACATGTTGCCGCTTTACCTGTTATGGTAACTTCGGTGTGACCTTTTTTCGCAATTGTCTGTTGTGCTACTGTTGCACCGTCACAACGAGTACAATGCGAGCCTTCTGTAAGACCTGTTTTGGTACAGGTTGCTTCTACAGCTTTGTCAATTACTATATCGTGACCTAATTTTGCAACAGGTTTTGTGTAAGTATAACCACATTCACAAGTAAAGGTTTCCACGCCTTCTTCTGTGCAAGTAGGTGCAGTTGTAATTTTACTTGTAAAATTATGTGTTGTAGATAATGGTTCTTTACAAACATCACAGATTGTATGAGCATCTTCTGCACTACCTTTTACAGGTGTGTGACCTAACTCATCAATATCTGTTGAATTTTGTGTTAAATCACAATATTTACAATGTTGAGATTTACTACCTTTTTCAGTACAAGTAGGTTCTACATCTACTGTGTAATTTTCATTAAATGTATGAGTAGAAGAACCATAGTGAATTTGGGCATTTGTCACTAATGCATCACCAATAGTTTCTGTACCTTCAAAGAAGATGTATTTTAACTCAGAGCAATCCAAAAAAGCATATTCATCAATGCTTGTAACATTCGCCGGAATGACGATTTCTGTAAGTTCCATACATTTATTGAATGCAGAATTTTCGATGATTTTTAATTCATCGCCTAATTTAATATTTTTAAGTGAATCACACAAAGCAAATGCATTTTCAGAAATCTTTGCTGTATCTACATCAATAGCTTCAAGATGATTACAACTATAAAAAGCTAATTTTCCTATTACATCATTAGCGATTGATATTTCTTTAAGTGTATCACAGATACCAAAAGCAAATTCACCTATTTCACCACCCGAAATGGTTACTGTTTTAAGTGAGGTGTTCATGTAAAATGCATAATCTGGTATATCAGTATCTTTACAGGTTAGTGTTTCAAGTGAACTCAAGCCAAAAAATGTATTTGTACCAATAGTACAATTGTCAAGATTAATCTCTGTAACATTTTTACAACCTTCAAAAGCATTATCGCCCATCTCGACATCACTTAAATCTATTTTTACAAGAGCAATACATTTGATGAAAGCCTGTTTACCAATAGTTTCAACTCCTGAAATATTAAGACTTGAAAGTGCATCACATTCACCAAAAGCACATTCACCTATTTCACCACCTGAAATGTTTACTGTTTTAAGTGATTTATTTGTGTGAAATGTACAATCCGTTATATCAGTATTTTTACAGGTTAATGTTTCAAGTGAACTCAAGCCCCAAAATGCATTTAAACCAATAGTACAATTGTCAAGATTAACCTCTGTAACACTTTTACAAGCCGCAAAAGCCTCTCTACCTATCTTGACATTATTTAAATCTATTTTTGTAAGAGATTCGCAATTCTGAAAAGCAAAATCACCAATTTTTGTTACATTATCAGGAATTGTTACTGATGTAAGAGATCTGCAACCAGCAAAAGCATATTTACCAATTGTTGTCACACTGTCTGGGATTGTTATTGATTTCAAATTATTACACTTATAAAATGCATCTTCGCCAATTGTTGTCACACCATTTTCAATAACAACCTTTGTTATATTGCTTTGGTAGTTATACCAAGGCATAACGGAACCTGTGTAATCAGCCATAGCACCTGTACCTGAAATTGTTAAGGTTGTTGTGTCTTCATCATAAAACCACACCTTATCGTTTTCAGTTTTACCACAATACTTACCACCACAATCCACACAAACACCGTCAGTTATAGTTTCGTGGGCACAAGCGTTGTCGCAATTTGCAGCTGTACATTTACCATTTTTATAGGTGTGCTTAAATGTGATGGATTTGAAGGTGTAGCTCAGGTCTTCGCTTACCTGCCAGGTTGCTGTGCCGTCTTCATGGAAGGTCACGGTATCTCTCTTATCGCAGCACAGCACCAAATCGACCTTACCGGAATAATTCTGCGATTCTATGTTGAAATGATAACTGCCATTGAAGGTGATGTCGCCCTCAGCGGTCAGCTCCAGTGGGAAGGGCGTAGGATTATTTTCGGGCCTAAAAATTCCTCCAACCAGCAATCCGCCCTGTTCAATGGTCGTCACCTTCGGGAATTTGGCAGAGGACAAGGTCTGGGTACCGCTGAACATCCCATAGGGGATCGTCGTCAATTCAGGGAATTCTACTGATGTAAGTGCTGTAAAGCCAAATGCATGCGCTCCAATTGTCTGCGCCTTGGGAGCTGAGACAGAAGCCAGATTCCGGCAACAGTCGAACGCATTAGCGCCAATATACGTTACGTCAGGGAGATTGACGGATGCCAGTTGGGTAACTTCTTCATGCGATACTATTTCTACGTCGTTTTCATCCCACCGTGCATCACGATGGCCAAAAGCAACACCGTCGATATTGTTATTTGGAATCGTGGTCACGCCCTTAAGAGTAAGGTAGATACTGCCGTCCTCTACGCCCTCGGTGTCGCAGATGGCACGGCGGATGGCGGTGATCATCCCGGCTTCTGTATCGGCAGGGAGCTCCACCGTAAAGGTTCTGCTGCCGGTTTCCAAAATTGCGGTTACTGCCTGATTCAGCGTTGTTGCATCAGATGCGGACAGCGTAGTGATGCCATCGGTGACGGTTGCGACCACGGCATAAGGATACGTGGTATCCGCCGCAAATACACTCAAAGCCTCAGCCGCCGAAGCAGTAATTGTTACAGGGGCACTAAAACAAATGCCGACTGCAAGAATTAAAGCTAAAAATAAACATAACGTTCTTTTCATAAAAATTTACTCCTTTGTAGTTTAATCTATATTAAAAATCTTATTTTGCTATTTTTTCTAACTGAGCCTTGTTCTTTTCATCAACATATATGCAAAACTCTTTTAATATATTTCGTCCTATTTCTCTGTAATCCATACTGAGTACGCTTTGTAGTAACGAGCTTCTTATATTCTCTGGAACATCATATATTTTCATAATAGCACTGAGACTGCTTTCAATTCGCTTTTCTAAAGATACTTCTTCGGTATCTTCTGTCACGAGCATAGAATACTCAATACCAGAAACAATATTTTCTGCAATTATAAAATCGGTTTCTGTCCAGTTTTTGCAATATTCTGAAAACACAGTTTTAGTCTTTTGTGTGTCATTTTCACGAATGATTTTTAAAGGCAACGCATGGGTGTACGCTGAAAGATAAAAATCTTTTGCAACAGAATTTTCATCACACACAGAAGCCATAGTAGCTAACTCAAGAAGATACGCGAGTAACGAACTTTTTCCACCAGTTGTTTCTTTCTCCATAGTCTGCCATTGAAACACACAAAGCTCTTTAACAAGTTCTGCCAACAAATGCTCTTTAGTAGGAAAATAAAACGTTAAATTACCAGTGCTTATACCAAGCTTATTTGCTATGGTCGTAATATACGAAGCTGTGTAGCCTTTCTCCAAAAACAGCTCCATAGAGCATTGTAGTATTTCAAGTTTTGTGTTAATAATTTTTCTTTTCGCCATTTTATAACACCTCTATTTTAGTAACAATGCTATTATAGGATTTTCATTCAACAATGTCAATAGCAATGTTGCTATTTTTAATAACGTTTTTCAAAGAGTTTTTGTAAGACTTCGAGTCGGTTTGTGGGAGCAAGCAAGGAGCAGATTTCTCTGCTCCTTCTCTTTGTTTTATGCATATAAAAAATTCACACCCAAAACAAACCTAATTTGATTTGCTTTGGGGATATCAATTAACCGAATTTTAGCTTGACCATAATTACCTTTCATGGTAATGTACATCAAACATAAAAGTGATGCAAATTTGAATTGAGATAATCACATTGTACTCCCAACTAATACAAGATTCCAAGATATTTTTGACCACAATACACTCCACATTTGGAACTGGAATATTTGCAATTATAGGAATTTTTCTTATGTTTTTGTATATGCAATTAGAATAAATACCACTATATGCAGTGGTTGGAATTATTAGCAATTTCCCTTTGCATTTCGGGACCAAGAGGTCGGGTGTTCGAATCCCTCTCGGCGAAGCCGAACATAATCAGTTCTTCGCTAAGCAAACGCAAGGCAGAACCTTGCGAATCACCTCACTCCGACCAAAAAGAAAACAGATAGTTTTTTCGCTAATGTAGTTAGTAAGTGGGAGATTTTAGGTATCGTTTCGGTTGTTATGATACAAATTATTATGTATTCATAAGAGCTTAATTCGCCTCTTATCACTCTTTTTATTAATCTCGCATCTTTACATTTATAACTTTATTTTTATTGACTCACCCATTCAATATATGTATAATATAACCACATAATAAATAAAGGTGGTGAGGTTTTGGAAACAAACAGAAACATATTTTTCGGCAAAGACTGGCTCAAACTCGATAATGCGGCAAAGGTTTTTCCCGGGCAGAACACTAAACAATGGTCTAACGTTATTCGCTATTCTATAAATCTCACAGAAGAAGTTAATCCTCAGATTTTAGAAAAAGCATTAAAAGATATTTTGCCACGCTTCCCTTCTATGTGTGTTAAAATTAAGCGTGGTGTTTTTTGGTATTATTTTGAACATAATGATAAAACTCCCATTATTATTGAAGATGATTTAAGACATCAATGTGTACCTGTCAGGTACTCAGAAAGTAATGGTTTTTTATTCAAAATTCTCTACACCAAAAATCGTCTTACTATAGAAAGTTTTCATGCGCTTACAGATGGCTATGGTTGTGAAATCTTCTTAAACACTCTTGCAGCACAGTATTTAAGACTGTTGGGGCACAATATTTCTGTTGGGGGCTCTGTGTTTGATATTACCGAAGTTCCCAAGGAAAGCGAGTTTGAAGATTCATTTATAAAAAATGCAACAAAAGGCGCAAAAGCTTCAAGAAGCAAGCCCGACGTTTATCACAAAAAAGGCGAAAAACTACCTGCTTTCTGCTCTCACGTAACTATTGGCTATATGCCTATAAATAAAATAAAAGAACTCTGCAAAAAACACGGCGTCACTATTACCGAATTTTTTACAGCAATTCTTGTAGAAATTTATATTGATTTCCAGAAAAGAGAAGAAAAGAAGCAAAAGCAAATCAGCATTCAGGTGCCTGTTAATGCAAGAAATCAATTTAATTCAGAGACACTCAGAAATTTTTCGCTCTGCTATAGTGTAAGATTTGACCCTACTTTAGGTGACTACAGCTTCGAAGAAATTTTAAAGCAAACTGCACTTTATTTAAGATATATAAACAACCAAAAGACTTTAGGTGCAATGTTTGCTTCTAATATTAAATTGGAGTCAACGCCTATAATGAGAATTATTCCTCTTGTTATTAAGGATTTGGCAATCGGTATTTCTTATGCTCTTACAGCAGAATGCACCACAACTGCACTTCTTACAAATCTCGGTAAGGTAGATTTACCTCAAGATATGTTACCATTTGTTGAAAGCACAATTTTAATGCCACCACCAGGACTTTTAAACGGTGGCAGAATTGGTCTTTCTTCAGTAAAAAATGTTTTCACGGTTGCTGTTGCGAACTGTTATGAAGACACGGATGTTGAAAGAGCATTTTTTGCAAAACTTCAAAAAATGGGAATTGAAGCAGAAATCGAAACAAATTACGCTACAAAAAACGGTGAACATTTACTCGAACCATTACCTGAAAAAGAAATTGTTGCTTACCAGAAAAAGAAGCATTTAAAAACAATCTTTTCTTCAATACTTGCTATTTTAAGTATTATTTCTGTTATTCTTAATATTTTACTCAATCCAGAAACACCGTGGTCGAGTTATGTTGTTACTACCTTTGGTGTTTTGTGGCTTTTCTCAATACAACCATTCATTTTGAGAATGTATTTAACAAAATTCCACAGCGTTATGACTACGTTTGGTAGCATAACCCTCTTTATGCTTTTAGCAGAAGTAATAATGCAATTTTTTCCTCACAGCATAATTTTCGACTGTATTGCAATAAGCATTTCTGCTATATCTTTAATTTTATTTATTCTTTTGTGTATTGCTGACAAAAACAAACACTTTAAAATATGGCTTACAAAAAACTTTTACTTTTAAAAAAACGGTTTGATGAATTTCATCAAACCGTTTTTATTAACCCTTCAAGACCCTCGTAAATATCATCATAGGTTACCTGAAAATTACCCGTGTACCACGGGTCTGCCACATCTGTTTTTCTGTCGGTGTAATCCATAAGCTTTTTTACTTTATTCTCAGGGTCAGAACCGAAAATTCTCATAATATTTCTTATATTGTTGCTATCCATACAAATAAACAAATCATATTTTTCATAATCAGTCTTTTTTACCTGAACTGCTCTTTTACCCTCGCACGAAATGCCATGTTCAGCTAAAATTTTCTTTGCGGGCGGATAAACAGGATTGCCTACACCCATAAAAATCTCTTCACTGCTCGTTGCCATTGAGCAAACAGAAAAATCGTCTTCCCTACCCTGCTTTTTCAGCATATCATTAAATATGAACTCTGCCATAGGACTTCTGCAAATATTTCCGTGACAGACAAAATTAATCTTTAGCATTTTAACACCTTAATTCATCGGCTGATTTGCATCAACAACACAAATCAGCCGATTTTTAAACTTATTTATTTCTCAATCTGCTCTCTCATTTTAAGAACTTCATTGTGAATATTTTCTTTAGTTTCACCTGTTAATTTATAGAAGAAGAACGGAACACCTGCCAAGAACATCATAATACCGTGAACAATTGTGTAGAAGAAGAGTAAGAGAAGCTTTGTCTGCAATTCCTGTTCAGGGTACGGGTTCGCATCCGTTGGCTGTAAATATCCTATTATAGAGCCTTCGCCATAAAGGATAAGCGGTGCAACCGTGCTTGCAATAGTACCGCTTATAAGTGTGCCGACACCTATAACAAACGGGAATGAAGCATCATAACGCTTACCTGTTTTTAGTTCAATTGTTTCAAGAACATCTGCCTGGAACATTGAAGGCAGAAGATTTGATGCACCAAACTGAAGACCTATAAGGAAAAGGAAAATTATAAATACTATCTGCAAAACTGAATTACCTGATTGGAAATATGCATAACCAACACCGAAGGCTGCGCAGTTTGCACAAAGCGAATAAATACCACTTGCTATGTAAAGCTGTTTTGCATCAAACTTTTTAAGCAGGAAGTTGATTACAAGCATACCTACAGCAGTACCTACACCAACAGGCAGAACAAAGAGAATTTTCTTTGAAACGTCGCCCAAAACAGCGGCTGCTATAAACGTTTCCATATAAGTTGAAATACCTCTGAAGCTTTTAAGGAATTCAGAAATAATAATATTCCATGCATATTTGTTTTTTACAATATCCTTAAAGCCTAAAAGTGGATTTTGCTTTTTGTCGGTATAAACAGTTCTTTCGCGTACAAGTTTCATTCCTGTGAGCACAGTAATAATACCTACTACTGAACAAAGTGCCGCTGAAATAATATATTGAAGTCCTTCAACGCTTCTTATTGTTGTGCCCGTAACAGAATCAATGAGTGATTGATTATCTTTACTCCAAATGAGCCCTATAACAAGAAGAATAACAACGGGAGCAGAATTACCAACTGCTGAAGAAATGCTTCTGAATGAAAGTACCTGGTCACGCTCTTTAAGGTTTGGTGTCATAACGTTGGCAACCATATTAATTGAGTTACCGAACGTAGATAAAACAGCCCAAAGAACTGCAATAGTAACAACGTAAACGAAAAGCATTGTTCCTGAAACCCCCGGAGGTGCCCAGAAAGAAAGCATCATAATTATTGACATAGGAATAATAACAAGCATCGTAATCGGCTTGAATTTACCGCCCTTGCCCATTTTTCTGCCGTCTATGTACATAACAATAAAAAAGTTAAGCACAAACGGAATAATTGAAGTAAGTAAATTAAAAAGTGAAGTCTGGTCTTCAGGAAGACGAAGCACGTTGACTAAATATGCATTTCTGTTACCTGCAACCATACCCGTCATAGTTGTGTAGAAAAACACACCCATAAGGTAAAGTATAAATTCACTCTTTTTCACGTGTTTCTGGTCTGCTGCTTGTGTCGTTAACTGACTCATAAAATTTTACCCTTTCAGATTTATTACCGCATCGTTATCAGAAATCCCTCTGTTATTTCCGATTGTATTTAAAATCATAGCTGTTAAATCAATCTTAACACCATTTTTCGAAAGCTTAGGCTCAACCTTTTTTAATATAAAATTAAATCTTTTTAAAGCCTTTGAAACTGCATTATATTCCGGTGTGCCTTCTGTGTAAGGCTGGTCACCTTTAAAAATAGCTGTACCCAGCTCCCCTGCAAAATCAATTAATTTTCTCTTTTTTAAGGATTTATCAATTCTTACAAACAGTAGCTTTGCAAGTGTGCCGAGTTTTATTGAATTAAGCACTTTTTTTCCTTTTTTCTTTAAAAGCTTAACAGCACCACTGCCACCATCAAGAATTTTATTGATTTTATTCTTCACAGAGTAATCAAATCGCCAATCAAAAAATTCTTCCGCCGAAGAAAATTCTGACGGCAACGGAAAACCGCAGACAGGTATAGATTTTATATCTGCTTTTCCGTCTTCAAAAATTTCAATTTTCCTATATTTACCTGGTGTGCCGACTGTTGTGGCAGTGCAGATATCATAAAGCTTATTACCTTTTTCGCTGACAAATTCATTTATGCTCTGAATGTGCATATGACCTGTCAAAACAAGTTTTACGCCGTTATCTGCTAAAAAGGCTGCGATTTCACGCCAATTTTTAACATGGGCATCCCCTACCAAATCAAATACAGGCACCGACGGAATAATCGGGTAATGGCACATTGCAATTGTAAAAGCACCATCTTCCTTGGCTTTGTCGAGCTGTGCCTTAGCCCAATTTAAAAGACGCTCATCTATTGTGCCCTTTGTTTCTTTTTTACTGTCACAGTTAAGGGCTAAAATACGTGTGTTTTCCGCGATTTCTGCAACGTAAGAAAGTGTTTCTTCATCAACAGAAAGTGCATCTTTATAGCCGAATTCGTAATACAAATCATAAAGCTCTTTGAACTCAGTGCCTTTTGCTTTTACAAATTCGTCGTTTTTATAGCTTCTGCCGAATTCATTATAATCGTGACCTGCTGTGATTACAAAAATCTTTTTACCCGCATCTTTTAAATCATTTAATTCCTTTATAAGGCTCTTGTGACTTTCGTATTCGCCATCTTTAGAAAGGTCTCCGGGTATAATAATCAAATCTATTTCTTTATCCTCTTTAAGCTTTTTAAACACAGCTTTATTTATTGCACTGCTCTCTTTAAGGTAAAACGCTTCTGTTTTCATATATTCTTCGTAAGCTTTACCCTCAGCACCTAAAGACTCTTCAAAATAATGTGTGTCTGTAAGCAGATAGAATTTTAAATTTTCCATATGATTACCATTTATTTTCGCAATACTCACAAAATGCGTACATATCTTTTATTTCTATTTTTTTGCCGTCATCAAGAGTAACAGTACCATTCCATATACCGTGCAACTGATGAGTGTGCATTCTTAAAAGATTAAGCACGTTTGTGTCATTGTGATTGTCAAAGAACGGTGTCATTGTCATATCAAATCTGCCGTCTTCAGAAACGAATTTCCACTCTTTCATAAAGCCGTTTGTTTTCGGGAATTTTTCTACGTCGACTGCTCCGAATTTATGTAGTTTGCCATCATAGAAAATCGCAGTTTCTGTAGCGTAGCTTTCGTCACCGATACCCCAGGTGATTTCAAATCCGACTGTGTGATCTGCACCATTTTCATCTTTAATTTTTTGTGCGCCGTTACCCCAATACCAAACTAATTGGTAAGGTGTGTTTACTCTTCCCCAGTCAAGCGCACAGAAAGTATCTTCTTTTGAAAATTCAACAACCTTGTCGCCGAATTTGAACGTGCCTGAGCAAGGCATACAATTCTGTTTTGTTGTCATAAAGAAGCCTGACTTCATATCTTTAAAAGGAAGAACTGTTGTTATATTTTCAAGACCCTCAGGAATATCCATATGAAAATCACAAATAACGTCTTGGTCCTTTACCTTGCCTTTGAAGTAAAGCGTTCTGCTTGTTTCCTTTGTGTCAAACTCAAACTCTGCTTTACCTAAAAAGCTTTCAACTGTATATTTAAGGTTATTAGGAACATCTCCCTTAGGCGGCATTTTATATTTTTCTCTGCCACCTAAATAAAGAACTGTTGCATCACAAACTGTGTTGGAGTCAAGCTTTCTGTCATGTTGCTTATTGTGTAAATCAATAAGCTTAGCACTTATAAATCCACCAAATGAAATATTTGCAAAATTCAACTGAACTGCATACTTACCGTTAGAAATCTGATAAAAATCCCATTCCTTACTACGCATTTTAGGAACGACCTGACTTCTGTCGTAATCGAAAACCATATGTCTTGCCCAACCCGGTGCTATCAGATTACCTTTTTCATCAAGCAATTTTGTAGGCTCTGTGTACTCCTTCTGGACACTTTTAACTTCGCCGTTTAACCATGTAGGATATGTTCTCTTATCTACTGCCATTGTTAAAACCTCCTAAAAAAAGTTCATAACTATTTTAAATATAACACATCTTGTACAAATAAGCAATATATTTTTAAATTGACAACAAAATGCAAACAATATATAATATTTGTATTACATATAACGTTTTGAAAGGGTTAAAAATAATGTCTTTAGAAATTGCTATAACCAAATATAAAGCACAGCTACAGGCTCTTTTACCAAGCAGTGAGGTTGAATATGAATTACAAACAGATTCGCCTATAAAATTCACTGAAAGCAACAATGTTAAATTGGCTTTTGCCTGTATTGCAGACACACATTTCTCTAAGAAGGAATATCTTGCTCACAACGTAGAAAACTGTTTTAAAGATATCTTTAACAGCAGTGAAAAATTCGACGCATTGCTTATGGCGGGTGATATTGCCGAACTCGGCAAAAAGGGTGAGTACAAGAGATTTTTCCAGGTGTTTGATTCTTATAAGGATAAATTAAAGCTTTTTATTACAATGGGCAACCACGACGTTCGCTTACAATATGGTCGCAATCAGAAGATTATTATGAACAAGGTCGACGAATATCTCGGGATAAATACCAACAAAAAAAGCTATTATTCTTATGATTTGAACGGCTACACCTTTATTGTTATCGGCACCGAAAAAAGAGTCCTTGAAAAAGCCTACATAAGCAAGGAGCAAATTGAATTCTTAAGAAAAGAGCTGGAACGTGCAACAAAAAACAATAAACCTGCTTTTGTTATGTGTCACCAGGCTTTCGCCTTCACACACGGACTTCCTGAAGTATGGAAAACCGGTGATATGGGTGAGCAATCAGACGAAGTTAGAGCCGTTATGGAGCAATTCAGAAATGTTTTCTTTATAAACGGACATCTTCACGGTGGTGTTTTCGAGAAAACCTTTGAAGTTCTCAATGAAGAAAACGGTGTTTACTCTTTGAGTGTACCAGGCTACAGAAAACCAAATAACTTTGGTGTTACCGACCTTGGTGTTGGTTATATCGCTGAGGTCTACGAGGATAAAATCATCTTTAAAGCACGAAACTTCGTTGAAGGCAAAAACATCGACAGCGAATTTGCCGAATACACAATAAACCTTAAATAATTGGTGAGACTATGAAAAAAGCAGTAAACGTAGAAAAAAATTTTTTTGATATTCCATTGAAAGAGCAGATATCAGCCGTAAAAAAGGTTGGTTTTGACGGGGTATTTTTCGATTGGGAGGATACAGAAGAATTTTCTCAAAATGTAAATTTTGCAAGAGAAATCGGTTTAGAAATCGCTTCAATTCACGCTCCCTTTGACAACGTGTGTGATATGTGGACTGAAGAAAACCCGCCTATTTTACACAAGCTTATCAAATGTATTAATTCTTGTGGTGAGCTAAAAGTAAAAACACTCGTTTGTCACGTTTATATAGGCTTTGATACAGTTGCAAGGGTTACTGATGTCGGCATTAAAAACTTTTCACTTTTAATTGACGAAGCAGAAAAATACAACCTAAATTTAGCATTTGAAAACACCGAAGGCGTTGAATGCCTTTATGGTATAAAGAAACACTTATCACACAGAAAAAACTGCGGTTTCTGTATTGATACAGGTCACGAGCTTTGCTACAATGCAGGTTACGATTTGCTGAAAGATTTCGGTGATAAGTTGTTTTTTCTTCACATAAACGACAACCTTGGTGTTACAGGTGACAGAATTTTCTGGACGGATGATTCTCATTTATTGCCATATAAAGGCAAGGTTGATTGGAGCAGATTTTGTGAGAATTTAAAAAGACTTAATTGGGATAAATGGATAAGCCTTGAGCTTTGTATGAAAAACAAACCCGACAAACACACGCACGATGATTTAATTGGTATTATGCCTGATAAATTTTTCAAAATGGCTTTTGATGCCGCCACAAAAATTGAAAACAAAATTAAGTAGGTTTTAATATGACTGATTATGAAAAATTGCACTCAGGAGATATTTATAACCCGAGTGACGATACAATATTTGAAGAGCAAATTAAATGTCTTGACAGGCTTTACTATTTTAATGCTACTCGCCCGACAGAAATGCAAAAGCGTGAAAAAATGTTAAAAGAGATGCTTGCCGAAGTCGGCGAAAATTGTTACATAGAACCTCCATTCCATTCAAATTGGGGTGGTAAAAATGTACACTTAGGCAAAAATGTTTATTTTAATTTTAACGTTACAATGGTTGATGATACGCACATCTACATTGGTGACTGCACTATGTTAGGACCTAATGTGGTTATTGCAACTGCTGGCCACCCTATTTTACCTGAATTAAGAGAAAAAGCGTTACAATTTAATTTACCTGTTCATATAGGCAAAAACTGTTGGCTCGGTGCAGGTGTTATAGTTCTGCCGGGTGTTACAATCGGCGACAATACAGTAATCGGTGCCGGAAGCGTTGTTACCAAGGACATCCCCGCAAATGTTGTTGCAGTTGGTAATCCCTGCAAAGTGTTGCGAGAAATAAGTGAACACGATAAAGAGTTTTATTATAAAGACAGAAAAATCAGCCCTGAATATTTCAATAAATAAGTTATCGGTACAATTCGAAATTGAATTGTACCGATTTTTATTGTAAAAACAAAAACGGTGTAGCAGTTACCTGCTACACCGAATTTTTATAAGTTAATTAGTTCTTTTAAAGTGCTAATTATTCAATGATTTCTGTAACAGCACCTGAACCAACTGTACGGCCACCTTCACGGATAGCGAAACGAAGACCTTTTTCGATAGCGATTGGAGTGATGAGTTCAACGCTCATTTCAACGTTATCGCCAGGCATACACATTTCTGTGCCTTCTGGAAGAGAAATAACACCTGTTACGTCAGTTGTTCTGAAGAAGAACTGTGGACGATAGTTGTTGAAGAATGGAGTATGACGGCCACCTTCATCTTTAGAAAGAACATAAACTTGACCTTTGAACTTTGTGTGAGGCTTAATTGAGCCTGGTTTACAAAGAACTTGACCACGTTCAATACCTTTTCTATCAACACCACGAAGAAGAGCACCTATGTTGTCACCTGCTTCTGCATAGTCGAGAAGTTTGTGGAACATTTCAACACCTGTACAAACAGTTTTTGAGCTTTCTTCTTTAAGACCAACGATTTCGAGTTCGTCACCAACTTTGAGTTGACCTCTTTCAACTCTACCAGTAGCAACTGTACCACGACCTGTGATTGTGAATACGTCTTCAACAGGCATAAGGAAGTCGAGGTCAGCCTTACGATCAGGAGTTGGGATATAGCTATCTACAGCATCCATGAGTTCAAGGATTGGAGCATAAACATCAAGTGAAAGGTCGTCAGCAGCGATAAGAGCTTGGTGAGCTGAACCTTTGATGATTGGAGTATCATCGCCTGGGAATTCATACTCTGAAAGAGTTTCACGAACTTCCATTTCAACGAGTTCAAGAAGTTCTGGGTCGTCAACGAGGTCACATTTGTTAAGGAATACAACAATGTAAGGAACGCCAACCTGACGAGCAAGGAGAAGGTGTTCTTTTGTCTGAGCCATAGGACCATCTGTTGCAGCGATAACAAGAATAGCACCGTCCATCTGAGCAGCACCTGTGATCATGTTTTTAATATAGTCAGCATGGCCAGGGCAGTCAACGTGAGCATAGTGACGAGCATCTGTTTCATATTCAACGTGAGCTGTGTTGATTGTGATACCACGTTCTCTTTCTTCTGGAGCCTTATCGATGTTTGCATAATCTTCGAATTGTGCATAACCTTTAAGTGAAAGAGTCTTTGTGATAGCAGCTGTAAGAGTTGTCTTACCGTGGTCAACGTGACCGATTGTACCAATGTTAATATGTGGCTTTGTTCTTTCGAATTTCTGTTTAGCCATTGTATTTTCCTCCTTTGTGTAACGCAATATTTTGCACGTTACTATAATAACAAAAAATTATAAATAATTCAATAGTTTTTTAAAAGATTATTTTGAACGTTCGTCCATAATCTTTTCAGCAATATTTCTTGGAACAGCAGCATAATGGCTTGGTTCCATTACATATTGACCACGACCTTGTGTTTTTGAACGAAGGTCTGTAGCGTAACCGAACATTTCTGAAAGCGGAACGTGAGCAATAAGTTCTGCTGCACCGTTTCTGTCTTCCTGACCTTGTGGAAGGCCACGACGAGATGTAAGGTCACCAAGAACGTCACCGATGTATTCACT
>JAZRKU010000023.1:0-15620 GCA_045646485.1 Acutalibacteraceae bacterium
GATGGTGATAAGATTTCAATTCCTGTTGCTAATATTACTGAAAACTATACATTCAGTTATGTTTATCTTTCTGAAAACCTCTATCAGTATCTCTTCCAGGAATCTGTTGATTATTCTTATGCGATTTGCACTGTTGATGATATGGTTTTCGGAAAAACAAACAATAATGGTTCAAATGTTTCTCAGTTAACAACTGATCTTATGAACTATGCTGATATCAATGCAGTTGCATTTGTAACGGATACAATTGATTCACTTAATGAAGTAATCAACGTTCTCAGTTTTGTTATTCTGATTTTTATAATATCTGCAGGAATTCTTGCTTACATTGTTCTTTATAATCTCAGTAATATCAATATTTCTGAACGACATCGTGAACTTGCCACAATCAAGGTTCTTGGCTTCCACGATAAAGAAGTATCGCAATACATTTATCGTGAAAATGTAGTTCTGACATTAATTGGTATAGCTCTCGGTATCGGACTCGGTGTTCTGATACATAAATTGCTTATCATATTCTGTTCAGTTGATGCAGTTATGTTTGTTCAGACTCTTACATGGTACAGCTATCTTATTGCAATATTACTTACTGCAGTTTTTGCATTGATTGTAAATACAATAATGCATAAGAAAATGAAGAAGATTGATATGGTTACATCACTCAAAGCAATTGAATAAAATAATTAAGGAGCAGTCGATTGACTGCTCCTTTTATAATATTTAATTATTTGATATCACCGAGTTTTTTCTTGCACTGTGATTCACAGTAAATACATCTGTAAACAAGGTTATCACGATCTGTAAGTTTAAATATATTGGGAAGTTCCTGTTCGATTGAAGTTATACATCTGGGATTTGTGCATTTAATAACACCTTCAATTCTTTCAGGAGGCTCAATATGACGTCTTTTTACCACTTTACTGTCTTCAATAATACTTACAGTAACACCAGGTGCAAGATAACCGAGAACATCAAGGTTGACATCAATAGGTTCGCAGATTTTAAGGATATCTTTTCTGCCCATTTTAACGCTTGAAGCATTTTTGATGATTGCTACCTGACATTCAAGTTTGTCAAGATTGAGTGCTTTGTAAATTTCCATAGCACCGCCTGCCTGAATATGGTCAAGAACAACACCGTTTGTAATTGTATTGAGAATCATATTAGTTTACCCCCAATAACTTCATTATAAGAGCCATTCTGATAAATTTACCGTTGAGTGCCTGTTCAAAATAACAAGCTCTGGAGTCATTATCAATTTCAACTGAAATCTCATTAACTCTGGGCAACGGATGAAGAATAGAAAGGTCTTCTTTTGCTTTTTCAAGTTTTGACATATTGAGAATATAAGTATCCTTGAGTCTGAGGTAATCTTCTTCATTGAAAAATCTTTCTCTCTGAACTCGTGTCATATAAAGAATATCAAGCTCGGGAATAGCTTCTTCAAGGCTTCTTGTTTCAATATATTCAATATTGCTCTTGTCAAGTTCCTGCTTAATATATGAAGGAACTTTAAGTTCATCAGGTGAAATGAGAACAAATTTAACATTCTCATATCTTGCCATAGCACCGATAAGTGAATGAACTGTTCTTCCGAATTTGAGGTCACCGCAAAGCCCCACGACAAGATTATTGAATCTTCCCTTCTCTCTGTTGATTGTAAGAAGGTCTGTGAGAGTCTGTGTGGGATGATTATGACCACCGTCACCTGCATTGATAATAGGAACAAGTGAATGCATTGATGCAACGAGAGGTGCACCTTCTTTGGGATGACGCATTGCAATAATATCAGCATATCCACTGCATACTCTTACCGTATCAGCAACGCTTTCTCCTTTTGATGCAGAAGAATTATCTGCAGATGAGAAGCCGAGAACATTACCGCCGAGTTCATACATCGCAGCTTCAAAACTGAGCCTTGTTCTTGTTGATGCTTCATAGAAAAGTGTTGCAAGCTTCTTACCTTTACATTTTTCGGAATACTTTTCAGGGTTTGCAATAATATCTTTTGCAACATCAATCAGTTCATCAATTTCCTGTGTTGTAAGCTCTTTGATATCAATAAGGCTTCTCATATTATGCACCTATCCAGCTTTCATCGGAAGGATTATTTCTGAATTTGATAAGTCTTGCGATGTCTTCAGGCTTGATGTAGCCTTCATCAGCAGCAACTTCTGCAATAACATCGAAGTTTGTAAGGCTGACATTCTTTACGTTTGCTGCAGAAAGTCTGTCAATACCCTTCTGCATACCGTATGTGAAGATACTTACGATACCGAGAACTTCTGCCCCGACTTCACGGAGAGCTTCAACAACATCAATAACGCTGCCGCCTGTTGAAATAAGGTCTTCTACAACAACAACCTTCTGACCTGCTTCAAGCTTGCCTTCGATTCTGTTCTGTCTGCCATGGTCTTTGTTACCTGAACGAACATAACCCATAGGCATATCAAGAAGATGAGCTGCAATAGCTGCATGTGCGATACCTGCTGTGCTTGTACCCATAAGAACTTCACATTCGGGATATTCTTTCTTGATTGTTTCAGCAATTGCACTTTCTACAACAACTCTGTGTTCGGGAGCTGTGAGAATAAGTCTGTTATCGCAGTAAACGGGACTCTTGATACCGCTTGCCCATGTGAAGGGTTCTTCGGGACGGAAGAATACTGCGCCGATTGATAATAAAGCTTTTGCTACTTTTTTCTGCATTTTATATATCTCCTTTTTTTATCCTACAAATTCATTTACACATCTTCTGTAAGCTGCTACAGGATCTTCTGCAGCTGTAATAGGACGACCTACAACGATGTAATCTGAGCCGATTTCCTTTGCCTTTTCGGGTGTTGTAACACGTACCTGGTCGCCTACATCACCATCAGCAAATCTGATGCCGGGAGTAATTGTATAGAATTCTGCACCACATACATCGTGAACCTTTGAAGCTTCAAGAGGTGAACAGACTACTCCGTCAAGACCTGCTTTTTTTGCGTTTGCAGCATAATGCATTACAACTTCGTCTATAGGCTTGTCTATAAGAAGATCAGTCTTCATTCTTTCTTCACTTGTTGAAGTAAGTTGTGTAACTGCGATAAGAATTGGTCTTGTGCCATCTTCGCGTGTTAAACCTTCTAAAGCACCTTCCATCATAGCACCTGTACCTGCTGCGTGAAGGTTAGTCATATCAACATCCAAGTTTCTTAAAACAGACATTGATTTTTTCACTGTGTTAGGAATATCGTGAAGTTTTAAGTCAAGGAAAATTTTGTGACCTCTCTCTTTGATTTCACGAACAATTTGTGGACCTTCTGCATAGAAAAGTTCCATACCGATTTTTACAAATGGTTTTTTACCTGTGAACTTATCTAAAAAGTCCATACAAGCTTTCTTGCTACTGAAATCGCAAGCAATAATTACGTCCTTACCCATTAGTGTGCGCCTCCTATAATATCTTTTAAGTTATTAATACCATATTTTTCCATAACGCGTGGTAAATCTTCAATAATATCTTTACACACATACGGATTTATTAAGTTTGCAGCACCAACTTCAACCGCTGAAGCACCTGCTAACATAAATTCAATAACATCTTCTGCAGTAGAAACACCGCCCATTCCGACAATCGGAATATTTACTGCATCATAAACCTGATACACCATTCTTACTGCAACAGGCTTAATTGCGTTACCAGAGAAACCGCCCATTTTATTTGCAATAACAGGTTTCTTTGTTTTTAAGTCAATACGCATACCTAAAAGTGTATTTATAAGACTTATACCATCTGCACCTGCTTCTTCACACGCTTTTGCTATAGAAACAAGATCAGTTACATTTGGTGAAAGTTTTATAATTACAGGTTTAGTTGTTGCTTTCTTAACTTCTCTTGTAACTTCTCCCGCCGCTTCAGGTGATGTACCGAAACTCATACCGCCACCGTGAACATTAGGGCAACTTACATTTACTTCGAGCCAACCTACCTGCTCTTCTTTATCTAACTTTTCACAGGTATAAACGTAGTCTTCAACAGAAAATCCGCTCACGTTTGCCATAACCTTTTTATTGAAAACCTCTCTGAGCTTTGGCAATTCTTCAGCGATTACCTTTTCAACTCCAGGGTTCTGAAGACCTACGGCATTAATCATACCGGCTTCACATTCTGCAATTCTTGGTGTAGGATTACCAAAACGTGCATCCTTCGTTGTCCCCTTGAACGAAAAAGAGCCTAAAATATTAATATCATAAAGCTCTGCAAATTCATAACCATAACCGAAAGTACCACTTGCAGGAATTAAGGGATTTGAAAGTGTTAAACCACAAAGTGATGTTTCAAGATTTACCATATAATCTCCTCCCTCTCTAAAACGGGGCCGTCCTTACATATACGCTTGTTGCCGTATTTGGTTTTACAGGAACAACCCATGCAAGCACCAAAACCGCAACCCATTCTTTCTTCAAAGCTGTATTGACCACTTGTAGTTGCAGTATTTTCAATTGCTTTAAACATCGGCATAGGTCCACAAGTAAAGAAGTAAGAATAAGTAAGTTCTTTCATAACATCTGTTACAAAGCCCTTTGTGCCGACACTACCATCAACAGTAGTAATATGAACCTCTGCACCGAGTGCTTCAAATTCATCTTTATAAAAAATTTCATCCTGAGTATTAAATCCTAAAATTACTGTTGGCTTTTTACCCTCATTTATAAGCTTTTTGCAAAGACCATAAATAGGGGGAACACCGACACCACCACCGATTAAAAGCGGGTTCTCACCGCTTTTATCGGTATTGTAGCCGTTGCCGAGTCCAACTAAAATATCAAATTTTTCGCCGACAGCTTTTGTCGACATTATTTCAGTACCTGCACCTACCACTTTATAAATAAGTGTGATTGTGCTCTCGTCATAATCGCAGACGGAGATAGGTCTTCTGAGGTACAAGCCGTCAACCTTGATGTTTACAAATTGCCCTGTTGCGGTAAGTGAAGACGTATCACCCGAAACAACCATTTTATAAACATCTTTGGCAATTTTTTGGTTTTCTGTAATTGTATAAATTCCTTGATACATTTTAAAAATTCACCCTATTATTCATCTATTGTTGAAATACAAAGAGTTGTTTCTTCAAGAACGTCGAGTAATACTGCAACAGTATCAAGCGACGTAAAGAGTGTTACGTTGTTTTCAACTGCACACTGACGAATTTCGTGACCGTCTGACAAATAGCCTGCCTGATTCATATCACGCGTGTTTATTACATAGTTGATATAACCCTGACGCATATTGTTAAGAATTTCTTCACTGCCTTCACTGATTTTCTTAACAGCGTGAGTTCTTATTCCGTTTTCTTTAAGGAAGTTTGCTGTACCCTCTGTTGCCTGAATATTAAAGCCCATATTGTAGAAACGACGGATAATCGGCAACGCTTCATTCTTATCTTCATCGGCAATAGTCGCAAGAACTGTACCATAGTTCATTACGTTCATACCTGATGCCTGTAATGCTTTGTAAAGCGCACGTGTAAGCTTATTGTCATAACCGATTGCTTCACCTGTTGATTTCATTTCAGGTGAAAGATAAGCATCGAGACCACGAAGCTTTGAGAATGAGAAAGCAGGTGCTTTTACATACCAACGTTTTTTATCTTCAGGATAGAGATAATCTATACCCTGTTCTTTAAGGCTCTTGCCTAAAATTGTAAGAGTTGCAATATCTGCAAGACTGTATGACGTTGCTTTTGAAAGGAACGGAACTGTTCTTGAAGAACGTGGGTTAACTTCAATAATAAATACGTTATCATCCTTATCAACAATGAACTGAATGTTATAAAGTCCTACAATACCTATGCCTAAGCCTAATTTCTTGGTGTATTCAAGAATTGTTTCTCTTACCTTTTGCGAAATGCTGAATGTCGGGTAAACACTTGTAGAGTCACCACTGTGAATACCTGTTCTTTCAACAAGTTCCATAATACCCGGTACAAAAACATCTTTACCGTCGCAGATAGCGTCAACCTCTACTTCTTTACCTGAAATATATTTATCAACAAGAACAGGCTTATCTTCATCAATTTCAACTGCAGTTTTAAGATAGTGCTTCAACTGTTCTTCATCTGCAACAATCTGCATAGCACGTCCGCCTAAAACGAATGAAGGGCGAACAAGAACCGGATAACCGATTTTCTTTGCAGCTTCAATACCATCTTCAATTTTTGTAACCGCTTTGCCCTCAGGTTGCGGAATATCGAGTTCCTTAAGAAGCTTTTCAAAAGAATCTCTGTTTTCTGCTTTTTCAATAGCGTCGCAGTCTGTACCGATAATTTTAACACCGCGGTTTTTAAGTGGCTCTGCTAAGTTGATTGCAGTCTGACCACCCAATGATGCTATTACACCCATCGGCTTTTCGAGGTGAATGATATTCATAACATCTTCAACAGTAAGAGGTTCAAAATAAAGCTTGTCTGAACAGGTGTAGTCTGTTGAAACTGTTTCAGGGTTATTATTTATAATAATTGCTTCATAGCCCGCAGCTTTAATAGTCTGAACTGCGTGAACTGTTGAATAGTCAAACTCAACACCCTGACCGATTCTGATAGGACCCGAACCGAGAACTATGATTTTTTCTTTATCTGAAACGATTGATTCATTTTCTGCTTCGTAGGTTGAGTAGAAGTACGGAACGTTACCCTCAAACTCTGCTGCACAGGTATCAATCATCTTATAAACAGGGAACATTTTATTTTCAACACGAACGTTATAAACATCTTCTTCTGCACATTCCCAGAGACGTGCAATATATTGGTCACAGAAGCCCATTCTCTTAGCTTCATAGAGAACAGTCAAATCATTTTTATTTGCTTTGAGCTTTTCTTCCATACGAATGATGTTTCTGATTTTCTCAAGGAAGAGAATATCTATCTTTGTAGCATCATAAATCATACCTATATCAGTACCGTGGCTGATAAGCTCTGCTATAGCAAAGATTCTGTCATCTGTACCGTCTTTTATATATTCGAGAAGTTCTTCTTCGGTGTAAGTGTCGAACTTTTTCATATAAAGGTGACAAACACCAATTTCAAGTGAACGTGCAGCCTTTAAAAGACATTCTTCTATAGTTCTGCCAAGGCTCATAACCTCACCTGTTGCTTTCATCTGTGTTGAAAGCTTATTATTAGCAGTCGCAAATTTATCAAATGGGAAACGTGGCATTTTTGCAACAACGTAGTCAAGAGCAGGTTCACAAGCAGCTGGAATATTAGCAAGTTGAATTTCCTCAAGATGCATACCAACAGCAATTTTTGCAGTTACTCTTGCTATAGGATAACCACTTGCCTTTGATGCTAACGCTGATGAACGTGAAACGCGTGGGTTAACCTCAATAACATAATAATCAAATGAAAGTGGGTCAAGAGCAAACTGCACGTTACAACCGCCTTCAATTTCTAATGCCTTAATAATTCTTAAAGCACTGTCGCGAAGCATACCCGCTTCTTTATTTGTAAGTGTCTGACATGGGCAGACAACAATTGAGTCACCTGTATGAATACCAACAGGGTCAACATTTTCCATATTACAAATTGCAATAGCTGTATCATTAGAGTCACGCATTACCTCGAACTCAATTTCTTTGTAACCTTTAATGCTCTTCTCAACAAGAACCTGGTGAACAGGTGAAAGCTTGAGTCCGTTTTTAAGGAGCTCACGGCACTCTGCTTCATTATCAGCAAAGCCACCGCCTGTACCACCTAATGTGAAAGCAGGACGAAGAACAACCGGGTAACCGATTCTTTCACAAGCAGCAAGTCCCTCTTCAACGGTATTTGCTATTTCTGACGGAAGCACAGGCTCGCCTAAATCAAGACAAAGTTGTTTAAAGAGTTCTCTATCTTCTGCTCTTTCAATACTTTCACTCTTTGTGCCAAGAAGTTCAACTTCACATTCTTCTAAAACACCTTTTTTCTCAAGCTGCATTGCAAGGTTGAGTCCTGTCTGACCGCCGATTCCCGGAACGATAGCATCCGGTCTTTCATAACGTATAACCTTTGCAATATACTCAAGTGTAAGGGGCTCCATATAAACCTTATCTGCCATTGAAGTATCTGTCATAATTGTAGCAGGGTTTGAGTTACAAAGGATAACCTCATAACCTTCTTCTTTAAGTGCAAGACAAGCTTGTGTACCTGCATAGTCAAATTCTGCAGCCTGTCCGATAACAATAGGGCCTGAGCCTATAACAAGTATCTTCTTTATATCTGTTCTTTTTGGCATCTTACTTGCCCTCCTTCATAATAGCAATAAACTTATCAAACAAGCACTCATTAACCGCACCTGGAGCACCCTCAGGATTGAACTGAACAGCAAAAACCTTATCAGCATCATTGCTTACACCTTCAACTGATTCGTCAAGAATATTGCGATGTGTGATTCTTAATGATGTTTCTTTCAATGAATTTTCGTTAATTGTGTAACCGTGACTTTGTGAAACTGTAATTACTTTTTTTGTTTCCGTATCAATTACAGGATGATTACCGCCGAAATGACCGAATTTTAATTTGTCACTCTTTGCACCGTATGCAGCACCAATCAGAAGAGTTCCGAGACCGATACCGAAAATCGGGAATTTGCCTTTGAGCTCTTTAATAACGTCTACAATTGAAGAAACATCATCAGGGCTACCCGGACCGTTTGAAACAACAACACCATCAGGATTCATTTTAATAATTTCTTTTGCTGACGTGTTATAAGGAACAACCGTTACGTTACAACCACGTGCATTTAAAAGGCGGATGATATTTAATTTAATACCGCAATCAATTGCAACAACGTTATACTTTGCATTGGTTGTTCTTGAATACCAGCGTTTTTTACAGCTAACCTTTGCAACGTTATCAGTTTCAACAGGTGTGTTTTTTAATATTTCAAGAGCCTTTTCTGTAGGAACGTCAGCATCGGTAAAAATCACACGTTGACTTCCGTTATCGCGGATTTTTCTTGTAATTTCTCTTGTGTCTACACCCCATAAGCCCGGAATGTGGTTTTCTTCCATTTCTTCTGAAAGTGTTTTTGTGTAACGGAAGTTTGATGGTATATCATTATATTCTCTTACAACAAGACCACCGAGTGATGATGCCTTTGCTTCAAAGTCTTCATCTGCCACACCATAGTTACCTATAAGCGGATAAGTCATAACAACTATTTTGTTTGTGAATGCCGGGTCAGAAATCATTTCCTGATAACCTGCCATAGCCGTATTGAACACTATTTCACATACTCTTTCGCAATCGTCACCAAATCCGTAGCCGATATATTCGCTACCATCCTGGAAAACAATCTTTTTTCTTATTTCGTTTGCCATACAATTTTACCTCCATATACAGTCATAAGACATTTTCCGAAAACACTTTCATTCTGGAATGGCGTCGCCTTTCCCATAGAAAGAAACTCGTTACTGTCAATAATATATTTATTACTTAAATCCCATATAGTCAAAGAACCGTCATCTTTAATTCCAAAACGGTTTCTCGGATTATCGGTAAGCATTTTAATAACTAATTCAAGCGGAAGAACTCCGGTTTTTACAAGTTTTGTGTAAACTATGGGGAATGCAGTCTCAATTCCTGTTATTCCCATCAAACTGTCTTTAAGTCCCTTTGATTTTTCTTCAGCTGAGTGTGGTGCGTGGTCAGTTGCCAGCATATCTATTGTGCCATCAAGAACGCCCTCTATTAAAGCGAGTCTATCCTCTTCTGAACGAATCGGAGGATTCATTTTGAATCTACCGTCTTCTTCGAGCATCATATCATTAAGAACCAGATAATGTGGTGCCGTTTCGCATGTTACATCCACACCCTCTTTTTTTGCTTGCCTTATCAACTCAACGCTCTCTTTTGTTGAAATATGGCAAACATGATATTTACAACCTGTTTCTTTTGCCAATTGCAAATCGCGTTTAATCGGACCCCATTCACTTTCACTGCAAATTCCGCGATGGTTATTTTTCAAAGCATATTCACCCTTATGAATATAACCACCCTCAAGAAGTGAATTATCCTCACAGTGTGCCGAAACTATTTTGTTTAATGCTTTTGCCTTTTCCATTGCCGAGCGCATAAGCGACTCACTCTGCACTCCTCTGCCGTCATCAGAATAGCCGATTGATATTGGTGCGAGAGCTTCCATATCAGAAAGTGCTTCACCTTTTTCATCTATTGTGAGCGATGCAAAAGGATGAACACCAATAACAGCATCTTTTTCTATTATGCTTCTCTGAAGTTTCATATTTTCTTCGTTGTGTGGAACAGGCTTTAAGTTAGGCATTGACAAGACATCTGTGTACCCGCCTCTTGCGCAAGCCATAGTGCCTGTTTTAATGGTTTCTTTATAAGAAAAACCCGGTTCTCTGAGATGAACGTGAACATCACAGAAACCGGGAAAAATACCATATTCAGAAACACTTGAAGATAATGAATCCTTTAAAAAAGAAGAAATAGACACATCACCCTGAATTTCTGCACAGCAGGTATATTCAGGAATTAATGCAACTTTTTGATTTTTATAAACATATGCATTTTTTAATGCAAAATCCATTTAAAATCAATCCTTCTGAAAATTAAAATATAGTTATAAAGAAGCCTTCGCCAAAACGGCAAAGGCTTGAGTAATTTATATAAGGGCACACGTCGCCCGTTTTAAAACTCAAATCTTGCCGATATCTCGTATCGAATTAAAGACTTAAATGTTTGTCGTTTTCAAATAATTATTCAGCAACTGTTTCAGAGATGAAATCATCCTCAAGGCATGAGCAAGAAACGTAATTATCTTCATCATAGCTTTCAGGAGCATTTTGTGCTTTAATCTTCTGGATTACTACGTAAACTGCTGCTGCAGCTGCTGCGATAGCCGCTAAAACTCCGAGAACTTTCAAAAACTTTTTCATATATAAATCCTCCTTGGTTTTTCTTTTTATTATTATAACGATTATAGTTAGTCGAAACAGTGTAAAATACACTGTTTCAATACCAAATGTATGATTTGGTATCGAATTTTCTTTGAAAATTCGAACATAATCCTTTCAATGGTTGTAATGCAAAATTGTATTTATGAAAACCAATTTTGCTAAAAGCCGACAAAATCGGCTTTTGCGAAACGCAACTGCGTTTCTACAACTTACAATCATTATAACACACACTATAAAAAAGTCAATATTTTTTAGCACAAGAATAACATAAAATTTCTTAACTTTTTCAGTATATTTTTGATTAATTTTTTACAAAAAGCAAATAATAGTTTTCAGAGTTTGTTTCAACCAAAAAAGCTCTTTTACATATCAAACACAAAGGAGTTTTTTATGATATATAACAAAGTTGAAATATGCGGAATAAACACCTCTTCCTTAAAAATATTACCCGAGAAGGAAAAAACAGCCCTTCTCAAAGAAATAAAAAACGGAAACCAAAAGGCAAGAGAAGAATTAATAAACGGAAACCTGCGACTTGTTTTAAGCGTAATTCAACGTTTCACAAATCGAGGCGAAAACCCCGACGACCTTTTTCAGGTTGGTTGCATAGGGCTTATAAAGGCTATAGACAATTTTGACACAAGTCACGACGTTCGTTTTTCAACCTATGCCGTGCCGATGATTATAGGTGAAGTCCGAAGATACCTGAGAGACAACAATCCGATAAGAGTTTCACGCTCTTTAAGAGACACTGCGTACCACGCAATGCAAATCAAAGAACGGGTTTCAAACGAACAAGGTAGAGAAGCAACAATTGAAGAAATCGCAAAAGAAATGGATTTGAAAAAGGAAGAGGTTGTAATAGCCCTTGAAGCTGTTGTTGAACCCGTTTCATTTTATGAACCTGTATATTCAAATGGTGGCGACACGATTTTTTTAATGGACCAATTAGGCTCAAACGAAAATGATGGTGACTGGATTGATGAAATCTTATTAAAGGAAGCAATCAAAAATCTGCCTGACAGAGAAAAAAACATTCTTTCAATGCGCTTTATGAGAGGAATGACTCAGATGGAGGTAGCAAACGAAATAGGTATTTCTCAGGCACAGGTTTCAAGACTTGAAAAAAATGCACTTGATATTATAAAGAGTAAGTAACTTTTGTTTTACAACTACACATCACCTTTTTTATTTATCGACATATGATGTATAAGACGGTAATTAAATAAAAAAGGAGATTTTTGATGAACAGTAACCTCAGATTACAAAACAACGTAAATATGTTTTGGAAACCATCTTGTCCGCAGACAATGTTACCTGCTGACACAGTTGTTACAATGGCTTATATTCCTTATCAGTTAGATGCTAGTGTCTACTGCCCTGAAACCGCCTTACAAAACGGTACACTTTTTCCGTCTTTAAACAAACCGTTTTTTGGAGGTAAGTGCAGATGAATGAGCGAAACAAATTATTGGCAAAGCTTTCAGCCGCACAGTTCGCGGTGTGGGAGCTTCACTTATATCTTGACACACACCCTTGCGACCAGAACGCAATTTTACTTTGCAAAAAGCATACAGAAGAAATGGAAATGTTGCAACACGAATATACAGAAAAGTACGGCGCACTTAAAATTGAATGCTGCAACACTGCAGAATGGCTTAGCGACCCTTGGCCATGGGATATTACAGGGAGTGAGTGTTAATTTATGTTCAGCTACGAGAAAAAACTTCAATATCCAATAAACATTAAAAATCCAAACCCTGCGTTAGCAAAGGTTATAATCAGTCAATACGGCGGCCCTGATGGTGAATTAGGCGCCTCACTCAGATATCTTTCACAACGTTTTTCGATGCCTTATCCCGAGCTCAAGGGGTTATTAACGGACATCGGTACGTCATTCTTGGAATGTTCCATTTTGCTGTTTTCAGCCGTTTTTTCGCTTGTTTTCATCGATTCTATGGCATATTTCCATTTATCTGGCAATAAATTGAGTTTTACATCGATAGTTTTATCTTTATGTATAACCATTTCATCTAAAATCGCTTTTATAAAGTCATCATCAAGCTCACCGTTTTCTATCATTTCTTTTGCATAATCTGTGCAGACTTTGACTATATCTACCCCATCGGTATCAAGCACAAACTTACTGCTTTTGTTTACTTCAATTTCTCTTTTGACTATCTCTGCATCTAACTCTTCTGCTTTTTGCTTGAACTCTTCTTTGGTTATAATCTTATCGAGATATAAATCCACAAGTGCTGCTCGTTTTTCTTTTACTTTATCAAGTTCCTTTTTACTTGAATCGTAATTTTCAAATTCAGCATCGTTCAGAACCTCCGCAAGTTGAAGTTTCATTTTTCTTATGACACTTTCTTTATCTATCATAAGTGTCTCTATGATTTTATACATTATAGTTTTCAAGTCTGCATCTGAAATTCGTGGGCAATCGCAACCAACTTCTTTTTTAGTTATGGGGTCAATTCGTTTTGTTTTACCATACTTTTTCTTGTAATGACATTCCCAGAACTTATGGTATTTTCCATTATAAAGATTTTTGTTAACGAACACATAACTGCTACCACATTCTCCACATCTGATTTTACCCGAGAAGCAATATCTTCTGCCGAGTTTCGCTTTATGTTCATCGCTTGGTGTACGCCTTTCTAACTCTCGTTGAGCTTTTTCGAACATTTCACGACTTATAATCGGTTCGTGGTGATCTCGTATTACAACGAATTCTTCTTGTCCTTTATTCGCAACCTTTTCGTGTGTCAAATAATTAGGTGTAATAGTTTTCTTTTGTATTAAGTCACCACAATATTTTTCGTTACGAAGCATACGAAGAATTACTGTGTTAGTCCAATTAGTATTTCTGAATGTGCTTATACCTTCTTCTCGTAACTCTCTTGCAATTGTATTTGTACCTTTCTGCTCAACTACATATTTATGAAAGATTTTCTGCACTATCTTTGCACCTTCGGGATTCACAATGAGTTTACCTTCTTTTACATCATAACCAACCATATCACGACCGAACACAACGCCTTGTTCCATTCTTCGTTTTTGACCCCACTTAACTCTTTCAGAAGTTTTTCTGCTTTCTTCTTGTGCTATTGAAGACATAATTGTAAGTCGTAATTCTGCATCTGGGTCGAGTGTGTAGAGATTGTCATTTGCAAACATAACACCTACACCTAATTCTTTAAGTTGTCGTGTGTAATAAATACTATCCAAAGTATTTCTTGCGAAACGACTTATCTCTTTTGTGATAATCATATCAAACTTTTTCAGTTCTGCATCAATCATCATTCTATTGAATGCTTTTCTTTTTTTCGTACTCGTACCTGTGATTCCTTCATCAACATAGATGTTATAAAGTTCCCACATAGGATTTCTTTCAATGTATTCTTTGAAATATTTTTGCTGACTTTCGAGTGAGTTCGCCTGGTCATCTTTGTCAGTTGAGACACGACAATAGACCGCAACTCTCAAAATTTTATTTGGCATCATCATATTTTAATGCACCTCCTTTATATAGTTGGCGACAGTTTACACCATCGCCAACCCAAACATATCACATAATTTCAGAGTAATCCATTCACCACAACTACCAATATTTGCGGTTGAGAATCTCTAAATATTTTAACTGTTCGAATGAAATTTTTTCTGCTTTGTAGAGAGATTGGTAAATTGAAAGCAACATTTCTTTTTCAAGTTCAGCTTTTTCTTCTTTGGTTAATTTAATAACCGGCTCTTCCAAAGCAACAATTTTTCGTTTACTCAATCTCTCTCACCTGCCCTTTCATTTATATTTAAAGGACAAGGTAAGGTATTCTTTTTTATAATTTGGCGTGGCATATAACCACAACCGTATCACGTTCCTTTCTTAATTTAATAATCATATTCATCGTCAAAGATGAAATCTTCGTCATCAAAAATGAAATCTTCATCATCGAATTCATCTTTAGATTGTTTTTGGTTTTCGTAATCTTTAAGTATTTCTTCCATATTGACTCTGCCTTTTGTAAGGTAAACATTTCTTATAGAGTCCTTACGGATTTTGTCAATATCGAAATCAGAATTGCCAAGAGATTTTGCAATCACTCGCATAATCATCTCCATTTGAACGGCATATCTGAAGAAACCTTGTGAGATTCTTTTTGAATTTTCTTTACCATTCTTGCTGATTTCATAAGATAATCTTCTTGAAATTGCGGTTGCATTTTCCTGAAGATTTCTGTCTGCAACAAGATTTTCGCCAGCAATTTTGAAGAAATCACTTCTTGAAGAAAATCCATACTTCTTGATATTTGCATCAATCATCTTCACAAAATCTTTATCGAAATACAAACTGATTCTTGTTTTATCTTCGCTAATCATACTCGCACCTCCTTTCATTTTTCGTATTACACACTACAAGGTTCCTTAACAGTGATGCTAAATTCCTTGTAACATCGCCATTTCAGGCAGTATTTTCAAATTTGCAGACAGTTAAGGTGACACAAATTATTTATTTTGGCTCCCACAAATAAAAGTGACACACAACCGCCCAAACCCTCGTAGAATAGCCATTCTCGGTCGGCACCGCCGTCCGATGTGACCCGCACGGCCGCATTTGCAAGGCCGTGCTTATTCCTGCCACTGTTTTCGGACTTGAAATTAACAATGCAAC